>JBFWQR010000006.1:0-87671 GCA_050249335.1 Lautropia sp.
CTGCAGGGCGGCTCGATCAACCAGACGCTGTCGAAGCTGCGGATCGCCGGCTACAGCTACAACGACGGCACCTATTTCGGCAGCCCGAGCAACGACAACTGCCCGTATCAGCGCGCGCTCAACACCACTGGCGAGTGCAAGAGCTGGGGCAATCCGATGTCCGAGGCGTACTACGAGAGCCTGCGCTACTTCGCCGGCCAGCCGGCGCCGTCGACGGCATTCAACGCCAACGACAGCAGCGTGATCGCCGGCCTCGCGACCGCGCAGTGGCCGACGCAGAGCAAGGCGCTGCTGTCGGAACGCAACTACTGCGCGCCGCTGAACGTGCTGGTGGTCAACGGCGCGGTCTCGACCAACGAGCAGGACGACGAGATCGGATCGCTGTCGTTCATGGACGGCAATCCCGGCACCGCCAAGCAGCTGACCGACACGGTCGGCAGCCTGTGGGGCCTGAGCGGCAGCTACTTCTACGGCAACGCTGTCGGCGCCTCCTCGTCGTCGAGCGGCTACCAGATCTGCTCGGGCAAGACCCTGACCGGGCTCGGCGACGTGCTCGGCATCTGCCCCGAGGGCCCGACGCTGAACGGCTCGTACCTGATGGCGGGGATGGCGTATCACGCGCATACCAACCGGATCCGGACCGACATCACGCTGCCGTCGAGCGCGGCCAAGCTGAAGCGGCCGGCGCTGCACGTCGACACCTACGGTGTCTCGATCGCCGGCGGCATTCCGCGGATTCCGGTCAAGTTCCAGGGCGAGAAAGAGCCGCGCGTCGTGATCCAGCCGGCCTACCGGCTGACCAACGGGACCTACGGCGGCGGCGGCGCGCTGGTCGACGCGCGGATCGTCCGCCAGGTCGAGGAAGCCGATCGCTCGTACGGCGACATCATGGTCAGCTGGGAAGACAGCGAGGCCGGCGGCGACTACGACATGGACGTGTGGGGACTGATCAGCTACGAGATGATCAAGCCGAGCACGCTGTATCCGAACGGCCGGCTGCGCGTGACCACCGATGCGATCTACGACGCAACCGCCAACCCGCAGGGCTTCGGCTACGTGATCAGCGGCACCGACCGCGATGGCCTGCACTTCCACAGCGGCATCCTGAACTTCAGCTACAACGACCCGACGCCAGGCATGGTCGTGACCGGCAGCACGCAGCTGAACGCGACCGGTGGCTGCAACAACTGCAAATCGAGCGACCCGCCGACCACCGCCGAGTACAACCTGACCTCGACCCCGCCGGCGAAGTCGCTCGAGGATCCGCTCTATTACGCGGCGCTGTTCGGCGGCTTCGAGGACACCAACGGCGATGGCCGGCCGACCTCGAGCACGACCGTCGACGGCGTGATCCAGCCGTCGGAGTACGACAAGCGCAACAATTTCACCGGCTCCGACACCCCCGACGGCGTACCGGACAACTACTTCCGGGTCGACAACCCGCTCGGCCTCGAGCTCGGCCTGGAACGGACGTTCCAGCTGATTTCCGAGCAGTCGTCGCTGTCGGCGCTGCAGGCCTCGTCGACGCGCATCGTCGCCGGCTCGGCGGTCTACCAGGCCAAGTTCAACAGCGGCGACTGGTCAGGCAGCCTCGAGGCGCTGCCGATCTCGTCGACCGGCGCGATCGGCGTCGCGCAGTGGAACGCGGCAACCGCTAGCCTGAACCAGGGCGGCGTCGACAGCGAGAGCCGGGTGATCCTGTCGATGCGCTCGGACACGCGCGCGCCGATCCCGTTCCGCTACAACAGCCTCGCCACCGACCAGAAGGCCGCGCTCGACCGGCTGCCGGTCGGCACGATCGACAGCCGCGGCACCGAGCGGGTCGACTACCTGCGCGGCAGTTCCGCGAGCGAAGGCATCGGCGCCGCGCAATTCCGCCGTCGGATCGCAACCGTGCTCGGCGACATCGTCAATTCCAGCCCGGTCTACGTCGGCAAGCCGGCGGCCGGTGTCGGCGGCTCGTCGTACCTGTCGTTCATCGCGAGCCACGGCGGCCGGACGCCGATGATCTATGTCGGCGCCAACGACGGCATGCTGCACGGCTTCTCGGCGGTCGACGGGCGCGAGGTATTCGCCTATGTGCCGACCCCGGTAGTGCCGAACCTGAACCAGCTGATGACGCAGGACTACCAGCATCGCTACTTCGTCGACGGGCAGCTGACGGCCCAGGACGTGCAGGTCGGCGGCGGCTGGAAGACCTACCTGATCGGCGGGCTCGGTCGCGGCGGTCAGGGCGTGTTCGCGCTCGACGTCACCGATCCGTCGGGCATCACCGAGGCTTCGGCGAGCCAGGTGGTCAAGTGGGAGTTCACCGAAGCCGACGACCCCCGGATGGGCTACCTGTATACCCAGCCGATCCTGCGCAAGACCAACTCCGGCGACTGGTACGCGATCTTCAGTTCCGGTTACAACGCCGGCGATCCGGATGGCAGCAACGTCACCGACGGCCGGCCGGCGATCTTCATGCTGAAGCTCTCCGGCCCGACCGGCAGCAACGGCCGCTGGCAGCACGGCGTCGACTATGTCCGGATCGACCTGCCGCAGGGAACTGCCGCGGCGCCCAACGGCGTCGGCGGCATCGCCAGCTTCGACAAGGACGGCAACGGCACCGCCGACCTGCTCTACGCCGGCGATCTGCTCGGCTACGTCTGGCGGATCGACATCGGCGCCGCGACGCCGACCGCATGGGCCTCGGGCGGCAACCAGACCATGCTGTTCCAGGCAGTCGGCCCCGACAACGTCGCGCAGTCGATCACCGCGGCGCCCTCGCTCTCGACCGGACCGAACTACAACGGTGCGATGGTCGTGTTCGGCACCGGCAAGCTGCTCGAGCCCTCGGACCTGGCGACCGCCGCCGGCAGCTACAAGCGCAATTCGCTGTACGGACTGTGGGACAAGTTCGAAACCACCGGTACCCAGCCGCTGCTCACGCGGGCCAAGCTGATGCAACAGGGTGAACTGGTCCGCGAGGGCAACACCGCCTATGCGAACGGCAAGGCCGACGTCGCGGCGATCGACTTCTCGCTGCTCACCGCCTACGTGCCGAACTACACCGACACGCCGCGGACCAACGTCGTCTACGGCACCAGCAACCCGCTCGCGACCGGGCCGACGGCGACGACGCAGCCGCAGCGCGGCTGGTACCTCGACGTGCCGAACGGCCAGGCGACCGGCGAACGGACCATCTATCGTCCCGAGCTGGTCGGACCGTTCGCGATCTTCGTCAACGCGATTCCGTCGGCGATCGCCTGCGAAGGCGGCGGCTCGGAGGCCCAGTACGCGCTCGAGACGCTGACCGGCGGCCGCTCGAACTTCGGCGGCTTCGATCGCGACGCGAACGGCTCGATCCAGGCCCAATCGGGCTCGCTGCTCGGCGACCAGTCGCGGTTCGGCCAGACCGCGTCGGACAGCTCGACGCCGCCGTACTTCTTCGCGAGCCGCCGCGAGACCACCGGCGGCTTCGGTCAGCTGACCGTGATGATGGCCAACGTCGCGTCCGGCAGCACCGCCAACGACGCCTGCGCCAACGCCGGCCTCGCGCCGATCGGCGCGCAAAGCTTCTCGTCCGGGCTGATCGGCACGCAGCGGCTGCCCGGCGGCTGCATCGGAAGGCTGCAGTGGCGCGAGATCGTCAATCACTGACGCGGCGCGGCCGCGACCACCAGCCGAGAACCGCAGGGAGCGAACGATGAGCAACCGAACCGCGATCCACCGCCGCCGAACCGCCGGCTTCACGCTGGTCGAACTGATGATCGTCGCGGCGGTGGTCGCGATCCTGGCGGCGGTCGCCTACCCGACCTACACCGGGCAGCTGCGCAAGTCGCAGCGTGCCGAGGCCAAGACCGCGCTGCTGCGCGCGACGCAACTGCTCGAGCGCAGCTTCACGCAGAACGGTGAGTATCCCGCGACCGCGGCGGCATTCGCGACGCTCTACGGCGCCACCGCCGGCACGCCGATCTACTCGGGCGCCGACAACCCGACCGCGGCGGCGCAGGGCAAATTCCAGCTGACCTACGCACCGGGCGCCGGCGTCACCGCGGTCGACTTCACGGTGACCGCGACGCCGCGGCCGTCGGCGATCAGCGACGCCGACTGCGCGAGTTTCGGGATGGATTCGCGCGGCCGCCGGCTGGTCGCGGGTGCTACGCCGGCCGCCGGCAGCCCCTGCTGGCGCTGACCGGGCGACCGCCGGCGCGGCGCGCCGATCCGGGGCTGCCGACGCCTCCGCCGGCGTCGATCAGGCCACCGCCAGCCCCTTCGGCAACGGGAACGAAACCTTCTCCTCGACGCCTTCGAGCGTGCGCACCGAGCGCACGCCGAGCTCGCGCAGCCGCGCGACCAGCGCCTGTACCAGCACCTCCGGCGCCGACGCGCCGGCGCTGATTCCGATCCGGCGCCGGCCGGCGATCCAGGCCGGGTCGAGCTCGGCGGCCGAGCCGATCAGCCGGGCCTCGCAGCCGTGCTTCTGCGCGACCTCGCGCAACCGGTTGCTGTTGGAGCTCGACGGGCTGCCGACGATCAGCACCAGATCGCACTGCGGCGCCATGAATTTGACGGCGTCCTGACGGTTCTGGGTCGCGTAGCAGATGTCCTGTTTCTTCGGCTCGGCAATCAGCGGGAAGCGACGCTTGAGCGCGTCGATGATGGTCCGGCAGTCGTCGACCGACAGCGTCGTCTGGGTCACGTAGGCGAGCGGCGTATCGGCCGAAAGGTCGAGCCGCTCGACGTCGGCGACGGTCTCGACCAGATGGATACCGTCGTTCGACTGACCCATCGTCCCCTCGACCTCCGGATGGCCGGCGTGCCCGATCATGACGATCTGCCGCCCCTGCTCGCGCATCTTGGCGACTTCCTTGTGCACCTTGGTCACCAGCGGGCAGGTCGCGTCGTGGATGTTCAGGCCGCGCGCGCGGGCTTCTTCCCAGACCTGGCGCGAAACGCCGTGCGCCGAGAAGATCACGGTGGCATCGTCGGGGACCTGCTCGAGTTCGTCGACGAACACCGCGCCTTTGGACCTCAGATCGGCGACCACGTGGTCGTTGTGCACGATCTCGTGGCGGACATAGATCGGCGCGTCGTACATCTGCAGCGCACGCTCGACGATCTCGATCGCGCGGTCGACGCCGGCACAGAACCCGCGCGGCTGCGCGAGCACGGCCTCGGATGCGACCGCGGCATCGGCATCGGCATCGGCATCGGCAGCGGCAGCGGCATCGGCAGCGGCAGCGGCAGCGGCAGCGGCAGCGGACAGGGGCGGGACGACGGGATCGACGCTCATGCGGCGGGCTTCCTGCAACGGATTCGCGGGCACTACAGCACGCCGAGGATGCGCACCTCGAAGCGGACCGGCTGGCCGGCGAGCGGATGATTGAAATCGAACACGGCGCCGCGATCGTCGACCGTCTTCAACACGCCGGCGAAACGGCCACCGTCTGGCGCCGGAAATTCGACCAGGTCGCCCGGCTGGTAGCGTTCGCCGGCGGCACTGCCGCGGGCCAGCATCGCCCGTGCCACCCGCTGGATCAGCTCGGGATTGCGCGGGCCGAACGCTTCTTCCGGTGCGAGCTCGAAGATCCGATGCTCGCCTTCGGCCAGCCCGACCAGGCGCCGCTCGAGCGGCTCGGCCATCTGGCCGATACCCAGCTGCAGCGTCGCCGGATTACCTTCGAACGTGCTGATCACGTCGGCACCGGTCGCTGCCAGCGTCAGACGGTAGTGCAGCGTCAGGTGCGAATCGGCCCGGGCTCGGGCAGGCGTCGGATCGTTCATCGGAGGAAGATTGTATTGGACCGCATCGAATCGCCGCAGCGCGACGGCGGCAACGGTATGGCTTCGCCGGGCGGTGGTCCGGCTGCGAGTCCGGCAACCCGTCCGGCCGCACCGGAACCACCGCGGGCAGACCTGCTGCGCGCGTACCCGCCGGACGACCGGCCGCGCGAGCGGATCCTGGCCAAAGGCGCTGCGGCGCTGTCCACCGTCGAACTGCTGGCGGTGCTGCTGCGCTCGGGCACCGGCGGCCTGTCGGCGGTGACGCTGGCCGGGCGCCTGCTGTGCGGTGCCGGCTCGTTGACCACGTTGCTGACCCGCTCGGCGCCGGCGCTGCTGCGCCAGCATGGGCTCGGCCCGGCCAAGACCGCAGCGCTGCTCGCCGTGCTCGAACTGGCCCAGCGGGTCCAGCTCGAGGCGATCCACCGCACCGAGCTGCTCGGCCATCCGCAGGCGGTCAAGGAGTATCTGGGTCTGCGCCTGCAGGGCCGAGCGCAGGAAGTCTTCCTGGTGCTGTTCCTGGACAGCCAGAACCGGCTGATCAGCGCCGACGAACTGTTCCACGGTACGTTGAATCAGACCGCCGTCTATCCGCGGGAAGTCGCCCGCCGTGCGCTCGACCGCAATGCCGCCGCGGTGATCCTCGCGCATAACCACCCGTCCGGCGTCGCCGAGCCGAGCCAGGCCGACCGGCTGCTGACCGACGCGCTGCAGCGCGCGCTCGGTCATCTGGATATCCCGGTGCTCGATCACATCATCGTCGCCGGCAGCCGCCACTATTCGTTTGCCGAACACGGGCAGCTCGGTTGAGGCCCGTCGCCCGCTGGCAAGGCGGCGCTGGCAGGCGCTGGCAAGGCAGCGGCGCTGGCGCGGCAGCGACGCTGGCGAGGCGGCGACGCAGTGGAAACATCCGCGTTTGCCCGCCGCCCATCTAACCGGCTATAATGAAAGGCTTTCATGGGTCGATGCCCTGGAACTGTCATGGCAAAAGTCTGCGTCGTCACCGGGAAAGGCCCGATGGTCGGGAACAACGTTTCCCACGCGAACAACAAGACCAAGCGTCGCTTCCTGCCGAATCTGCAGCAGCGTCGCCTGTGGGTCGAAAGCGAACAGCGGTTCGTCCGGCTGCGGCTGACCACGGCCGGTCTGCGGATGGTCGACAAGGTCGGTATCGACGCGGTGCTCGCCGAAATGCGCGCCGGCGCCGGGCGGAAGGCCGCGGCCAAGCCGGCTGCCAGATCCGCCGCGAAGGCCTCCTGATCGCCCGCCCCCTGCCCGCCAGCCCAGCGTCCAGCCGCCAACGGAGCCGCCGACATGCGTGACAAGATCAAGCTCGAATCGACCGCGGGGACCGGTCACTTCTACACCACGACCAAGAACAAGCGCACCAAGCCGGACAAGATCGAGATCAAGAAGTTCGATCCGGTCGCCCGCAAGCACGTGATCTACAAGGAAACCAAGATCAAGTGATGCCGGCGTGAGGCCGCGGATCGCGCACGAACGCCCTGGCCAGCCAGGGCGTTTGCTTTTGAAGGACCGGTGATTGCTCGCGGCCGGCGATTGCCGGCCGCGGGCCGGGCACGTGCGGCCCGCGGGGTGCGGCGGCGGTCGGGGTGTTGTGCCGCGGCGTTGTGCCGCGGCCGCCGCCGGAATTCAGGCCGCGTGGGCGGCGACCGGTGCGTAGCGCCGCATCCGCAGCGCCAGGTCCTGCAGCGCCCGGATGCCGCTTTCCTCGGCGCGGTGACACCATTGCTGCAGATTGACGAGCAGCTGCTCGGTGCTCAGGTGGCTGCGCTCCCAGATCACGATCAGCTCGTCACGCATGTCGACCAGCTTGCGCAGCTTGTCGCTGGCGGCGAACGCTTCGGCCAGGTGCCGCCGCTGTGTCTCGCTGATCCGGCCTTCCTGGCCGACGCTGCGCAGCAGCTGGCGGCCCGAGACCATCGCCGGCAGATGCACGCTGCCGGCGGCCTTCAGCCGGGCGATCTCCTCGCGCCAGGTGCGCCGCAAGCCGCGGCCGTAGGCCTGCATCAGGTCATAGCGATGCGTGATCACCGCCTGCAGCATGGCCAGATCGATGGTCGGGCGCGGTGCGGTGAACCGCGGCGCCAGCGCGACCTTGCGGACCTTGGCCAGCCCGACCGCCTGCAGGATCTGGATGTACAACCAGCCGATATCGAACTCGTACCACTTCGACGACAGCTTGGCGCTGCTGCCGAACGCATGATGGTTGTTGTGCAGTTCCTCGCCGCCGATGATGATGCCCCACGGCATGATGTTCCGGCTGGCATCCGGGCAATCGTAGTTGCGGTAGCCGAGGTAGTGTCCGACGCCATTGATGATGCCGGCGGCAGTCACCGGGATCCACAGCATCTGGACCGCGAACACGGTCAGGCCGATCGCGCCGAACAGCAGCACGTCGATCGCCAGCGTCAGCAGCACGCCGAACATCGAATAACGGGTGTACAGGTTGCGCTCGATCCAGTCATCGGGCGTGCCGTGGCCGAACTTGGCGATCGATTCGCGGTCCTTGGCAGCCTCCCGGTACAGTTCGGTGCCTTCGAGCAGCAGCTTGCGGATGCCGTATATCTGCGGGCTGTGCGGATCGTCCGGCGTCTCGCAGCGCGCATGGTGCTTGCGGTGGATCGCGGCCCACTCCTTGGTGACCATGCCGGTCGTCAGCCACAGCCATAACCGGAAGAAGTGCGATGCGATCGGGTGCAGTTCCAGCGCCCGGTGCGCCTGGCAGCGGTGCAGGTAGATCGTGACGGCAACGATCGTGACGTGGGTGGTGGCCAGCGTGAACAGCACGATCTGCCACCAGGCCCAGTCGAGCAGGCCGGTGTCGAGAAAGGACAGCAGACTCTGGACCATCGGATGTTCGATCAACAAAATCGCTCCCATTGGGCAAATGCGCCGGCAGGCGCCGGACGAAACCTACCAGACAATCCGCCGCAGCGGCTAGGAATTTGGGGTCGCCAGGCTGATTCGACAATAGCCATCGCAATTTCGATCATCAGGGCTCGTTCGATTCGTCGTTTCGATCACGAATCAGCACCCAGGCACTGGAATCCGGCACTTGGTCTCAACCCCCAATGTTACCGCTTGTAGCGCCGGCTGGGCGATATTGCCATGTAGCAACATAGAAGGCGTCGCTGCCATCGCGGTCGGGCAACCAGCGGCGGCTCGCCTCCAGTGTGAATCCGGCAGCCGGCCCGGCGCCGAAGGCGGCGACACAAGCATCATTCTCGTCGTCGAGCAGGCTGCAGGTGGCATAGACCAGCCGGCCGCCGGGTCTGACCAGCCGGGCGGCAGCGGCGAGGATCGCCTGCTGGTTGCCGGCATGGCGCGCCAGCCGGCCCGGATCGAGCCGCCACTTGAGATCGGGGTTGCGCCGGACCGTGCCGCTGCCGCTGCACGGGGCGTCGACCAGTACGCAGTCGGCGCGGCCGGCGTAGCGCGCCAGCCGCGGATCGTCGCTGCCGTCGATCCGCTGCGCACGGATGATGCTGGCACCGGCGCGTTGGGCGCGCGGCGCCAGCCGGTCGAGCCGAAGCGCGTCGGTATCGAACGCCAGCACCTGGCCACGGTCGCGCATCCGGGCCGCCAGCGCCAGTGCCTTGCCGCCAGCGCCGGCGCAGAAATCGACGATCAATTCGCCGCGCCGTGCGCCGGTGGCGGCGGCGATCAGCTGGCTGCCGGCGTCCTGGATCTCGAACCAGCCCTGCTCGAACAGATCGAGCGCCTCCAGCGCCGGCCGGCCGGTGACGCGCAGCGCCGTCGCGACGGCGGCGACCGGCCGGGCGTCGATGCCGCGCTCGGCGAGCAGCCGCTGCAGCGCCTCGCGAGATCCACGCAACAGGTTGCAACGCAGATCGAGCGGCGCCGGCTCGAGCAGGGCCGCGGCGATCGCGGCGGCGCGTTCCGGTTGCTGCGCGGCCAGTCGCTGCCAGAGCCAGGGCGGCAGGCTGTAGCGGATCGGCGGCGGCCGGGTCGCGGCGAATGCGGCGAGCTCGGCGGCGAACCCGGCATCCCCGGCGCGGCGCGTCGCGACCCCGATCAGCGCCGCTGCGGCCTCGGCATCACCGGCCTGCGCGTTGGTGCCGGCCGCGTCGAGCCAGGCACGATACAGCGTGGCGTTGCGCAACACGTCGAAAACGCGGTCGGCGAGCAGGCGGCGGTCACGCTTGCCGAGCATCGGATGGCGCCGGAAAAAGTCGGCCAGCTGCCGGTCCGCCGGCTGGCCATCGGGCCAGGTGACCTCGGCAACGGTATCGTCGAACAGGCTCGCGGTACACCAGCCGGCCGGCGCCAGCTGCGCCAGCGCGAGTGCCGCCGGCGCGTCGGCAGCGGCGGCGCCATCCGCTCGGACTACGCCGGCCGTTCGGGCCACACCATCCGCTCGGGCCAAGCTGGCCGCTCGGTTCGCTCCAGCCGCTCCAGCCGTTCCGGCCCGGCCGCCGGCGCCCCGCCCCCGGCGCCCCACCGGCGGCTTCGGCCGCCCGCCGCGCCGGATCGTCAAGCCGGCGCCGCCTGCAGCAGCGGATGCAGCAGCGTCCGCGCCGCCGACGCATCCGCGCCGTCGAGCCGGGCCCGACCGTCGCTGACCGCGACCCGGCCGGCGACCAGCCAGCCGAGCGCGAGCGGATAGAGCTGGTGCTCGAGGCCGAGCACCCGGTCGGCGAGCGTGGCTTCGTCGTCTCCGGCCAGCACCGGCACCACCGCCTGCGCGACGATCGGCCCGTGATCGAGCGCCGGCGTCACCAGATGGACTGTCGCGCCGTGCAGCAGCGCGCCGTCGGCGAGCACCTGGCGGTGGGTATGCAGCCCCGGGTACGCCGGCAGCAGCGACGGATGAATATTGACCAGGCGGCCGGCGAAACGCTCGACGAACGCGTCGCCGAGAATCCGCATGAAGCCCGCCAGCACCACCCAGCGCCGCTGCGGCGACGGCGCCAGCGCCTCGATCGCGCCGGCGAGCGCCTGATCGAACGCGGCACGGGTCTCGAACGACCGGTGCTCGACGGTGGCGACCGGCAGGCCCTGCCGGTCGGCCCAGCCCAGCCCGGCGGCATCGGAGCGGTTGGCGACGACACCGGCGACGTCGGCGGCAAGGCTGCCGTCACGGGTCGCGGCAACGATCGAGCGCAGGTTCGAGCCGCGGCCGGAGATCAGGATGACGAGCTGAGGCCGCTCGGCCGGCTCCGGGTCAGCATGCATGGCGGCCATGGTACCGCTGACGGGCAGCGGCAGGTCCGGAGGCACCCCTCGTCGAGCGCCCCTCGTCGGGCGCTCCTCGTCGGGCGCTCCTCGGACGCGCCTCGGGCGCTCCTTATAATCCGCTCGTGAACGTGTACCGCCGCCTCCCGCCGCCGGCCGCGCGCCAGCCCTGTGCGGCGACGATCGGCAATTTCGACGGCGTCCACCGTGGCCATCAGGCGCTGATCGGCGCGCTGGTCGCCGGTGCCCGCGCCAGCGGCCTGGCCAGCTGCGTGCTGACCTTCGAGCCGCATCCGCGCGAATACTTCGCCGGGCGCGCGGCCCGCGCGCAGGCCGCCGCCGGTGCGCCGGTGCCGGCGCCGCCGGTCCGGATCGCCAATCTGCGCGACAAGCTCGAGGCGCTCGAGGCGCTCGGCGTCGATCGTGTCTGCGTCGCGCATTTCGATCCGACGCTCGCGACGATGCCGGCCGAGACATTCGTCACCGACTTCCTCGCCGAAGGGCTGCAGGTCCGCCGGCTGCTGATCGGCGACGATTTCCGCTTCGGCGCGCGCCGCGCCGGCGATTTCGCGCTGCTCGAGCGGATCGGGCCGGCGGCCGGGATCCAGGTCGCCGCGATGCCGACGGTCGCCGACGACGGCCTGCGGGTCTCGAGCTCGCTGGTCCGCGAAGCGCTGGCGGTCGCCGATTTCGCCCGCGTCGAGCAGCTGCTCGGCCGCCCCTACCGGCTCGCCGGCCGCGTGATCCACGGCCGCAAGCTCGGCCGGGAGCTCGGCTTTCCGACCCTGAACCTGCGCTTTCCGCACGGCCGGCCGGCGCTGACCGGCGTCTTCATCGTGACCGTGACCGGCATCGACGGCACGCGCACGCTGCCCGGCGTTGCCAGCCTCGGCACCCGGCCGGCGGTCGAACGCGACGGGCGCCATCTGCTCGAAGTCCATCTGCTCGACTGGCACGGCGACGCGTATGGCAAACTGGCCAGGGTCGAGTTCATCGCCAAGCTGCGCGACGAGCGACCGTTCGACCGACTCGAAGACCTGGCCCGCCAGATCGACGCCGACGCGCAGGCCGCGCGCGCCCATTTCCGCTGACCGGTACCCATCCGACCGCAACCGATGTCCAAGAAGAACTCACCGGCGCCGACCGGTGCGGCGCCCGGCGCCGACACCGCCGGTTATCGCCAGACGCTGAACCTGCCGGACACGCCGTTCCCGATGCGCGGCGACCTGGCCAAGCGCGAACCCGGCTGGGTCGCGCGCTGGCAGGACCAGGGCGTCTACCGCCGGATCCGCGCGGTCGCCAAGGGGCGCCCGATCTTCGTGCTGCACGATGGCCCGCCGTACGCGAACGGCGACATCCACATGGGCCATGCGATCAACAAGATCCTGAAGGACATGATCGTCAAGTCGCGCAACCTGATGGGGTTCGACGCGCGCTACGTGCCCGGCTGGGATTGCCACGGCATGCCGATCGAGCACCAGATCGAAAAGAAGTACGGCAAGAACCTGCCGACCCGCGAAGTGCAGGCGCTGTCGCGCGCCTACGCGACCGAGCAGGTCGCGAAGCAGATGAAGGACTTCGAGCGGCTCGGCGTGCTCGGCGACTGGGAGCATCCGTACCTGACGATGGCGCCGGCCACCGAGGCCGCCGAGATCCGGACGCTCGCGCGGATCATCCGCGCCGGCTTCGTGTTCCGGGGGCTCAAGCCGGTCAATTGGTGCTTCGACTGCGGCTCGGCGCTGGCCGAAGCCGAGGTCGAGTACGCCGACCGGGTCGACCCGGCGGTCGACGTCGGCTTCCCGTTCGCCGAGCCGGCCGCGGTCGCGCGCGCGTTCGGCCTGCCTGCCCTGCCCACCGACCACGGCTATGCGGTGATCTGGACCACGACGCCGTGGACGCTGCCGGCGAACCAGGCGCTGAACCTGCATCCCGACGTCGACTACGCGCTGGTCGAGACGCATCGCGAGGGCCGCCCGACGCTGCTGATCCTGGCCGCCGAGCGGGTGCAGCCGCAGCTCGACCGCTACCGGCTCGGCGGCCGCGTGATCGCGACCGCGAAGGGTCGGGCGCTCGACCGGATCGCCTTCCATCACCCGTTCTATCCGCGGACCTCGCCGGTGTACCTCGGCGACTACGTGACCACCGACACCGGCACCGGCCTGGTCCATTCGGCGCCCGCCTACGGCGTCGAGGACTTCGTCTCGTGTCGCGAGCACGGCATCGCCGACGACCAGATCCTGACGCCGGTGCAGGGCGACGGCCGCTACGCCGAATCGCTGCCGCTGTTCGGCGGGCTGTCGATCTGGGATGCGAACCCGAAGATCGTCGAGCACATGCGGGGCAACGGCACGCTGTTCGCGGTGGAGCCGCATCCGCACAGCTACATGCATTGCTGGCGGCACAAGACGCCGATCATCTACCGCGCCACCAGCCAGTGGTTCGCCGGCATGGACGTGCAGCCGAAGCAAGGCGCCACGCTGCGCGAGCGCGCGCTCGCCGGCATCGAGGCGACCGCCTTCTATCCGTCATGGGGCAAGGCCCGCCTCTACGCGATGATCGCGAACCGGCCGGACTGGACGCTGTCGCGGCAGCGCCAGTGGGGCACGCCGATGGCGTTCTTCGTGCACAAGGAGACCGGCGAGCTGCATCCGCGCACGCCGGAGCTGCTCGACGCGGTCGCCGACCGGGTCGCCCGCGGCGGCATCGAGGTCTGGCAGACGCTCGACCCGCGCGAGCTGCTCGGCGACGACGCGGCGTACTACGAGAAGGGCCGCGACACGCTCGACGTCTGGTTCGATTCCGGCTCGACCCACGAGACGGTGCTGCGCGGTTCGCATGCCGCCGACTCGGTGTTCCCGGCCGATCTGTACCTGGAAGGCTCGGACCAGCATCGCGGCTGGTTCCATTCGTCGCTGCTGGTCTCGTGCATGCTGAACGGCGTGCCGCCGTACAAGGCGCTGCTGACGCACGGCTTCCTGGTCGACGGCCAGGGCCGCAAGATGAGCAAGTCGCTCGGCAACGGTATCGAGCCGCAGGAGGTCTCGAGCCGGCTCGGCGCCGAGATCCTGCGGCTGTGGGTCGCCAGCAGCGACTATTCCGGCGAGATCTCGATCTCGGACGAGATCCTGAAGCGCGTCGTCGAAGCGTACCGGCGGATCCGCAACACGCTGCGCTTCCTGCTCGCCAACATCGCGGATTTCGACATCGCCAGGGATGCGGTGCCGCTCGCCGAGCTGTTCGAGATCGACCGCTATGCGCTGCTGATGACCGAGCAGCTGCAGCAGCGGGTCACCGACTGGTACCAGCGCTACGAGTTCCATCCGGTGGTGTCGGCGCTGCAGACGTTCTGCTCCGAGGACCTCGGCGCGTTCTATCTCGACATCCTGAAGGACCGGCTGTACACGACCGCCGCGACCGGCCGGCCGCGCCGCAGCGCGCAGACCGCGCTGTGGCACATCACCGACGCGCTGTTGAAACTGATGGCGCCGATCCTGTCGTTCACCGCCGACGAGGCCTGGGAGATCTTCGCGCCGGCGGCGGCGCGCGATCCGGCTGGTGCCGGCACGATTCAGGGCGAGCTGCTCCACCGCTTCGAGCCGATCGCCGACGCCGCCGTGCTCGACGCCCGCTGGCGCGAGATCCGCGCGGTCCGAGCGCTGGTCCAGCGCGAGCTGGAAGCGGTCCGCGAACGCGGCGACATCGGCTCGTCGCTGCAGGCGGAGGTGACCGTCGGTGCCGCCGGCGAGGCGCTGACCGCGCTGGCCGCGCTCGGCGACGACCTGCGCTTCGTGCTGATCACGTCGGCGGCGTCGCTGGCGGCGCTGCCGGCCGGAACCGCGCCGCAGGTGACGGTCACCGCGAGCCGCCATGCGAAGTGCGAGCGCTGCTGGCACTGGCGCGCCGATACCGGCACCGATCCGGCGCGGCCGGGCCTCTGCGGCCGCTGCATCGCGAACCTCTACGGAGCCGGCGAGCCGCGCCATCATGCCTGAAGCAAACGTCGCCAGCGACAAGCCGCGCGGCACTGCCGGGTCCAGCGCCGCCGGATCCGGCACCACCGCGTCCGGCACCGCCACGGGGCAGCCGGCGCTGTGGCCGTACCTGCTGGTCGCGCTGGTCGTGATCGTGCTCGACCAGATCAGCAAGCATGCAGTGGTCGCGCGGTTCGCGTTCGGCGAACGGCTCGGCGTCGTGCCGGGCTGGTTCGATCTGACGCTGCTTTACAACCGCGGCGCGGCGTTCAGCTTCCTCGCCGGGCACGACGGCTGGCAGCGCTGGTTCTTCGCGGCGATCGCGATCGCCGCCTCGGTGTTCATCCTGTATCTGCTGCTGCGCCACCGCGGCGAGCGCGGTTTCAGCACCGGGCTGGCGCTGATCCTCGGCGGCGCGCTCGGCAACCTCTACGACCGGCTCGCCTATGGTCAGGTCACGGACTTTCTGCTGTTCTACCGCGGCGACTGGTATTTTCCGGCTTTCAACCTGGCGGATTCGGCGATCACGGCCGGTGCCGTCCTGTTGATCGTCGATGAGCTGTTGCGGATGCGCGGCCGGCGGCCGGCCGGCTGACCGCCGCTCGATCCGAACTGCCGCCCCGCCGCCGACCGCGAGCACCGACCCCGCCATGGAACCACCTGCGTCAAGCGTCCCCGGCCCGACGGCCGCTCAATCGGCGGCCGGTATGCCGGCCGCGCCGATGCTCGAGGAGCCGCTCGCCGGCCGGCGGCTGCTGCTCGGCGTCTCCGGCGGCGTCGCCGCCTACAAGGCCGCGCAGCTGGTTCGCGACCTGCAGCGCGCCGGTGCCACCGTGCAGGTCGTGATGACCGAGGCCGCGACCCGCTTCGTCGGCCCGGCGACCTTCCAGGCGCTGTCCGGCAAACCGGTTTTCGACGATGCCTGGGATCGCCGCGTCGACGACAACATGGCGCATATCGAGCTGTCGCGCGGCGCCGACGCGATCGTGATCGCGCCGGCCTCGGCCGACCGGATCGCCAAGCTCGCGCACGGCCTCTGCGACGATCTGCTGTCGACGCTGTGCGTCGCGCGCGACATCCCGCTGCTGATCGCGCCGGCGATGAACCGGCAGATGTGGGCGCATCCGGCAACGCAGCGCAACGTCGCCCAGCTGAAGGCCGATGGCGTCGCGGTGCTCGGGCCCGGCAGCGGCGATCAGGCCTGCGGCGAAGTCGGCGACGGCCGGATGCTCGAGCCGCTCGAGATCGTCGAGGAGCTGGCCGCGTACTTCGCGCCGAAGATCATGTTCGGCAAGCGGGTGCTGCTGACCGCCGGCCCGACCTTCGAGCCGATCGATCCGGTCCGCGGCCTGACCAACCGCTCGTCGGGCAAGATGGGCTACGCGATCGCCCGCGCCTGCCGGCTCGCCGGCGCGCAGGTGACCCTGATCTCCGGTCCGACCGGACTGCCGGCGCCGGCCGGCGTCAAGCGGATCGGCGTGCAGACGGCGCTGCAGATGATGGCCGCGGTCGATGCCGAGCTCGACCTCGCCGCCTCGTCGATCCGGATCGACTGCTTCATCAGTGTCGCGGCGGTCGCCGACTGGCGGGTCGCCGAAGTCGCAACCGCCAAGATCAAGAAGACCCACGATGGCTCCGGCAAGCCGCCGACGGTCACGATGATCGAGAATCCGGACATCCTCGCCAGCGTCGCCCGGCGTTCGACGGCGCCGTACTGCGTCGGCTTCGCCGCCGAGTCCGACGACCTGATCCGCCATGCCAGCGAGAAGCGCATCCGCAAGGGGGTGCCGCTCTTGATCGGCAATCTCGGGCCCGAGACCTTCGGTCGCGACGACAACGAGATGGTGCTGATCGACGAGCACGGCGTCGCCTCGCTCGGCCGCGCGTCCAAGACCGTGCTCGCCGCCCGCATCGTCACCGAGATCGCGCACCGGCTGACCTGACGGCCGACCCGGCCGCCTGCGCCCCCCATCGACGCTCCGTACCCGGACCGCCGTCCCTCCAACCCGACCGCCCTTCATCCGATCCCGATGACCCGAACCGTCGAACTGAAGATCCTCGATCCGCGGATGCGCGAACAGCTGCCGGCCTACGCGACGCCGGGCAGCGCCGGCCTCGATCTGCGCGCCTGCATCGATGCGCCGCTGGCGATCACGCCGGGCACCACGACGCTGATCCCGACCGGCCTTGCGATCCACATCGCCGACCCCGGCTACGCGGCGCTGATCCTGCCGCGCTCGGGGCTCGGCCACAAGCACGGGATCGTGCTCGGCAACCTGGTCGGGCTGATCGATTCGGACTACCAGGGCCCGCTGATGGTCTCGTGCTGGAACCGCGGCCAGGCACCCTACACGATCCAGCCGCTGGAACGGCTCGCGCAGCTGGTGCTGGTACCGATCGTGCAGGCCGAGTTCCGCGTCGTCGACGAGTTCGACGCTTCGCAGCGCGGCGGCGGCGGGTTCGGCAGCACCGGGCGCTGAGCGGCGCCGGGCGTCGGCCGGCGCCAGGCCGCGCATGCGGCCTCAGTCCGAGACGAATCGATCGACGTTGTAGGGCCGCGACCCGAGCGCGATGCAGATGTCTCCGAACACGTCCTGAAGCTGCTGGGCAGTGTCCAGCGCCTGGGCATTGACACTTCTCATCCGCTCGACGGCACGCTCGGCACGTTCGGTCAGCGTTCGGCAATCCACGGTCGTGATCCGGCCACGATCGAGCACCATCCTGCCACCGATCATGACCGAATCCACCGCAGTACTGTCTTCGGCATTGACGATCTGGTTGGTCACGTCGTTGAGCGGGACGTAGTTCAGGTTGTGTCGGTCCAGGAACACGATGTCGGCGCAGTAGCCGGGCGCGAGGACACCGATCGAGCCACCGAAGCCCAAGGCGTGGGCACTGTTCTCGGTCGCCATCCGGAACACCTCATCGGTTCCCAGCCAGCGTCGGAAGTCGGGCCCGCGCACGCGGGAAACAAAGGACGCCATCCGCATCGCCTCGAACATGTTCAGATTGTCCGAGCAGCTGCGGGAATCGGTGCCGATACCGACGCGTACGCCTCGGTCGACCATCCGCCGTACCGCCGCGAGGCCCGACCCGTAGCGCATGTTGCTGCCCGGGTTGTGCGCGACGGTCGCATCATGCTCGGCCAGCAGATCCAGGTCTTCGTCGTCCAGCCATACGCCGTGCGCCGCTGTCAGATTCGGTCCGAGCACGCCCATGCGCTGCAGATAGCGCGTCAGCGTACATCCGTAGCGATCCAGTCCGGCGACGGCCTGCAGCTTGGATTCCGCGAGGTGCGTATGAATACCGACGCCGAACTCGCGAGCGAGATCCGCCGACTGCCTCCAGAACGCATCGGAGCAATGCAACGGGATGGTCGGTGCGATCGCCATCCGGACCTGATTGCGGTCGAACCGCCATTCCTTCAACAGGTTGCGCACCACCCGCAGGCAGACTTCGTCCATGGCACCATCGGGCGCCCCGAGACGGTCCCGCCACGCCTGCGGCATCGCATCGATCAGGCCCGGAACCGCACGATAGATGGAATGGGATGCCATCATCGGCGCGACGACGGCGCGCATCCCGACGTCGACGTAGGCCTGCGCGGTGGCCCCGATCCCCTCCTCGGTCGGATACGGCACCTCCGACACCAGGTCGTAGCAGGCGGTGCAGCCCTTGCGGACCATCTCGATGGCGCCCAGCAGCGCGCCCAGATACTTGTCTTCCAGCGACTGACTGCGGCGTATCGCGCCGTTCAGATGAATGGCCAGCTCCAGCGTCCATTTGTCCCCCGCGCTTCGCACCAGGTTGCCATGGCTGTGCGTATGGGAGTTGACCAGCCCCGGGATCAGCAGACGGTCCGTCGCGTCGACGATCGACGCACCTTCGGGCTGCTCGAGACCGGGCGGGCCGATGCGCTCGATCCTGCCGTCGATCACCAGGATATCGGCCGGGGTCACCGTCCGCTTGGCGGTGTCGACGACCGAACCATCGCGAATCAGGACCGTATCGATGCTCATTTCGAACTCCTATCCACCCATCAGTCGGCGCATGCCGACCAGGCGCTCGGCCACGACCAGCACCAGAATCGTCGCAAGGACCATGATCGAGGCGATCGCGGCCACCGAAGGGTCCGACGCCTGGTCCAGATACTTGAGGATCTGGATCGGCAGCGTGACATTGCGCACGTCACCGAGGAACAGCGCCAACGCGTAGTTGTCCACGGACGTCAGGAACGCGAACATGCCCGAGGTCACCAGCGCGGGGCCGAGGTTCGGCACCAACACCTTGACCAGCGCCATGCCGTGGCTGTAGCCGAGCGTCCGCGCTGCATCCACCATGCTGTAGTCGAAGAGCTGAAGACTGCCATAGAGGATCCGGACGATGTAGGGCAGGGTCAGAACGATATGGCCCAGCATGAGGGCCTTGTAGCCGTCTTCGATGCCGATGCTGCGAAAGGTCTGCAACATGCCGATTCCGATGACGACTCCGGGAAGCATCATCGGCGACAAGACCAGGGTCAGCAGGGTATCGCGCCCTCGGAAGCTCCCTCTCTGGATGCCGATCGCGCACAGCGTTCCGAGGACCAGGGATACGGACGTGGTCACGGCCGCGATCTGCAGGGACAATCCGACCGCTGGCCAGAGCGAATCCAGCGTGAGCAGCTTCCGGTACCACTGCAACGAGATCGAGTGCGTCGGCAGATCGAACACGGGCGAAGGAGAGAACGAGACCAGGACAACGATGACGATCGGCGCCGCCATCACCAGCGACAGCGCCGACAGGTAGAGCCCGCCCATCAACCGAAGCAGCACGCTCGACGATAGCCTCACAGACGCCTCCATCGACTTGCCATCCTGCCCGCGAACACGATCACCGTGATCACGATGGCCAGCAGCAGCACGCTGATCGTCGACCCCACCGGCCCGGACTGCAGGATCAGGTAGGCATCGACGATCGCCTTCGACATGATCAGGTACCGGGAACCACCGAGCAGGGTCGGCAGGACGTACGCCGCCGCCGCCTGGGCAAACACCAGCGCGAACCCGGCCAGCATCCCGGGTATCGCCAGGGGCAGGTCGAGGTGGAGGAACCGGTATATCGGTCCGGCACCGAGCGTGGCGGCCGCCTCGCCGATCTCCTGCGGGATCGTCTTCAGCACGACGTAGATCGGCAGGATCATCAGCGGCAGCTTGATGCTGACCGTGCCGAGCAGCAGGCCGGTCTCGGTAAACAGCAAGCGCATCGGGTGATCGATCAGCCCCGTCGCGACCAGCACCTGGTTGATCACGCCGCCACGGCTCAACAGGATGGTCCAACCGAAGGCTCTGACGATCAGGCTCAGCGACATCGGCAGCAGCAGCGCGGCGAACAGCAGCAGCTGGGCACGGCCGCCGATGCGGACCATCAGCCGGGCGAACGGATATCCCAGCAGCAGGCAGATCAGGCCGCTCAGCGTCGCGTAGCGGATCGTCGCCGTCACCGACGCCCGCTCGTGAGCGTCGCCGAGGTAGCTCACGAAGTTCGACAGTGTCGGCCTCCCGTCGACGACCAGGCTGCCGACGACGAGAGACAGGAGCGGCACCGCGAAGACGGCAGCGAGATAGAGGCTGGCCGGCAGCGCGAGCAGCCCGTACCCGGCAGGCCTGGGCAGCTGCCACGCCGTCGGCCCCTGCCGCCAACGCGCGCCGCGAGCCCCGTCGCTCATGTCGAGGTCTCGAAAACGACCGTGTCGGCGATTCGCCAGCTCAGCGCCGCCATCGATCCCGGAACGACGTTGCTCGCCATCGCGTCCGAGAGCTCCGCCATCGCGGTGTCCCCGCTCTGCGATTCGAACAGGATCTGCGTTCTGGACCCGAGGAAGATCACGTCCTTGACCATCATCTGCACGCTGTTGTCGTCTCTTCCGGGCGGACCGATCCGGACGGCTTCCGGGCGGACCGCCACCAGCACCGAGTTCCCGGCAAACGGCCTGCCGGGCGCTCGCAGCGTCCCGAGCGCCGTATCGATGATCAGCAGCTCGCCGTCGCGGGCGGCGACGCGACCGTCTACCCGCAGCGAACGCCCGACGAAGCGCAGCACGAACGGTGTCGCAGGCGCGTGGTAGATCTCTCGCGGCGCCGCGATCTGCTCTACCCTGCCCGCGTTCATCACGACCACCCGATCCGACATCATCAGGGCTTCTTCCTGATCATGGGTCACGAAGATCGCGGTTGCCTGGATGCTCCTGAGCAGCTGCCGCATCTCGATCTGCATCGTTTCCCGCAACCCCTTGTCCAGTGCGCTGAAGGGTTCGTCGAGCAGCATCACGTCCGGCTTGGTGACGATCGCCCGGGCCAGTGACACGCGCTGCTGCTGACCGCCGGACAACGCGCCCACGGAACGACGGCCGAAATCGCCCAGCTCCACCATCGCGAGCGCCTTGTCGACCTCGGCTTCGACCAGATCGGAAGGCAGCCGGCGCGCCCGCAACCCGAACCCGACGTTCTCCCGGACCGTCAGGTGCGGGAACAGCGCGTATCGCTGGAAGACGAAGCCGACGTTGCGCCGATGGGGAGGAAGTCCGGTCACGTCCTTGCCGCCGATGCGGCAGGAACCCGAGTCCGGCCGCAGCAGGCCGGCGATCAGGCGAAGCAGCGTCGTCTTCCCGCAACCGGACGGGCCGAGCAGAGTGACGAACTCTCCTCTCGACATGTCCAGAGTGAAGGACTGCAGGACTCGCGTATTGTCGAACCCCTTGGTCAGCTCACGGATCTCGAGATAGGCGGGTTGCGCCTCGCATCCGGCGGCCGGGATCTGCGGCATGGGCTTCCTTCGTCTCAGCTTCCGATCTCACGATCGAACCGCTGACTGACCTCGCCGATCATCCGCGTGTGAAACTCCATATCCAGGACGTGCAGATCACTGCTGGGGATCAGCGCCGGGTCGACCGGCACACCGGTGTTGGTCGGCGCGCTGTAGAACTCGCGCATCCAGATCTTCTGGAAGTCCTCTCCGATGCAGGCATCGATCCAGGCGTCCGCCAGCTCCGGTGCGGCGGCGTTCCTGACCTTCGCGATGACCTTGGGATACGCGAACGAACCTTCGGCCGGCTTGGCCATGTCGACCGGTGCTCCGGCGGCTTTTCGGCCCAGCGTGTAGGTCGTGAAGAAGCCCGGGGCCATCCACGCTTCGCCCTGCTCCAGCAGGATCGACGCTTGAGCGGATGCGAGGTAGGACTGCAGGAGGTTCGGCTTCATCTGCTTCAGCCGCCGGAAAGCCGCGTCCATGTCGTATTGCGCATCCTTGATCGGCTTGCCGGTATCGAGATGCGCCGCCATCGCCAGCATCGCCGCCGCCTGAGTGGTCTTCGGGTGAGGGATCATCACCCGTTCCCGCATCCGTTTGTCCCAGAGCAATTCCCAGCTCTTGACGCCTTCCGGAAGCGCACGGCTGTTGTAGCCGATCGAGATCGCCGGGTTCATGTACACGATCCAGGCGCCGTCCTTCATGATCGATCCCGGGGCGAGCTTGGTCAGGTTCTTGACCCGGCTCGGATGCAGGGGCTCGAGCAGATCGTCCTTGGCGGCGAGGATGGTGCCGGGTTCGTCCATCATGACGACGTCGAAGGGCGGATTCTTCGGACTCACCTGAAGCTTCTTCAGGTTCGGCAGTGTCTGGCCCCCGTCATAGAGCACCTTGCAATTGTGCTGCTGTTCGAACTGCGGAATGAAGAGTCGCCGGGTCTGAGCTTCCTGTCCGCCCGGCCCGCCGATGACCAGCTGACGTACCTGGGCCCGGACGAATGCCGGCGCCGACAAGGCAACAGGCAACGCCGCGGCCCCCTGGATCAGGCTGCGCCGAGTGATTCGCTTCGTCATGTCGATCTCCTTCGATGTCCAGACCAAATTACCGTATGCGCCCGAATTCGGCCCCGGCACGATTGGCCAGTGCAACGCAAAGGACGCGGACCCCGCGAGCGAGCAGCACCGGATCGGTGTATTCCTTCGGGTTGTGACTCAGGCCCAGGTGGCTCGGGACGAACACCATCCCGGTCGGGCAATGCCGTGCCAGGTGCAGCGAGTCATGAAACGCGCCCGACATCAGATCCATGGACGAAACGCCCAGGGAGCGAGCGGCCGACCGCAAGGTCTCCAGCACGGCATTGTCGAAGTGCGTGGTTGCTAGCGACATCAGGGTTTCGCAGCGAAGCCTGCAGCCATGGCGGATCTGGCTGCAGTACTGCTGCAGCAGCAGCTCGCAGCGGTCGAGCGCTTCACGGTCGGGATGACGGACATCCAGCGTGAAGGCGGCATGGCCCGGAATCGTGTTGATCGAGGCCGACGGCAGCTCCACTTTGCCGATCGTCAGCCGCAATCCGGCCTGACGCTCGCCATGCCGATAGAGCTGCTGCATCAGATCGACGCATGCCCGCATGGCGTCATGCCGGTACTCCAACGGCGTCGTCCCGGCATGCGCCGCTTCGCCGTCGACCTGGATCCGGAACCATCGGACGCCCTGTATGCCGGTCACGATTCCGACGGACAGATCGTTCGCTTCCAGGACCGGCCCTTGTTCGATGTGCGCCTCGATGAACGCCTGCAAGCGGTGGTTCTCCGGCAGCGCTGCTGCGTCGGGCAGCGCCGATTGCAGCAAGGCCACGTCGTCACGATAGCGTCGACCGCTCGCGTCGGTCACCGACAGCAGGCGTGGTCGGTCGGCTGGCGAGACGAACGCCTGCGCCCCGAGGGAACCCGGTGCGAAGCGGCAGCCTTCCTCGTTCGCCCAGATGACCACCTCGATCGGCCAGCGGGTGACCGCGCCGGCATCGTTCAGCGCAGCGATCACCTCGAGGCCTGCGCATACGCCGTAGGCGCCATCCAGACGGCCGCCGGACGGCTGCGAGTCGATATGGCTTCCGGTCGCGACCGCCGGCGCATCGCCATCCGATCCGCGGCGGCGGAAGAAGACGTTGCCGGCCGGATCGATCGCGGTGGTGCAACCGAGCTGCGCCGCCCTCTGCGCAAGGAAACGGCGGGCCGCGATGTCGTCGGCCGTCAGTGCCTGGCGGTTGACACCGCCGTCTGCCAGCGCCCCGAATCGCGCCAGCTCGTCGATCAGCGAGACCAGACGCGGCTGCGACACGTAGCCGGCCAGCTGCGACAGGTCCGTCGGGCTCATGACCGCCCCGTTTCCGGAAAGCCGGTGAATGCGCCGGTCATTGCCATGCCCGCGCCGGCTGCCGGTACGCGTAGGTGCGGTTCAGACGTTCGACGATGTAGTCGCCGGCCAGGATCGGCTGGTAGCGTGGCGGGTTCTGCGGTGTCGAGCAACTCGGCAGGCACCGGACCAGCGCGTCATGATCCGGATCGTAGAAGGTCGCGATCGAGAACCGCTCGCGGCCCGAGTCATTGACGACACGATGCGGCGTGGACACGAACGTGTCGTTGGTCCAGCGCTGCAGCATATCGCCGATATTGACGACGAAAGTCCCGTCGATACACGGTGCCTCGATCCACCGCCCGTCTCGGGTGCGAACCTGCAGGCCGCCGACGTCGTCCTGCCATAGCAGGGTCAACGCACCGTAGTCCGTGTGCGCGGCCGCACCGGGAATCTCCTCGGATCCGCCCGCTGTCGCCGGGTAGCGGAACAGACGGGTTCGCGTCAGCGGATGGCGGTAGAGGCTGTCGAAGTGATGGCGATCGAGGCCCAGCGATAGCGCGACCGCTCCGAGCAGGCGGGCGCCGAGCTCCCGCATACCGTCGTAGTAGCGTTCGAGCACTCGCTGCCACTTGACCTCTCCGGCAAGCCACTGGTTCACCCCGACCAGCGGATGGCCATCCCGCATGGCCGGATGGTCATGGGTGAACGGGTAGGCGAAGATGAAGCTCTCCTTGTTGTCCGGGCGTGGCGCGCCCGGCTGCCTGGTCTGGGCCGGCGGCATGTAGCCTCGATGGGCCGTGCGCTCGGTCACCCTGATCGACCGCTTGATCTCCTCGGGAAGCGCGAAGAAGTACTTGGCGGCGAGATGGGTCGCATCGATCAGATCCTGCGGAATCGAGTGGCCCTTCACGTAGAAGAACCCGATCTCGGTCGCCGCACGGTGAATCGATCGCGCGACCTGCCGCTGCCCGTCCCGATCGTCACGGCCGAGCGGCGCGATGTCGATAAGCGGTACTCCACCTGGAGCCGATGCGGCTTCGTGCATCGTCGGGCTGCCTGCGACTTCCATGATCAAGCTTCGGATGGAACCGGATCGAGTCGACCCGTTGCCACGGGCGCGGTTGAACGTGCCTCGCGATGCGCACGCGAAAGGTTCTGGTCGCGGAGAGGACGAGGCCAATCTAAAGAACATTCAACCGTGAGTCAATAGAGTTGACCGTACAGCAATTCATTTTCCTGAGCCGGTCGACCGGCATGCACGCGCCCGTGCCGCACGACGCTACTCGGCGGCGATACTGGTGCGGGTTCGGCATCATCGCGGTGCCTCGTGCACTGGCGAATTGCCACGAACTACCTGCCGGCAGGTATCCCTTTGCTAGCATCGTCAACGAGTCGTGCCTGATGCCCGCGCGACCCTCCCACAAGGTAATTCGACATGCGAACCCGATCCGCTCGATCCCCGCAGACGGACGAGGCGCCCGACAAGCGCATCGGCCTGGGGCTGAAGCTCAAACATGCGCGCCTGAGCCGGCGGCTGACGCTGCGCGAGCTCGCGGCTGAGATCGACTGCTCGGTGAGCTTTCTCTCGAAGGTGGAGAACGATCACATCAAGCCATCGTTCGTCACCCTGCACCGCCTGGTGCGTGCGCTCGACATCAATGTGGCTTCGCTGTTCGTGGAAGAACGGCAGCCGGACGGTCCGGTCTCGGTGTTCCGGGAGTCAGCCCGCCCGGTCATCCAGCTCGATTCGCATGGGCGAAAAGGCGGCATCAAGCTCGAACGACTGGTGCCCGCCGCCTTGAGCATCCTGCTGGAAGCCAACATCCATGAAGTGAGCCCCGGCGCGGGCAGCCGGGGCTTCATCTCTCACCGCGGCGAAGAGATGGGCTACGTTCTGCAGGGCCAGCTCGAGCTGACCGTGGAGAAGAAGTCGGTGCTGCTGAACCCGGGCGATGTCTTCTTCTTCGCCTCGGAGAAGCCCCACGGCTACGTCAATCGCGGCAAGGTCGTCGCACGCATTCTCTGGGTCAATACGCCACCGAGCTTCTAACGGCTGTCAATGCGCGTGATCGTGCCCGCATGCCGGCGGGCGGATGATCGGAGTCTCGTCCCGCGGCTCTCGCCACTCGGAGCCTGCAACCAGCTCGCCATCCTGGAACACCATATTGATCCGCCCGGGGTCCTGGAGGACCATGATGTCGGCAAGCGGATCGCCGTCCACGACGATGACATCCGCTTCGAGCCCCGGCTTGATGGATCCGAAGCGGTCCGAGCGCCGGATGGCCCGCGCGGCGACCGACGTCGCGGCGCGAATCGCATCCATGTTGGCGATGCCCAGGCCGACCAGGAACTCCAGTTCGCGCGCATTGTCGCCATGCGGATATCGGTTGCCCAGATCCCCGCCGGAGGCGATCTGGATGCCCGCTTTGTAGGCGTCCTGGATACTCTTGGTCCAGAACGCCTCATTGACGGTCATCTCGTCGCGCTGTTTCTGGCTCAGACCCAGCTTCTCGCCCAGCTGCAGCACGCTGTAGAGCGTGCAGAGCGTCGGGACGAGAAACGCTTTGGATTTCTTGAACAGATCGATCGATTCCTCGTCCAGCCGTGTGCCGTGCTCGATCGTGTCGGCTCCCGCACGCAACGCGAACTTGACGGCGTCGTACGACTGCGCGTGCACGGCAACCGAGCGTCCCCAGCGCTTCGCTTCCTCGATGCCGGCGCGCAGCTCATCCTCGGAGATGGTAGTCATCCAGGTATAGCAGGTCGGATGGACCTCGACACCGCTGGCGATGAACTTGATGTTGTCCACCCCTTCGCGCGTCTGGCGACGGACCGCCTTGCGGATCGCATCGACGCCATCGACGACCAGCCGGCCGCCGTGACTTTCCCAGTGCGCCGGGAGCAGATCGTTGCCGCTCCCGGTGGTGCCGATCCCACGGCCGCTCGCGACGATCTTGGGGCCGTAGATCTTGCGCGCCTTGATGGCATCGCGCAGCGCGACGCTGGTATTGCCGATGGTTCCGACCTCGCGCACGGCGGTGAAGCCGGCGTCGAGCAGCGCTCTCGCGTGCATCACGCCATGGATGACGGCGGTTTCGACCGGGAATCGAATCGCCTCCTCCATGTTCTTCGATCCGGCGTAGACCAGGTGCACGTGGCAATCGATCAACCCGGGCATCACGGTTCTACCGTGGCAGGCGATCTCGTGCACGCCCTTGTCGCGCGGCGCCTTGGCCATCGGCCCGGTCGCCACGACCTTGCCGTCGCGGATCTCGACGAAGGCGTTGCGGACCGGCTCGTCCGATACACCATCGATGAGCCGACATTCGGTCAGAACCAGTTCGGACGGCGTTTGCCGGACAGGACTGCGCATGGCTGAATCTCCGTGAAAGGTGGCTTGATTCGGGCGGCTATTCGGCGCGAATGCCCGCAGCCTCGATCACCCGCGCCCAGCGCTCGATGTCGGCCTGGAGGAAGGCGCCCAGCTGCTCGGGTGTTCCCGGGTCGGGAAGTCCGCCGCGCGACTCGAGCTGCTCGCGCATGCCGGGACTGTCCAGCGCCTGCCGCATCGCCTTGTTGAGCGTATCGATCACCGGACGCGGTGTTCCGGCAGGTGCGAGCAGCGCGAGAAAGCCGCCGGACTGGAAGCCGGGCACCGTCTCGGCGACGGTCGGTATCTCCGGCAATGCCGGGAAGCGCTGCTCGGACCCGAACGCGATCGCCTTGATCCGCCGCTCCTTGACCATCGGAAGCACGGCCGCCATATCGCCGAACAGGACGTTGACTTCGCCGGCGATGACCGCGTTGGCGGCGGGTGCCGCGCCCCGGTACGGAACGTGCAGCATATTCACGCCGGTCATGTTCTTGAACAGCTCGGCGGCCATGTGGGCGGTGCTGCCGGTCCCGAAGGATGCGTAGGTGATCCGGCCCGGCTGCGCCTTCGCGAGCTCGATCAGTTCGCGGATGCTGGTCACCGGAAGCGAAGGATGCACCACCACCAGGTGCTGATTGCGCACGACCATCGTCACGGGTGCGAAGCTCTTCCTCAGATCCCAGTTGAGCCCCTTCGTCAGGGTGTTGTTGGTCGTCTGCGCGGCGGTTGCCAGCAGCAAGGTGTAGCCGTCCGGCGGCGAATGCGCGGCCACCTCGGTACCGATGTTTCCGCCGGCCCCTGCCCGGTTGTCGACGACGACCGTTTGGCCGAGCGCGTTGCCGAAGGCGGGAGCCAGCGTGCGCATCACCACATCGGCGCCTCCGCCGGCGGCGAAGGGCACGATGACCCGGATCGGCCGCTCCGGAAAGGACGCTGCGATGCTGGAGACACTGATGACGGATGCGGCAAGAAACGCTAACAGTCGAAACATGATCTTCTCCTTTTCCGGATCAGGGCTGCGATCTGAAAGCCGAAGGATCGGCGGGTGACTGGTCGAGCAGCGGCTAACCCGCCTCGCCCGGAGGTCGATACGCGCGCTCGGCCTTCGCGAAGTCCGAGTGCTCGTAACTGTCCACGATCTCCCTGGCCGTCGCCAGCCAGACACCGTCGTGGCGGCAGATGTACTCCAAGGCCGCATCGAGCGCGCCGATGCGGTGCGGCTGACCGGTGACGAACGGATGAACCGCGATGGCCATGACGCGCCCCGATTGCTCGCCTTCGCGATAGAGGGTATCGAACTGGTGCCTGATGATCCGCTCGAACTCGGGTACCGACGCCTTCATGTCGAAGTAGGCCGGCACGTCGTTCGCCTGCAAGGTATAGGGCAGCGAGACGATCGACGTATCGTCGAACGTCATCGTATACGGCTGGTCGTCATTGACCCAGTCGCAGACGTAGCGGATGCCAGCCTCGGCGAGGAAATCGAGGGTGTTCCAGGTCTCCGCGAGACCGGGGCCGAGCCACCCGACCGGCCGTGTCCCGCAAGCCCGCTCGATCCGGTCGACGGCGGAGAATATCGATTCCCGCTCGCGCGCAGGGTCCATCTCGTTGATGCGTACGGTGTTGGTTCGCCCGTGCCCCATCAGCTCCCAACCCAGGCGCACGGCTTCCTCGACGATCTCCGGGTGCTGGTCGCAGACCTCGCTGTTGAGCGCCGCGCTCGCGCGCACGTCGTAGCGGCGCAGCACCTCGATCAGGCGCCAGATGCCGACACGATTGCCGTAGTCGCGCAGCGACCAGTTGCGCACGTTCGGGATCCTGGCGTGCTCCCGGGCAACGCGCTCGTTCACGTTGCCGGGCATCACGTCGTCGAGTGAAAAGAACTCGATGTTCGGATTCACCCACAGCGCGACCCTGGCCCCTCCAGGCCACTCGAGGCGCGGCCGACAGTGGATCGGTACGTATCGGAACGGACCGTAGCTGCGGGGCGTCATTCCGGCCGCCCTCCCGGTCGAATCACGTAGTCGGCATGCCCTTCGCCGTACTTCCTGGCAAGCGTGCCGGGCGTCAGGAGCTCGCTCTCGAGCGCGGACACCTTCGAGTAGCCCATCAGGCGGGTGATCTCCTCCATGCCTTCGAGCAGGTCGGGACGATCGACCAGGTCGCCGGTCTCGATGCAGCGCTTCATCACCTCCAGCGCCTTGCGCATGCCGGACAACGCCGCCGCGGGAACGAGACGGGGAAGACTCACCCGCGCCACGCCGAGCGCCTTCAGGCGATCGAGCGAAATCTGCGGGGTCGTGGGGCGCGAGCGAATCCCGAAGCCCATATTGACGTTGACCCACACGTCGCCGGCCGCCTCCACGATGCGCCGGATATCCTCCTCGTCCCGGACGGCATCGGCATAGATCATGTCGGCTCCGGCCGCCACGTACTCGCGGACCCGCGCCACCGCCCCCTCTATACCTTCCGTCGCGATCGCATCGGTACGGGCATTGATGATGAAATCGGGGTCGCGCCGGGCCTTCAGCGCGGCTTCGATCTTCTTCGCCATCTCGTCGGCTTCGACGAGCTCCTTGCCGCGCATGTGCCCGCACCGCTTGGGCGCGAGCTGGTCCTCGATGTTCACACCCACCACACCGGCTTCCTCGAAGTACTGGATGGCATGGAAGACCGTGATGGCGTTGCCGTAGCCGGTGTCGGCATCGGCCATCACCGGAATGGCAACCGACCGCGCGATGTGACGGCACGCGTCGACATTGTCGCGCAACGTCAATACGCCGATATCCGGCTGGCCGAGGAGCGAATTCGACAACGCCGCACCGCTGGTTGCGGCGGTCTTGAAGCCCATGGCCTCCACCATCAGGGCGCTGTAGCCATCGTACACACCGGGCGAGATCACCGGAGCCGAGGTGGACAGCAGCTCTCGCAACGTTCGCGCCTTGGTCATCGGCACGGGCATCTCCTTCACTCCTGGTAGCCCGGCGTCCTGCGGTCCCTGGATGCACCTGCGCCGTTCCCGACGCTGGTGCCCTCGCCGGCCGGCAAAGGCCAATCCATCTCGGCCGCGTATTCGTACCGATCCTCTCGAAACGAGTTCCCGATCCAGCGGATCGGCTTGCCGTCGGGCAAGTACACGCTGGACTGGATCCGCAGCACCGGATCCGCGAGCGCGACGCCGAGCAGCGAGGCGATGTCGACGTCGGCACGCGCCACCCGGATCGCGTGCACGCTGCGCGCCTGCCGCAGACCGAAATGGCGCCACAGCAGATCATGCATCGATTCGCCGAGCTCTTTCCGCGGCAACGCTGCCCCGAGTGCCGCCGGCAGATACGAATCCACCACCGACAGCGGCTCCCCGCTCAAGGAATGGACGCGCACGACGCGCCAGACTCGCCCGGCAGGCGCGAGCCCGAAAAACGACGCGACGGCGGCCGGTGCATCGACTTCGCCGGAGCTCACGACGCGGACGCGGGTGCCCAGCGAAGCATGCAGCGGATCGCCTCCGGAGCCGACGATCGGGCGTTTCGCAGGCAGACCCGCTCTCCGGGTACCGACGCCACGCTTGGACTCGAGCAGGCCCTCCTGCTTGAGCGCCGCCAGGGCCAGCCGGACCGTGGTCCGGCTGGCTCCGAACTCTTCGCACAGATTCTGCTCGGTGACGCGGACGCCTGGAGTCGACCAGCTGCCCACCTCGAGCCGAGACCTCAGCACCTGAGCGATCCGGTGGTGAAAGGGAATCCCCGACTGAACGAGATCAGGCATCGGCTCGAACTTTATATCTACGTCGTGACAAAGTGATAATCTATGAACCCGTCGCCGACTGTCAAGCAACGGCGGCAAGGCCTCATCCTGGTGCGAGGGAAACACTTCGTGAAGCAGACGCGAACACCCATCTTCCACCGCATTCCGGTCATCGACGTGGGTCCTCTCTTCGGCGCAGACGAGAGCTCCGCGCACGCCATTGCCGCTGCGATCCGCGACGCGTCCACGACGACGGGCTTCTTCTACGTTCGCGGGCACAACGTGAGTGCCGACCTGATCGACGCGATGCACATGGCCGCGAAGTACTTCTTCGCGTTGCCGGACGAGCGGAAGCGGGCCATCACCATCAACCCTGCATCGGCTCATCGCGGCTACGTGCCGACAGCGCAGACGAAGCAGCCCGGCACGAAGCGCGCGGACCTGAAGGAAAGCTTCAACTTCGCGTTTCCGTTCACGCCCGACCATCCGGCGATGGCCTCGGGCCATCCACTGATCGGCATCAACCAATGGCCGTCGGGGGAGGATGCCTGGCGCAGGGTCGTGGAGCGCTACTACGCGGCGGTGTTCGAATTGGGCCAGCGGCTCCTGGGCGCTTTCGCGCTGTCGCTCGGCCTGCACCGCGACTTCTTTCGCGACATGTACCGCTACCCGCTCGTGCGCACCCGGATGCTTTACTACCCGCCCCAGACGGAGAGTCCGGACGACGGGCAGTTCGGTGCCGGCGCACACACGGACTACGGCACGATCACCCTGCTCTGGCAGGATGACGTCGGCGGGCTCCAGGTCAGGAATCGCAATGGCGAATGGATCGATGCCCCGCCGATCGACAATGCCTTCGTGATCAACATCGGCGACATGCTCGAAATCTGGTCGAACAACCTCTTCGTGTCCACGCCCCATCGCGTGGTCAACGCCTCCGGACGCAGGCGCTATTCGATCGCGACGTTCTTCGACCCGGACTACGATGTGAAGGTCGAATGCCTGCCGAACTGCTCGTCGGCGGACAACCCGCCCCGGCATGCACCGCTGGTGGCCGGCGACTACATCATGTCGAGGTACGACAATACCTACGCCTATCGCCAGCCCACCAAGAGCTGGGAAGAGCAACCCGCGGGGTCGTGAGGAACGAGATCTCCGCTGGGATCGTCAAGCGAGCCGAACCGCTCTGCGGCAGGCGCCGGCGCAGCTAACGCAGCCGCTCGTACCGTTTCGACAGCAGGTCCGCGTCGTCGAAGTGCCGCCGGCCGACCAGCGCGGTCGGCTGCCGGCCCCACTGCCGCATCGAGCCGAGCGACTGGATGCCGGATGCCCACAGCACCCAGCGGCCGAGCCGTTCGGTGCCCGGCACGAGACCGGCCGCATCGAAGATGCCGCGATGGCCGCCGAGCGGCAGCGGCAGCGAGCGCAGACTATCATCGTCGATCTGCCGGTACGACGGATTCTCGACGACCGGCTCGCCCCAGACCGCGTCCGGGCGGCCAACCCCGACCAGCCGATGCGTGCTGCTCGCGATGAACAACGTGACCCCGGCGAGTTGGCGGGCATCGACCCAGCGCTCGATCGGCTGGTCGATCGGCGAGAACGCCCATTCGGCGAGTGGATCGTCAGCGGGCGGCGGCAGCGGTCGCAGCCGCGCGGTCGGGAAGAACTGCGCGTAGCGGCCGCTGGTCTGGATCGAATCGTAGATCAGCGGCATGCCCTGTTCGTCGAGCGTGACCCGCCAGACCAGGCCGTCGAGCCGGCCGGCGTGCAGGTCGCTGATGTCCTGCGCCGGATGCTCGCTGAACCAGATCGAATAGATCAATTGCGGCAGCACCGCGCGGCCGAAACGGGTGAACGCGAGGCGCCGGTAGACCGCCGGCACCGCGGTATCGACGTCGAGCCAGAGCGGATCGCTGCCCGGAGCCAGCAGGCCCTGCAGGTCGATCCAGCGCAGCACGCCGAAGCGGTCCGAATCCGACTGGGTCGCGATCGCGAAGATCGGCGCGTATGCGGTGAACAGCCGCTCGAGCGCCTCGGCGGAGATCTGCGGCACGCCGAGCGGATCGCGCGGCGATTCGGCGAGCGCGGCGCGTGCGGTCGCCAGCGCCGCTTCGGCGCTCGCCGGCGGTGCCGGCGGCTGGTAGCGCTGGAAGGTGACCACGCCGGACTGCGGCGAATGGCGCTGCGCGGCGAAAGCGGCGCGGGCATCTGCCTCCCAGCGGCGGATGCCGGCGGCGATCCCGATGCCCGACACCGGATAGAGGCCTAGAGCGCGCAACGCGGTCACGTAGTCGTCCGGCACGATCGCCGCGGCCGCCAGTCGCGGCCGGTCGAAGGTTGCGGCGGCGAGCCGGCGGCCGCAGGTCTCGACGCTGGCCGGCAGCGCGTCGCGAGCCAGCCCGTGCAGCACCGGGAACGCCGTGTCGGGCAGGTTCGCGATCTCGGCAGCGCGCGCCGCGGCGTCGAGCTGCCGCATCCGCTCGACCCAGGCCGGCCACTGCGCGTCGTCGCCGACCGCGTCAGCGGCGAACGACGCGGTGAAGCGATCGGTCCGGAGGTACGGGAACCCCGGCACGCGGTAGGCAGCGCCGTCGCGCGTGTCGGTGGTCAGCGCCAGCCGGTCGAGCTCTTCGAACAGCGCCAGGCAATCGCGGACGCCCCGATCGTCGGCTGGCGACCGGCCGGCGCCCGGATCGCCGCCGACCGGTGACACCGCCGCGCAGCCGGCGACCGCCAACGCGGCAGCGAGCAGTGCGGCGCGCAGCACCAGCATGCCGGTCACCGGCTCTCTGCGATCCGGTCGTCGAGCGCGCGCGCGTCGGCCGCGAACGCGCGGATCCCCTCGGCAAGCTTTTCGGTCGCCATCGCGTCCTCGTTCAGCGCGAAGCGGAAGTGCGGCTCGTCGAAGCGCTCGCGCGCGACCGTCGCGGATTTCGCGGTCTGCGGATCGAGCCGGCGCGCGATCGGCTCGTTGATACCGGCGAGCTGAGCGAGCAGGTCCGGGCTGATCGTCAGCAGGTCGCAGCCGGCCAGCGCCAGGATCTGACCGGTGTTGCGAAAGCTCGCCCCCATCACTTCGGTCTCGTAGCCGAAGCGCTTGAAGTAGGTATAGATGCGGCGGACCGACTGGACGCCCGGATCCTCGTCGCCTTCGTAGTCGCGGCCGTCCTTCTTGCGGTACCAGTCGTAGATGCGGCCGACGAACGGGCTGATCAGCGTGACGCCGGCATCGGCGCAGGCGACCGCCTGCGGAAAGCCGAACAGCAGCGTCAGATTGCAGTGGATGCCTTCGCGCTCGAGCCGCTCGGCCGCGGCGATGCCTTCCCAGGTCGACGCGACCTTGATCAGCACGCGGTCGCGCCCGATGCCGGCAACCTGGTAGAGGCCGATCAGCGCGTGCGCCTTCGCCACCGAGGCTTCGGTGTCGAACGACAGCCGTGCGTCGACCTCGGTCGAGACCCGGCCCGGGATCAGCTTCAGGATCTCGATGCCGAACGCGACCAGCAACCGGTCGCACAGGTCCTCGACCGACGCGCCGGCGTGCTGGCTCGCCACCTGCGCCAGCAGGCCGGCGTATTCGGGCTTCTGCACCGCCTTCAGGATCAGCGTCGGATTGGTGGTCGCGTCGCGCGGCGTGAACGCCTTCATCGCGTTGAAGTCGCCGGTGTCGGCGACCACCGTCGTCATCGTCTTCAGCTGTTCCAACGCCGAACCGGCGACGGAACCGGCTGCGGACTGGCTCTGGTTCATGACTTGGTGCCTCGCTGTCGTGTAGTCGGGGTTCGGACGCAGCGCTGCGGCTGGTCTGTCCGGCCGCTGCCCGCGATCACGCCGGCTCGCGCTATTGCGTCTGTTTCGCCTGGCGCCGGATCTCGTCGATGGTCTGATTCACCGTGATCGCCTGCGGATCGATCAGCAGCTCGAGCAGCGCCGACTGGCCGTTGCGGTTGGCCGCCAGTGCCCGCTCGAATGCCGGCGCGAACGCGGCGGTGGTCTCGACCCGCTCGCCGACGCAGCCGTAGGCGCGCGCCAGCGCATCGAACGCCGGATTGACCAGATCGGTGCCGTGGACCCGCTCGGGATAGTGCCGCTCCTGATGCATCCGGATCGTACCGTACATGCCGTTGTTGACCAGCAATACGGTGATCGCGGCGCCGTACTGGGTCGCGGTCGCGAGCTCCTGCCCGGTCATCATGAAATCGCCGTCGCCGGTCACGGCCACGACGATCCGGTCCGGCCGGGCCAGCTTGGCCGCGACCGCCGCCGGCACCGCATAGCCCATCGCGCCGGAACTCGGCGCGAGCTGGGTCTTGTGGCCGCGGTGGCGATACAGGCGATGCAGCGGCGTCGCGAAATTGCCGGCGCCGTTGGTCAGGATCGCGTCCGGCGGCAGCCGCTCGTCGAGCTGCAGCATGATCGCCGGATAGTCGAGCGCGCCGGGCTGCGGCCGCGGCCGGCGCCAGGCGGCGTAGTCGGCCTGAGTCGCCGCCAGCCACTCGGCTCGCGCCGGCGTGGCGCCCGCCGTGCCGGCCGTCTTCCCCGCCGCCCCGCCTGCCCCGCCCGCCGTCCCGCCCGACGTCAGCGCATCGAGCGAACGGCCCCAATGCTCGGCCGACGAGACGATCGCGAGGTCGGGCTGGTAGACCCGGCCGAGCTCGTCGGGATCGGGATAGACATGGACCAGCCGTTGCGCCGGCACCGGCACCTCGAGCAGCGTGTAGCCCGAGGTGGTCATCTCGCCGAGCCGGGCGCCGACCGCGACGATCAGATCGGCAGCCCGCAGGCGTGCCGCGAGCTTCGGATTGACCCCGATGCCGACCTCGCCGCCGTAGTGCGGGTGGCGGTTGTCGAAGGCGTCCTGGAAGCGCCAGGCGCACAGCACCGGCAGCGTATTGCGCTCGGCGAAGCGCGCCACCGCCTGGCGCGCCGGCTCGCTCCAGAACGAGCTGCCGAGCAGCAGCAGCGGCCGCTCGGCGGCATCGATCAGCGCCTGCATCTCGGCCATCTGCGCCGGCCCCGGCCAGGCCTGCGCTGCGCGGTACGGCCGCGCGTCGGCGACCGCCGCGGTCTGCGCCAGCGCGTCTTCGGGCAGCGCCAGCACCACCGGGCCGGGCCGGCCCGAAGTCGCGACATGGAACGCATGGGCGATCAGCTCGGGCATCCGGTCGGCCCGGTCGATGCTGGCGACCCACTTGGCGATCGACCCGAACATGCGCCGGTAATCGACTTCCTGGAACGCTTCGCGCTCGACGAAGTCCGACCCGACCTGGCCGACGAACAGGATCATCGGCGTGCTGTCCTGTTGCGCGGTGTGGACGCCGATCGCGGCGTTGGTTGCGCCGGGACCGCGGGTCACGAAGCAGATGCCGGGCCCGTCGCCGAGCTTGCCCCAGGCCTCGGCCATGTTGGCGGCGCCGCCCTCCTGGCGGCAGACCGTCAGCGCGATCCGGTCGCGGACGTCCGAGAGCGCATCGAGCACCGGCAGATAGCTCTCGCCGGGTACGCAGAAGGCGCGCCGGACGCCGTGCACCAGCAACTGGTCGACCAGCAACCGTCCGCCGCTGCGAAGCGGCAGCGCATCCCCCGGGGTTGAACGCGCGGTGGAACTCGATTGGGCTTTCATGACGGTTGGCTTCGGCCGATGGTTCGAATGGAATGACACCTCATTGTCGCACTGCTCGCCGCCGCGGCCAGCCGCCGCCCTGCCCGCGAACGCCCGGATCCGGATCGCGGGCTGGCACAATAGCGGCTTGCACTGCTGGCGGAGTTCCGATGCCTTCGTTCGATGTCGTCTGCGAAGCCAATCTGGTCGAACTGCGCAATGCCGTCGACCAGGCCAACAAGGAGATCGGCAACCGGTTCGATTTCAAGGGTTCGGACGCCCGGATCGAGCTCGCCGACAAGTCGATGACCGCGTTCGCCGACGACGACTTCAAGCTCGGCCAGGTTCGCGACGTGCTGCTCGCCAAGCTGGCCAAGCGCAACGTCGACGTCCGCTTCCTCGACCAGGGCGAATCCGAGAAGATTTCCGGCGACCGGCTCAAGCAGCCGATCACGATCCGCCACGGCGTGCCGTCGGACGCCGGCAAGAAGATCGTGCGGATCCTGAAGGACGCGAAGCTGAAAGTCACCGCGTCGATCCAGGGCGATACGGTCCGGGTCAGCGGCGCCAAGCGGGACGACCTGCAGACCGCGATCGGGCTGATCCGGCGCGAGATCACCGACCTGCCGCTGACGATGAGCAATTTCCGCGATTGACGGACAGTTGCAGGGGGACCGGCGATGAGCGGAATCGTCACTGCCACGGCACTGCTCAGTTCGACGTTGCCGACTCCGGTACCGGGGTTCGCGCCGCTGTGGTTCCGCAACGAGATCATCGGTGCGATCGGCCGGCACTGGCTGCCGCGACTGCCGCCGGATCTGTTCAAGGTCGCCGACGAAGGTACGCCGCCGGCGCCGGCGGTACGGGTCCGCGGCGTCGATCGGCGCGGCGAACCGGGCCTGATCCCGCTCGATACGCTGAACCGCTGGCTGGCCGAATGGGCGGAGCGGCTGCACCAGGACGGCCTGCTGCCCGGCTGGCGCGGCGAGCGGGTCCATCTCTACGGCGCCGCCGAGACCGAGCCGCTGCTGACCGTCGAGCGCGGGCTGCTCCGGCCGCTCGGGCTGTTGCTGCGCTCGGTCCAGGTCAACGTCTTCACGCTCGAGAAGTCGCAACTGCGGATCTGGGTGGCACGCCGCGCCGATTCCAAGGCGGTCGATCCGGGTTGCTACGACACGCTGGTCGGCGGCGGCATCGCCGGCGACGAGACCCCGCTCGAGACGCTGGTTCGCGAATGCCAGGAGGAAGCCGGCATCGGGCGCGCGCTGGCCCGGCGCGCAGTGCCGATCGGCGTCATCGATTCGACCGCGCAGGTCGTCGACGGAGCGGTGACGGTGCTGCACCGCGAACGGCTGATGCTCTACGACCTGAAAGTGCCGGTCTCGTTCCAGCCGGCGCTGGTGGATGGCGAATCGCAATCGGCGCGCTATCTGTCGCCGGATGCGGTGGTGCAATCGATCAAAGTCAACCCCTGGACGCGCGAAGGCGCGTGGGCCACGACCGATCTGATCCGGCGACAGCTGCAAAAAGGCTGAGGTAGCGCCATCTGTTCGCGGGCTGCCGGAGCCGACGCGGCCAAAGGCTTGATTCACTGCCGCGGAAACGCCAATAACCCATCGGGATGAGTGGCTATTTTCGGTCGAAAGCCGCTGTTTCGTCGCGAATGCACAACGCCCCTGCAACTTTTTTTTCGTCGTCGGCACGACAAACTCGCCGCTGCGCCGTCCCGGCGCGGCGGTCACCGACCGGGGTCCGAGGCCGGCTGGGGTAGCCGAATCCGCAGAATTTGGCGTTCGATCGCGCCGAAATGGGGTGAAAGCCCCTGAATTGGGGAACGCAAGCGGCACGGCACGGCCGGCGGCCCGATTTCAACCGGCGATTGACATGGCCGGCATCCCGCTGATTTGCGAATTTTGCAACAACTCGGGCGTCGAACGGACGGACGAAGCAGACGAACGGACTAGCTGGGCGAAGCCTGCGCGCGCACAATCATGGCTACGGTGGTGTCGCACCCGTGTTGGTGCCCGCGCCGTTCAGTCTCCTAGTCTCCTCTCTTCCGCCCACGTTCAGAGCTTCGCGAAGAACCTGGGCGGTTTTCTTTTGCCGGGCACCTCGGCGTTTGCCGAGGCGCCTCAGCGGCTGACGACCAGCCGGGCCCGCGACTCGCCGGCGAGCAGCTCGCCGAAGCGACGCCGCACCGATGCCTCGATGCCGGCGCCGTCGAGCCCTTCGAGCCGCAGCAGCTGCGCATGGTCGCCGTGGTCGATGAAACGGTCGGGCAACCCGAGCTGCAGCAGCGGCCGGGAGGCGCCGGCGGCAGCGAGCGCCTCGGCGCAGGCGCTGCCGGCACCGCCCATCACCACGTGCTCCTCGATCGTGACGAACGCCTCATGGTCGCGCGCCAGCTCCGCGAGCAGCGCCGCATCGACCGGTTTGACGAAACGCATGTTGACCACGGTCGCATCGAGCGCCTGGCCGGCGACCAGCGCCGGCGCGACCATCGAACCGAACGCGAGCAGCGCGATCCGCCGGCCGGTGCGCTGGATCTCGCCCTTGCCGAACGGCACGCCGGCCAGTTCCTTGACGATCGCGACGCCGGGGCCGCTGCCACGCGGATAGCGGACCGCCGCCGGGCCCTTGCACTGGGTGGCGGTGACCAGCATCTGCCGGCATTCGTTCTCGTCGGCCGGCGCCATCACGGTCAGATTCGGGATGCAGCGCAGGTAGGCGAAGTCGTAGGCGCCGGCGTGGGTCGCGCCATCGGCACCGACCAGGCCGCTGCGATCGAGCGCGAACACGATCGGCAGGTTCTGCAACGCGACGTCGTGGATCAGCTGGTCGTAGCCGCGCTGCAGGAAGGTCGAATAGATCGCGACCACCGGCTTCAGGCCTTCGCAGGCAAGCCCGGCGGCGAACGTCACGGCATGCTGCTCGGCGATGCCGACGTCGTGATAGCGCTCGGGAAAGCGCTGCTCGAACTCGACCAGCCCCGAACCTTCGCGCATCGCCGGCGTGACCGCGACCAGGCGCGGCTCGACCGCAGCCATGTCGCAGATCCAGTCGGAGAAGACCTTGGTGTAGGTCGGCTTGCTCGGCGCCGCCGGCGCCTTGATACCCTCGGCCGGATCGAACTTGCCGGGGCCGTGATAGAGGATCGGATCGGCCTCGGCGAGCTTGTAGCCCTGCCCCTTGCGGGTAATCACGTGCAGGAAGATCGGCCCCGACAGCGTCCGCAGGTTCTGCAGCGTCGGCACCAGCGAATCGAGGTCGTGGCCGTCGATCGGGCCGAAGTAGGTGAAGCCGAACTCCTCGAACAGCGTCGCCGGCACCACCATGCCCTTGGCATGCTCCTCGAGCCGTTTGGCCAGCTCGTAGACCGGCGGCATCTTCGACAGCACGGAGCGGGCCGCGTCGCGCGCCTTCAGCAGCGGCCGCGCCGACAGCACCCGCGCCAGATAGCGGTTCAGCGCGCCGACCGCCGGCGAGATCGACATGTCGTTGTCGTTCAGGATCACCAGCAGGTCGATGTCCGACATCACACCGGCGTTGTTCATCGCCTCGAACGCCATGCCGGCGCTCATCGCGCCGTCGCCGATGATCGCGACATGGCGCCGTCGCCCGGGCCCCTTGTTCTCGCCCTTCTGGCGGGACGCGACCGCCATGCCGAGCGCGGCCGAGATCGAGGTCGACGAGTGCGCGGTGCCGAACGTGTCGTACTCGCTCTCGCTGCGCCGCGGGAAACCCGAGATACCCTGGTACTGGCGCAACTTGGCCATCGCGGCACGCCGGCCGGTCAGGATCTTGTGCGGATACGACTGATGGCCGACGTCCCAGACCAGCCGGTCGAACGGCGTATCGAAGACGTAGTGCAGCGCGATCGTCAGCTCGACGGTGCCGAGGTTCGACGACAGGTGGCCGCCGGTCCGCGACACGGAGTCGAGCACGAACTGCCGCAATTCGACGGCGAGCCGCTTCAGCTTGCCGCGATCGAGCCGCCGAAGGTCGGCCGGGCTGTCGATCGTCCCGAGCAGCGTGCCGGTATTGTCCGTCGTCGTCATGGCCTGATCCCGATTCGAATGGATGCCTCCGGCAGCGACTGCTGCCGTCAGTGCAAGCGGTCGACGACGAAGTCGGCCAGCTGCCGCAGCCGCGCCGCCTTGTCGCCGAACGGCTGCAGCGCCGCATGGGCCCGCTGCCGCAACGACTGTGCCAGCTCGCGCGAAGGCTCGAGGCCGAGCATCGACACATAGGTCGGCTTGTCCTGGGCCTGGTCCTTGCCGGCGGTCTTGCCGAGCGTCATCGAGTCCGCCGTCACGTCGAGGATGTCGTCGACCACCTGGAACGCGAGGCCGATCGCCGCGCCGTAGTCGGCCAGCGCGACCGCGGCGGCGGGCTGCGGCGGCCCGCCGGCCAGCAGGCCGAGCTCGACCGAGACCGCGAGCATCGCCCCCGTCTTCAGCCGGTGCATCGTCTCGAGCTGCGGCCGCTCCAGGTGCCGTCCGATAGCGGCCAGGTCGAGCGCCTGGCCGCCGGCCATGCCGAGCGAGCCGGCGGCGCGCGCCAGCGTTGCGACCATCGCCGCGATCGGCGGCGGCGACTCCGCGGTTGCCGCGGTCGCGACCACCGGCGCCACCAGCGCGCTGAACGCGAGCGCCTGCAGCGCGTCGCCGACCAGCATCGCGGTCGCCTCGTCGTACTGCTTGTGCACGGTCGGCTTGCCGCGACGCAACGCGTCGTCGTCCATGCACGGCAGGTCGTCGTGGACCAGCGAGTAGGCGTGGATCAGTTCGACCGCACAGGCGGCGCCATCGAGCAACCGGCTGTCGGCGCCGGAGATCTCGCCGGCGCCGTAGACCAGCAGCGGCCTGACCCGCTTGCCGCCGCCGAGCACGGCATACCGCATCGCCTCGTGCAAGCGGTCCGGTGCGAGCCCGGCACCCTGCCCCGAGTCGGCCGGCGGCAGCACCCGCTCGAGCGCCGCTTCGACCTGACTGCCGCACTGGCCGACCCAGTCGGCCCAGGATGCCTGCCGATCAGTCATCCGCGACATCGACCGCGCCGTCGAACGGCTGCAGCAGATCGGCTTCGAGGATCCGGACGCGCTGCGCCGCCGCACCGAGCGTGTCGCGGCAATACTTGACCAGCACGACACCCCGTTGATAGGCGGCGAGCGAGTCCTCGAGCGGCAGCCGCCCGTCTTCCATCCGGCCGATCAGCGCCTCGAGCTCGATCATCGCGGTTTCGAACGACGCCGGCGTTGCGTCGGGCGCGGCGCTTTCGGCAGCGGCCGCGCCGGCCGTGTCGGCGGCGCCGCCGGGTCGGCTGATTGGTTCGTTCATGTTCGGTCGACGGAAGCCGGCATTCTAGTCGACCCCGGCGGCCGGTGCCGCAGCAGCCGACCGGGGCGGCGGTCACTTGCGACAGCGTTGCGAGAATTGACTTTCAATGGTCGCGGCACCCGCTGCCGCCGACCCGGCCGGACTGCCGGCCGGGGGTTCGGGCGGACCGGACCGTTTGCGGGTACACTCGCCCTCCCACTTTTCGGGGCAGGTTTGGCAACCTCACTTCGGAGGGACTCGGGTCCATCATGTCGGACATCGGGCGTTTGGCGCACCTTCGCCGGCCGGCGGCGCAACTGCCGGTTGCCGCGTACTTCAGCGAATCGCTGCATCGACGCGAACTGAACCACCTCTTCGACAATGGCCCCGGCTATCGGGGACACCGGCTGATGGTGCCGGAAATCGGTGACTACCATGCGCTGCCGGCCGAGCGCGAGGGTCGCGTGCTGGTCCGGCAGCCGGCTTCCGGTCAGCCCGGCGGTCACGCGCCCGGCCAGGCAAGCGGCAACGACGCGGACGGCGGCGCCGGCGAGATCGCGCTGCTGTCCAACGTCTGCCGCCATCGGCAGGCGATCATGCTGAACGGCTCCGGCAACACCGACGCGATCGTCTGCCCGCTGCATCGCTGGACCTACGATCTGAAGGGCCGGTTGCTCGGCGCGCCGCACTTCGCCGAGCAGCCGTGCCTGCATCTGCCGTCCTCCCGGCTGCAGGACTGGCAGGGGCTGCTGTTCGAGGGCCCGCGCGACGTCGCCGCCGACCTGGCAGGGGTCGCCTGCCGCGCCGACCTGGACTTCAGCGGCTACCGGCTCGATCACGTCCACGTCCACGAGTGCCCGTACAACTGGAAGACCTTCATCGAGGTCTATCTTGAGGACTACCACGTCGAGCCGTTCCATCCGGGCCTCGGCCGGATGGTCGACTGCGACGATCTGCGCTGGGAATTCGGCGACTGGTATTCGGTGCAGACGGTCGGCCTGCATCGCGACCTGAAGGATCCGGGCACGCCGGCCTACCGCAAGTGGCATGACGAGATCCTGCGCTTCAACGGCGGCCGCCTGCCGAAATACGGCGCGATCTGGCTGACCTACTTTCCGAACCTGATGGTCGAGTGGTATCCGAACGTGCTGGTGGTGTCGTCGCTGATTCCGCGCGGCCCGCGACACACCACCAACGTCGTCGAGTTCTACTACCCGGAAGAGATCGTCTGGTTCGAGCGCGGCTTCGTCGATGCCGAGCGGGCGGCGTATCTCGAGACCGCGGCCGAGGACGACGAGATCGCGGTCCGCATGGACGCGGGCCGGCAGGCGCTGCTCGAACGCGGCGAGAACCAGACCGGTCCCTACCAGAGTCCGATGGAGAACGGCATGCAGCATTTCCACGAGTTCCTGCGCCGCGAGCTCGGCGACGTCGACCGGGTCGCCGGCGGTGACAGCGGCATTGCCGCGATCGAGCCGCGGGCATCACGACAGGACGGCCAGCCGCGGCGCGTGATCCGGATCAACGGCGGACGCGAATGAGGCGGATGACCGGCATGCCAATGAACCTCCGGCCATGACGCGGCGCTGGACCACGCTGATCTCGGTCGAGGAGCTCGCCGCGGCGATCGACCACTGCGTCGTCATCGACTGCCGGCACGACCTCGCCGACACTTCGGCCGGCGAGCGTGCCTACGCCGAGGGCCACATCCCGTCGGCGCACTTCCTGCACATGGACCGCGACCTGTCGGGCCCGATGACCGGCAGCAACGGCCGCCATCCGTTGCCCGACCGCGAAGCGTTCCGCCGCCGGCTCGAGGCGCTCGGCGTTTCCGACGATACCCAGCTGGTCGCCTATGATTCGCACGGCGGCGCGATGGCCGGCCGGGTCTGGGCGATGGCGCGCTGGCTCGGTCACGACGCGGTCGCGGTGCTCGACGGCGACCTCCGCGCCTGGCGCACCGCCGGCTACCCGCTCGCCACCGAACCGACGCCGGCGCCGGCACGTCCGGGCCGGCTCGATCCGGCGCGGCCGTCGCGGCTCGCGCTGGTCCCGGTCGACGCGATCGTCGCGGCGATCGCCAGCCCCGATGCGCTGCAGGTCGATGCGCTACAGGTCCTCGACGCACGGGCCGCCGAGCGCTACAGCGGCGCGGTCGAGCCGATCGATCCGGTCGCCGGCCACATCCCGGGCGCGATCAACCGCTTCCACGGCCGCAACCTGCGCCCCGACGGGCGCTTCAAGCCCGCCGAAGCGCTGCGCGACGAGTTCGAGGCACTGCTCGGCGATCGCGATCCCGCCAGCATCGTCCATCAGTGCGGCTCGGGGGTCACCGCCTGCCACAACCTGCTCGCGATGGAGCATGCCGGCATTCCCGGCAGCCGGCTCTACGCCGGATCGTGGAGCGAATGGGTCGCGGATCCGGGGCGGCCGGTGGCGCGCGGCAGCTGAATCTGGCCGGGTCTTGCCGTCTGTGCCGCTGGCAACGGCGGCCGGGGCGGGGTGGCTCGGGTGGCGGACGGAGGGGGCGGTCGGCGCTGCGCGCCGACTTCCCTGCGATGCTCGGACGGATGGCCTCGTCGCCAACTCGCTACGCTCCCGTCGCTCGCTGCGCGAGCGCCACTCGCTCCGCTCAAACAGGGGCGACGAAATCAGAGTACGAAGCGCGGCTGACGCCGCGCGGCCATCCGTCCTGCGCTTCTCGGCGCCCCCAACGCCCGCCACCCGAGCCACCCCGCCCCGGCCGCCGTTGCAACTCCCAGCCGAGCATGCCCAGATGGATTGCAGCATGCGAACGTTCGAGTGATCGGGCCGCTTTGGTGGTGGGAGTTGGTGCGGACGGCCCGTTCCTCGCGAGCTGCGCGCACGTGTGTGGCCCCCCACACCAACACACGGCGATCCGCTTTTGCTCGTCGCATGCTCGGCTGGTGTTGGCAACGGCGGCTGCCGCGGGGGTGGGCTCGGGCGGGGGGCGTTGGGGGCGCCGAGCAGCGCAGGGCGGAGGGGCGCGCGCGCAGCGCGCTTCGTTCATCTGATTTCGTCGCCCCTGTTTGAGCGCAGCGAGTGACGAGCGCGCAGCGCTCGGCGGGAGCGCAGCGAGTTGGCGACGAGCCCCTCCGGCCGAGCAGCGCAGGGCAGTCGGCGCGCAGCGCCGACCGCCCCCACCCCCCCCCCCCCCCGCCCACCCCCGCGGCAGCCGCCGTTGCCCGGCGCTACCCGCGCGGCGCCACTCGCCGCATCGCCATCGCGAGCCCGACATTGACCAGCGCCAGCGCGCCGGTCACCAGCCAGCTCGCGGACCAGTCGCCGACCATCGCGACCATCGCCGCGAGCAGCGGCGGCGTGACGAACTGGCCGACCGCCGAGCCCTGCTGCATCAGCCCGGTCGTCGTCGAGAGGGTCCGCGGCGATGGTGCGAACGACGGCGCGCTCGCGAACAGCGTACCCGGGATCAGGCCGCCGACCGCAGAGAATGCGAGCAGCGCGCCGTAGGCGAGCGCGAACGGCGCCCGGCCGGCGAACACGATCCAGGCGCAGACCAGCATCGTCAGCGAGGAGAGAATCACCACCCGGTGCCGCGGCACGCCGCGCGCACTCAATGCGCCGGCGCCGATGTTGCCGGCGATGTTGACCAGCACGCCGAACGCCGTCAGCCAGCCGGCGGCGGTCGCGCCGACGCCGAGTTGCTGGTACATCGTCGGCAGGAAACCGAACAGGCCCATCCACTGCCCGGTATAGCAGCAGAAGACGCAGGCGAGCAGCCAGGGGCGCGGACTCGAGAGCGTCTGCGCGACCAGCGCGCCGGTGGTGACGGTCGCCGCGCCGACGTCGCGATCGGCCGGCAGCCGCAGCCGGACCAGTAGCGCCAGCAGCAGCGCCGCGGCCGCGCCACCGGCCCAGATGCCGCGCCAGCCGATCGACTGCATCAGCCACGGGCCGGCCAGCATCACCGCGGCCATGCCGGCCGGCATGTAGCTCGACCAGAACCCCATCACGGCCCGCAGCCGCGCCGGCGGCACCTGCCGGACCAGCAGCGCCGGTCCGGGCAGCACGGTCGCGAGGAAGCCGACGCTCTCGAGCGCGCGGCTCGCCAGCAGCAGCGCGACCGAGTCGCTGGCTGCGCCGGCGAGCCCGGCGAACGCGAGCGTCGACAGCCCGATGACCATCATGCGGCGCTGGCCGAAGCGGTCGGCAACCATGCCGCCGACGATGCCGACCAGCACCGCGGCAAGCAGCATGAACGAGATCACGAGGCTCGCCTCGACCAGCGACATCGCGAAATCGGCCTGCAGTTGCGGCAGCGCCAGCGGCACCTTGCCGACGTAGCCGCCGGCGCAGCAGCCGGCGGCCACGATCAGCGCAACATCGCTCGCGATCCGCGACGGCGCAGCCGCCGCCGGTTGATCAGCCACGCCGGCGGCCTCGGAGGGTCGGAGCCGTGACGATGACGCCGCGCCCTCTAGGAGGCGGTCAGCGGCCGAACACTTTCTTCAGGATCGCCGAGCCGGTGCCGACCGGGTCGCGGCGGATCGCACGCTCTTCGTCGGCAATCATCGTGAACAGCCCGGCGAGCGTCCGGTTGGTCACGTAGTTCTCGATCTTGGCGTTGTCGGACTTGATGGCGCCGAGGCTCGCGGCCTGGCCGGCCAGGCTGTTGTAACGCTGTGCCAGCCCGACCTTGTCGGTCACCTGCTTGACCGTCGGCAGGAACTTGGCGGTCAGCGATGTCTCGGTCTTGTCGCGGAAGAAGCGCGTCACCGAGTCTTCGCCGCCGGCCAGGATGCCTTTGGCGTCGGAGACGCTCATCGACTTGATCGCCGCGAGCAGCAGCGGCCGCGCCTGCGGCACCGCGGTCTCGGCGGCGCGATTGATGCTGACGACCAGGTCGTCGAACTGCTGCTGCCGGCCCATCATCTTCATCACCTTCTCGGCCTGGCGCAGCCCGTCGGGCAACGGGATCTTGACCTTCGGGTTGCCGAGAAAACCGTTCTCGATACCGAGCTTGTCGACCGCCACCGCGGCGCCCTTCTCGAGCGCCGCCCGCACGCCGGCGGTGGCATCGCCTTGCGACAGCGACGAGAGATCGAGCGCTGCCGCCGCCCGGGCCGCGGCCAGCGTCGCAGTGGCAACAGCCGCGCCGAGCAGTACGCGGCGGCCTTGAATGTCACGGATCATTGCGTCCTCCGCAGTCGCGGTACCCGGGAGCGGTACCGCCCGCTGCGATTGTCGCACCGCGCGCGCGAACGCGTCGGCGCGAACGCCTCGGTGCGGGCATGAATGCGGGGGGGTTCCACCGCGCTGCGCGCCACCCGCGTCGCATGAAACAGGTCGAACCAAGCAGTCGCCGCGGAGCGGGCTTTGCCCGGCCGCCGGCGGCGCCCCCAGTGGGGAGGCGCAGCGGGACACGAACAGTCCCTGCGGACTGTTCGTGCCAGCGCAGCGACTTCGGCCTCCGGCCGAAGTCTCCCGCCCGAAGGGCGTCAACGGGGGCGTTTTCCTTTCAGCCGGCGAGCAGGCGCACCGCGGCCGGATCGATGATGATGTCGACCGCACTGCCCGACGCCAGCAGCACGCCGCCGGGCCGGTGCACGCGATTGACGGTCAGCACGCAGTTGCCGACCCGGACCCGGTAGCGAATGACTTCGCCGAGGAACTCGCCGTCCTCGACGACGCCGACAAAGTGCTGCGGCGGCGGTGCGAATGCCGCTGCAACTACCGGGTCGAACACCGGCGCCGCGCCGTTGCGGGTCGCCGCGCCCGCGATGCCTCCCGTCTCTGCCGCGCCGGCCGAGCCGGCCAAGCCGGTCGCCTTGGCCGGCTCGACGCCGAGTGCCTGCGGCCGCAGGCAGACGATCAGCCGCTCGCCGGCCGGAATGCCGGCACGCATCGGCAGCGCCAGCGTGCCGAGGCCGTCGATCGCCAGCGTCAGGCGCCGCGGCAGCCGTTCGATGACCCGGCCCTCGAGCAGGTTGGTGGTGCCGACGAAGGTCGCGACGAAGCGATTGGCCGGCGAATCGTAGAGCTCGGCCGGCGCCCCGACCTGCTGGACCACGCCGTGGTCGAGCACCGCCATCCGGTCGGCGGTGGTCATTGCCTCTTCCTGGTCATGGGTGACGAACAGCGTCGTGATGCCGAGCCGGCGCTGCAGCGCGAGCAGCTCCTGGCGCATCTGGACCCGCAGATTCTTGTCGAGGTTCGACAGCGGCTCGTCGAGCAGCAGCACCTGCGGCTCGATGACGATCGTGCGCGCCAGCGCTACCCGCTGCTGCTGGCCGCCCGACAGCTGGCTCGGCCGCCGCGCCGCATAGGCGCCGAGGCCGACGGTCTCGAGCGCCTCGCCGACCCGCCGCCGGATCTCGGCTTTGGCGACACGCCGCTCGACCAGCCCGAACGCGACGTTGTCGAACACCGTCAGATGCGGCCACAGCGCGTAGCTCTGGAACACCATGCCGATGTTGCGGGCATGCGGCGGCACCGCGCCGATGTCGCGGCCGTCGACTAGCAGCTCGCCGCGGTCCTGCCGGTTGAAGCCGGCGATCAGCCGCAGCAGCGTCGACTTGCCCGACCCCGACGGTCCGAGCAACGCGAAGAACTCGCCGGGCTCGATCCGCAGGCTGACGTCTTTCAGCACTTCGGTCGCGCCGTAGGCCAGGCCGATGTTGCGGCACTCGACCGCGACCTTGCGCAGCTGCGATGTCATTGGGTGGAGGTGGACATTTGACGGAGATTCCCTGATTCGACGGTGGCGGCGCCTGCCGCCGGCGCCGGCGCATCGGCGACCGCGGCCGCCGCTTCGAGGCGGCGCGACGCGCGTTCGACGAAGTGATGGGACAGCGCGGTGCCGATCGCGACGATCACGATCGCCAGCACGCCGAGCGCGGCGCCAGGACCGCGGCCCGAGACGCTCTGCATGTAGAGGTAGATGCCGTAGCTGATCGGCGCCTGCGATTCGGCCGAGGTCAGCAGGATCGTCGCCGACAGCTCGACCGCGGCGGTGATGAAGCTGGTGACGAAGCCGGCGAGGATGCCGCCGGCCATCAGCGGCACGACGATCCGGCGAATCGTCGCGAGCTTGCCGGCGCCGAGGTTCTCGGCCGCCTCCTCCAGGGAACGGTCGATCTGCTGCAGCACCGCGTAGCAGGCACGCAGCGCATACGGCAGCCGCCGGATCGCATAGGCGATCATGATCAGCACCCAGGTCGACGTGACCAGCGTGGTCGTGCCCGGAACGGTGACGCCCTTGAAGAAGCGCAGGTAGCCGATCGCGAGCACGACGCCCGGGATCGCCAGCGCCGCCGAGCCGATCCAGTCGAGCCACTGCCGCGCCGGCAACCGCGTGCGCAGGATCAGATAGGCGATCGCGACGCCGAGGATCACGTCGAGCAGCGCCGCCAGCCCGCAGTACAGCAGCGTGTTGTGGATCATCTGCGACGAGTCGGCGAACACGGTCCGGTAGTGCTCGAGCGTGTAGGCGTCCGGCAGCGGCGCGAACGACCAGACCTTGGCGAACGACAGCAGCAGCACGCCGACATGCGGCGACAGCACCACCAGCAGCACCAGGCCGATCCACAGGTACGCGAGCAGCGCCTCGAAGCGGCCGAGCGTGCGCTGGCGCAGGCCGCCACCGCCCTTCTGCGTGGTCGAGAAGTCGATGCCCTTCAGCACCCGCGCCGACAGCCACAGCGCCAGGATCGAGCAGACGACCAGGATCACGCCGATCACGTAGCCGAGCGGATCGTCGAGGCCGACCTGGGTGATCCGCAGATACGCCTGCGGCGCCAGCAGGTTGGTCGCGCCGAGCACCAGCGGCGTGCCGAGATCGTCGAACACCTTGACGAATACCAGCGATGCGCCGGCGACGAAGCCGGGCGCGGCGAGCGGGAACACCACGCGCCGGAACAGCCGCCAGCCCTTGGCGCCGAGGTTCAGCGCGGCCTCCTCCATCGCCGCGTCGATGTTGCGCAACGCGACCGTCAGGTTCATCAGGATGAACGGGAAATAGTGGATCGACTCGACGAAGATGACGCCGGTCAGGCCGTCCATCAGCGGCAGCGTGATGCCGAACGCATCGTCGAGCAGCAGATTGACCGAGCCCGAGCGGCCGAAGATCAGCTGCATCGCGACCGCGCCGACGAACGGCGGCATGATCAGCGGCAGCACACCGAGCGTCTGGATCAGCAGCGAGCCGCGAAAGCGGAAGCGCACCGTGAAGTAGGCGAGCGGCACCGCGATCAGCGCCGCCACCAGCGCACTCATCAGCGCGACGTAGAGGCTGTTCCAGAACGCCTCCCACATCAGCGACTGGTGGAAGAACGCCGCGAAGTGGCCGGCGGTGAAGCTGCCGTCGGCGTTGACGAACGCGCTGTAGAACACCGCGCCGACCGGCAGCAGCAGGAACAGCGCAAAGAACGCGAGCAGCGCCAGCGCCACCAGTGCGGCGCCGCTCGACCAGCGCGCGGTCACGATCGCGGCGCAGCGGACGAGGTCAAGATCGCGGACCGGCAGACGAAGGTGCGCAGCGGATGCCGGCCGGGGCGGCTATTTCGCCAGCGCCACGGCCGACAGCGCGAGCTCGCGCGCCTTCTCGTAGTTGCCGCGAGCCTTGGCGTTCCAGCTGCCCTCGAGCCCGGTGATCGTCTTGTTGACCGCGGCGTCGCGCTTGTTCTTGGTGAAGGTCTCGAGGAACTTCGGATCCTTCAGCAGGCTGGCGCTGACGATCGGCGCGAACGCCAGGTCGCGCGCCTGCCGGACCAGCGCAGTGCCCTCGCCGTTCGGCTTCTTCGCGAGCGCGGCCTCGGCATCGTGGATCGCCTTGGTCGCCGCCTGCAGCTCCTTGATCCGGAACGTGATGGTCTGGTCGAACAGGCTCGACACCAGGTAGTAGCGCGACTCCGACAGGTCCGAGTCGAAGTGGACCTTGGCCCGCTTGGCGATGTCGAAGATCTTCGGATAGTCGGCCGGCACCTTCGCCCCGAACGATTCGGCCGGCAGCACCGGCAGCCGCGAGACCTTCGGATCGAGCAGGATCAGCTGGCCGGCCTGCGACAGCGAGTAACGGATGAACTGCTTCGCTTCCTCGCTGTTCTTGCCGCCGGCGACCAGGCCGATGTTGGCCGGCACCACCGCGGTCACCTTCGGATAGACGAACTCGACCGGAAAGCCGCTGTACTTGCCGGCCAGCCCGAAGAAATCGATCACCAGGCCGATGCCGAACTGGCCGTTGTTGACGCCGTCGGGCACGCCGAAGCTGCGCTCGGTGATCTGCGCGCAGTTGCCGGCGATCTCCAGCATCTGGCTCCAGCCCTTGTCCCAGCCCTCGCCCTGCAGGATCGTCTCGACCGTCAGATGGGTGGTGCCAGAGCGCGACGGCGAGCTCATCGCGACATGGCCGAAATACACCGGCTTGGCGAGATCGATCCATTCGGCCGGCGGCGGCAGCTTGTTGGCGCGCAGGTAGCGGGTATTCCACATCAGCCCGTAGCCGGCCAGCGCCTGGCCGAGGTAGCGGCCGCCCGGGTCGTTGACCGCGTAGTTGCCGATCTTGGCCGGCACCGCGGGGTTGGCCAGGTCCGCGACCGGCGCCAGCAGCTGGTCGCGCTTGAGCACCTCGAACGCATCCGGCGCGCTGGCCCAGAAGATCTCGGGCCGCTGCCCGGCCGGCAGCTCGCGGACATATGCGATCCCCTGCGACGTCGCCTTGTTCAGGATCTCGATCTTGATGTCGGGGTGCTGCTTCTCGAACGCAACCTTGTAGGCCTGCGTCAGCTCCTTCGGGAACGAGGTCACGATCGTCACCGTGCCGGCATTCGCCGCCGCTGCCAGGGACAGGCCGATCGCCAACGAAACCGCCTTCGCCTTCATCCGCATCACCTCCTCCACCGCTGTCGAACGCGATGATGACATCGCGGCGCGCCGGAACCGTGCCGTCTCCCCGGCCTCTCAGGGTTTTCACCAGCAGCCGGACACTGCGGCACAATGCCATGCGTCCGGGCGCTGCACGGCCCCGCACGGCCCCGCACGGCCATACGCGGCGATACGCGGCGCTGCACGGCGATACGCGGCGATGCCCGTGCCGGCCGCTGCCCGACTTCGACTCACCAGGAGCTCGCGACACCATGCCCTCTTCCAATCCGACCCGCATTGTCATGATCACCGGCGGCAGCCGCGGCATCGGCGCGGCCTGCGCCCGGCGAGCCGCAGCCGCCGGCTACGCGGTCTGCGTCAACTATGCACGCGACCAGGCCGCAGCCGCCGCGGTGGTCGACGCGATCCGCGCCGGTGGCGGCCGCGCGCTGGCGGTCCAGGCCGACGTCGCGAGCGAAGCCGACGTGGTCCGGCTGTTCGAGACCTGCGACCGCGAGCTCGGCCGGGTCACCGACCTGATCAACAGCGCCGGCGTCGTCGCACCGGCCGGCCGCGTCGACACGATGGACACGGCCCGGATCGAGCGGGTGTTCCGGATCAACGTGCTCGGCACCTTCCTGCCGACCCGCGAGGCGCTGCGGCGGATCTCGACGCGCCACGGCGGCAGCGGCGGCACCATCGTCAACATCTCCTCGGCCGCGGCCCGGCTCGGCGGTTCGGGCGAGTACGTCGACTATGCCGCCAGCAAGGGCGCGATCGACACGATGACGATCGGGCTCGCGCGCGAGGTCGCCGAGGAATCGGTCCGGGTCGTCGCGATCCGGCCGGGGCTGATCGCGACCGAGATCCACAGCAGCCAGGGCGCGGTCGGCCGCCTCGAGCGGCTGGCGCCGTCGGTGCCGGTCAAGCGCGCCGGCACTGCCGAGGAAGTCGCGAATGCCGCGGTCTGGATGATCTCGCCGGAAGCGAGCTACGTCACCGGGGCGATACTGGACGTGACCGGAGGGCGGTAGCGCCCCGGATATCTCGCGACGGCCTTCCGGGCTCGCCCGGGGGCGCCACCGACCTCATCGCAGGACTGCCTGCCGGGCCGATGGTCCGGAACCGACGGGTCGCGACGCGCGTCTCGCGCTTGACAGCTTGTCTCGACAAGTAGACATTCCTATGTCCAGCCTGCATTCGTTCGATGGACCTTCCCCGCGCCCACACTTGCCCCGACCTGATGGACGAGATGGCTGCTCGCTTCGGCGGCCGTGATTTCGTCGTCGATCATCGCCGGCGGCTGGACTACGCCGCATTCCGGGCCGAGGTCCGGGCCTTAGCCAAAGGGCTGTACGCGCTCGGCGTGCGCCGCGGCGACAAGGTCGCGCTGCTGATGGGCAACCAGGCCGAATGGCTGGTCGTCGACTTCGCGGTCATGTTGCTCGGCGGGGTGCTGGTCGCGCTCAACACCTGGTGGCGTCGCGAAGAGCTGCACCATGCCCTGGCGGGCACCGATACGTCGGTGCTGGTCATGGTGGACCGTTACCTCGGCAATGACTATGTTGCGATGCTCGGGGAGCTTCAGCCGCAGACGACCCTGCCGCAGCTTCGGACCATCATCGGCTCGGGCGAGTCGCGGACGCCGGGCGCAATCGCCTACGAGGACGTGATTCGCCGGGGCGGCGAGGTCGCGGATGCGACGCTCGATGCCATGCAGCACGCAATCGCGCCCGACGATACCGCAATGCTGCTGTTCACCTCGGGCTCGACCGCGCGCTCGAAGGCGGTCCGGCTGACCCATCGCGACAGCATCGTCAACATGCATGCGATCGGCGAGCGGATGCATCTGACCGAGCACGATCGCATGCTGGTTCCGACGTCGCTGTTCTGGAGCCTGTCGTGCCTGAACGCGCTGTTCGCCGTCATGACCCACGGCGGCACCCTGGTGCTGCTGTATCGCTATGAAGCCGGCGAGATGCTGCGGCTGATCGAGGCCGAGGGCTGTACCGGCGCCTATACGCTGCCGCAGATCGTGCTGCAGCTGCATGCCCACCCCGATCGCAGGCAGCGCGACCTGTCGCGCTGGCGGACCGGAATCTGCCGCAGCAACATGATCGAGCGGATGGCCGAGATCGGCGCGACCGAGATGATCACCGGCTATGGCCTGACGGAGTGCTATGGCCAGTCGGTGCAGACCGACGGACACGATCCGATCGCGACGCGGGCACGCAACGTCGGGCGGCCGCTACCCGGTGTCGAGCTCGCGATCGTCGACCCCGAGACCCGCGAACGGTTGCCCGACGGCGCGGTCGGCGAGATCCGGCTGCGCGGTCGGGTGACGCCGGGCTACTACCGGGACCCGGAGCGGACGCGAGCATGCATCGACGACGCCGGATGGTTCTATACCGGCGATATCGGCGTCATCGAGGCGGACGGCAGTCTCACTTTCAAGGGCCGGTTCAAGGACGTGATCAAGACCGGCGGCATCAACGTGACACCAGCCGACGTCGAGGACGTATTGCTGGCGCACCCGGCGGTCGAGCAGGCGGTGGTCGTCGGTGTCCCGGATCACGAACGGGAAGAGATCGTCTCCGCGATGGTCGTGCCGCGCACAGACCGGTCGGTTGCGGTCGACGAACTGCTCGAGCACTGCCGGCAGGCCGCCGCGGCGTACAAGGTGCCGCGTTTCCTGCAGATCGTCACCGCCGACGAAATCCCGCTGACGGACACCGGCAAGGTGCACAAGGCCAACGCCCGGGCATTGATGACCGAGCGCTACCGCATGCGTCACGGCTGACCGTCGCGGCACGGACCGAACCCTGGAGGAGCCTATGGATCGACGTCGTTTCCTGAACATCACCGCCGGCGGCGCCGTGGCCACCGGGCTGCCTGCTGCCGCGCCCGCGCAGACCGCCCGCTACCCGGCGCGACCGATCAAGGTGATGGTTCCCTGGCCGGTCGGTGGCAATGCGGACGTCACGATCCGTCCGATCCTGGAGAAGATGAGCCAGCAGATGGGAAGTCCGATCGTCGTCGAGAACCGGGCCGGCGCAACCGGCACGACCGGGACGGCGATCGCCGCGCGCGCCGCGGCAGACGGTTACAACCTGCTGCAGCTGTCGTCGTCGACGGTGTTCAACATCATCCTGTCCCCGGAAAAGGCCAACTTCGACCTGCAGCGGGACTTCGCGCCGATCGGCCTGGCCGCGTCGACGCCGCTCGTGCTCGAGGTGCATCCGTCGGTCCCGGCAGCAACGCTGCAGGAACTGATCGCCTACGCCAAGGCCAATCCCGGCAAGATGACCTACGCCTCCGGCGGGGTCGGCACCAGTGCTCATCTGCTCGCAGAGCTGATGAAACTGCGTGCGGGACTGGACATCACCCATGTCCCCTATCAGGGGGGCGCGCCGGCCGTCGCCGACCTGATGGGCGGCCACGTCAACATGTACTTCGACGTCCTGCCGACGGCGCTACCGGCCGTCCGGAGCGGGCGCGTCCGCATCCTCGGGATCACGTCCGCCCGGCGTTCGCCGTCACTGCCGGACGTACCGACCTTCGCGGAGCTCGGACTGCCGGAGATCGAGGCCTCCGTCTGGGTCGCCATGCTGGCACCGAAGAGCACCGATGCCGCGATCGTCGAGCAGCTGAACCAGCAGATGAATCGGGCGCTTGCCGATCCCCAGGTGCGTCAGCAACTGACCACCATCGGTGCCGAACCGATGCCCGGCACGCCGGCGGCATTGGCTTCGTTCATCAAGGCGGAGACCGACAAATGGGCCGACGTCGTCCGCCGGGCGCGGATCAAGGCCGACAGTTGAGCGCCCAGGCCGGTTCCAGGCCGCCGCGGCGGCGCAGCGCCGCCGTGATCGGGATCGGGCACAGCGACTGGCGGGGGGATTGGCAGCGGGTCCGCGCCGGCGAGTCGACGACCGACTCGTATGGCTACGCCGCCATCGCGCTGCGGGCCGCACTCGCCGACGCCGGCATCGAGCGCGGCGTGCTCGACGGCCTGATCTCGGGGCACACGACGGCCTACGAGCGCCTCGGCGAGGTGCTCGGGCTCGATGTCCGATGGGGTGGCCAGGCGGACGCGGTCAACGCGCTGCTTCAGGCGGTGCTCGCGATCGAGGCCGGTCTTGCCGAGGTGATCGCGCTGGTCTACGGCAATGCCCAGCGCTCGAACAGGATCCAGTACGGCGGCAGCAACGCGATGGGCGGTGATGCCCACCTGTCCTACGTCTATCACGCACCATGGGGGCTGACCTCCCAGGGCGCGCTCTATGCGTTGACCCAGCGCCGCTTCATGTCCGCCCGCGGCTACGACGAGCGTGCGCTCGGTGCGGTGGCAGTTGCCGAACGCGCCTGGGCCGCGTTGAACCCCGCGGCGATCATGCAGAAGCCGATCACGATCGAGGACTACCTCGCGTCACCGTACATCTGCGAACCGCTGCATCTGTTCGACTACTGCCTGATCAACGACGGCGGCGTCGCACTGATCGTCGCCAGCGCCGAGCGCGCCCGGGCGCTGTCGCCCCACCCGGTGTATTTCGAGGGGATCGGCCGCCACGATCTGAATCGCGGCGCCACCTCGCTGGCGCCGCGCCTCGAGACCTTCTATGCCGATGCGCAGACCGCCGCGGCGCAGCGCGCTTTCGACGAGGCCGCTTGCGGCCCCGGCGAGATCGACCTGGTCCAGATCTACGACAGCTTCTCGACCCATGTCCCGCTGGCGCTCGAGGGCTACGGCTACTGCCGGCCCGGCGAGTTCGACAAGCTGGTCCGCGAGACCGGCATCGGCCCCGGCGGCGGGCTGCCGGTCAATACCTCCGGCGGCCATCTGTCGGAAACCTACATGCAGGGCTGGAATCACCAGGTCGAGATCGTCCGGCAGCTTCGCGGCGTCTGCGGCGAGCGACAGGTGCGAGACTGCCGGCGGGCTCACTATGCGTCGGACATCGCCGGCAAGGCGATCTCGATCATCTATGGCCGATGACGGAATCGAGATGAAGACTGCTTCGACACCGCCAGCAACACCGCCGGCGACACCGCGCCGGATCGCCGGTCACTACGACGCCCCGATGTGGCAAAGCATCGCAGACCATGCCTGGAAGCTGCAGCGTTGCCGTGATTGCCACGCCTGGCGCTACCCGCCGAGCCCCGTCTGCGCGGAGTGCCTGTCAGCCGAGTTCGACTGGAGCGCGATCGCCGGTGGCGGGGAGATCCTGAGCTGGACCGTGTTCCACCGCGGCTATCTGCCGGCCTATCCGCCGCCGTACAACGTCGTGGCCGTCCGCCTCGACGAGGGTCCGATCGTGATCTCGAACCTGGAAGGTTCCGTACCCGACGGCGACTGGATCGGCACGCGCGTCGCGCTGACCTATTCGACGATGCCGGACGGGGTGACCCTGCCGCGCTTCCGCCAGTCGAGCGCGTCATGAGCGCCCCGTTCAGCCGGCCCGCCGGGCCGGATCTGTCGCGTGTGCATGAACTGCCGCTCGAGCAGCGGGTGCTCGCGCCGATTCTTCGCGAGCGCGCGCGGATCGATCGCGACCGCGTCTACCTGCGCTTCGGCACGCGGGCCTGGACCTTCGGCGAGACCGAGGCCCTGGTTTGGCGGCTCGCGCGTGGCTGGCGACGGCTCGGGATCGAGAAGGGCGAACGCATCGGCCTGTTCATGACCAATCGGCCGGAGTTCGTCTTCTCGTGGTTCGCCGCCAATCTGGTGGGCGGCGTCACGGTGCCGATCAACGCGGGCTTCACACCGGCGCTGCTCGACTACGTGCTGGTGGATGCCGGCGCCCGCGCGCTGGTGACCACGCGTGACCTGCTGCCGGTGGTCGCATCACTGCCGGCTGCGCGTCGCGCCCTGCTGCGCGCGATCGTCGTGATCGATCCGCGAGCCGATGCCCGAGACGGCCACCCGCCGGATTCGCCGGGTAGCGACGGCATCGGCACGGTCGTCGAGTTCGAGGCCCTGGCCGCGACCAGCGGGAGCGAGGATCCGGAGGTCGCGCTCGATTTCCGGGACACCCATTCGATCATGTACACGTCGGGGACGACCGGCCCGTCGAAAGGCGCGATCGTGCCGAACGGCCACTACTTCTCGGCGAGCTGCACGTTTCTGCGGGCGGTCGATCTGCAGCGGGAAGACATCCTCTTCACCCCGTTGCCGCTGTTCCACGGCGTCGCCAGCCGCCTGGGGGCCCTGCCCTGCCTGCTGGTCGGCGCCGAATACGTCCTGGCGCCGCGCTTCTCGGCATCGCGCTTCTGGCAGCAGGTCACCGAATGCCGCGCCACCGTGGCGCACACGATCTTCACGCTGCCCGCGCTGCTGAAAGGTCAGCCGCCCGGGCCGTGGGATCGCGCGCACCGGCTGCGCGCCATGTACAACAGCAACCACGATCCCGAGTTCGAGCAGCGGTTCAACGTGCGGCTGTGCGAGGCCTACGGTCTGACCGAGGTCGGGCTGACGCACTACACGCGTTTTCCGGAGCGCCGTCCGGGCAGTTGCGGCCGGACCCACGAGGACTGGGACGCCGCGGTCGTCGACGCTCGAGGGTTGCCTGTCGCCGATGGCGAGACCGGCGAGATCGTGCTGAGGCCCCGGCTGCCTTCGATCATGATGGACGGCTATATCAACAAGCCCGCCGAGACGCTGCGGGCCACCCGTGATCTCTGGTTTCACACCGGTGACTACGGACGCCGCGACTCCGAGGGCTACTTCTACTTCGTCTCGCGCGCCAAGGAACGGATTCGCCGGCGCGGCGAGAATATCAGCCCGAGCGAAGTCGAGATGATCGTCGGCGGCCATCCGGCGGTCGCCGATTGCGCGGCGCTGGCCCACCCGGCGCGAGACGGCGAGGACGATGTCCGGATCGTCATCGTCGCCCGCGACCCGGCGGCACCGCCGGCGCCGCCGGCTTTGATGGACTGGCTGCAGGCGAAGATGCCGTACTTCATGATGCCGCGCTATATCGAATTCGCCGCGGCACTGCCGCGCAATCCGGCCGGCAAGATCGAGAAGTACAAGCTGCTCGATGCCGGCCTGGCACCGGATGCGTGGGACCGGGAAGCCGCAGGCCATGTGATCCGGCGCGGAACCACGCCGCGCCATTCAACCGACCAGGAGACTTCATGACCGAAACCAGTCGACATTCCCGCCGCCTCGCCAGGCGCCGGATCCTGCGGGCCGTCGTGCCCGCGCTGTCGGCAGCGCCGGCAGCCGCCGTGCTGCTGTCATCGCCGGCAGTGCGCGCCCAGACGGCGGCGACACCGCTGCGAATCATCGTTCCTTATGCGGCCGGCGGCTCGACCGACGTTCTCGCACGGGCGGTCGGTGCGAAGATGGGCGAACTGCTCGGCCAGAGCGTCGTCATCGACAATCGTCCGGGTGGCGGAACGCTGATCGCCGCCCAGCTGCTCGCCGGTTCGCCGGCCGACGGCAACACGCTGATGCTGACCGCGCCGGACCTGATCATCAACGCGTTCATCCAGCCGAACATGCCGGTGCATCCGCTGAAGGACTTCACACCGGTCTCGCTGATCGCGACCTATCAGCTCGTGATGGCCGTGCCGTCGAGCCTGTCGGCCCGCAGCGTCGGCGATTTCCTGCGGCTGGCGCGCGCGGCGCCGGGCGGATTCAACTATGCGTCGGCGGGTGTCGGTTCGACCGCCCATCTGTCCGGAGAGCAGCTGCGGCTGCTGTCGGGCGTGCCGTTCACGCATGTGCCCTACAAGGGCATGGCTCCGGCGATGACCGACCTGATCGCCGGCCGGATCCAGGCCACCTTCGTCAGCTGGATCACGATCGAACAATACGTGAAGGCCGGCTCGTTGACGGCGTTGGCCTCGACCGGCACCCGGCGGATGTCGATCACGCCGGACCTGCCGACGATCTCCGAATCGGTGCCGGGCTACGAGCTGATCCCGTGGTTCGGCTTCATCGGGCCGAAAGGGCTGCCGCGCGAGGCACTCACCCGGCTGAACAAGGCGGCGGCGCAAGCGATGGCGGCGCCGGACGTCCGAGGTAAGCTCGGCAACCTGGGCGCCGAGCTCGGCGCGAGCACGCCGGAAGCATTCGCCGAGCTGACCGAAAGGGAGTACGAGAAATGGGGCAAGTTGGTGAAGGCCGCGAACGTGAAGCAGGAATGATGCGGCCACGTCCGGCAGGCCATGATCGACCGCCGGCCGGTCGCCATGGCTTCCGGCCGAAGCCGGGTCCGATTCCGCTGTACTACCAGATCGAGCAGGATCTGCGTCGCCGGATCGAAAGCGCCGAGTTCAAGCCGAATGATCCGCTGCCCTCGGAACACCGGCTGAGCCGCGAGTATGCGGTCAGCCGGGTGACGTTGCGCCGTGCGCTCGACGCGCTGCTCGACAGCCGCCTGATCGCGAAGCGGCGCGGCGTCGGCGCCTTCGTGTCGCAGGCGCCGGCAGCCGGCAAGTCCGTGACCCTGGTCGGCCGGCTCGACGATGCCTTTCTCTACAGCGACCAGCTGTCCTATCGGGTGCTGTCCCGCAAGCGGGTGCAGCCGCCGGAGGCCGTGGCTGCAGCGATGCGGCTCCAAGGCCCGGTCGATTGCCTCGAGGTCGTCGCGCTGACCAAAGGCGAGCCGTTCGCGTATTCCCGGTTCCACTTTCCGCTGGAAGTCGGCGCGCAGCTCACCACCGAGATGCTCGGCGGTACGGTACCGATCCTGCGGGTGGTCGAGGCGGCGCTCGGCGAAGCGGTGAGCTGGGCCGAACAGACGCTGGAGCCGGTGCTGGCCAGCGCCCGGATTGCCGGCAGTCTCGGCATCCGTCCGCGCGCGCCGATCCTGCGCGCCCGGCGCACCTACTACACGGCCGCCGGCTGGGCGGTCGAATCGGCGGTCGTGCACTACCATCCCGAGCGCTACGCGTACTCGGTGCAGTTGCTGGCATGAACCCGGTCTCGTCGCGAACGGCCGGCCCGGACGATGCCGAACGGGTCCGGCTCGGTGCTGCCGAGGCGACCGCGCTGTCGCTGGCGGTCCTGCGCGGGTTCGGATATCCGGCCGACGACGCGACGCTGATCGCTCGCCATGTGCTCGACGCCGCGCTCTGCGGCTACGAGTACTCGGGCCTGCCGAAGCTGCTCAACGTCGGCGAGCAGCTCGCCGCGCATCCGGTCGCGGGGCCGATCGCGACCTGCCACGAGACGCTGGCATCGGCGCGCTTCGACGGCAACGAGCACAATGGCATGGTCGCGGTCGACCGGATCACCGACGTCGCGATCGCCAAGGCGCGTCTGGCCGGATTTGCCGTGGTCGGCGTCAACCGGACCTGGATGAGCGGTCGCAGCGCCTACTACGTCGAGCGGATCGCGCGGGCGGGCCTGGTCGGGCTGCACACGGTCGGTTCGGTTGCGCTGGCCGCACCGCCCGGTGCGGCACGCAAGGCGCTCGGCACCAATCCGATCGCGTTCGGCTTCCCGACCGCCGGCGAGCCGCTGCTGATCGATATCGGACTCTCGGCGCTGATGGTCACCGATCTGCGGCTGCGGGCGCGACGCGGCGAGCGCCTGCCCGAAGGCACCGCGATCGACGCAGCCGGCCGGCCGACCCGAGACCCGGTCGCGGCGCTGGCTGGCGCGGTGCTGCTGTTCGGCGGCCACAAGGGCTTCGCCCTGGCGCTGGCGATGCAGGTCATGGGCGTGCTCGGCGGCGCCGGCGAAGCCGATGACGGCGCGGGCTATGTCGTGATCGCGTTCCAGCCGGAGCTGATGCTGCCGCTCGAGCGGTTCCGGCAGCAGGTCTCCCGGATGATCGCCGAACTGAAGGCGACGCCGCGGCAACCGGGCGTGGACTCGATCCGGATCCCCTCCGAGCGCGCACTGGCCGAGCGTTGCAGGGCCGAGCGCGACGGGATCGAGATCGACCGCGCCGTTCACGAGCGTCTTCGCTTGCTGGCCGCTGCCGAGCCGCCGGGCACGCGCCTGCCGGCGTCCTGGCCGGCAGCGGCAGCGGGCCGCTGACAAGCCGCCGGACGTCACCGACCCCCGCCCTCCGAGGCCGGAGTCGGCGCCGCGACGGCTACTGCGGTTCGATCCCGGCGCGCTCGACGCCCTGCTTCCAGAGCTCGACCTCCGACGCGACGAATCGCGCGGTCTCGGCCGGCGTCATGATCATCGGCTCCCAGACGGCGTTCTGCCGGAAGAAATCGGCGGCCTCCGGCGTCTTCAGGATCGAGACGAACAGCTCGTTGAGCCGCTCGACGATCGGCGCCGGGGTACCCACCTTCGCGAAGATGCAGAGCCAGCCGAGAAACTGGAAGTTCGGCACGCCCTGCTCGGCCACGCTGGGCACCTCTTCCAGGCCCGGTGCGCGCTTCAGGGTCGAGACCCCGAGCGACCGGACCTTGCCGCTCTTGATCAGCGGCAGCAGCGTCACGATCGGCTCGAATGCCAGATCGATGGTGCCGGCCATGACCTCGCTGGCCAGTGAAGCGCTGCCCTTGTAGGGGACGTGCAGCATCTTGACGCCGGTGTCGGCCAGCAGGTTCTCGACCGCGACCCGGGAAAAGGCGCTGGCCCAGCCATAGCTGTACTTGCCCGGCTCCCGCCGGGCAAGCGCAACCAGCTCCGGCAAGGTCTTCGCCGGAAAGCTCGGCGACACGATGAACGCGCCGCCACCGATCGCGACGCCGCTGATCGCGACGAAATCCTTGATCGGATCGTACGGCAGGTTCTTGAACAGGCTCTTGTTGCCCGCATGCGAGGTGGTGCCGCCGACGACCAGGGTATAGCCATCCGCCGGGGCGTTCAACGCGAACTGGGTGCCGAGAATCGCATTCGCCCCCGGCTTGTTCTCGACGACGACCGACTGGCGGGTCAGCTCGCCGAACTTCTGGGCCATGAAGCGGGCCTGCAGGTCGGTACTCGTGCCGGGCCCGTAAGGGACCACGAAGCGGACCGGCCGATTGGGATATCCGGCGGCCCCGCCCGCTGTCGGCTGGGCGATCGCCGGCGGCATGATCAGGACGGCCAGCGCGGCGAATGCCGCACGGATGATGACAGTACGCATGGCATAGCTCCTCGGCGTTCTCACTGCGGTTCGATCTTCGCCTTGCGGACCCCTTCGGTCCACAACGCGACCTCGCTCACCAGGAATCTGCCGGTCTCGGCCGGCGTCATGATCATCGGCTCCCAGGCGGTATTGCGCCGGAAGAACTCGGCGGCCTCCGGCGTCTTCAGGATCGACACGACCAGGCGATTGAGCTTGTCGACGATCGGCTGGGGGGTGCCGGTCTTGGCGAACAGCGCGGTCCAGCCCAGGATCTGATAGCCCGGAACCCCCTGTTCGGCGACCGTCGGCACGTCCGGGAGATCGGCCGATCGACGGGCGGTCGAGACCCCGATCGCGCGGACATTGCCCGCCCGGATCTGCGGCAGCAATGAAACCAGCGCCTCGAACGTGACATCGACGGTGCCGGCCATCACCTCGGTCGCCAACGATGCGCTGCCCTTGTACGGTACGTCGAGCAGGTCGATCTTGCTTTCGGCCGCCAGCGCGGCGAAGGCGACGCGCGAGAACGCGGCCGACCAGGCATAGCTGTACTTGCCCGGGTTGCGCCGGGCCATCTCGATCAGCTCGCTGATCGACTTGGCCGGGAAGTCCCGCTTGACGACGAACGCGCCGCCTCCGATCGCCAGGCCGCTGATCGGCACGAAATCGCGCAGCGGATCGTACGGCAGATTGCGGAACAACCCGACGTTCGCGGCGTGCGACGTGGTGCCCCCGAGCGTCAGCGTGTAACCGTCGGCGGGAAACGTCAGCGCGTACTGGGTTCCCAGACTCGCACTGGCACCCGGCTTGTTCTCGACGATGATCGGCTGCTTGACCAGCTCCGAGAGCTTCTGCGCCAGGAAACGCGCCTGCAGGTCGGTGCTGGTGCCGGCGCCGTACCCGACGACCAGCCGAATCGGCCGGTTCGGATAGTCGGCCGCGGCGTCGGGCTGCTGCGCGCGCGCGGCGACGGCGATTCCGCCGCCGGCGACTGCCGCGGCGGACAGCAGCAGGACGGACAAGGCGCGGCGCGGCGATGCACGGTTGCCGGCTGCGACATCGTGATTCATATCGTCTCCTCGGTGGGTGGCCGCCCGATCAGTCGGCTCGGATTCCGGCCGTCTTGACGACGCGGCCATATTCGTCGAACGCGGCACGAATCTCGGCACCGAACGCTTCGGGCGAGGTCGCACCGCTCGCATAGCCCAGCTTCGCGAGCCGTTCCCGCACCCCGGCGTCGGCCAGCGCGGCGTTCAGTTCGCGGGCCAGCAGCTCGATGACCGGCCGCGGCGTGCGGGCCGGTGCGAGCAATCCGTTCCAGGAATTGACGGCGAGCCCGGACACGCCGCTCTCGCCGATCGTCGGCACGTCGGGCAGCCCCGGCGCTCGCTGCGTGCTCGAGAACGCCAGCGCGCGGACGGCGCCCGAGGCTACATGCTGGGCGACGCCGATCACGCCCACCACCGCCAGCGGCGTCTCGCCACCCATCACCCCGACCAGGGCCGGGCCGGCCCCCTTGTAAGGGACGTGAACCAGGTCGGCGCCGGTGCGCTGCTTCAGCAGCTCGATCAGCAGATGGGCAGTCGTCCCCTGGCCGCCGGAGCCGACCGCGAGGCCGCCGCGCCGCGCCTTGGAGAGCGCGATCGCGCCGGCCAGGTCACGGGCCTCGAGCCCCGGATGCGCGACGATCAGCAGTCCGATATCGCCGATCTTGCCGATCGGCACGAAATCCTGCAGCGAGTCGAACGGAACCTTGGAATAGACGTGCGGATTGATCACCAGCGTCCCGTCGAAGCCGAGCAGCAACGTGTAGCCGTCGGGTTCGGCCGCGGCGGCTGCCTGAGCGCCGATGTTGCCGCCCGCGCCGGGCCGATTCTCGACGATGACCGGCGAACCGAATCGTTGGCCGAACCGATCGGCGATGACGCGCGCGCTGACGTCACCGGCACCGCCCGGCGCAAACGGCACGATCAGGCGGATCGGCCGTGCCGGATACGCCGCTTGGGCCTGCCCCGGTCGGGCGATCGCCGCCAGTGCCGCGCCACCGGCAGCGATCATCCGGCGCCGACGGATATCGGCCGGCCGCGCTGCCGGCGGCAGCGGGCGGTCGGGGTTCATACGCATCATCGCTCGGGTCTCCTCCATAGGGCGAACAGGTCCTGTTCCGATTCGCGGCGTCAGCCGCCGGTGCCGACGAAGCGGCCGGTCTCGTGATCCCAGGTCGCGGCGGTCAGGCCGCGGTCGCCCTGCTGGCGCAGCGCGGCGCGCTGGATCTTCTGGGTCTGCGTCTTGGGCAGCTCGTCGAACACCTCGACGTAGCGCACCGCCATGGCCTTCGGCAGGCTCTCGGCCAGCGCGGCGGCGATCGCGTCGGGCGTCGCCTGGGCACCCGCGACCAGCTTCGCGCACAGCTTGATGTCGTCCTCGCCGTTGCCGGCCGGGACCGCGATCGCTGCGCACTCGAGCACCGCAGGGATCTGCAGCGCGACGGCCTCGACCTGTTCGGCAGAGACATTGACGCCGCGCCGCCGGATCCGGTCGCCGAGGCGGCCGAGGAAGTAGTAATAGCCGTCCTCGTCCTTGCGGCCGCGATCGCCGGTGTGGAACCAGAGGTTCCGCCATTTCTCGACGGTCTGCTCGGCGTCGTTGTAGTAGCCGATGAACATGATGCCCGGCTGCCGGGGCCTGACGACGATCTCGCCGTCGACGCCGGCCGGCACCGGGTTATCGAATTCATCGACGATCTGCACGTCGAACAGGCCGGACTCGACGCCGCAGCTGCCGGCGCGGCGCGGCGCGCCCGGCGGATAGTGCAGCACCACCGTCAGCTCGCTCATATCGTAGAGCGGCAGGATCCGGACGCCGAACCGCGCCTCGAACTCCGGGTAGTGGCCGGCCGCCGTATACAGCACCGGCACCTTGTGCTGCCGATCGAGCGGGCTGGCCGGCTGCTTCATCAGCAGCGGAATCAGCGGATCGAGCACATGCGCGCGGGTGACGCCGTGCTCGCGGATGTCCTGCCAGTAGCGAGACGCGCTGAAGCGTCGCGCGATCACGATCGAGGCGCCGGCGCACAGCGCCGACAGCACTCCGGTGATGCAGGCGAACACGTGATGGAACGGGAAGCACGTGTACATCACGTCGTCGCGTCCGAAGTCCATCATCGTGTTGAACTTGCGGGCGCTGGCCAGCATATGGCCGTGATCCATCATCACGCCCTTCGGCATCCCGGTCGTTCCGGAGCTGAACCGGATCGACGCGAGCGCGCGGGAATCGACCTGCGGCAGCGGCGCCCGGCTGCCGGCGCCGATGCGCTCGAGCTCGCTGACGGCGATCAACCGCCCGCCGCCTTCGAGCACGTAGCCGTCGGTTCGCGCACGCGCCAGATCGTCGTCGGCCACCACGATCAACGCGAGCTGGCTACGGACGTCCGCGCTCGCCGTCTGCAGCGCGTCGAGCCCGTCACGGTCGGTGAACAGCGCGGTGATGCCGATCTTGCGGATCGCATGGTCGAGCAGCGCGCCGCGAAAATCGGGATTGATCGGTACGTCGACCAGGGTCGCGCCGAGCGTCGCGAACCAGGCGCAGACGTGCAGCGCCGAGCCGCGCAGCAGCAGGCCGACCCGGTCGCCCGGGCGCACGCCGCTCGCGAGTAGCCCCTTGCCGAACCGCTCCGCCCGCGCGGCCGCATCGCGGTAGCGCACCGTCTCGCCGTCGTCGATGAAATTCAGGAAGATCCGGTCGCCGCATTCGCGTGCACGGCTCTGCAGGATGTCCCAGATCGAATCAGGCTTGCCGTTCGAATGCATGGATGCTCTCGGCTAGAGAATCGCGTAGGCGTTGGCCGGCGTGCCGACGCCGCGCGGAAGATTCAGCGGCGACGACGTCAGGAAGAAGTCGTAGCGCTTGCGATCCCGGCAGGCATGCGACAGTTCCTCCAGATACCAGAATTCGCCGATCGGCATGCCGAGCAGCGGCATCAACGGCCGGTGCAGGAACCCCTCGTCCTTGCGCACGCGCAGCACCTCGAGCGCCGGATTGTCGGCAGCGACCGCCGCAACCCGGTGATCCCAGAGCCACGCCGCCATGTCGGTACCCGGCGACAGGCCCGGGCAATCCATGCCGCCCTCGCGGTTGTGCAATGTCCCGCCGGTCGCCTTGCGCCCGGCGGCGTCGAGATGCAGATACCAGCGCAGCCAGCCGGTCCGCACCAGCAGGATGTCACCCTGCCGCACCGTGCAGCCGGCCCAGCTCAACACCGCGTCGAGATCGGCCGGCGTGATCGCCGTCCGCGCGGCACCGTCGACCGGCTTCCCGATCGCGTCCCGCCAACCGGCGAAGTCGACCAGGACACCGCGGCCGACGATCCCCTTGCGGGCAAGCCGATCGATGCCGAGCTCGCCGCGGTCCAGATCGGCGTCCTGGCGGCCGCCGTAGTAGCCGAACTCGCGATAGCGGATATGCGCGATCGCGTCCCACTGGCTCGAGCACTGCAGATAGAAGCCGTCGACGTGATCGTCGCCGCCGCCGCGGGTGCGCTCGATGTGATGCACGTAGCCTTTGCGGCCGCTCGACAGCGGCGGATCGGGCAGATCGAGCGGCAGATCGAGATTGACGACCCGCCCCTCGGCGGCGCACTGCAAGCCGCCGCGGACCTGCTCGGGGCCGATGAAGTTCATCGTGCCCAGTTCGTCGTGCTCGCCGAAGCAGCCCCAGGCATGGTGGTCGCCGGTCTGTTCGATCACCGGCAGCTCGCTGTAGCGTGGATAAGTCCGTTCGGTCATGGCTCCCTCGTGACGACGATCCCGCTGCCGCGGTACATGGGCGAACCCGAGAAGACGGCGACGGCGCCGCAGTCCGCGACCTGGCGCCGGCCCGCGCGCCCCGAGGCCTGCAGGACGGCCTCGGCCGCATGGCCCATGCCGTGCAATCGGCCCTGGCTCAGACTGCCGCCGAACGTGTTGACCGGCATCGCGCCGTCATGGGCGATCCGCCCGTCCTGGATGAACGGCAGCGCTTCGCCGCGGCCGCAGAAGCCGGCCGACTCGAGCCAGTACAGCGCCGACGGCGCGAAGCCGTCATAGAGCATCGCCGCCTGCAGATCGGTCGGGCCGATTCCGGCCGAGGCCCACAGCTGCTGCGCGGTCACCCGGCCGGTCTCGAACCAGTCGATCAGCGTGTAGTCGAGAATCGGCGGCCGCGGCGACGCATTGAGCGCGAAGCCGGCCAGGTAGGCGGGTCGCTGCTTCAGATCCCGGGCACGCTCGGCCGTCGTCAGGATCATCGCGATGCAACCCTGCACCGGAATATCGCAGTCATACAGGCACAACGGATCGGCGATCATCCTCGCGGCGAGATAGTCGGCCTCGGTCATCGGCCGGTCGCGGAAGAACGCGTGGTCGTTGAGCGTCGCATGGTGACGCGACTGCACCACCAGCGCGGCCATCTGCTCGCGGCGCAGCCGATGGCGCTCGAGATAGCGCCGATAGGCGAGCGCATGCCACTGGACCGGGCTGATGCAGCCGTAGGGCTCCTTGAACGCATCGTCTCCGGTCGCGACGGTGGTCTCCCGACGGCCGTAGCTCCCCTTCGGATGGTGCATCGCCCGCCAGACCAGCGCATAGTCGCAGGCGCCGCCGAGCAGCGCCAGCGCCGACTCGACGATCGCCGCGGTCGCCATGCCGCCATTCAGATCGGCGTACCAGCGGACCTTGCCGGTCCGGCAGTTCGCCAGCACGTAGTCGGGCCCGATGATGTCCTGCCCTTCCCGATTCGGCGCGCCGAGGTAGGGCGCCGACGGATAGGTGGCGAGGCCGTCGATCGCCGCAGCGTCGATTCCGGCATCGGCCAGCGCCGCGGCGATCGCCGCTTCGGCGAAATCGCCGAGCGGCGCATCGGTGCCGCGCTCGATCGCCGAAAAACCGACGCCGACGAAGGCGATCCGACCCTTGCCCGCCCAGCTCATCGCGATTCCTCCGCCGCAACGGTGCCCGCGCGGGCCGCGAAGCGGAACTGCGGCAGGACGAACCCCGGCGACACCGTCTCGAACACGGCTGTCATCGCGGCACCGACGGCCATCGGCGAGTCCGGGCCGGTCACGTCGCCCGGCAGGTCGGTCACCAGATACAGCCCCTCCTGCTCGACCAGTTCGACGACGACATTGGTATACGGCACCACGGTTTCGAAACCGCCGACCAGCGCCTGGCGGATGCAGGACCACGACACCACCCGCGCATGGCCGCTGACCGCCTCGAAGCCGAGCTGCGCGACCTCGCCGCACGCCTGGCAGCGCGGCGCCGGCGGATGCTGGAAGCGGCGGCAGGCGGCGCAGCGCTGAATGACCAGCCGCTGCGCCGCTGCAGCCTCCCAGAACGGCCGGGTCAACGGCTCGTCGGCCGGACGGGCGCGCCGCGGGCTATTCATGAGTCACCGCATGAGTCACCGGCGCCAGCAGCGCGGCCGTGGTCGCGAGCGGCAGACTCACCCGCAAGCCGCCGTCCCGGCGATCGATGATGCCGAGATTGCGCACCTGCTCGTGCCCGGCGATCGCGAGGACATCCAGGACCGGCACGATCGTGCCGCCGAGCTCGCCGCGCACCAGGCGATCGAGCGCCGCGAAGGACCAGGCCCGCAGCGTCGCCTCGACCTTCGGCGCGAAGCGCGGCGGATGGCTCTCGATCGCTGCGACGAATTCCGGGTCCGTGAGCAGATCGACCCGGCCGATCGCGACCACGAAGCGGCGCCACAGGTCCGTCTGGCGGAAGCCGATCAGGCAGGGGCCGTCGCGGCTCGCGAAGCCGTGGTCCCGCGGCCATTCCTGGCCGCGCAGCTGGCTGCCGGTCGGCGCGTCCGGCCCCGACTCGGCCACGGTCGACCACTGATTGATCGCGATCGCGCTGGCCAGCATCGAGACGTCGATCCGCTGCGACTCACCGGTCGCGGCCCGGCGGACCAGGCCGGCCAGGATGCCCTGCACCGCGGCCAGCCCGGCCGCCGTCGAGGCCAGATCGAAGCCGAGCCGGACCGGTTCGGCGCCGTCGGTGCCGACGTAGCGCGGCATCCCGGCGACCGCCTGCACCAGCAGCTCGGTCGCCGCCCGGTCCCGCTCGGGTCCGCGCGGCCCCCAGCCGCTCAGATGACAGAAGAGCGCGCGCGGATTGAGCCGGGCGACCGTATCGCGATCGATGCCGAGCCGCCCGAGCTTGTGTTCACGAAAGCCGACCAGCACGACATCGGCCTCGGCGAGCTCGCGATGCACGGCGGCGCGGCCGTCGGCGGATTTCAGGTCGGCGACGATCGTCCGCTTGCCGGCATTGAGCGTCCGGTAGACCGCGCCCGTGCCGTCGACCAGCGGCGGCACAGCGCGCAGCCAGTCGCCGTCCGGCGCTTCGACCCGGACGACCTCGGCGCCGAGCTGTGTCAGCACCATTCCGGCCAGCGGGCCTGGAATGCCGGCGGCCAGCTCGACCACCCGCAGACCGGCCAACGCACCGCCGCCGGCCGCGACACCGGTCGGCGCCCCGGCGTCGGTACCCGACGCGACCGGATAGGGCTGCCACTTCGACACCGCCTCGAGCACCAGCTCGGTATGCTCGCCGAGCAAGGGGCTCGGCCGCGGGATCGCGGCCGGCGTCTTCTCGAAGACCCAGTGCGGCGTCTGGGTCAGGATCGAGCCGTAGGCGGAATCGACCCGCGTCAGCATGCCGTTGGCTGCGACCTGCGGATGCGCGAGCTGCGGCGCCGTCAGCGAATCGCGCGGCGGGTTGGCGTTGCACGGCACGTCCGCGGCAGCGAGGCACTCGACCCAGTCGGCGACCGGACGGGTGCGGAATCGCTCGCCGAGCAGCGCGACCAGCGCGGCGCGGTTGCGCAGCCGCGCCGCATTGTCCGCGAAGCGCGGATCGGCCGCGAGGCCCGGCAGGCCGATCGCGTTGCACAGCCGTGGCCAGAACTTCTCGGCCGGCACCGAGACATTGACGAAGCCGTCGGCCGCCCGGAACGCCTGGTCCGGCGCCAGGAAGGCGCTGGCGCTGCCCAGCGGGCCCTGGGCGGCACCGGTGGCAACGGCCTCCGCCAGCCGGGTCAGGCTGGTGAATACGCTCGATCCGAGCTGCGACGTTCTGACCATCATGCCGGTGCCGCTGCGGCTGCGCTGCAGGATCGCGGCCAGGCAGACGATCGTGTTGATCATCGCACCGTTCCAGTCGAGCAATGCCGAGCCGCGGGTGAACTCGCCGCGGCCGCTCGCGCCGCCGGTGGCATGGACGAAGCCGCTGACGCATTCGGTCATCCACTCGTTGCTGAACATGCCGGTCCACGGCCCTTCGGCGCCGAACGCCGACGACTGCACGTAGATCAGCCGCGGATTCAGCTTCGACAGCACCGCGTCGTAGCCGAGCCCGAGCCGCTCCATGATCGCCGGACTGCGGAAGTTCTCGATCAGCACGTCGGCCTTGGCGATCAGCGTCTTGGCCGCCGCGAGTCCGTCGGGCTGCTTCAGATCGAGCATGACACCGTACTTGGTCAGATTGTTGCCGATAAAGGTCGTCGAGGTGCCCTTCATCGTCGGTGCGCCCGAACGGACCATGTCGCCGATCGGTGCCTCGATCTTGATCACGGTCGCGCCCATCATCCCGAGGTAGCAGGCGGCGACCGGGCCGACCGCGGCCTGGCCGAAATCCAGCACGAGCAGCCCGGAAAGCACCCCGGGATCCGGCTGCAGGACGTTTGTCGACATCAACGTACTCCCAGATAGGAACGACGGATCGAATCGTCGCGCGCCAGTTCGCTCGACGGTCCCTCGATCGAGATACGGCCGGCCTGGATCACGTAGGTCCGATCCGAGAGGTCCAGCGCCTCGGCCGCCTGCTGCTCGACCAGCAGGATCGACATCTTCCGTTCCTGATAGGCCCGCTGGATGAACAGGAAGATCTGATCGGTCAGTTTCGGGGCCAGCCCGAGCGACGGTTCGTCGAGGATCAATAGCCGCGGCGCCGACATCAGCCCGCGCGCGATCGCGAGCATCTGCTGCTCGCCGCCGCTCAGCGTGCCGGCGAGCTGCCGGCGGCGCTCCGCCAGCCGGCCGAACAGCGCGTACTGGTCATCCAGGCGCGACCTTCCCCGCGGATCGCGCATCGCGCCCATCAGCAGATTGTCCTCCACCGTCATCGACTTGAACACGCGCCGGCCCTGCGGCACGTGCGCGATGCCGAGGCGGGCAATCCGGCTCGGCGCCATGCCGCGCAGGTCGGCGCCGTCGAACCATAGCCGTGCGGCAGTGAACGGTGCGGTGCCCGAGATCGCCTTGACCGTCGAGGTCTTGCCCGCGCCGTTCGGCCCGATCACGGCGACGAACTCCTGCGGTCCGACCCGCAGCGACAGGTCGGCGACCGCCTCGACGGTGCCGTAGCGGACCTGCAACCGGTCAACCTGCAGCACGTTGCGCCCACCGTCTGCCGAGATACGCCTCGATCACGTCCGGATTCGCCGCCACCTCGCGGACCGAGCCGGACGCGACGATATGGCCGAAGTTCAGCACGACGCAGCGGTCGCAGAGGTCGGCCATCGCATGCATCGTATGCTCGATCGCGACCACCGTGATCCCCCGGTCGCGCAATCCGCGGATCACGTCGAGGATCTTTCGGGCATCGCCGCCGCCCAACCCGCCGAGAAACTCATCGAGCAGCAGCAGCGACGCGCCGCCCGACATCGCGCGGGCCAGTTCCATCCGGCGCAATTCGCCGGTCGACAGGTCGTCCACCAGATCGTCGGCCCGATGCGTCAGGCCGACCTCGTCGATCACCGCGTCGGCGAGCGCGAGCGCCGCACGTCGCCCGTGCCCGCGCGCGCGCGCCGGCACCACGACGTTCTCGCGCAGGCTCAGCCGGCGGAACTCGCGGACCGCCTGGAACGTGCGGCCCACTCCATGGGCGAAGACCGCATGCGGCTGCAGGCCCGTGATGTCACGGCCGGCGAGCTCGATCCGGCCCTGATCGGGCGCGATGAAGCCGTTGACGATGTTGAACAGCGTCGTCTTGCCGGCACCGTTCGGCCCGATCACGCCGAGGATCTCGCCGGCCTTGACGTCGAATCGGACGTCGTTCAGCACGTGCAGGCCGCCGAAACGCTTCTGGACGCCTGCGATCCGGAGCAGCGGCGCCGCCGTCGCCGGTGCCGTCGCCGCGGCTGGTGTCGTTGCCGTAGCCGGTACCGGTGACGACGGCATCGGCACTGCGCTCGCCGGCGAACCGGCCGGGCCGCTCGGCGACAGCGATGACATCGGTGGCGACATCGGAGACGTCGGCGACATCGGCGACCCTGGCAATGCCGACGCTCCGGCGGCGCCCGACGGTGCCGCGGCCGGTACCGCTGCCCGCCGGCGGCGGGCCACCAGCTTCGATCGCAACCCCCAGTACAGCCCCTGCGGGAACATCAGGATCATCAACAGCAGTGCGATGCCGTAGAACAGTCCGCTGGCACCGGGATAGGTCCCGCCGAACTGGACGTCGAGCGCATGCGCGAGCGGCTGCAGCACCACCGTCCCGAGCAGCGGCCCCCAGAGCGTGCCGATCCCGCCGAAGACGGTGTAGATGACCGGCTCGACCGAGCGCAGCAGACCGAAGCCGCCGTCGGGAGTCAGCACCAGCACGGCGGGACCGTAGAGCGCGCCCGCGACCGCGCTGAGCACTGCGCTGATCGACAGCGCGATCAGCTTCTGCCGCATCGTGTCGATGCCGGCCGCCTCGGCCGCACCCTGATCGCTGCGCAATGCGTGCAGGTAGAGCCCGAGCCGCGAATGCTCGATCAGCGAAGCGATCGCGACCGCCGCCACCATCGCAACCAGCGCGATCAGCGACAGCACCTGCGGCACGTCCGGCGCGAACCAGGCGATGCCCTGATCGACCTTGTAGGGGAACGACAGCTCCTGCGCGTCGAAGTAGATCGCCAGCGTCATCAGGATGATCGGAAACACGACCGTCGACAGGCCGAAGTAGATGCCGGTCAAGCGGAACGTGACCATACCGATGAACAGCGCCGCCAGGACCGCGACCACGACGCCGGCCCACATGCCGAGCAGCGGCGGCACGCCGATTCCGGCGAGCACCATGGTCGTGTAGGCGCCGAGCCCGAAGTAGGCTGCCTGTCCGAAGGACGCCTGCCCCGCGTAGCCCCCGATCACGTTCCAGCCGATCGCGAAGATCATCGAGATCAGCACGACCGTGACCGTGTGCTGGGACGGGCCGTCGCCGGCGAGCAGGATCGCGCCGAGTCCGAGGACCCCCACGACGATCGGCGGCAGCCCGATCCGCCAGCGCCGGCCGGCCTCGGCCGGGCCCGCCACGGGGGCATCGGCAACAGCCGCGATCGCTGCCGGACTGCTGCCGTTCGCGCCGGCAGCGCGATCCGCCATCGACAGGCGGCTGGTCTGTCCAACCGGTTCCGTCATACGCGCTGTGCCGTACCGAAGATGCCGTTCGGCCGGAAGAACAGCACGACGACGAACAGGCCGAAGACCACCAGGTTGCTGAGCTGGTACGGCAGCACCAGGCCGGCGAGCGACTGCAGCAGGCCCAGGATCAACCCGCCGACCATCGCGCCGCCGACATTGCCGAGACCGCCGAGCAGCACGGCCGTGAACATCAGCAGCAGGAAGTTCATGCCGGTCATCGGCTGGACCGGGTAATACGTCACCAGGATGCCGCCGGCAACCGCGGCGAGCCCGACCGCGATCGCGAAGGACACCGTATAGACGCGATTCACGTCGACGCCGCAATACGCGGCCGCCTCGGCGTCGTCGGCCGCAGCCCGGATGCTGCGGCCGACACCGGTCTGCAGGATCCACAGCAGGCCGCAGCCGAGCACCATCGCCACGACGAATGCCAGCGCCCTCGGCTTGTCGATGGTGACACCCATCACGTTCCATACCTGCAGCACCTGCCCGCTCTGCAGGATCCGGGGATTGGCACCGAAGGCCATCAGCACTGCGTTCTGGATCACCAGCGACACCGCGAGCGTGAGCATCAGCTGGGCATTCTCGACACCGCCGAGCACTCCGGTCGCCGCATGCACCCGGCGGATGATCAGCCAGTAGATCAGCGCGCCGAACGCGACGAACGGCACGAACACGATCAGGGCCATCGCGGTCGAGTCCCACGCGAGCAGGCTCGCGCCGAAGAACACCGCATACATGCCCAGCATCATGAAATCGGCCTGCGCGAAATTGACGACCCGGACGACTCCGAAGATCAGCGACAGCCCGACGCTGAGCAGCGCCAGGATCCCGCCCTGCAGCAGCCCGGCGACGACGAGCTGTGCGAACTGATGCATCACGGGTCCGGGCAGAAGCGGGTGCGCGGAGCGGCCACCCGCCCGGGCGATCCGGATCGGTCAGAGCGGCTTGGCATTGGCGAGCGCGTCGGGGAAGATCACCTTCGGCACACCGTTCTGCCACTGGATGATCATGACCTGCGCGCCGACCCGCCGGCCGTTCTCGCCGAAGCGGAAGTCGTTGCCGCCCGGCAGCAGGCTCAGAACCGGATCATCGACCAGGTGCAGCTTGCGCAGCGCCACCTGCACGTCCTCCGGCTTGTCGCTCTTGGCGGCCTCGACCGCCTTGGCGAGCACCCAGAGGTCGGTGTAGCCGGTCAGCGCCTCCGCGTCCATGAACGGCTGCTTGGTCAGCTTGACGTAGGCGTCGTTGACCGCCTCGGATCCCTTGCCCGGGAACCCCTGGATCGGCACCATCATGCCCTGCAACGCCTGCTGACCGAGCGAGCTCAGGTAGGTCGGATTGCCCTGGGAAGCAGCCAGGCCGATCACCACCGCCTTGCTGCCCATCGCGTTGAGCTGCCGCTGCAGCAGGGCGCTGTCGGTGGTGCTCGTGCCGCTGATGACCACGACCTCGACCTTGGCACCCATCACGGTCGTCGCGATCGGCGTCGCATCCGACAGCGGCGGCGTCCAGGTTTCGGTGACGGCCAGCTCGATCATGCCGCGCTGCGCAAGCGACTGGACGCCCTTGTAGAGCTCGTTGCTGGCGACATTGGTGTCCTTGACCACCGCGACCCGGGTCTTCTTGCCGGGCTGGCTGAAGAAGCGCTCGAAGATCAGCTCGAGCGCCGTATTGCCTGCCCGGACGCCGGCAACCGTCTGATAGGTATAGCGAAAGCCGCGTTCGACCAGCGCATCGGTGTAGGAACCGCTGATCCAGGGCACCTTCTGCTGTTCGGCGATCTGCGAGCCGGCGAGCGACAGCGAGCTGTACCAGGAGCCGATCGCTCCGGCCGGGCGACGCGCGAGGATCTGCCGCGCGATCGCGGTCGTCTTGTCCGGCGTGTCACCGGCATCGCCGACGATGATCTCGATCTTGGCGCCGCCGAGGGACTTGATCCCGCCGGCCGCGTTGATCTGGTCGGCCGCGAGGCGCGCTCCGTTCACCATGTCCTGGCCCGAAACCGAGAACGCGCCGGACACCGGTGCGATCACCGCGATCTTGACGGTACTCTGGCTGGCGGCCCAGTTCATCGCCAGCATGCTGGCGGCTGCGACGGCGAGCCGCACGGCCACACGATCGAATCTAGTCATGATGTCTCCCCCTGGCACAGCCGCGGATGGTAGATACACCGACACGATCGCTCCAATTCTTTTCGCAAACGTATTAATTCCTCTGGAGAATCATTCGGCCCTATTCCTTCCCGGAGTTGACGCCCGGCCGATTCGTACTCAGCATCACGGCCGTGAGCCTAGAACACGTCGAGTTCCGGACACTGCAGTGCTTCGTCACGCTGGCCGAAGAGCTGAACTTCGCCCGCGCGGCGCGGCGCCTCAACTTGTCCCAGCCGCCGCTCACCAAGCGCATCCAGGCGCTCGAGGAATATCTGCAGGTGCCGCTGTTCGACCGCACGACCCGTCGTGTCAGCCTGACCGCCGCCGGCACGGTGCTGCTCGCCGAGGCACGGCGCCTCTTCGCCCAGAGCCAGGCGATGCAGCGGGCAGTGCAGCAGATCCACCAGGCCCGCACCGGGACGTTGCGGATCGGCTTCATCAGCACCACCCTGCTGGCCATATTGCAGACCGAGCTGCCGCGGATCATCGCCGAGCTGGGCTCGGTCCAGTACGTATGGTCCGAATTGACCTCGCCGAAGCAGGTCGACGCGATTCTGAACGACGAGATCGACCTCGGTTTCATCCACACGCCGCTCGACCTGAAGGGTCTGCACGACCGGGTACTGCTGCACGAGCGCTTCGTCATCGCACTGCCGAGCACGCACCCGCTGGCGAAGCGCAAGTCGCTGCGCCTATCCGACATCGCCGACGAGTCGCTGGTATTCTTCGAGCGCGAGATCGCGCCCGAGTATCATGAGCGGTTCGTCGACGCGTGCCGCGCCGCGGGCTTCACGCCGATGATCCGTCATCACGCACGGCATTTTCTGTCGCTGCTGATGGTCCCGGCCAGCGGCTGCGGTGTGACTGTCGTGCCCGCCTCGGCTCAGAACCTGTCGGTGCCGGGCGTCACACTGGTGCCGCTGAGAGACTCGAACATGCGGGCCGAACTGCGGTTGCTGTGGAATCCGGCCAACCGGGCACCGGCGCTGCTGCGTGTACTCGATGCCATCGGGCCGGGGACCCGGCCGCACGCCGGCTGACGGCGCGGCCCGCAACGATCGACCTTCCTTCCAATCCGCAGCAGGATACCAATGCCAACCGATCTCGCGTCCCAGCTGGCCGATGCCCGCGCCCTGCTCGAGGATCTCCGCCGGGCCTTCGAGGCGGCAACGGCCGCCGTCGCGCGCGCCTGTTCCGAGCAGGGCCGCCTGTCGGGCCGGCTGCTCGACCGCCACCAGGTATCCTGCTTCGAGCTCGCCTGGGTCGCCGCCGACCTGCTCGCGGCGGAAGACGCGATCGGCGCATCGCCCACGTCTGACGCTACCCGGGCCGAAGCCCAGGATCGCCTCGAGATCCAGCTGGCGCTGCTCTTCTGCGTCGACGCGATCGACGCGATGCTGCCGAGGCTCGAGCTGATCCATCTCGAATGCGACCTGGCGACCGACGCGCTGCAGGCGATTTCGAACGCCCCGGCCAGGACCGGGCTGCGCCGCCGAGCGGCCGGCTCGGCGGCCCTGGCCGCGATCGGCCAAGGCGTCATCGCGCGGGATGCCGGGGTCGGCAACGTGGCACTCGATGAGCCGCTGCGGCTCGCCCAGGACGCCTTCCGTCGCTTCGGCGAATCGATGGTGCAACCGCTCGCGGAGTCGATCCATCGCGAGGATCTGACCGTACCGGAATCGCTGCTGCAGCCGTTGCGCGAGATGGGTGTCTTCGGTCTCGCGATCCCGGAGCGCCACGGCGGCAGCGCCCCGAACGATCACGACGACACGACGATGATGGTGGTCGTGACCGAGGCGCTGTCGGAATACTCCCTTGCCGCGGCCGGCAGTCTGATCACCCGGCCCGAGATCCTGAGCCGCGCGCTGCTCGCCGGCGGCACGCCCGAGCAGCTGAGCCGGTGGCTGCCGGCGATCGCCTCCGGCGAGCCGCTGTGCGCGATCGCCATCACCGAGCCGGACTACGGGTCCGACGTCGCCAGCCTCGCGCTGCGCGCGACGCGCAGCGGCGAGGACTGGATCCTCGACGGGTCGAAGACCTGGTGCACCCTCGCCGGCAAGGCCGGCCTGCTGATGGTGGTCGCGCGATCCGAGCCGGACCGGTCGCTCGGTCATCGCGGGCTCAGCGTGTTCCTGGTGGAGAAGCCCTCCTTCGACACCCATTCGTTCGACGTGCATCAGGCCGAAGGCGGCCGCCTGTCCGGCCGCGCGATACCGACGATCGGCTACCGCGGCATGCATTCGTTCGAGCTGCGCTTCGACCGCTTCCGGGTGCCGGCGAGCCATGTGATCGGCGGCGAGGCCGGTCTCGGAAAGGGGTTCTACTACACGATGTCCGGCATGATGGGGGGACGGATGCAGACGGCCGCCCGCGCCTCCGGCGTCATGCGGGCGGCGTTGCGGGCGGCGATCCGCTACTGCGGCGACCGCAAGGTGTTCGGCGCGCCGCTCACGACCTATCCGCTGACGCTGGCCAAGCTGGCGCGGATGGCCGCCCGCTATGCGGCGTGCCGGCGGCTCGCCTATGCGACGGCGTCGATCCTCGATGCGGGCGGCGGCCGGATGGAGGCGAGCCTGGTCAAGCTGCTCGCCTGCCGGTCGGCCGAGGTCGTGGCCCGCGAAGCGCTGCAGCTGCATGGGGGCATGGGCTACGCCGAGGAAAGCGCGGTCAGCCGATACTTCGTCGATGCCCGTGTGCTGTCGATCTTCGAAGGTGCGGAAGAGACGCTGGCGCTCAAGGTGGTCGCCCGCGGCCTGCTCGAGCAGGCGCTGGCACGGGCCTGACCGCCGGCGGCCCCGCGCCGGCCGGCCGGCTCCCGGTTCCGGTCGCTTCGCCGTTCCGCGCGGCAGGCCGGCAACCCGGCGCTGGTGATCCGCTGCATGCCGTTCGTCGGCCACCTGCTGATCGGAGCGGCCGCCTGCGACGACGATTCGGCTGATTCCTCAACCCACCCGCCCGGCGATCGTTGTCATGTCCGTCAAGTCGCAACGCCTGGTTCACCCAGAGAGCAAAGCCATCGTGCAGACCTGGCGCGGCTTCTCCTGGCCGGCGCTGTTCTTCAACGGCTTCTGGGCGTTCCGCCAGGGACTGCTCGCGCTCGGCATCCTGATGATCGGGCTGACGATCGTTACCGGCGGCCTCGGCTGGCTGGTGCTGCCGTTCGTCGCCAACGACCTGCACCATACCGCGCTGCTCGACCGCGGTTTCGTCGCCGATTCCGAACCGCTGTGACCGGCGCGCCACGGCGTTGCCGGCGGCGCCGGCATTGCGGCGACAATTGCCGCGATGGAGCGTCTGCGCCGCCACCCGATCGTCGCCCGGTTCGTGCTCGCATGCTTCGTGCTGGCACTGGGTACCGCGCTGGCGACCCCGCTGGTCGCGCCGCAGCGCCTGGAGCTGGTCTGCGCCGGTAGCGGCGGCATCAAGCTGATCGTGCTGGCCGACGACGGCCAGCACGATCGAGCCGAATCCCATACGCTCGACTGCCCGCTCTGCGTGCAGGGTACGGCCCCGCCGCCGGCGGTGCGAGCCGCGACCGAGCCGCCACCGCCGCTCGCGTTCGCGCTGCAGCCGATCCCGGCCGCGGAGATCGCCTGGCGCGTCGCCGCGCCGCTGCCTGCACGCGGCCCTCCCGCTTCCGCCTGATTCGTCCGCAAGCCGCGTCCGGCGTCCGGAGCACCGCTCCCGGCGCCGGACGGTCTCGTTTGCCGGCCGGCCTGCCCGGCCGCGATCAGGAGCTGAATTCGATGAGCAAGATCCGTCTCGCGATGGCGCTCGCGCTGGCATTCCCGCCGCCGCTCGCCGTCGTCATCCCCGCTGCCGGCGCGCAGATCGCGCCGTCCGTGCCACCGGCGCTGTCCGTGCCGCCGGCCGCCGCGCCGGCCACCGCAACGGTCCCGGCTGCCGACGGCGATGCGCCGACCCATGAACTCGGCGTCGTCACCGTGACCGGCGGCCAGCCGACCTCGCTGCCGACGCAGATCCCGGCCACGATGGAAGGCATCGACGGCCGCCGGATCGAGGCGTCCATCAACGCGACCGACAGCGAGGATGCGCTGAAGTACTTCCCGAGCCTGCTGGTCCGCAAGCGCTACGTCGGCGACTACAACCATGCGATCCTGTCGAGCCGCGCGTCCGGCACCGGCAACAGCGCGCGCTCGGCGGTCTACGCCGACGGCATCCTGCTGTCGAACTATCTCGGCAACGGCGTCGGCGGCCTGTCGTTCCCGCCGCGCTGGGGGCTGGTGACACCGGAGGAGATCGAACGCGTCGACGTGATGTACGGGCCGTTCTCGGCGGCCTACCCGGGCAATTCGGTCGGGGCCGTGGTCGACTACGTGACACGGATGCCGACCCGCTTCGAGGCGCACGGCAAGATCGGCACGGTGATCCAGCCGTTCTCGCTGTACGGCACCGATGCGACGTTCCGTGCGACGCAGGCGAGCGCGTCGGCCGGCAGCCGCGCCGGCGACTGGTCCTGGTTCGTCAACTTCAACCACACCGACAGCCATGGCCAGCCGCTGACCTTCGCGACCCGGCTCGCCGCCAGTGGTACGCCGGGCGGCGCCGGCACGCCGGTGACCGGCGCGGTGCCCGGCCGCAGCTCGACCGATCAGCCGTGGTACCTGATCGGCAGCGCGACCGAATACCGGACGCGCCAGGACCACGTCAAGGTCAAGCTCGGCTACGACTTCTCGCCGACGCTGCGCGCCGCCTATACCTTCGGCGTCTGGCAGAACGATGCCGAAGGCCGCTCGACCTCGTACTTGCGCGACGCGGCCGGTGTCCCGGTCACGCGCGGCGCGATCACGATCGACGGCCGCGGCTACGCGCCGCTGACCGGCGCCGACTTCCCGCTGATCGACGAATCGCTGCTGCACACGATGCACGGCCTGTCGCTGAAGTCGCGCACCCGCGGCGTGTTCGATTGGGAGATCGCCGCGAGCCGCTACGGCTACGACCGCGATCGCAAGCGGCAGAACGCGGCCGGCAATCCGCTGCCGGACGCGGCTGCCGGCGGCGCCGGCACCATCGCCGACGGCGCCGGCACCGGCTGGACGACGGTGGTCGTTCGGGGCACGTGGCGGCCCGGCGGCGCGCATGTCATCGATCTCGGCGCACAGCAGGACCGCTACCGGCTCGGCTACCGGACCAGCGCGATCGCAGGCGACTGGCGCAACGATCCCGGCGGCGCGACCGTCAGCAACGTCACCGGCACGACCGCGATACAGGTGCTCTATGCGCAGGACACCTGGTCGTTCGCGCCGCGCTGGAAGGCAGTGCTCGGCGCGCGCGCCGAATGGTGGTCCGCCGAGGACGGCAGCACGACGATCGCGACCGCGGCGCCGCCGGTCGCGACCCGCAGGCCGGCGCGCGTTGCGGCGTTCGTCTCGCCGAAGGCCGCGCTGTCGTGGCAGTGGCGGCCGGACACGGTGCTGAAGGCAACGCACGGCCGCGCGGTGCGTTTCCCGACGGTCGCCGAACTGTACGGCGCAACCGCGACCGCCAACGCCCAGTTCGTCAACGACCCGAACCTCGCGCCCGAGCGCTCATGGACCGGCGAGCTGACCGCCGAGCGCAGCCTCGGCGCCGAAGGTCTCGTCAGGCTGACCGCCTTCGCCGAACGGACGCGCGACGCGCTCTACACGCAGACGCAGTTCGACAGTGTCGCCAACCGCAATGTCAGCCGCGTCGAGAACGTCGGCCGGATCGCGACCCGGGGCCTGGAGATCGCGGCGCAAGACCGCGACGTCGGCCGCCCCGGCCTCGACGCGAGCGGCAGCATCACCTGGACCGACTCTACGATCCGCGCCAACGACGGCTTCGCCGCGCTGCCCGGCGACACGCTCGGCAAGCGCCAGCCGAACATCGCGCGCTGGCGCGCGACCGCGCTGCTCGCCTACCGCTGGGACGAGCGCTGGACGACCTCGGTCGGCGCGCGCTACAGCGGCCGCCAGTACCGGACGCTCGACAACTCGGACGTCAACGGCTTTGCCTATATGGGAGTCAGCCGCTTCTTCGTCGTCGATCTCAGGGTGCGGCTGCGGCTCGACCGCCGCACCGTCCTCGCTGCCGGCATCGACAACGTCGGCAACGACCGCTACTGGAACTTCCATCCGTATCCGCAGCGCAGCTACTTCGCCGAACTGAAGGTCGATCTCTGACGAGGCCGCGGCGCGGGCCCGCGGCTGCGGCTGCGGCTGCGGGCTCCCGGCGTCACTCGACCTTGATGCCCGCCGACTTCACCAGCTCGGTGAACTTGGCGAGATCGCCGCGCATCTTCGCGCCGAACTCGTCGGCGCCGGCGGTGAACGGCCGGAAGCCGGAATCCTGCATCCGCTTGCGCACATCGGGCATCGCGATCACGCGATTGATCGCGGCATTGAGCTTGTCGACGACCGGCCGCGGGGTACCGGCCGGCGCGACGAAGCCGAACCAGGTCTCGAGCTCGTAACCGGGAACGCCGGCCTCGTCGATCGTCGGCACATCGGGCAGCGACTCGGCGCGCTGACGCGACGTGACGGCCAGGCCGCGCAGCTTGCCGGAACGATGCTGCTGCTCCACTGCCGCGATGTTGCCGGCATAGGCCTGGATCTGGCCGCCGATCAGGTCCGTCAGCGCCGGCGCGTCGCCCTTGTAGTTGACCTGGACGATATCGAGCTTGGCCATCGCCTTCAGCAGCTCCATCGCGAGCAGCGGCGTGCCGATGCCGGTCGAACCGTAGCTGAGCTTGCCCGGATTGGCCTTCGCATAGTCGATGAACTCGCGCAGCGTCTTGACCGGCAGCGACGGATTGACGAGCAGCAGGTTCTGCGCGGTCAGCGTGATCGCGACCGGCGTGAAGTCCTTCAGCGCGTCGACCGGCTGGTTCGGCTGGACCGCCGGATTGATCACGAGGTTGCTGACCGCCAGCAGCAGCGTATGACCGTCAGGCGCGGCTCGGGCGACGAACTGCGCGCCGATGTTGCCGGAAGCGCCGGCGCGATTCTCGACGATCACCGACTGGCCGAGCACGCCCGCGAGCTTGTCGGCGACCACGCGCGCATGGATGTCCGCGCCGCCGCCCGGCGGGTAAGGCACGACGATATGGACCGGCTTGGTCGGGAAGTCCTGGGCTTGCGCCGCACTGACGGCGGCGAACGCGAGCAACACGAGCGAGAGCAGCTTCTTCATGGTCGAACGTTCTCGTAAGACAGGGAAATGGTTCGGAGGAAGGCAAAAAGGGGGTCAGAAAACCTTCACGCGTTCGGCGGCGCGGGCCGGCGCGAACGCTTGCAGCACCAGCTGCTCGGCAGCGTCGAGGTATTCGCCGAGCGCGAGCCGGGCGAGACGGCGGCGGCCGGCCTGCAGCAGTCCGAGGATTTCACGATTGCGCCGCAGGAAGGGTTCGTGCAGCCGGCGCCGGTCGGCCACGGCATGGAAGACCAGCCGGGTCTCGGCCAGGATGCCCTTCATCAGCTCGTCGATCCGGCCGCTGTCGGCCAGCTTCGCGATCGCCTGATGGAAGTGCATGTCGGCGGTGCCGACGCCGAGCCAATCCGCGGCCGCCGCAGCCGCTTCGCCGCCGGCGACCGCACGCGCGAGCTCCTCGACTGCCGCGCCGTGCGAGCGGGGCCCGTGCTCGATCGCCCCGCATTCCAGGATGCGCCGCAGTCGGTAGAGATCCTCGACATCGCGCGCCGTCGGCGCCCGCACGAACACGCCGCGGTTCGGATGGTGCACGGCCAGCTTTTCGTGGCAGAGCATCCGTAACGCCTCGCGCAGCGTATGCCGCGAGACCCCGAGTGCCTGGCCCAGCGACTCCTCGGAGAGCTGCGTGCCGGGCGAGATGTGGCCTTCGAGGATCCGGCGGCGGAGCTCCTCGGCAACCAGTTCGGGCGTGCTCGCACGGCGGACCCGTTCGAGGTTTCGCGTGAAATCGCCCATCGGGCCTTGTTCCGTGAGCATACTGTCTTTATGCTATCGCTCAATTGTTGAACAATCAAACATCGGCGACTCACGCCGGCGAAGTGGTATGACATTACGCGTCCTGGTCATCGGCGGCACCGGACCGACCGGTCCTCTGGTCGTCGACGGGCTCCGCGCTCGCGGCGCCGAAATCACGATCCTTCATCGCGGCGCTCACGAGTTGCCGGAGCTCGCGGATCTCGAGCACATCCATGTGGATCCGCACGACCCCGAGGCGGTGCGGCCGCTGTTGCGCGATCGCAGTTTCGACGTTGCGGTCGTCATGTACGGCCGGCTCGAAGGGCTTGCCGACGTGCTCGCCGGCAAGACCGCTCACCTGATCGCGATCGGCGGCACCAACTACGCGCTCGGCGACCACCAGTGGCTGGCCGAGGACCATCCGTACCGCGCGGTGACCGCCGGCGAGAAGATGCGCCGCGCCGAAGAAGCGCTGCTCGCGAAGGGCGCCGCCGGCGCGTTCGGTGCGACGCTGCTGCGCTACGGGAACATCTACGGCCCGCGCCAGCTCGCGCCGCGCGAATGGAGCCTGGTGCGCCGTTTCCTGGACGGTCGCCGGCGGTTCATCCTCTGCGATTCGGGCATCACGCTCGAGACGCGCCTGTCGGCGCGCAACGCGGCCCACGCGGTCCTGGTGACGTTCGACAACCTGGCCCGCGCGGCCGGCCGCACCTACAACGTCGCGGACGCCTATCCTCTGACGGACCGCGAACGGCTGGCGCTGGTCGCCCGCACGATGGGCATCGGCGACTACGAGGTCGTGCCGGTGCCGACGCACCTGGCGGCGCCGGCCTGGTTCTGGGGTGTCGGCCGCAGTCTGAACAAGCCCGGCGAATCCCCCGAAATCGGCCATCGGCTGCTGTCGATCCGCCGGATTGCCGACGAGCTCGGCTACGCCCCGGTCGTCACGCCGGAAGAGGCGATGGCGGAGACGGTGCGCTACTACCTCGCGCATCCGCCGCCGCGCCACGGCTCGATCGAACAGAAGCTCGGCGACCCGTTCGATTACGACGGCGAGGATCGCTTCCTTGCCGCCTGGGACCGCTGCGTCCAGGATCTGCGTGCGGTTCCGATCGTGCCGGTCAATGCCCAGCACGGCTACCGGTTGATCGAGGATCCGGCATCGCCTCGGAGTGGGGCGTGAGCGACGCCCGGCGCCCGAGCGACGGGCAGGTCGGCGACGCCGAGCTCGCGAACCCGTTCGAAGGCGCTTACGCGACCCGCCGGCTGCGAGCGAACGGCATCGAGCTCAGCTGTGCCGACTGGAACCCGCAGGGGCCAGCCACGATCCTGCTCGTGCACGGCCTGCATGCGCAGGGACATGTCTGGGACCCGATCGCGGCCGAGCTCGCCCGCGACCATCGCGTGCTGTGCCCGGATCTGCGGGGCCACGGCGACAGCGCCTGGACCCGGGACCAGGGCTACTGGACCCGGCATTTCGTCGCGGACCTGCACGCGCTCCTGCAAGAGCTGAACGCCGGCCCGGTGCTCTACGTCGGCCATTCGCTCGGCGCCCGGATCGGCTACGTCTACGGCGCCGAACAGCCACGCGGCCTGCGCGGCATGCTGCTCGCGGACACCGCACCGGAGACGCCGAAGACCGCGGCGCGGCTGGTCAGCCGCATCGTCGGCGGTACCGGGGCGCCGCCGGGCTTCCGGACGCGCGGCGAGGCCCGTGATCACTACGCGGCGGCGTATCCGGAATGGCAGCCGGTCTTTCACCTGCTCTATGCGCTGCACCAGTTGCGACGCAACTGGGCCGATCGGTTCGTCAACAAGCACGATCCGGATCTGTACTGGATCACCCGCTCCGCCGGCCTGTCGGAAGTTCCATATCTGTGGGAATGCGCGGCCCGCGCCGCGGTGCCGGCGCAGGTGATCTGGGGCGAACGGAGCCCGTACCTGGATCGTGCGATGCTCGACCGGGTCGTCGCCACGATGCCGCGCGCCGAGCCGGTCGTGCTGCCGGCCGGCCATGCGATCCCGCGTGAGATCCCGGACGCGTTCACCGAGCAGATCCGGCGTTTCGACGCGACGCTGTGAGCGCCGGCGTGGACATGGTCGACGCAGAACCACGGCAGCTGTCGATCGGCGACTTCGTCCGCCGGCAGGCACGTCGCCACGGACCGCGGCGGCTGGCGGTCTTCGAGGACGGCCGCGCGCTCGGCTACGACGAGCTCGATGCGCGCAGCGAGCAGCTCGCCTGCGGCCTGGCCGCGCTCGGCCTGCCGGCGGGCGCGTCGGTCGGGCTGATGCTCGACAGCAGCCCCGAGTTCCTGGTCGCGTCGATCGGAATCGCCAAGGCCGGACTGCAGGAAGTACCGCTGCATACCGCGCAGAAGGGTGCGGGGCTGACTCATATCCTGCGCAGCGCGGACATCCGCGTCGTCGTCACCGACGCGTGTTTCCGCGAACGGCTGCACACTGCGGCGGAAGCGCTGCCGGCAGCGCCGCTGCTGCCCGACGTCGATGATCTGCTGCAGGCACCGGCGGTCGCGCTGCCGCGTGTTTCGCCGCTGCAGACATCGACGATCCTGTTCACCTCCGGCACCACTGGTCTGCCCAAGGGCGTGGTCCGCTCGCACCGCGCCGATCTGCTGTCCGGCTGGCGCGCCCGCGTGGCGCTCGGCTACGGACCGGACGACGTGCTGTTCAACGTGTTCCCGCTCGCCCATATCAACGCGAAGTGCAATACGCTGTTCGGCGCGATGCTCGCCGGCGCCTCGGTGGTGCTCTATCAGCGGTTCTCGGCGAGCGGCTTCTGGGACGCGATCCGGCGCCACGGCGCGACGTCGGCGTCGTTCCAGGGCGCGATGCTCGAGATCCTGTGGAAGACCCGCCAGGAACCGGATCGCGTCAATCCGCTGCGCACCGGCCGCGCGGCGCCGGTGCCGGTCCACCTGCACCGCGAGTTCGAGGCGTTCTTCGATGTCCGGCTGCATGAGAGCTACGGCTCGACCGAGACCGGCCTGTTGACGGTGAATCTCGATCGGCGGCTCGGCAGCATCGGCCGGGAGATCGCCGGCCACTTCGAGTTCGCCGTGCTCGACGAGAACGACGACCCGGTCGCGGACGGACGGCCCGGCCTGCTCG
>JBFWQR010000007.1:0-84991 GCA_050249335.1 Lautropia sp.
CTCGGTGCCGAAACTATGTGACCGGATCACTGTAGTAAAGTTAATTCTCCGAATCCTTCGATCAGTACTCGTGAACGATATCTCGCTGCGCCTTTTGCAGGCCTTCGTCACGCTTGCGCGAGAACAGCAGTTCCGCAAGGCTGCCGAAGCGTTTCACGTCACCCAGTCGGCTCTGAGCCAGATGATCGTTCGGCTGGAGGATCAGCTCGGGGTGAAACTGGTAGACCGGACGTCGCGGCGCATGTCGATGACGGCACACGGCGAAGCCTTGCTGCCGCTGGCGCAGCAGCTGGAGCGGCAGGTGGAGCTGATCTTCCTTCGCCTGCGTGACCTTTCGGATTACCGCGAGGCCAACATCGCCTTCACCGCCATTCCTGCGCTGACCGCCGATTGGCTGCCGGAGATCATGGCCCGCTTTCGCGCGGCGCGTCCCGCGACGCGCCTGATCCTTCACGACACGCCGGACCTCGACGACAGCATCCGCCTGCTACGCGAAGGTACGGTCGATTTCATGGTCCGGCCGGTGGTCGGCCACTCCGACGAGTTCGAGAGCACGCCCTTGTTCGAGGAACGGTTCTTCCTGGTCTGCCCGACGTCGAACCCGCTGGCGCAGCGGCGTGGCGTCAGGTTGCGCGAGCTCGGCGATTTCGAGTACATCCGTCTGTCGCCGGCAGGCACGCTCGGCAAGATCCTCGATCCGCTGCTGGTCGAGGCCGGCATTGGCGACGGTGGCATGAAGCTCCAGTACCACGCCAGCATCGCCGCGCTCGTGGCGCGGGAGTTCGGCGTCAGCGTCGTTCCCGGTTTCTCGACCGTCTACTACGAGCGGCCCGGCATCGCTCGCGTCCCCGTCACGGACCCGAAACTGCGGCGCCAGTTCCACGTCGTACGGCGGCGCGGGGACGTATCGTCGCGGTCGCTCGTCCTGTTGCTGGACATGATTCGGCAGAATCTGCCGGCGCACACCGTGCCGATGGGGCTGGCCCACTCGAGGGGGGGACGGCCGCCTGCCGCGCGCAGGCAGCGACCGCGCGATTCGGCAGCAGACGCGGGGACCGCGAAGGAATCTTGATGTCGCGCTGCTCGGCCCGGTCTCCATCTGGAATCGCGACGCGCGCGTCGTGGCACCGGCCGCGAAAGTGATAAGTTATCGGGCGACGGCATGGAACGCCCCCGACGCTCGCCACGCCGTCAGTGGCTTCCGGCGGCCGGGCGCCACTGACATCGAACCGACGATGCCGCGAATCAACCTCCTGGAGACATCGTGCTGAACCCTTTGCGCCGATCCCTGCTCTGGCAAACCGCGACGGCCACGGCCGCCTTCTCTGCCGCCGCGCTGCTCGCTGCGCCGCCAGCGCTGGCCCAGTCCTATCCGTCCAAGCCGGTCAGGATCGTGATCCCGTACGGCGCCGGCGGGCCGGCCGACACCATCGTCCGCGCCATCGGCCGGCAGCTGAACACAGTCTGGTCGCAGCCGGTGATCGTCGACAACCGGCCCGGCGCCAACGAGATCATCGCCGCCGATCTGGTCGCCAAGAGCGCCGGCGACGGCTACACGCTGCTGCTCGCGTCCGACGGCGTCTTCAGCCTGAACCAGCACCTCTACGCCAAGATTCCCTACGACCCGGTCGCGGATTTCGTGCCGATCACGCGGCTGACCGTCGCCAACCTGATGCTGGTGGTCCGACCCGACTTCCCGGCCACCGACGTCAAGGGCTTCATCGCGTACGCGAAAGCGAACCAGGGCAAGCTGAACTACGCGTCGATCGGCATCGGCGGCGTCAATCATCTGGCGTCGGCCTGGTTCAACAGCATCAACGGCCTCGAGATGTCGCATGTCCCGTTCAAGGCGCTGCCGGCGGCGGTCCAGGACCTGTCGGCCGGCCGCGTCGACGCGATGTTCGCAGTGACCGGTGGCGTCGCGCCGCTGATCGAGGCCGGCAAGGTCAAGGGGCTGGCGGTTTCCGGCAAAGCGCGGCAACGAGTCGCGCCGAACGTGCCGACCTTCGCCGAAGTCGGCTTTCCGGACTTCGACGCGTCGTACTACTTCGGCGTCGTCGCGCCGAAAGGCACGCCGCCGGAGATCACCACGCGGATCGCAGCCGAGCTGTCCAAGATCGTCAACGCGCCCGAGTTCAACGCCCAGTATCTCGAGCCGCTCGGCTTCGCGCCGGTCGGCGATACGCCCGAGCAGTTCGGCGCGTTCCTCGTCAAGGACCGCGAGGTCGGCGCACGCAAGGTCAAGATCTCGGGCGCCAAGCTCGAATAACGGAGGAAAGGCATGGCGGACCAGCAACCCGGCAGCGACGCATCGGCCGGCAAGCCGGCGCCGGCAAAGCCGGTGCTACGCAGCGACATCGCATGGAGCTCGCCGGACGCGATCGGCGTGCACGGCTACGATCTGTGCAACGATCTGCTCGGCAAGATCGACTTCGGCGCGATGGCGTTCCTTTCGGTTGCCGGCCGCCTGCCGAACCCGAACGAATCGCGGCTGTTCAACGCATTGGTGATCACGCTGGTCGAGCACGGCATCGTGCCGTCGACGCTGGCCGCGCGGATGACCTACGCCGGCGCGCCGGAAGCGATGCAGGCTGCGGTCGCGGCCGGCCTGCTCGGCCTCGGCAGCGTCTTCGTCGGCTCCACCGAGGGCTCGGCGCGGATGCTGTCGGAAGCGTTGCCGCCGCTCGCCGAGGGCAAGGCACCGCCCGACGCACGCGCGCTCGAGACGCTCGCCCAGGCGATCGTCAAGCGGCACCGCGACGAGCGCCGGATCGTTCCCGGCCTCGGCCATCCGATCCACAAGCCGGTCGATCCGCGCACCGTCCGGCTGTTCGAGATCGCGCGCGAGACCGGCTTTCACGGCCGCTACGTCGCGCTGATGGAAGCGGTCTCGGTCGCGGCCGCGACGAGCTTCGGCAAGACGCTGCCGATCAACGCAACCGGCGCGATCGGCGCGCTGGTCTGCGAGCTGGGGTTGCCGTGGGAAGTGTCGCGCGGGCTCGGCGTGATGGCGCGCGCGGTCGGCCTGGTCGGGCATCTGCTCGAGGAGTCGCGCCGGCCGCTCGCGATGCCGCTGTGGCATCGCGTCGAAGAGGAAGCGACCGGGCATCTGCGCGGCACGTTCCGCGAAGACAGATGAGATCAATCCCCCTTGGGCCTGCGGCCCTCCGGCGCCCGGCCGGAGGCCGAGCGCGTTCGGCAGGCACGAACAGTCCGCAGGGACTGTTCGTGTCCGACCTCACCCCTTTGAAAAGGGGGCGCCGCCTGCGGCCGGGCAAAGCCCGATCCGCGGCGACTGCTTGGTTCGATCGCCTTCATGCGACGCAGGTGCCGCGAAGCGGGATGGAAAACTGAGATGCTTTCGCCGCTCGCCGTGCTGCGCCGCTACCCGCCGCATGCGGGCACGCTACGCTCGCTGCTCGCCAGCCGCAGCGCCGGCGACGGCGAGCGCCCGTTCCTGGTCTACGCCGGCCGCGAGGCGAGCTATCTCGAAACGCTCGCCGGGGTCGACCGGGTCGCGACGCTGCTCGCGGCGCGTGGCGTCGGCGCCGGCGATCGGGTCGCCTGCATGTCGCCGAACCATCCGGCGACGGTGCACCTGCTGATCGCGCTGGCCAGCCTCGGCGCGGTAATGGTGCCGATCAACCCGGACTACGGCGCGGCCGAGGCCGCTTACATCCTTGGCCATGCCGACGTCTGCGGCGTCGTCGCGGCGCCGTCGGCGCTGGCAACGGTCCGCGCCGCGATCGCGCAGGCCGGCATCGCGCCCTGGCTGATGCTCAACGAAGCCGCCGGTGCCGGCAGCATCGAGGGTGGCGCCAGCGCTGCCGACGCGACCGGTGCCCCGGGTGCCCCCGGTGCCGCAAGCGTCGACGCCGGCGCGGCCGCGCTGCCGCTGCTTTCGGACCCGCCCCCGCCCGGCGCGGTCCGTCCGCCGCTCGCGGCCGACCGCGCCGAATCGACCTGCGTCTTCATCTATACCTCCGGTACCACCGGCTTCCCGAAGGGCGTGATGCATGCGCAACGCAGCATCGTCACCGCCGGCGAAGGCTTCGTCGAGCGGATGCATCTGCAGCCCGACGACCGGCTACTCTGCGTGCTGCCGCTGTTCCACGTCAACGCGATCTGCTATTCGCTCGGCGGCGCGCTCGCCGCCGGCGCAACGCTGATCCTCGAGCCGAAATTCTCGGCGTCGCGGTTCTGGCAGGTGGTCAAGGACACCGGCGCGACCGAGGTCAACACCATCGCCGCGGCCAACAGCATCCTGATGCGCCGGCCGCGCAGCGAGTTCGTAGCCGGCCACAAGCTCGACAAGATCTACGGCGCGCCGTTCGACGAAGAAACCTACCGCGTCTTCCAGCAGGAGTTCGGCGTGCCGAACCTGATCGAAGGCTACGGCATGTCCGAGATCCCGGGCGCGCTCAACAATCCGTTCGACGGCGAGCGGCGGGTCCGCAGCATGGGCCGACCGAGCCGCCATCCGGACCCGGCGATCGCGCTCGCCGAGCTGAAGATCGTCGACGACGACGGCAACGAACTGCCGGACGGCGAGACCGGCGAACTGGTCGCACGCACGCCGATCGTCATGCAGGGCTACTACAAGGACCCGGAACAGACCGCCGCCGCGTTCCGCGACGGCTGGTTCCTGACCGGCGACCTGGCCTGGCGCGACGCCGATGGCTACTTCTGGTTCGTCGCGCGCAAGAAGGACATCATCCGCCGCCGCGGCGAGAACATCGCCGGCGCCGAGCTCGACCGGGTCGTCGGCAACCATCCCGACGTGCTCGAAGCAGCGGCGATCCCGGTGCCGTCGGAGCTCGGCGAAGACGACATCCTGGTCGCGGTCGTGCCGCGGCCCGGCGCTACGATCCTGCCTGCGGCGATCGGCGACTGGTGCCGCGCGCGGCTCGCCGCGATCAAGGTGCCGCGCTACGTCGCGATCGTCGATGCCCTGCCGCATACGCCGACACACCGGATCGCCAAATTCAAGATGCGCGACGATCCGACCTTGAAACGCCGGGCGGTCGACTTGCAGGCGCCGTAAGTTGCAGGCGCCGTAGTCAGCCCGCGCCGGGCATGAAGGCCGTCGACGCTCAGCGCCGTGGCAGCACGCCGGTCGCGAACGCGGTCCCGAGCAGCACGATCGCGCCGCCGGACAGCGTCGCCGCATCGACGGTCTCGCCGAGAAAGGCCCAGCCCCAGAACACACCGAACACCGGGATCAGATAGGTGACCGACAACGCGGCCGACGGTCCGGCGTTGGCGAGCAACCGGTAATACAGCAGATAGGCGACGCCGGACGACAGTGCGCCAAGCGCGATCGCGTACGCCCAGTCGGCCGCGGCCGGCGACACGACCGGCCAGAGCAGGATGCCAGGCACCAGCAGCGCCAGGCTGGCGATCACCAGGCTGCCAATCGCGATCAGCAGCGGATCGAGGCCGGACAGTTCGCGCTTGGCGAAGTTGCCGACCAGGCCGTAACAGAACGTCGCGCCCAGCGCTGCGACGATCGCCCAGCCGCTGCCGCCTTCGTGAAACGACGCCCGTTCCCAGCTCAGCACCACGACGCCGAAGATACCGATCGCCAGCCCGGCGATCCGCCAGCCGCGCAACCGCTCGCGCCACCACAGATAGCCGATCAGCGCACCGAAGATCGGCGCCGTCGCGTTGAGAATCGACGCGAAGCCGGCGTTCAGCGACAACGCCGCGAAGCCGAACAGCACGAACGGCACCGCCGAGTTCAGGACGCCGACGACGATCAGCTGCCAGCCGTTGCCGCGCAGCGCGGTCACGATCGCCGCCCGGTCGCGGCCGAACAGCAGCACCGGCAGCAGCACCACGGCGCCGACCGCGCAGCGCAACAGCATCAACGGGATCGGCCCGAACGACGGTGCGGTAACCCGCATGAACAGGAACGACGCGCCCCAGATCGCGGCCAGCAACAGGAACTCGGCTTGGAAACGGCGGCTCATCGGACTGTGGCACTATCGGGGATTCGACATCGCGATGATCGGCGATCCGGTCGCGGCCGACTTCCCGGTTGTTGCTGTCATGGCCACACCGTTGCAGCCGCCCTCACCGGCTGATGACCTCACCGGCTGATGCCCTCGCCGGCAGCCGGCTGTGGCCGGCCATAAAGGAGCACGACCCGCAGTGACCTCTCTGCCCCCGCTCAGCGACCCGTCGCCCGTTCCCGGCAACCCACCCGCTCCCGCCGCCAGGACCGCGGCCGGTTCGGCCGCCAGCACGCGCGCCGGTACCGTCCCGACCGCCAGCACGCGCGCCGGCGCCACCCGCGCAGTCTGGCGCGAACTGCAGCGGCAGGTCCGCCGCCTCGCCGGGATCTCGCTGCGGACGCTGCTCGAAGATCCCGGGCGGCCGGCGCAGATGACGTTCGAGGCCGCCGGCCTGGTCGCCGATTTCTCGAAGCAGCGGATCGATGCTGGCGTGTTGACCGCCTTGCACGGCCTGGCGCGCGCCGCGCAGCTGGATGCCGCGCGGCGGCAGCTGTTCGGCGGCGCGATCGTCAATCCGACCGAGGGCCGTCCGGCGCTGCATACCGCGCTGCGCGGCGTCGGCGGCGATGCCCGTGTCGCCGCCGAAGTCGCGGCCGAGCGCGACCGGATCCGCGAGCTCGCCGGCCGCTTCCGCAGCGGCGCACTACCCGGCTTCGACGGCCGGCCGCTCGCGAGCCTGGTCTGTATCGGCATCGGCGGCTCCGACCTCGGGCCGCGGCTGGTCTGCGACGCGCTGGCGCCGGCCGACGCGCCCGATGTCCGCTTCGTCGCCAACGTCGACCCGTCGGACCTGCAGCGGGCGCTGATCGGGCTCGACCCGCGGACCACCGGCTTCGTGGTCGTCTCCAAGACCTTCACGACCCGCGAGACGCTGGCCAATGCCGACGCCGCGCGGCGCTGGCTGCAGGCGGCCGGCGCCAGTGAAGCCGACGCGCTGCGCCACCTGATCGGCGTCACCGCCAACCCCGACGCCGCGCAACGCTACGGCATCGCGGCCGATCGCGTGCTGCGCTTCTGGGACTGGGTCGGCGGCCGCTACTCGCTGTGGTCGGCGGTCGGCGTCTCGATCGCGGCCGCCTGTGGGCCGGAGCGCTTCGACGCGCTGCTCGATGGTGCCGCCGCGATGGACCGCCATTTCCGCGATGCGCCGATCGCCGCCAACCTGCCGGCGCTGCTCGGCCTGATCTCGATCTGGAACCGCGACGCGCTCGGCTGCACCAGCCAGGCGGTGATCCCGTATGCCGAGCGGCTGCGGCTGCTGCCGTCGTACCTGCAGCAGCTGATCATGGAAAGCAACGGCAAGACCGCCCGGCTCGACGGCAAGCCGACCGAGCACGCGACCGCGCCGGTGATCTGGGGCGTCTCCGGCACCAATGGCCAGCACTCGTTCTTCCAGCAGCTGCATCAGGGCCCCGACGTCGTGCCGGTCGACTTCATCGTCGCGCGCGAGCCCGAGGCGCCGGCCGCCGCCAGCGATCCGCGCCATGCGATCCTGGTCGCCAACTGTCTGGCGCAGAGCGCGGCGCTCGCGCTCGGCCGGCCGCTGCCGGGCGCCGGCGAGGATTGGCACAAGGCGTTCCCCGGCAACCGGCCGAGCACCATGCTGCTGCTGCCGCGGGTCGACGCGGCCGCGCTCGGCGCGCTGCTCGCCGCCTACGAGCACGCGACCTTCACCGCCAGCATCGTGCTGGGCATCAACGCGTTCGACCAGTTCGGCGTCGAGTACGGCAAGGTGATGGCGACCTCGATCGAAGCGGTGCTGGCCGGCGGCGACGGCGACGCGCTCGACCCGGCGACGCGGGCGCTGATCGTCCGGCTGCGGCGGGGCGCCTGATGGCGGCTCACGGCGGCGGCGCGACTGCGACGCGCGGTGGCGGCAGCGGCGAACCGCTGGCGCTCGACCCGCGCCGCTACCTGACGCTGCCGGGCCTTTCCAAGGGCCTGCCGCCGACGGCACTGGAACCGCTCGACCACGCCGCGGTCGCCGCGGCCCGCTGGCCGGTGCTCGACGACGCGCTGCCCTATCCGCTCGCGGTGCTGAAGGCCAGCGCGCTCGCGCACAACTCGCGCTGGATGAACGCGTTCCTCGCGCGTTTCGACGTCTGCCTGGCGCCGCACGGCAAGACCACGATGAGCCCGGCGCTGTTCCAGCGCCAGCTCGCCGACGGCGCCTGGGGCATCACCGCGGCGACGGTTCAGCAGGCCGCGGTGATGTTCGCGTTCGGCGTCTCGCGGGTACTGATCGCCAACCAGCTCGCCGGTACCGCCGCGCAGCGCTGGGCCTTCGAGATCCTCGCCGCCCGGCCGGACGTCGAGCTGATCGCGATCGTCGATTCGGCCGACGGCATCGCCGAGCTCGACCGGGTCGGCCGCCAGGCCAATGCCGCCGCGGCCGCTGCCGGCACCACGCCGCGGCCGCTGCCGCTGATGGTCGAGCTCGGCACCGCCGGCGGCCGCACCGGCGCCCGCAGCGTCGCGGCCGGCGTCGAGCTCGCCCGCGCGGTGGCGGCCTCGCCGGTGCTGAAGCTGGTCGGCGTCGAAGGCTACGAGGCGGTGCTGCCGGCACCGACGCCGGCGCAGAAGGAAGCCGGCATCCGCGGCTTCGTCGCCGATCTCGGCGAGCTGGCGGCGCGCTGCGCCGCGGCCGATCTGTTCGCCGATCCGACCGTGCTGCTGTCGGCCGGCGGCTCGGCCTACTTCGACCTGATCACCGCGCTGCCGCGCACGCTGGCCGGCCGGCCGACCCGGATCGTGCTGCGCAGCGGCTGCTACCTGACCCACGACGAGGGCGACTATCAGCGGCTCTGGTCGCGGCTCGCCGCGCGCACGCCCGGCATCGAGTCGCTCGGCGAAGAACTGCGGCCGGCGCTCGAAGTCTGGAGCGTCGTGCAGTCGGTGCCCGAGCCGGGGCTCGCGCTGCTGACGATGGGCAAGCGCGACGTCTCCTATGATCAGGAGCTGCCGATGCCGCGTTGGCATGTCCGCGGACACGGCACGGCGCTCGTGCGCGGCGCCGCGCCGGCGTCGTGGCGTATCGCCGCGCTCAACGACCAGCATGCGTTCCTGCGCGGCGACCCCGACGCGATGCCGCGGGTCGGCGATCGCGTCGGCTGCGCGATCGCGCATCCGTGCACGACCTTCGACAAGTGGCGCGTGCTGCTGCTGGTCGACGACGACTACCGGACCGTCGACGCGGTCACGACCTGGTTCTGACCGGCCGTGGCATTCGACGCACGCGCCTTCGACACCCGCGCCTTCGACGTCGACGCACTGCAGGCCGCTGCGCGCAGCGCCGCGCCGGCCTGCGACTTCTGGTCGCTGCGCGCCGTTGCCGAACAGAGCGAATCGCTGCGGGTACGCCAGGACATCGCCGAGGCGCCGGCCCGCGGCAGCGACCGCGGCGCGATGGTCACCGTCGTCGCCGATGGCGGCATCGGCCATGCCGCGACCGCCGACCTCGACGCCGCGGGACTGAAGCGCGCGTTCGATCAGGCCCGTGCGCTCGCCAGTGCGATGGCCGGCCGCGGCGTCCATCGCTTCGACGCCGGCACGCTGCCGTCACCGCGCGGCCAGCACCAGGGGCCGTACCGGCGGCCGCTGCCGGCGACGCTCGCCGAGCGCATCGAGCTGCTGCGCGTCGCCTGTGCCGCGCTGCGGATCGACGCGCGGATCGTCGACTGGAGCGCGCAGCTGCAGACCGCCGAGACCGAGCAGATCCATCTGACCGGCGACGGCGGCCTCGCGCTGCAGCGCTTCCACTACACGGTGCCGAATCTGACCGCGGTCGCGCAGGCCGCCGGCCAGACCCAGATCCGCACCTCGGGCGGCCAGTACAACGGCTTCTGCCGCCAGGGCGGCTACGAGGTGCTCGAACGATCGGGGCTGCTGACCGACGGCGCCCGGGTTGCCGACGAGGCGATCCAGCTCGCGCTGGCGCCGAACTGCCCGAGCGGCGACCTCGACCTCTTGCTGATGCCGGACCAGATGATCCTGCAGATCCACGAGAGCATCGGCCATCCGCTCGAGCTCGACCGGATCCTCGGCGACGAGCGCAATTTCGCCGGCACCAGCTTCGTGACGCCCGAGATGCTCGGAAGCTACCGCTACGGTTCCGAGTGCCTGAACGTCGCCTACGATCCGGAGCCGGCCGACGAGTTCGCCAGCTTCGCGTTCGACGACGACGGCAGCGCCGCGCGCAAGACCCTGCTGATCGAGCGCGGCATCCTGCTGCAGCCGCTCGGCGGCGCGGTCTCGATGGCGCGCGCCCGCGGACTCGACCCGGCCGGCCGCTGGAGCACGACGCCGGTCGCGACCGCGCGCGCCAGCAGCTGGAACCGCGCGCCGATCGACCGGATGAGCAACCTCAACATCGAGCCCGGCGATGCGTCGCTCGCCGACCTGATCGGCGGCATCGACGACGGCGTGCTGATGAAGACCAACTGCTCGTGGAGCATCGACGACTCGCGCAACAAGTTCCAGTTCGGCTGCGAGCTCGGGCAGCGGATCCGTGGCGGCCGGCTCGCCGAACTCGTCCGCAACCCGAACTACCGCGGCGTCTCGGCGACCTTCTGGCGCAGCCTCGCACGGGTCGGCGATGCGAGCACCCGCGAGACGCTCGGCACGCCGTACTGCGGCAAGGGCGAGCCGATGCAGGTGGTCCGGGTCGGGCATGCGTCGCCGGCCTGCGTGTTCCGCAGCGTCGCGGTGTTCGGGGCAGCGCAGTGACCGCTGTGATCGAAGGGCGATCGCCCTAGTTGGAGCCAGCTCGGTGTTGGGCGCAAGGATGCGTGCAGCGATCCTCGTGAGCAAGAGATCGCTTAGTACGCTGTGGGCCGCGGGGGCCTTGGGAGCCTGCTCGTACCCACTCCGCGACATCGCAGCCCTCAGGCTGCAAGCTCAGGCTACAGCGGCCTGCGCGGCAAGCCGCTGCCGCCGTTCAGCCTCTTCGGCACGTGCGTCCTCGATCTCACGCAGCACGTCGTCGACGTCGGCCAGGGTCGTGTCGTGCTCGAACCGCCCGGTAAGCGGCGTGTCCGGCCGCAGTTGCCCGCGCCGGTAAAGCTCCCAGATCTCGGGGCCGAAATCGCTGCCGATCAGTTCGGGCGCGAAGCGGCCGAAGAAGGCAGCCAGATTGCCTACGTCGCGCAGCAGCATCCGCGCCGCATGATTGTTGCCGGCCGCATCCACCGCCTGCGGCAGATCGATGATGACCGGGCCGTCGCTGCCGAGCAGCACGTTGAATTCCGACAGATCGCCATGCACGACGCCGGCACCGAGCATCCGGACCACTTCGCGCAGCAGCGTCGCGTGATGCCGGCGCGCCTCGTCCGGCGTGAGCACGACATCGTTGAGACGGGGCGCCGCCAAGCCATCGCCATCGGCGACCAGTTCCATCAGCAGCACGCCATCCTGGAACTGATAGGGCGTCGGCACGCGAACTCCGGCCGCCGCCAGCCGGCGCAACGCGTCGATTTCGGCGCTCTGCCACGCCGCTTCCTGCGCTTGCCGGCCGTAGCGTGTTCCCTTCGCCATCGCGCGGACCTGCCGGGTGTTCTTGACCTTGCGGTTCTCGGTGTAGTCGACGGCCTGCCGGAAGCTGCGCTGCGTCGCCGCCTTGTAGACCTTGGCACAGCGGACTTCGTCGCCGCACCGGACCACGTAGACCGTCGCCTCCTTGCCGCTCATCAACTGCCGAAGCACCGCGTCGATCAGGCCTTCTTCGATCAGGGGTTGCAGGCGGATCGGGGTCTTCAATGGGGTGGGACTCGGCGAGGCAGTGACGGAGCCCGTAATTTACGCGATCTCGCCGCCGGGTCCTCCTCTCCGGGCCGCGACCCTCCGCCTCCGAGAATTGCGAATCGCGATATCTTCTTTTTCCAGGCAGGCCAAGAGTTGCTCATCCGTCAGGTCGAGGTCCCGCTTCAAAATTCTCTTGCCGTGAGGCCCAGGAGCCGAATGGTCCGACGCCACGTCCTGCATGTGAACAGAGTCGGCTTCGTGGGCGGCGCGGAGCGTGTGATCCTCACCCTCGCGCAGGGGCTGCAGCATGCCGGGCGTCTGACCGTCGCCGCCCCGGAGGGTCCGTTGCTCCAGGCCGCCCGCGCGCTGGGCGTGGCCGGGGTACCGGTCGGGTTCGATCGCATGCGGGCCGCGGCCGGGCCGGCGGAGCTGCTGTCGTACCTGCCCACCTGGCGTCGCTGCTCGCGGCAACTGCTCGACTTCTGCCGATCCGGTTCGGTGGATCTGATCCACGCCCACCATCCGGTCGGCGTGCTCTACGCGCTGCCCGCTGCGCGCCGGCTGCATATTCCAGTGATCCTGCATGTCCACGAGGCGCCGCCGGTCGACCGGCGCTACCGGATGGCGCTGCGCGCGATCTCCCGGATCGTCGACCGGTACGTCTGCGTCTCAGATTCTGCACGTGCGCTGCTCGATAGCGCCGGCATCCGGGGATCCGCGATCCACACCGTGCCCAACGGGGTGGACTGGTTGTTTCTCGAGCAAACGCCCGGCCGCCCGAAGTTTGCTCGACCCCCGTGGGGGGCGGGCTGGGCGCAGCCCGGCCCTGGGGGCCTTCTCCCACCGGCTACGGCCACACCGGAGGTCGCCGGCGACGGCCCTCACGTCGGCGTGTTCGCGGTGCTCGAACCCCGCAAGGGCCAGGACCATTTCCTGCGCGCCGCGATGCAGGTCCTGCGACGCCATCCGACCGCCTGCTTCTGGGTGGTCGGCGGCCTCGTGCTGGAGGACAAGGCCGGGTTCCTGCAGACGCTCCGGACCATGGCCGACCGCCCGCCGCTGCGCGGCCATGTGCGTTTCGTCGGGCATCGCGACGACGTCTGGCGCTGGATGGCCGCGATGGACGTGGTCTGTCTGACTTCCGTCGCGCATGAATCGATCGGCATGGTGCTGCTGGAGGCAATGGCGCTGGGCCGCACCGTGGTCGGCACCCGGATCGGCGAGGCCGGGCGCCTCATCGACGACGGTGTCTGCGGATTTCTCGCCGACCCCGGGGACGCCGGCTCGCTGGCCGATGCGATCGGACGCGCCCTGGCCGCGGACCGGCAGTCGATCGGTGCACGTGCCGCTGCCGTCGTCCGTGCCCGCTACGCGCCCGGGCGATTCTGCGATCGGATCGAGGCCGTCTACGACACGCTATCCCGGTAGGTCTCGAGAATGCGCGGCATCACCTGCGGCCAGTCGAATCGTGCCCGCGCGTACGCAGCGCATCGGGCCGCCGACGGCAGGGGCAGCCGTCCCGCCAGCGCGTCGTCGATCCCGGCGGCGATCGCCGCGACCGATGCGTCCCGCAGGATCAGGCCCGGCGCGAGGTCGCTCACCACGTCCGGCAGCCCGCCGACCGGCGTCACCAGCACCGGCGTCCCTGCCGCCAGCGATTCCGCCGCGCTGAGCCCGAAGCCCTCGAGCGCGACGCTCGGCACCACCGACAGATCGGCGGCGCGGTACGCCACCGGCAGCTGCCCGTCCGGCACGAAGCCGATCAGGCGCACATGGCCGGTCAACCCGAGGTCCCGGATCCGGCTTTGCAGATGCGCGGCCAGGGACCCCTGCCCGGCGATCAGCAGCAGCGCATCCGGGTGCCGCCGGCACACCGTCCGCATCGCAGCCACCAACCGGTCGAGCCCCATGCGCTGCACCAGGCGGCGAACCGTCAGCAGGATCGGCCGGCCGGCGGGCCAGCCCAGGGATTCGCGGGCGGCCGCACGGGGGATGTCCACGCCGAAGCGGATCGCATCCACGCCGCCCGGTATCACCCGGATGCGCTGCGCGTCCACCCCATAGCGTTCCACCAGCATCTTCCCGAAGGCCGGCGACAGCACGATGCAGCGCTGTGCCCGGCGATAGACCAGGCCCTCGAGCCGCCGCTTGATCGCGACTTCGACGCGACTCCCGCCTTCCACGCCGGCCTCGCAGGCCCAGGGCCCGTGGAAATGGACCACCAGCGGCCGGTCACCCAGGCGATCGAGCGCGGGCAGCGTGTAGAGCGCGAAATGCGACGCGACCAGATCGGGGCGATCGGCCGCGAGCGCCTTGCCGATCGCAGCGCGACAGGCCAGCAGGCGCCGCGGCAGCGGCACCTGCACCGACGAGAATGCCGACACCCGGCCAAGCGACTCCGCTTCGACCCGCGCGGACCCGGCGACGAGCCCCCGCACCGGGTGGCCGCCGAGCGCCAGCTGCCCGAGCAGGTCGCCGTAGTAGCGCGACAGGCCCCCCGGGCTTTCCGGGAACCACGCCAAGCCCAACGCGAGGATGCGCATTCACGCCGGATGGTGGCGGCGATAGAGCGCGAGCAGCGACCGGTTCATCCGGTCGACCGGAAAGGCGGTCAGGAAGCGCGCCCTGGCGGCCTCACCCATCCGGCGCACCGCTTCGTCGGACATCGACGCCATCGCCGCTGTCAGGCCCGGCCGGTCATCCACCGCCACCAGCCGGCCGGTGACGCCATCGACCACGATCTCCGGCAGCCCGCCCACCCGGCTGGCGATGACCGGCTTGCCGGCCCGCATGGCTTCCAGTGCGGTCAGCCCGAACCCTTCCCAGCGGGACGGCATCACCAGCACGTCGGCCGACGCGATGTAGCGCTGCACCTCGTCGCGCGGCAGCCAGCCGGTGCCCTGCACGTTGGCGGGAAAGGCGACGGGCCGCGGCGCATCGACCGCGAAACCGCCGACGGCGTAGGCGAACGCACCGGCATCCAGCTCGCGCATCGCGTGCAGGAAGTGGTCCAGCCCTTTCTGCCGGTCGAACCGTCCGACGAAGAGAAAACGCCGCCGGCCGGCCGGCCAGCTCACGCCCGGCGGCGACGCCGGCGGCCGGTCCGCGATCGCGTTCACGATCCGGACCAGCCGGCCGCGGGGAATGCCCACGCGATGCGCCGAGCGCAGATCGTGGTCGGATACGCAGACGATGGCGTCTGCCCAGCCGGCCAGGATGCGCTCGGCCCAGGCCACCGTCGCGCGCACCCAGGGACCGGACCCGCGATCGAAAGCCCAGCCGTGCGCGCAGTAGATCACGGTGGGCGCGCGCGTCCTGAAGCGCGCGACCAGCCGGACCGCCAGGCCGGCCAGCGTGCCCTGGGCGTGCACGATGTCGGCCGGATGCCGGCGCAGATGCCGGTGCACGGCCCACGCGAGCCGCGGAATGCGCCAGAACCGCGAGCGACCGTCCCGGTACAACGTCGCATCCAGCTGCGCATGCCCCGGCAGCTCGTCGCGCTGCGCCGCCGGAAGGACCAGCGTCACGTTGGCGCGGCCGAATTCCCGGACCTGGGCCGGCAGGACTTCACTCAGGTACGAGGCCGGCCCGCCCCGCAACGCCTCGATGACGTGCACTACCCGCATGTCGTTAGAATCCGCCCGATGTCGCCCTCCGGAGTCTACTGTGCCGCGGACCGTTCGAGCCGCCGGGACCTGGGGCCGGCCGGCGACGCGCCGCGCACGGTGACCGTGATCGTGCCCACCTACCGCCGCCCGGACGACCTGCAGCGCTGCCTCGCCGGATTGGCCGCACAGCGGACGGCGCCGCTCGAGATTCTGGTCGTGCTGCGGGCCGACGATACCGCCAGCGCCGCCGTGGTGGCTGATTGGCAGCCGCGGTTCACGGAGACTGCCATCGACAGCGACCCGCCCGCGGGCAGCGGCCGCCTGCGGCTCACGCATCCCGACGGCGTCGGGGTGGTTGCCGCCTACAACGCCGGACTGGCAGCGGCCGCCGGCGAGGTGGTCGCCTTCCTCGACGACGATGCGGTACCGGCGCCGGACTGGGTCGAGCGCCTGGCGCTGGCCTACCGGGATCCGCAGGTGGCGGGCGTCGGCGGCAAGGATCGCCTGTACCGCCAGGGCGTGCGCATCGACGGCGTCTGCGGACGCGTCGGCAGGCTGCAGTGGTTCGGCCGGCACATCGGCAACCACCATCTGGGCGCCGGCGAGCCGCGCAGCGTGGACGTGCTCAAGGGCGTGAACATGTCGTTTCGCCGTGCCGCGCTGGGCGGACACCGCTTCGACACCCGGCTGCGCGGTCCGGGTGCGCAGCCGGACTGCGAGCTGATGTTCTGCCTGGCGCTCAGGCGCCAGGGCTGGCGGCTCGTCTACGATCCGGCCATTCTGGTGGACCACTACACGGCCGCCCGGCACGACATCGACCAGCGCGAGGGCTTCAATGCCCAGGCGCTCGGCAACCATGCCCACAACGAGACCCTCGCCGTGCTCACCCACGGTCCCTGGTGGCGCCGGCTGGCCTTCGCGCTCTGGGCCGTCGCGCTGGGTTCCCGGTCGCTGCCCGGACTGCTGCATGCCCCCCGTCTGTTCTGGCTGGGGCTGGATCACCCGGGTGCGCGCATCGCGGCCGCCCTGTCCGGCCGCTGGTCCGGTCTGTGGATCTGGTGCAAGCCTGAGCCTGCGCCGTTCGCGCGATCCATGGCCCGGTAACCGCTACCATCGACGCCTCGACTCACCGATGACGCCATGATTCCCACTCGACCCAGTGACCCTCGCCGCCTGATGATCGTCGCTGCACCCGCGAGTCCCGGTCGTCTGATCACGGTCTGCATACCGACCCGCAACCGTCCGGTCCTGCTGACGCTGGCGCTGCAGAGCGTGATGCGTCAGGACTACCGGCCGATCGAGGTTCTGGTGGGCGACAACTCCAACGACGACACGGCGGCTCACGTGGTGGCCGGCATCGAGTGCCCACCGGGGATCACGCTGCGCTACCACCGCAATGTCCCGCCTTGCGATGCCGCCGAGAACGTCCAGCAACTGTTCGATCGCGCCGGCGGAGACCGTCTGCTCACGCTTCACGACGACGACCTGCTGGTGGACAACGCGCTCACCGTGCTGGCTGCCTCATGGGACAGCCATCCGGACTCGGCCTGCGTATTCGGCAAGCACTACATCATGACCGAAGGCGGCGAAACCCTCGCCCGTGCGACCGACGAAGCCAATCGCCTTTATTTCCGGGTGCGCGCGACGGCGGGCCGGCAGGACTCGCCGATCGAGGCCGGCTTGCGCCAACAGGTCCCGATGAACGGCTTCCTGGTCGACACGAAACTGGCGCGGCAAGTGGGGATGCGTCCGTCCGCGGTCGTCGGCTGTTCGTGCGATGCGGATTTCGGCGTGCGCGCCGGCATCGCGGCAGGCAGCCGGGCCTTCGTCTACGTGGATCGCTTCGTGTCGTTCTACCGGCTGACCGAATCGTCCATCCTGCGCGACTCGCGCACCAACTACGGCCAGCACCTGTTCTACCAGGCGATCAGCAGCCTGCCGCTGCCGGCCGAGGTCGCCGACAGCCGACGCCTCATGCTGACGCGCATCGCACCGCTGGCCGTCCTGAATGCCGCGATGGCCGGCGAGCGCCGCCTGGCGCTGCGCCTGCTGCGCTCCGAGCACTACACGCTGCCCTGGTTCGGCGCGAGCACCCTGCGCCGCCTGGTCTGCATCCTGAGTCCCCGCCTGCACGACAAGCTCTTGCCGCTCGGCCGCAGATTGCGGCGACACCGGCCGACGATGTTCGATGCCGCGACCACCGACGGGATGGCGTCCGATTCGAAGCAGGGATCGATGGGGCGCTGATGGGCGCGCTCCGGTCCTGGTTCGCGACGCTCGCCGACGCGGTCTGCGTCGTGCCGCCGGCGCTCGGCAGCGGCGCGGACGGCGAGGCCCGCGTGACGTTGTATCTGCAGGCCGAAGACTCCGACTTCGTCCGCTTCAACCGCGCGCGGGTGCGTCAGTCGACTCGCGTGACGCAGCGCGAAGCGACGGTGACGGTGATCCGCGGCCGGCGCCGGGCCAGCGGCCGGGTCAGCCTGGCCGGCCGCGTCGACGATGATCGCGCCCGGCTCGGCGTGCTGCGCGACGGGCTGGCGGCGGACCTCGCCATGGTCCCGGAGGACCCGCACCTGCGCCTGCCCACCGCGATCGTCGACAGCGATCGCGACGAACCGGCCGCGGCCGACCGGCTGCCGCCGGTCGCGACGATCATCGACGACGTGCTGGCCGAGGCCGCCGGCCTCGACCTGGTCGGCTTCTACGCCGCCGGCCCGATGGTGCGGGCCTTCGCCGACAGCCGCGGCCAGCGCAACTGGCATCGGGTCGCGTCGTTCCATTTCGACTGGAGCCTCTACGTCGACGGCGCCGCCGAGTTTCGCGACCGCGCGGTCAAGTCGCACTACGCCGGCAGCCGCTGGGACCGCGCCGAGCTCGGCCGCCGGATGGCCAGCGCGCGCAGCCGCGCCGCGCTGCTCGGCCAGCCGGCCCGCGCGATCGCGCCCGGCGCCTATCGCACCTGGCTCGAGCCGATGGCGGTCGCCGAACTGCTCGGCACCCTCGGCTGGGGCGGGTTCGGCGAGAAGGACCGGCGCAGCGGCACCAGCACCCTCGCGGCGCTGGCACGCGGCGACGTCGCGGTCGCGCCGTCGGTCACGCTGACGGAGGCGACCGCCGCCGGCATCGCGCCGGCGTTCACCGGCGACGGCGATCCGCAACCGGCGCAGGTGCCGCTGATCGGACAGGGCGGCATCACCGGCTCGTTGATCTCGCCGCGCACCGCCGCCGAGTTCGGCCTGGCGGCCAACGCCGGCGCCGACGAATCGCCGTCGTCGCTCGCGCTCGCCGCCGGCACGATCCCCGCTGCCGATGCGCTCGCCGCGCTCGGCGACGGCCTCTGGATCGGCAACCTCTGGTATCTCGGCTACTCGGACCGGCAGACCTGCCGGATGACCGGCATGACGCGGTTCGCGTGCTTCGTCGTCGAAAGCGGCCGGATCGCCGCGCCGATCACGCCGATGCGGTTCGACGACCAATGGCCACGGCTGTTCGGCCCGGCCCTGCTCGGCCTGGCCGACACGCCGGAATTCCTGCCGAGCAACGACACCTGGGACCACCGCCATCTGTCGTCGGTGACGACGCCGGGCGCGCTGTTTGCGGATCTGCGGTTCACGCTCTAGCTCGACTCGACCACGGCGAGATGCGACCACGGCGATATGCGATCGGGGCAGCATCAGCGATCACCGGGCATCCGGAGGAAACATTGCCATGTCCACCGAAACCGGCACCTGCACCCTCTACGGCGCTCCGGGCTCCGGCGCCACCGTCGTCCACGCGGCGCTGACGCTGCTCGGCCTGCCCTTCCGAACCGTGGACGTCGCGCCATGGGAAGGCGAAGCCGAGCGCGAAAGACTCGCGCCTGTGAACCCGATGCGCCAGGTACCGGTGCTGGTACTGCCCTCGGGCGAGGTGATGACCGAGAGCGCTGCCATCCTGATCTGGCTCGGCGATCGCCATCCGCAGGCCGGGCTGTGCCCGGCGCTGGACGACCCGATGCGCGGGCCGTACCTGCGCTGGATGCTGTATGTCGCCTCGTCGATCTACGCGCTGTTCTGGGTGCGGGACGAGCCTTCGCGGCTGGTGCCCGACCCGGCGGCCCAGCCGGCGATGCTGGAACGCTCGGCCGATCGCATCGCGCATTGCTGGCACGAGATGGATGCCCGGATGCCGCGCGACACGCGCTACCTGCTCGGCGACCGGCTGGGCATGCTGGATCTGTATGTCGCCGTGGCTTCGCGCTGGACGCCGCGGCGCCGGCGGTTCTATCAGGAAGCCCCGCGGATGACCGAGGTGGTTCGGCGCGTGGACGCTGATCCGCGCCTGGCCGAGGTCTGGGCCTCGCGCTTCCCGTTCACGCCGGGGTGGGAAGGCCACGCGTGAGGTAGCATGGCAGCCTCTCGATTCGGAAACCAAAGCTCCCGGGTCCGTGCGCATCCTGCTTGCCGAAGATGACGGAATGCTCGCCGACGCGGTGATGCGCGCGCTGTCGCAGTCGGCGCACGCGGTGGACATCGCGTACGACGGCGATCAGGCCGACCGGGCGCTCGCGTCCAACGAGTACGACCTGGCGATCCTCGATGTCGGCCTGCCGGTGTTCGACGGCTTCGAGGTGCTGCGCCGCCTGCGCGGCCGGCGCTCGACCGTGCCGGTGCTGGTGCTGAGCGTGCGCGACGCCGTCGAGGATCGCGTCAACGGCCTGGACCTGGGCGCCGACGACTACCTGACCAAGCCCTTCCACCTGTTCGAGCTGGAGGCGCGGGTGCGGGCGCTGATTCGGCGGGTCCATTCGCGCGCGATCTCGGACATCGTGCACGGGCGCCTGCGCATCGATACCGCCGGCCGCCGCATGTACTGCGACGAGCGCCCGCTCGAGCTGACCTCCAAGGAATTCGCGATCGCCGAGCTGCTGCTGATGCGCGCCGGCCGGGTGGTCACCAAGCAGCAGATCATCGACCACCTCTACGGTTGGGACGACTCGCTGTCCAGCAACGCCGTCGAAGTGCTGATGCACCGGCTGCGCCGGAAGCTGGAGAGCACCGGGCTGGATATCCGCACCGTCCGGGGCATGGGCTACCTGGTCGACAATGCCGGATAAATGAAGACGCCCCCCGAAGCGCCTTCGGCGGGTTACGTTGGCGGTGTAGGTGTGAAAGCGGCACCCGTGCTGCTGCGCACGCAGCTGTTCCGCTGGTTGCTGTTCCCGCTGCTGGTGCTGCTCGCCGTGGACGCCGCCGTCAGCTACCGGGTCGCCAACGACTTCGCCCAGCGTGCCTACGACCGGACGCTGGTGGAGATCGCCCGCGAGCTCGCGCTGCAGGTGCGGCCCGACGGCGGGGCATTGAAGCTCGAGCTGCCCGAAGCGGCCCGCCAGATCCTGCTCGGGGACTCCCAGGACACGCTCTATTTCGAGCTGGCCGATCGCGAAGGCCGGGTGCTGGCGGGCGCGACGATCGCCGCGCCGCCGCCGACCGGTCAGGCCGACACCGGCAACGGCGTGCTGTACGACGGCGAAATCGACGGACACAAGGTCAGGACCGTGCAGATGCGGCTGCGGCAGCAGGGCAATGCGATCGTCCGCGTCGCCGAGACGCGGGTCAAGCGCAACGAGCTGGCGACCGAGATCCTGGCGAGCGTGGTACTGCCGCAGATCCTGCTGATCGCCCTGGCGACGACGCTGGTGTGGGTCGGCGTCACGCGCGGGCTGGCACCGCTCGCCGAGCTCCAGCGCGCGATCGCCGCGCGCTCGCACCTGGACCGCAGCCCGCTGGAAGAGCGCGGCGTGCCGGGCGAGGTGCGCCCGCTGGTGACCTCCATCAATGCGCTGCTCGGACGTCTGGACAGCGTGCTGACGCTGCAGTCGCGCTTCATCGCCGATGCCGCGCACCAGCTCAAGACGCCGGTGGCCGGCCTGCAGGCGCAGGTCGAGCTGCTGGCGCGGCAACCCGGGCACGCCGACCTGCGCGGCATCTCCGCGCGGCTGCACATCGGCGTCGAACGCCTGTCGCGGCTGGTGTCGCAACTGCTCTCGCTGGCGCGCAACGAGCCCGACGCGGTGCGGTCGCTCGCATTCGCGCCGATCGACCTGAGCGCGATGGTGCTGGACATCGCGTCGCACTGGGTGCCGGTGGCGCTGAAACGCGATATCGACCTCGGCTTCGAGGGCAGCGACGGCGCGGTCCTCGTCAACGGCGACGCCGCCAGGCTGCGCGAACTGTTCGACAACCTGCTCGACAACGCGGTGCGCTACAGCCGCGAAGGCGGCAAGGTCACGGTCCGCGTCAGCCGCACGCCGGTGCCCACCGTGTCGGTCAGCGACGACGGGCCCAGCATCGCCGAAGCCGACCGCCAGCGCATCTTCGAGCGCTTTCACCGGTTGCTGGGCTCGGGCGACGGCAGCGGTCTCGGCCTCGCGATCGCCCAGGAGATCGCCAGTCTGCACAACGCCACGATCGCGCTGCGCGACGACGATCACGACGGCGTCGGCAACATCTTCAGCGTCAACTTCCCTCCCGCGGTCTGAAGGGGCTGCCGCGACGGAGTGCGCCGGCCCTCGGCGGACATCGGGCGACGCGACCTTGTAAGCTGAACGTAATCGACGCGTAAGTCGGCCGTCATCGGATCGACAGGGTGGGTTCATCCCCGTTCGCTACGCTCGATCTCGGACGCCATCCCGCACCGGGCTGGCAAAAGAGACGAGACAAAGGCAACGAGAATGGACATGTCCAGCGTATCGATGGCGATGCTCGCCACCCCCGCCTTCTGGGTGGCGCTGCTGCAGATCATCATGATCAACATCATGCTGAGCGGCGACAACGCCGTCGTGATCGCGCTGGCGAGCCGTTCGCTGCCGGCGCAGCAGCAGAAGAAGGCGATCATCTTCGGCAGCGTCGGCGCGATCGTGCTGCGCGTGGTGCTGACCTTCTTCGCCGTGCTGCTGCTGGAGCTGCCCTACCTGAAGCTGGTCGGCGGGGTCGCCCTGCTGTGGATCGCGGTGAGCATGCTGAACGAGAGCGACGAGGAAGGGAATCTGGACGCGCACTCCCATCTGTGGGCGGCGATCCGCGTCATCATCATCGCCGATTTCATCATGAGCCTGGACAACGTCATCGGCGTCGCCGCGGCGGCCAAGGGCAATATCGTGCTGCTGGTGCTGGGTCTGGCCATCAGCATCCCGCTGATCATCTGGGGCAGCCAGATCATCCTCAAGCTGATGGAGCGCTTCCCGATCATCATCGTCGGAGGCGCCGCGCTGCTGGGCTGGGTCGCGGGCGAGATGCTGGTCAGCGACCAGGCGGTATCCGGCTGGATCGAGGCCAACGCCCACGCGCTGCACACCGTGGTGCCGGCACTGTGCGCGGTGCTGGTCGTCATCGTGGGCAAATGGCTGGCCGGGCGCTCGGCTGCCGCCTCCGGAACGGCAGCGCCCGGCGACAAGCAGGCCGAGCCGACACCCGCGAAAATCGGCTGAGGACGACGGATGCCCAACATCCTCGCTCCGGTCAGGCCGGACCGCGACACCGACTGGGTGGCCGGCTTCCTGATCAAGCTGCATCAGCGCGAGCGCATCCGGGTGCACCTGCTGTCGGTACGGCCACCATTCAACGGCCATGTGCGGATGTTCTTCGACGACGCCGAGATCCGCGCCTTCCACCGGGAAGACGCGGAGAACGACTTCGCGCCGATCCGCCGCGCACTGGATGCGAACGGCGTGCCCTACAACACCCACGTCGTGGTCGGCTACCTCGCCGAAGAGATCGTCCGCTTCGCGCAGGAGCATCACTGCCCGCAGATCGTCATGGGGCCGCCGAAGGGCAGCGCCCTGTCCGAACTGATCCTGGGCTCGCTGACCCGGCAGGTCGAGCACCTGATGCGACTGACCGGCAGGACCTGCGAGGTGCTCTAGGGCGCTCTGGGAGTCTCCAGGGCGGCTCCCCCCAGAGCGGCTTCGGGGCAGCCCTCGGCAGCGCACGTCCCGGCGGCGCACAATGATGCTGCCGCGTCGCAAGGCGCCCTTCCGGAGACTGCACGATGACCAGGAAATTCAAAATCGGAGACCATGTTCGCTGGAACTCCGAGGCCGGCCGGGTATCGGGGACGATCATCGCCATCCACACCACGGACTTCGACTACAAGGGCCACGTGCACCACGCGTCGGACGACGACCCGCAGTACGAGATCAAGAGCGATCGAACGGATCACATCGCGGCCCACAAGGGCAGCGCGCTCGACCACGCCTGACGCGGCTGGGCTCGCGGTCGCGACCAGGTTTCCGGTCGCGGCCGGCCCGCCACGATCGCGGCCTGCCCTCTGCGGTCGCGGCCGGCCCTTTTATCGCGGCAGCACCTGATCCAGCGTCGTCGCCAGCAGATCGATCATCAGGTCGGTCTCGGCGCGCGCGATGTTGTACGGCGGCGAGACCAGCACGTGGTCGCCGTGGTAGCCGTCGACGGTGCCGGCCGACGGATAGCAGATCAGCCCGTTGGCGAACGCCTGGTCGCGAAAGCGCGCGGCGAGCTGCAGCGACGGATCGAACGGCGCCTTCGTCTCGCGGTCGCGGACCAGCTCGAACGCGGCGAACAGGCCGCGGCCACGGATGTCGCCGACGTACGGATGCTCGGCGAACCGGCTGCGCAGCTGCGACAGCAGGTAGTCGCCCTCGCTCGCGCAGCGCTCGACCAGCCGGTCGCGCCGGAGGATCCGCTGGACCGCGAGCGCGGCGGCGCAGGCGGCCGTGTGGCCCGAGTAGGTGTGCACCGACGCCAGCGTGCCGAAGCGCTCGGCGATCGCCAGATAGATCGCCTCGGACAGGATCACCGCGCCGAGCGGCGCGTAGCCGCCGGCCAGGCCCTTGGCGGTGTACATCAGGTCCGGCTCGACGCCGTCGTACGCCAGCGCGCGCCAGCTGCCGCAGCGGCCGACGCCGCACATGACCTCGTCGGCGACCAGCAGCACGCCATAGCGGCTGCAGACCTCGCGAACCTTCTGCGCATAGCCGGGCGGCGCCGGGACCGCGCCGCCGGTGGCGCCGACGACCGGCTCCATGAAGAATGCGGCGACCCGTTCCGGGCCGAGCCGCAGGATGGTCTGCTCGAGTTCCGCGGCCAGGTGGTCCGCGAGCGCCGCGACCGGCACGCCGGCCGGCGGCCGGTAGACATTGGCCGGCGAGACATGCTCGACCGGCAGCAGCGCCTGCTCGTACGGGCGCCGGCGCCCCGGGTGGCCGGACAGCGACAGCGCGCCGAAGGTGTAGCCGTGCCATGACTGACGCCGCGCGATGAAGCGCGTCCGGCCGGGCCGGCCGAGCGCGAGCTGATACTGCAGCGCCGCCTTCATCGCGGTATCCGCGGCCTCGGACCCGCTCGAGACGTAGGCGACCCGGCGCAGCGTGCCGCCGGCCTGCTCGGCAAGCTCGGTCGACAGCGCGTCGATCACCTCGCTCGAGAAGGTCGTCGTGTAGGCGAACTCGATCGCATCGTACTGCGCCTTGATCGCCGCGATCACCTCGCGATGGCCATGGCCCAGGCAGAACAGCGCCGGGCCGCCGGAGCCGTCCAGATAGCGCTTGCCGGTTTCGTCGACGACGAACGTGCCCTCGCCGCGGACCGCACGCGGCAGGCGCTGTCCCGGCAGGTGCTGATTGAGCCACAAGTGCGCGTCGCGCGGTTCCATGATCTCGGCCTCTCCCGATTCAATGCACACCCGGATCGACCCCGGCGTCGACCACGCGCTCGATGCCGACCAGATCCTTCAGGATCCCGACGACGATCTCGAGCACGAACAGCGTCATGCCGACCGCGACCGACAGGAACGGCAGCGACAGCGGCGTCTCGAGCGGCGTCAGCGACACGATGCCCGAACGCGTGGTCGAGACGAACGCGCCCCAGCTGTGCTGGCACATCAGCGCGATCGCCCAGAGGCCGACGACCGAGACCGCGATCCGCAGCAGCCGGCGGACGCCCACGCCGAGGCGGTCGACCAGCATCTGCACCGAGACATGGCGGCCGGCGCGCAGCGTGTAGCCGACGCCGAGGTAGAAGGCCACGACCAGCAGATACTGCGCGTATTCGTCGACGAACAGGATCGGCCGGTTCAGCGCGTAGCGGGACACCGCGTTGACGGTGATCCCGAGCGCGATCAGCACGATCGCCGTGCAGGCGAGCGCCGCGGCGGCGGCCGACAGCCAGCCGACGCCGCGGTCGAGCAGCAGGGTCCAGCGGGTCAGTCGCGGCATCGCGGGCTCCGTCACCGCCCGCGTCAACCCAGCCGCTGCAGCAGCTCGGCACTGCGCGCCGCCGGCTCGCCGCCGCCGTCGACGTAGTCCTTCAGCAGATGCGCCGTGCGCTTGCGCGCCTCGTCCCGGAAGCCGCCTTCCATCCGCGTGATGGTCGCGCCGTACTTGTTCTTCGCCTCGTCGAGGATCTTCTCGTTCAGCGCGCCGTGGTAGGCCAGCATCGGCTTGGTCGAGAACCACTCCTCGAACAGCGCGGCGAGCTTCGGCCGGATATCCGCCGGCAGCGACTCCCAGCGCGCCTCGTCGACGAAGATCTCGTCGACGCCGAAGTACGGCTCGTACAGATCGGTGAACTTCAGCAGCTCCCAGAGCTTCTGCGCGTGCGCGCCGTTCAGCGAGGTCATCACCCCATCGATGGACTTGCGCTGCACCGCGACGTAGAGCTCGGAGTACGGCACCGTCGCCGGCGTGGCGCCCAGCGCCTGCGCGAGCGCCGCGGTGTTCTTGTCGTGCGCGCGGATCTTCAGGCCCTTCAGCGAATCGAAATCCTTCAGCGGCACCGGCGTGTGGATCGCATTGCCCCAGCCGCCCGAATCGAGGAAGTACGCGAGCATCTTCGCCTTGTACTTCTGCGCGAAGTACGGGCGCACGATGTCCTCGTGCCAGCGCTCCATGAACGCCTGCTGCTTCTCGTACGGCACCGCGAACGGCACCAGCGGCAGGCCGAACCACGACTCGACCGACGTCATGTAGGTCAGGCCGGTATGCGAGATCTCGGCCAGCTTGTCGGTGACGATCCGGATCCCGTCGCGATACTGGTACGGGTGCTGGCCGGCGACCAGCACGCGCAGCCGGAAGCGCCCTTCGGTCGCGGCCTCCGCCGCCTTGGCGAACTCGTTGAAGCGGTGGACCGTGATGTCCGACGGCGGGAACGGCGTGATCATCGTCCAGGTGATCCGCTGCTGGGCACGGACGACCGCCGGGCCGGAAATCGCCACCGCAGCGGCGCTGCCGAGCAGGGCACGGGTTGCTTGTCTACGTTTCATCGTCTTCCCCTCACAGGTTTCGTGGAGACATCAGAACAGCTTCGCCGGCAGCCACAGCGCCAGCGTGGGAAAGTGGTACAGCAACGCGATCATCAGCAGCAGGATGAACCAGTACGGGATCGTCCCGATCACGACGTCCTTCAGCGGCCGGCCGCCGGAGACGCCCTGGATCACGAACAGGTTGAAGCCGACCGGCGGCGTCAGGTTCGCGAGCTCGACCAGCACGACCAGCACGACACCGAGCCAGACCGACGAGAAGCCGAGCGATGTCATCAGCGGATGAATGATCGGCAGCGTCAGGAACAGCATCGACGCCGGTTCCAGGAACATGCCGAGGAACAGATACATCACGACGATCAGCGCGAACAGCAGGCCCACCGGCAGATCGAGCGCGGTGACTGCGGCGGTCAGCTGCTGCGGCACGTCGAGCATCGACAGCGCCAGCGCGACGATCTGCGCGGTGACGATCAGCAGCACCAGGAAGCAGGTTGTCAGCAGCGCGTCCAGCGTCGATGCCTTGATCACCGCGAACGACAGCCTGCCGCCGGCCAGCCCGATCGCCGCCGCGAGGACGCAGCCGACCGCGGCGGCTTCGGTCGGCGTGGCGAGCCCCGAGTACATGCTGGCGATGATGCCGACGATCAGCAGCAATGCCGAGCCCATGCCGCGCAGCCCCTTGATCGCCTCGCCCAGCGAGAACGGCAACCGCGGACCTGCGGTGCCCGGCGCGACGACCGCGGCGACATAGATGTAGACCATGAACAGCAGCGCCAGCACGATGCCGGGGACGATGCCGGCGGCGAACAGCTGCCCGATCGATTCTCCGACGAAGACGCCGTAGGCGATGAACGTCACGCTCGGCGGGATCATGATGCCGAGGGTGCCGCCGGCGGCGAGCGAGCCCATCACCGAGCGCGACGGATAGCGGTGCTCGTCGATCTCGTACGGGATCGCGATCGACCCCAGCGACGCCGCGGTGGCCACGCTGGATCCGCACATCGCCGAGAACACCGCCGAGCTGAAGATGTTGGCGTGCAGCAGGCCGCCGGGAATCGAGCTGACCAGCGCCTTGCTGCCGTTGAAGATGCGCTCGGCCATGCCGATGTGCAGCACCAGATACCCCATCAGCACGAACAGCGGCAGCGAGATCAGCGAATAGTGATCGGCCAGCGCGTTGAACTGCAGCAGCCCGAGCATCGCCAGGCTGCTGCCGCTGCCGACCAGGACGATCATCGACACGATGCCGGTGACCGCCATCGCGATGCCGATCGGCATGCCGACGAAGATCAGCGTGAGCAGCAGCCCGAAGACCACCGCGGCGTTGCCCGCCAGGCCGAGGTCATCCATTTTCGCCGCCCGCGGTCAGCGCGCGCCGGCGCGCCGGACGACCTGCCCGGCGCGTGCCGCCGTGCGCCGGCCCTGCTCGACCGCGGCCCGGCCATTGACGAACACATGGACCAGCCCGCTCGGCGTCGCCCGCATGTCCTGCAGCGTCGTGTTGTCGCGGATCGCCTGCGGATCGAACACGACCAGGTCCGCGAACCAGCCGTTGCGCAGCTCGCCGCGACGGTCGAGCCGCATCCGCCGCGCCGGCAGCGACGTCAGCCGCCGGATGCCTTCCGGCAGCGCCATCATGCCTTCCTCGCGTACGTAGTGGCCGAGAAAGCGCGCGGTCCAGCCGAAGCCGGTCGGCGCGAAGCGGATGTCCTTGGTCGGCCCGTCGTCGTTCAGCGTGATCGCGTCCGAGATCACCGCACAGTCCGGCTGCGACAGCAGCAGCCGGATGTCCCGGTCCGGCGAGATCTTGCCGACCCAGGTCGCATCGACCATGTGCTCGCCCTCCTCCAGCAGGATGTCGAAGATCGCGTCGTGCGGATCGATGGCGCGGATCCGGCCGATCTCGGCGAAGTCGAGCCCGACCAGGTCCGGGTTGGCCTGCGACCGCGTCAGCACCAGCTCGGACCAGCGCTTCTGCCCGACCAGCTTCCACTGCGGCAGCGGATTGACCTTCAGCCGCTCGCGCGTCGCCGGATCCGACAGGCGCCGGACCATCGCCGCCGGCCCGCCTTCGTAGGCCCACTTCGGCAGCACGGTGTAGAGGAAGGTCGGCCCCCACTCGTGCGGGATCACGTCGTAGCCGACGTCGATGCCGAGGCGGCGGGTCCAGTCGATCATCTCGAGGATGTGCTCGGATGCGTGCGGCGGCGCGCCGACCTTCGGCACCAGATGCGACAGCTGCAGCCGCGCTCCGGCGATCCGCGCCGTCGCGAGCGCCTCGCCGACACCCATCTCGTACTGCCAGTCGCGATTGCGCACGTGCGACGCGTAGACGGCGTCGAACTCGGCCGCGACTTCGGCAATTCCGACCAGCTCGCGCAGGTCGGAATGGAAGCCGGGGTTGTACTCGAGCCCGGAGCTGACGCCGATCGCGCCCTCGTCGAGCGCCTGGCGGATCGCGTCGGCCATGTGGCGGACCTCCTCCTCGCCGGCGACCCGTGGCGTGCTGCCGAGAATGTTGAGCCGCACCGTGTTGTGGCCGACGTAGGCCCCGACGTTCAGGCCGGGCTGGTTCTGCTGCAGCCGGTCGAGGTAATCGCCGAAGCCGGTCCACGAGAACGACTGGCCGGGCAGCCGGCCGACCATGAATTTCTCGAGCAGCTCCTGCTGCAGGCACGGCGCGCACGAGAAGCCGCAGTTGCCGATGATCTCGGTCGTCACGCCCTGCATCAGCAGGCTGTAGCCGTCGGCGTCCGCCATCAGCGTCGCGTCCGAGTGCGTATGGATGTCGATGAAGCCCGGCGTGACCGCGAGGCCGGTGCAGTCGATGATCCGCTCGGCGTCGTCGCCGAGCGCGCCGACCGCGTCGGCCTTCTGGTAGTTCAGCGTGAAGGTCTCGGTGCGCAGCTGCTCGATGTCGGCGATCTGCTGCTTGGCCTCGAGGTCGAGCTTCTCCTTGGTTGCCAGCTCCTCGCGCGGCGCGATCAGGATGACGTTGCCGTTCTTGCGCATGTCGAGGCCGCGCGACTGCAGGATGATGTCGAGCGCCTGATCCCACGGCACGTCCTTCAGCCGCAGCGTCAGGCTGCCGGCGACGGTATCGCTGGTGACGATGTTCAGGTTGGTGAAGTCGGCGATCACCTGCAGCAGCGCGCGGACGTCGACGTTCTGGAAGTTCAGCGACAGCCGCTCGCCGCGATAGCCCTGACGGGTACCCTGCGTCAGCTTGTTCGGGTCTTCCTTGATCTGCTTGACCTCGACGACGAACTGGGTGTCGCTCTGGTAGGCGTTGTGCTCCCAGAGGCCCTGCGGCTCGATCACCATCCGCGCATTGTCGCCCTGCTGGAACGCGCGCACCTGACGCACCGGCGTGCCGAAGTCGGCGACGTCGAGCCGGCGCTTCAGGTTCTCCGGCAGCCGGGCGCGCTGGAAGTCGACGACGATGGTCTGGCCCTGCTGCTTGATGTCGACGCCGGTCTGCGAATCGGACAGCTCGACGACGATCCGGCCCTCGCCGTCCTTGCCGCGGCGGAAATCGATGTCGCGCAGCGCATGCGCCAGCGACGGATCGCCCTTGGCGAAGTTGTAGGCCGCCGGCAGCGCCGCGACCGGCGCCGCGGTCGCGGCCGGGACCGCCTGGTCGAGCGCGACGACGATCGTGTCGCCCTCGATCGTCGACTGGAACTGCAGCGGCCGCTTCAGGTTCAGCACGACGCGCGAGCGGCCGGTCCCCTGCACGACGTTGACGCTGTGGACATCGCCGTTGAGCAGCTCGATCAGGTTGCGGCCGAGCTTGCTGTCGGTATCGCGGAAATCCATCGCGACCCGCGGCGGATTGTTGATCGTGAAGCTCGGCGGCGCGTCGGTCGGCGGCTTGGCCATCTGGATCCGCAGCACGGTCGCCGAGCCCTGCTGGGCACTGGTGATCGACTCGATCGAATTGCTCTGCGCCGCGGCCAGCAGAGGCAGCGCGCCGGCAATGCAGACCAGCAGCGCGGCACAGCGATTCAGGATGGGGCGCATGACGTCTCTCGTCTCGGGGCTTGTGTTCATCGCTTGACGGCCGCTTCCTGGAGGGCGAGCGCGGTCTCGCGCTCGACCCAGTCGCCGGCGGCGTCCTGGACCAGTTCCTTCACGTTGATCTCGGTCTCCGAGATCTTCATGATCCGGCCGAAGTTCTGGCCGAGGTAGTTGCCGACGCGGACCTGGAAGATCACCTTGTCGGCCTCGAGCAGCGCGACCGGCCCCGTGCTCGGCCGCGACAGGTGGCCGACCAGCCGGATCGCGTCGAGCGGGTACGCCTCGAGCGGCTCGCGCCGCCGGTTCATGTCCGGCGTCAGGCCACCCTTGTTGCGATCGGCGAGCCGCGCCAGCGCGACCTGCAGCTTGGCATTGGAGAACGGGTCGATATCGGCGCGCGGCTCGTAGCGGAACGGCGCGAACCGCTTCGGCTCGGGGATCCGGCCGGTCTGGCGCGGCGCGGTGGCCCGGGTCTCGTCCATCCAGGCCTGGAGCTCGGAGACGTCGCCCGAGCATCCGGCGACCGCCAGCAGAGCGGCCAGCACGCCAGCGAGATTGAGCATGCGGATCTTCATCGAGTGGCACCCGGCTTCTTGGCCACCGCCGCGCGTTGCGCGTCGATCTCTTCCTTGTCGAGATAGCGGAAGGTCTTGGCGGTCGCATCCATCTCGAGCTGATTGGTCTTCGGCTGCCGCACGATCGAGAGGTTGTTCAGCGTCACGATCCGCGGCAGGTTGGCGAGGTCGCTGCTGAACGAGCCGAGGTCGTGATAGTTGCCGACCACCTTGACCGCGATCGGCAGCTCGGCGTAGTACTCCTTGATCTGCACCTGCCCCGGCTTGAACAGCTGCAGCTGCGCGCCGCGGCCGACGCCGGCCTGGTTGATGTCGGTCAGCAGCGCGTCCATCTCGGCGCGGCTCGGCAGCTGCTTCTCGAGCACGCCGACATACTGCTCGACCAGGACTTTCTGCTTGCGCAGGTCGTCGAGATTGACCGCCTTGCCGACCTTCTGGGTGTACTCGGCGCGCAGCTGCTGCTCCTGCTGTTCGCCGGCGTCGAGCTCCTCGAGCAGGCCGCGCCAGTAGAGCAGCCAGCCGGCCAGCAGCAGCGCCACCAGAATGCCGAACAGCAGCAGTCCCTTCGGCAGACCCGGCCACAGGCCCGGGTGGCGCCCCTGCAGCCCCTCGAACTGACGCGAGACCGCGCCGAGATCGAACGACAGATTTTTCATCGCGCGCTCCCCTGGCCGGCGACCGCGGCGGCGGCGGCGGAGTAGACCAGCGCGGCGGTGCGGCTGTCGGCGCGCGGCGCGTCCGGCCCGGCCCGCTGCACATCCAGGTCGGCCCGCTTCGGCTGGCCCGGCTGCGCGCCGCCCTGCCCTTCGACGTTCCGCCGCTTGATCAGCACGTTCATCTTGAACTCGTAGGCACGCCGCACTTCGCCGGCCTTGCTGGTCGGGATCGGCTCCTTGATCGCGACCTCCTTGATCTCGTCGAGCTGCGGCCGCTCCATCCAGTCGCTTCGGTCGCTGAGGTTGCGCAGCAGCTCGGCGACCCGCTCGTTCGACTGGGCGAAGCCGTTCAGCGAGACCCGCATGTCGACCTGGTTCAGCTTCTCGATGAACACGCCCTCGGGCATCAGCTTGACCAGTTCGTCGAACAGGTGCACCGGCACGGTCCGGTCGCTCTGCAGGTCCTCGACCGCTTTCTGGCGCGCCTTGAGCGCGGCGATCGCCTCCTCGAGCGTCTTGATCTCGGCGATCTCGACATCGAGTTTCTGGATCGCCGACTTGATGTACTGGTTGCGGCTCTCCTGGTACTCGATCCGCTGATTGATGACGAAACCGCCGGCGAACGCGAGCACGGCGCCCGCGATCGCGGTGATCACCATGGTCGAGACGAATTCGCGCTTGCGGCGTTCCCGCCGCATCTCGCGATGCGGCAGCAGATTGATCCGGATCACGTGTCGAACCTCCGCATCGCCAGGCCGCAGCCGACCAGCAGTGCCGGGGCGTCAAGGCGCATCTGCCGCTCGCGCACGCCGGACGCGACCTCCATGCCCTGGAACGGGCTCAGCACCTCGGCCGGGACGCCGGAACGCTCGCCGACCGCTTCGGCGAGCCCCGGCGTGACCGCGCCGCCGCCGGCCAGGAAGATCCGATCGACGCGGGTGTACGGCGTCGACGTGAAGAAGAACTGCAGCGAACGGCTGATGTCGATCGCGCCCTGCTCGACGAACGGCGTCAGCAGGTCCTTCTGATAGTTGTCGGGCAGGTCGCCGGACCGCTTCTTCAACTCCGCCTCTTCCGGCGTCAGGCCGTAGAGCCGGACGATGTCCTGGGTCAGCTGGTTGCCGCCGAACGCCTGTTCGCGTTCGAACACCGTCTGGCCGTTGAGCACGACGGTCAGACTGGTCGACATCTGCCCGATGTCGAACACCGCGATGATCAATCCCTCGCCGTGGTTCGGCAGATAGCTGACGACGTGGTCGATCACGCTGCGGGCGGCATACGGCTCGACGTCGATGACGGTCGGCTTGAGCCCGGCCATCTCGGCGACCACGACCCGATCGTCGACCTTCTCCTTGCGCGACGCGGCGAGCAGCACGTCGACATCGTCGGGCGAGGTCGCCGACGGCCCGAGGATTTGGAAATCGAGATTGACCTCCTCGATCGCGAACGGGATGTACTGGCTGGCCTCGGACTCGACCTGCATTTCATAGTCGTCGTCGCGCATGCCGGCCGGCAGCATGATCCGTTTGGTGATCACCGACGACGAGGGCAGTGCCAGTGCGGCCGACTTGGTCTTGGTGCCGGCCTTGCGCAGCGCGCGCAGCAGTGCGTCGGCGACCTGCTCGGGCTTCTCGACGTTGCCGTCGACGATCGCGCCGCGCTCGATCGGCTCGATGGCGTAGCGTTCCAGCCTCATCGAGGACTGCCGGCCGGGCGCCAATTCGACCACCTTGACGCTCGAAGCACTAAAATCGACACCCAGCAACGCCGGTGAACCGCGCGAAAACAGCGAAGGTAGCTTTAGCGCCACAGGTCACCTGAAGGTCGACGGAAAATTCTAGGAAAACCGCTTAAAAATCATCCACTTAAAGCGGTTTCATACAAACCACTTTAGATGCTAGCAACATCGAGTCTTCACTGTAAAGACTTTTGACCGCTTGGGAACCGGATGCAACAGCCGCCGATCGCCGGGCCCGCCCCACTGGTCGTTTCAGCCAGAAGAACAGCGGTTATCGGCGGTTGAGCGGCAGATCGCAGCGACCGACGGTTACCGGCTTGCAACGCCCCTTGTCGCCGGCACGTTATAGTGGTCGGCAGGCAGTCAGAACCAGCGTCGTCGGGACCAGCATCAGATGAAGGCCGATTCGCCACCGCCGGGATACCGGCCGCAGCCCCGCGAGGCCGCCGAGCGCAGGCGCGCTGAACCGGCGAAGGCCGCGGCACCACGCTCGCCGGCTCCGCGCTCGCCGGCACGGCGCGTCGCCCGGATCGTCGGCTGGCTGATCGGAGTGCCGGTCGCGCTGGCGCTGGCCGGCGCGCTGGCGGTCGGCCTGGCGATCGTGCTGTCGGCGGACCGACTGCCGACGCTCGAGGTGCTGACCGACTATCGGCCCAAGGTGCCGATGCACGTCTATACCGCCGACGGCCTCCTGATCGGCGAATTCGGCGAAGAGCGGCGCAGCGTGGTGCGCTATGCCGATTTCCCGCAGCAGATGACGCACGCGATCCTGGCCGCCGAGGACGATCGCTTCTTCGAGCATTCGGGTGTCGACGTCGCGGGCATCGCCCGGGCCGCGATCGCCAACCTGCGCGCGGGCGGCCGGGCCCAGGGCGGCAGCACCATCACGATGCAGCTGGCGCGCAATTTCTTCCTGACGCGCGAGCGCAGCTATACCCGCAAGATCTACGAGATCCTGCTGACCTGGAAGATCGAGCAGACGCTGACCAAGGAGCAGATCCTCGAGATCTATGCCAACCAGATCTTCCTCGGCCAGCGGTCGTACGGCTTCGGCGCGGCCGCCGAGACCTACTTCGGCAAGCCGCTGAACCAGCTGACCGCGGCCCAGATGGCGATGCTGGCGAGCCTGCCGAAAGCGCCGGCGCGCGACAACCCGATCGTCAATCCGAAGCGCGCCAAGGAGCGGCAGCTCTATGTGCTGGCGCGGATGCACCAGCTCGGCTACCTCGACAACGCCCAGTACGAAGCGGCCAAAGCCGAAGACCTGCGGGTGCTGCCGGAACGCCGGTCGCTGCCGCTGCGCGCCGAGTGGGTCGCCGAGATGGCCCGCCAGCTCGCCTACGACCTGTTCAAGGACGAAGCGTATACCGCCGGACTCAACGTCTACACGACGATCCAGTCGGCCGAGCAGCGCGCCGGCAACGCCGCCGTCCGCAAGGCGGTCATCGACTACGACCGCAAGCACGGCTACCGCGGGCCCGAGTCCTACATCGAGCTGGGCGGCGACGCCGCCGCCCGCGAAGAGCGGATCGACGATGCAGTCGCGCAGGCCGGCGATGTCGACGAATTCCTGTCGGCGGTGGTGCTGCGCGCCGACGCGAAGAGCGTCACGGTCAGCCGCGGCCGCGGCGCGACCTTCGACATCGGCGGCGACGGCCTCAAGTTCGTCGCGCGCTGGCTCAATCCGAAGAACACGCCGGACCGCCAGATCCGGCCCGGCGCGGTGGTCCGGATCACCGACGGCCCGCAGGGCTGGGAAATCGCGCAGACGCCGGAGGTCGAATCGGCATTCGTCGCGATCAACTCCGACGACGGCGCGGTCCGCGCGATGGTCGGCGGGTTCGACTACAACCGCAGCAAGTTCAACCGGGTCACGCAGTCGATCCGCCAGCCGGGCTCGTCGTTCAAGCCGTTCATCTACTCGGCGGCGCTCGAGAAGGGCTTCATGGCCAGCACCATCGTCAACGACGCGCCGATCATCCTCGATCCGGCCTCGACCGGCGGCCAGCTCTGGGAGCCGAAGAACTACGACGGCAAGTACGAAGGCCCGATGCCGCTGCGCACCGCGCTGGCACGCTCGAAGAACATGGTCTCGATCCGGATCCTGCAGAGTATCGGCGTCGACTATGCCCAGGACTACCTGACCCGCTTCGGCTTCGCGCCCGACCGCAATCCGGCGTACCTGACGATGGCGCTCGGCGCCGGCAACGTCACGCCGTGGCAGCTCGCCGGCGGCATCTCGGTGTTCGCCAACGGCGGCTTCCGGATCCAGCCCTACCTGATCGAACGGATCACCGACAGCAGCGGCAAGGTGATCGCGTCGGCCCATCCGGCGCGCGCCGGCAACGAGGACGAGCGCGCGATCGATGCGCGCAACGCGTTCATCATGGACAGCCTGCTGCGCGACGTCGTCAAGCGCGGCACCGCGACCGAAGCGAACCGCCAGCTCAAGCGCAACGACCTGGCCGGCAAGACCGGCACCACCAACGATTCGCACGACGCCTGGTTCGCCGGCTATGCCGGCGGCATCGCCGCGGTCGCCTGGGTCGGCTACGACCAGCCGCGCTCGCTCGGCGAACGCGAGACCGGCGGCGGTCTGGCGCTGCCGGTCTGGATCTCGTACATGAAGGAAGTGCTGCCGAAGCTCCCCGAGAAGCCGCGGCCGGTACCGCCCGGGGTGGTCCAGATCAACGGCGAGTACTACCTGAACGAGACGACCCCCGGACAAGGCATCGGCTCGCTCGGCGTCACCGAGGACGGCCTGTCGACCGATCCGAAGCAGCAGAGCATCCGCGACCAGATCTTCTGAGCGACCGGGGCCTGCCTCCCGTGGATCGACAGCGCCCCGGAACCGGGTGCCCGGTGGGGTATCTGGCCGGGGGTGTCCGGTCGAGGTGCCTGGCCGGGCCGCCGGAATCAGAGCTCGACTGCGTCGAGCGCGATCGGCACGCCGGCCTGATCGCTCAGCCGTGCGCTCAGCGAGGCGATCAGGTCGCTGCTGCTGCGGGTATCGCACCAGCGGCCGTCCGGCAACGGCTTGAAGTGATAGCCGCCCGATCGCGCCGCGACCCAGATCTCGCCGGCGGCTTCGTGGCTGTTGATCACGATCCTGGAGCCATCGTCGAATTCGACTTCGATGACGTTGTCGGTCCGCGCGACCTCGAGGTCGACGCCGGCGCGCTCGGCCGCGCGCTCGATGCCGGCTTCGAGTCGGTCGAGCGCGGTGGCGGCACGCTGCGCGAAGGGCTGACCGGTCATCGGAATAGGCTCCTGTCGGAGGCGCCGGACGACAACGTGCCCGGCGCCGTTGTACGATCGGCCGTCCATCGCGCGCCCATTTCCATTCCGACAGACTCGTGGACTACCTGACCAATGCCTCCGATTCTACCGATTGCCGTCGTCGCCGCCGCGCTGTCGGTCGCCGGCTGCGGCCAGAAAGGCCCGCTCTACCTGCCGAGCGGCGCCGCCGAACCGCCCGCTGCCGAGGAGCGCGCGCCCGCGTCGCTGCCGCCCGGTGCGCAATCCCCGGCCGACGAACTGCCGGGCCGCGACGCGAGCCGCCGCAGCCAATGACGCCGCAGTCAATGACGCCGCAGCCGATGACCATGCAGCCGATTGCGCGGCAGCCGATGCTGCCGCGGGCCGAACGATGAGCAGCCACGACGCGGCCGCGATCGCCGGCCCCTGGCTGAGCCGCAACGCCGATGGCCGGCTGCTCGCCGACGGCCTCGACCTCGAGCAGCTGGCGCAGCGCTTCGGCACGCCGCTCTACCTCTATTCGCGCGCGCAGATCGAAGCGACCTGGGAACAGTTCCGGCTCGCGATCAAGGGACACCATGCCCGCGTCTGCTATGCATTGAAGGCCAACAGCAATCTCGCGATCGTCGAGCTGATGAAATCGCTCGGCTGCGGGTTCGACATCGTCTCGGGCGGTGAGCTCGAGCGCGTCGTCGCCGCCGGCGGCGATCCCGGCGACGTGCTGTTCTCCGGCGTCGGCAAGACGGTGGCCGAACTGACGCGCGCGCTGGAGCTCGGCGTGCGCTGCTTCAACGTCGAATCGCTGGCCGAGCTCGATCGGCTCGACGAGATCGCCGGCCGCGTCGGCAAGCGCGCACCGGTCTCGCTGCGGATCAACCCCGACGTCGACGCGGCAACCCATCCGTACATCTCGACCGGCCTCAAGGAGAACAAGTTCGGCATCGCCTACGGTGACGCGGCCGAGGCCTACCTCCGGGCGGCGGCGCTGCCGAATCTGGAAGTGGTCGGCATCGATTGCCACATCGGCTCGCAGATCGTCGAGGTCGCGCCGTTCCTCGCGGCGCTCGACCGGGTGCTGGCGCTGGTCGACCAGCTGGCCCGCGCCGGCATCACGCTGCGCCATCTCGACCTCGGCGGCGGCCTCGGCATCCGCTACGACGACGAGCAGCCGCCGGCGCCGGCCGAGCTGATGCAGGCGCTGTTCGCCCGCATCGAGCAATGGAGCAGCGGCGAGCCGCCGGAGGTGCTGTTCGAGTTCGGCCGTGCGCTGGTCGGCAATGCCGGCGTGCTGCTGACGCGGGTCGAACTGCTGAAGCACAATGGCGACCGCCGGTTCGCCGTCGTCGATGCGGCGATGAACGATCTGCTGCGGCCGTCGCTCTATCAGGCCTACCACCGGATCGAACCGGTGCAGGTCCGCGACGGCGCCGGCGCCAGCTACGACATCGTCGGCCCGGTCTGCGAATCGGGGGACTGGCTCGGTCGCGACCGCAAGCTCGTGCTCGCGCCCGGCGACCTGCTGGCGGTCCTTTCGGCCGGCGCCTACGGCATGGCGATGAGCTCGAACTACAACACCCGGCCGCGCGCCGCCGAAGTACTGATCGACCGTGGCACGCCGGTGCTGATTCGCGAACGCGAAACGGTCGCGGCGCTGTTCGCCGGCGAGCGGCGGCTGCCGGGTTGACGACCGCGACGGGCCGTCGCGCGCTCGCGAAAACGCCAGCAGACCGCCCCCGGTTTGCCCAGCCTCCACGGTAGACCCGACTCGTCAGCGGCGGGTCCGGGGGCGCTCGGGCAGGCGCTGGTCTCGAACAGCGCCCGCTCGAATTTGTATCTTGTTGACACGGAGTGCAACATGCCTATCATCGCCACGACCCGTCGCGCCGCTGCACGACTCATCGCGCCGCCAGAGCGCAGCGCATCTCCCGCGCGCTCGCAGCGCGCTCTGGCAGACCGACCACCGTGAGGAACCCGCCCATGTCGCCGAGCAATGCCATCTCCGTCTGTCGAGGCCTTTCCGCGCTGCTGCTCGGCGCATGTGGTCTGCTTCTCCCTGCCCAGGCATCGGCCCAGGCGCTGGCGGCGCAGCAGGTGGTGCGGTTCGGCCTGGGGGTCGACGACATCCGCACGGTCGACCCCCAGATCGCGACCAGCGTCGGCGAGTCGCCGATCATCGAGTTCGTCTACGAGAGCCTGGCGAGATTCCCCGAGGGCGTGATCGACCCTGCCCGGATCGAGCCGAGTCTGGCGGAGTCCTGGTCGATGACGCCCGACGGTCGCAGCTGGACCTTCAAGCTGCGCAAGGGCGTCAAGTGGCACGGCAACCACGGCGATTTCACCGCGGACGACGTGATCTACTCGCTCGATCGCCTCAAGGATCCGAAGACCGCGTCGCCCTTCACCGCGAACCTCGGGCTGATCGAGAAAGCGGAGAAGATCGACGATCACACGGTGCGCCTGACCACGAAGCGCCCGGAAGCCAACCTGCCCGCGCTGCTGGTCGGCTCCAACCGCGCTTACGTGGTCTCGAAGGCGGCCGTGAGCGCCGGTGTGGATCTGCGCACCCAGCCGGTCGGCACCGGACCGTTCCAGGTCTCCGAGTATCGGCCGCGCGAGTCGTTCATCCTCGTGCGCAACGAGAACTACTGGCAGGGCAAGCCGATCATCGAACGGATCGTCGCGCAGTTCATGTCCAACGCCAGCACCCGGGAGCTGGCGCTGCGCAGCGGCGACGTCCATGCCATCGAGATCGCGGCAAGCCAGGACGTCATCGAACGGATGCGCCGCGCCAAGATGCACGTCGATCTGACCGTCCCGGCCAACGCGTTCATGCTGTACTTCAACCCGACCATCAAGCCGTTCGATGACATCCGGGTGCGACGCGCGCTTTCGCACGCGGTCGACCGCCGGGCCATGCTCAAGTTCATGGGCGACGAAGTCTCCATCGAAGAGACGAGCCCGCTGCCGATCGGCTACCTCGGGCATGCCAAGGACGTGCCGAGCTATCCGTACGACCCGGCCAAGGCCAAGTCGCTGCTCGCCGAAGCCGGCTTTCCGGAAGGCTTCAGCGCGACGCTGCCGGTCAGCAACAACAACATCTATCTGCCGCCGATGCAGATCATCCAGGAGCAGTGGCGCAAGCTCGGCGTGAACCTGACGCTCAACGTGGTGGACCACCCGACCTATCACCGGCTGATCCGCCAGAACGTCAGCCCGGTGGTGATCTACGGGGCCTATCGCTACCCGATGGACGGCATCCGCTACCTGGACGAGTTCTGGCTGTCCTCGTCGATCATCGGCACGCCGACCGCGGTCACCAACTTCTCCCACTATCGCGCCGTCGATTCGATGCTGGAAGCCGCGCGCACCGAGACCGATCTCGGCAAGCGCAACGGGTACTGGGAACAGGCTCAGCGGAAAATCATGGAGGATGCCATGGCCGTCCCGCTGTTCACCCGGACCTACGCGATGGCGCGCAGTCCCAAGCTGGACGTCGGTCACGCGCAGAAGAGCTACACGTTCTATACGTTGTCGAAGGACTCGCGCCTGCTGCGCTGACCGCGCCGCTCCCGGAACCGTTCGGATCGGCGCGCGATGCTGGCCTACACCGCGAAGCGCCTGGCCGCGGCGGTCGTGATCATGTGGGCGGTCGCGACGCTGGTCTTCTTCGCGATGCGGCTGGTGCCCGCCGATCCCGCCGAGGTCGTGCTCGGCGAATACGCGACCCAGGAGGCGATGCAGGCGTTTCGCCGCAGCGCCGGCCTCGACCGGCCGCTCGCCGAGCAGTACCTGACGTTCATGGAGGGCCTGCTGCGCGGCGACCTGGGGCGCTCGCTGATCACCAACCAGCCGGTCGCCGACCAGATCGCGAAACTGTTCCCGTACACGCTCGAGCTCGCGCTCGCATCGCTGTTCGTCGGCGCCGCGATCGGCATCCCGCTCGGCGTGCTGACCGCCGCGCATCGCGACACCTGGATCGACTATCTCGGGCGCCTGTTCGCGCTCTCCGGCTTCTCGTTTCCGGCGTTCTACCTCGGCATCCTGCTGCTGCTGCTGTTCTCGCTGCAGCTCGAGTGGCTGCCGGTCGTGCACAGCTTCCAGACCGACGAATGGGGCGAGCGCCTGCAGAAGCTGATCCTGCCGGCCGGTAGCCTCGGCATCATCCAGGCTGCCTACATCACGCGCCTGACCCGATCGTCGATGCTGGAGCAGATGGGCGCCGACTATGTCCGGACCGCCCGGTCCAAAGGCCTGTCGGAGGCACGCGTGCAGTACAAGCACGTGCTGCGCAACGTGCTGATCCCGGTGGTCACGGCAATGGGTCTCTACACCGGCACGATCCTCGGCGGTGCCGTGCTGACCGAGACCGTCTTCAATCGCCCCGGCATCGGCAAGCTGCTGATCGGCGCGATCGCGCAGCGCGACTACAACCTGATCCAGTCGGGTCTGATGATCTTCGCGTTCGTCGTCGTGCTGATCAACCTGCTGGTCGACCTGAGCTATTCGCTGATCGATCCGCGCGTCAAGTATGAGTAGCTCGTCATTGTCGGCCGCCGTGCCTGCGGCCGGCACCTCGCTCTGGAGCACCGCGATCTGGCCGCGCATCCGGCGCGATCGCGGCGCGCTGCTCGCGCTCGGCTTCATCCTGCTGCTGGCGTCGATCGCGGTGTTCGCGCCGTGGATCGCACCGTTCGATCCGGTGGCCCAGGACATCGCCAATTCTTTCTCCGGCCCGAGCCGGGAGCACTGGTTCGGCACCGACGAGTACGGCCGGGACGTGCTCAGCCGCATCATCCACGGCGCCCGGCCGGCGCTCTCGGTCGGGATCCTGTCCGTGCTGTTTGCGCTGGTGATCGGCATTCCGATCGGCATCGTCGCCGGCTTGCGGCTCGGCTGGTTCGACCGCGCCGTCGGCTGGGCGGTCGACATCATGCTCGCCTTCCCGTCGCTGCTGCTCGCGCTGCTGATCGTCACGCTGCTCGGCTCGAGCCTGCCGATGCTGATCCTGGCGATCGGCATCTCGAACGTGCCGCTGTTCATCCGCCTGGCACGCGGCTCGACGCTGGTGGTCCGCGGCCTGGAGTACGTCCAGATGGCCCGCGCCTTCGGCGCGTCGGAACTGCGGATCGTGATCCGGCACGTCCTGCCCAACATCGTCGGGCCGATCATCGTGATGAGCACCCTGAGCGTCGCGGGCGCGGTTCGCGAGGAGGCGAGCCTGAGCTTCCTGGGGCTCGGCGTGCGGCCGCCGCAGCCGAGCTGGGGCAACCTGATCCAGGACGGCATCAGCAACCTGTTCGACGCCCCCGGCCTGGCGGTCTTGCCCGGGCTGATCCTGACACTGGCGGTGCTGGCCTTCAACGTCGTCGGCGACGTGCTGCGCGACGTGCTCGACCCGAACGACATGACGCGCCGGAAGCCGGCGGGCAGGTCGTGAGCCGCCAGATTGCCGGCGCCGCCGCTGCCGCCGGATCCGCCGGCAGCGGCGAGCCGCTGCTGAGCGTCGAAGGCGTCCGGCTGGGCTTCGATACACCGCAGGGCAGCCTCGTCGTCGTCGACGAGGTGAGTTTCACGGTGGCCGCCGCCGAGACGCTCGCGATCGTCGGCGAATCGGGTTGCGGCAAGAGCGTGACAGCGATGTCGATCCTGCGGTTGACGCCGGCACGATTCCTCGCCGGACGGGTGCAGTTCGATGGCCGCAACCTCGCAACGCTCGACCTCGGCGCCCTGCGCCGGGTCCGCGGCGGCGAGATCGGCTACATCTTCCAGGAGCCGATGACCTCGCTGAATCCGGTCTTCACGGTCGGCGATCAGATCGTCGAGCCGCTGATTCAGCATCGCGGCCTGACGCGGCGGCAGGCGCTGCGCGAAGCCGTCGAGCTGCTGGCGATGGTCAACATTCCGTCGCCGTCGGCACGCGTGCACGAATATCCGCACCAGCTCTCCGGCGGCATGCGGCAGCGCGTGATGATCGCGATCGCGATCTCGTGCCGGCCCCGGCTGCTGATCGCCGACGAGCCGACCACCGCGCTGGACGTCACCGTCCAGGCCCAGATCCTCGAGCTGCTGCGGCGGCTGCAGCGCGAGCTCGGCATGGGCATCATCCTGATCACCCACGACATGGGCGTCGTGTCCGAATTCTCGGACCGCGTCGTGGTCATGTATGCCGGACGGATCGCCGAGGTGAGCCGGACCTCCGACCTGTTCGAGGCACCCGGCCACCCGTACACGCAGGCGCTGCTCGACAGCATCCCGCCGATCGATCGCGAGGTCGAGCGGCTGCATGCACTGGCCGGCGTCGTGCCGTCACCCGACCGCATGCCGGCGGGCTGCCGCTTCTTCGACCGCTGCGCCCATGCCGCACCGCCGTGTCGCGAAGCCCCGGCGCGGCCGCAGCAGCGTGCCGGCGGCCGCTCGACCGCCTGCGTCCGTGCCCTCGACGGATCGCTGCAGCGGGAAACGGCCTGATGACGGAGACCGCCGGATGACCGAGCTGCAGCGCCGCACATCGGGCAGCGATGCCGACCGGCTGCCGCCGCTGATGGAGGCACGGGGCCTGGCGATGCACTTCCGGGGACCGCCGGCCGGCCTGTTGCGCCGCCGCCGGCCGGTCCGCTCGGTCGACGGCATCGATCTGCGGATCGCGTGCGGCAGCACCGTGGGGCTGGTCGGCGAGAGCGGCTGCGGCAAGTCCACGACCGCCCGGCTGCTGATGCGATTGCTGCAGCCGACCGCCGGGCAGATCCTGCTCGACGGGCGCGACATCACCCGGCTCAGCCAGGCAAAGCTCCGGCCGCTGCGGCCGGCATTCCAGATGATCGCGCAGGATCCCTTCAGCTCGCTCAATCCGCGGATGCGGGTCAGCCGGATCATCGCCGAGCCGCTGGAGATCGCGGGGCTCGCGGCCGCCGAGCGGCGGCCGCGCATCCAGCAGGCGCTGGCGCGCGTCAGCCTGACGGCGCAGCACGGCGAACGCTATCCGCACGAGTTCTCGGGCGGGCAGCGACAGCGGATCGCGATCGCCCGCGCGCTGGTGCTGCAGCCGCGGCTGCTGATCTGCGACGAGCCGGTCTCCGCGCTCGACGTGTCGGTGCAGGCCCAGATCATCAATCTGCTCCAGGACCTGCAGCGTGACGCCGGCCTGACCTATCTGTTCGTGAGCCACGATCTCGGCGTCGTCAAGCACATCGCCACCGAGGTCGCGGTGATGTACCTGGGCCGGATCGTCGAGCACGGGCCGAAGCGGGCGCTGTTCGCGCGGCCGCGGCACCCGTACACGCACGCCCTGCTGTCGGCGATCCCGCGCGTGGGCGCCCGTCGGAGCGAACGGATCGTGCTGCAGGGTGATCTGCCGAGCCCGATCGATCCGCCGGCGGGCTGCCGCTTCCATACCCGCTGTCCCCGGGCGCGCAGCGAATGCCGCGGCGAGGAGCCCGCGCTGCGTGTCGTCGACGCGGACCCGGCCGATGCGAACCCGGCCGATGCCGACCCGGCGCACCGGGTCGCCTGTCACTTCCCGCTTTGAAACTTTGATGCAATCGGATGGATCCGACCATGAGCAACCAGTCCCGGCGCGCTCGCGTGGCGCTCGCAGGCTTCCAACTCGAGTCCGTCAGCTTCCTGCCGCTCAGTTGCGAGCTGGCTGATTTCGAGCGGGCGGCGCTGCGCGGCGAGGCCATCCTGACCGCGCTGCGCGGCACCAACACCGCGCCTGGCGGCATCATCGAGGTCTGCGAGCGCGAAGGCCTGGAGATCTTCCCGGTGCTGCAGACCAGCTGCGGCGCGGCCGGCCCCGGCACCGACGAAGCGATCGCTACGCTGACCCGCGAGATCGTCGACGCGATCGCGGCGGAACGCGACCGGCTCGACGGCGTGCTGCTGTTCCTGCACGGCGCCTGCTGGTCGCCCGGCTACCTGGACCCGGAGCGCCATGTCATCGACGAGGTGCGCCGGGTGCTCGGTCCGGACAAGCCGCTGATGGTCGCGCTCGACTACCACGGCAATCTCGACGCCCGGACACTGGCCGGCGCCGACGGTGCATTCGGCTATCGCAAGTCACCGCATACCGATGCCGGCGAGACCGGCCGGCGCACGGCCGACTGCATGGTGCGCACGTTGCGCGGAGAGATCAGGCCCCGCATCCATCTGAAGAAGCCCGGCGTCCTGGTACCGAGCATCTTCAGCGCAACCGACCTGAAGCCGCTATCCGACCTGATCGCGGAGGCGGCGAGGATGCAGGCGACCAGCCCGGCCTATGTAGACTTCACGATCATGGCGGGCTTCTCCTACACCGATGCGCCGAACACCGGATTCAGCGTGCTGGCCACCGCCGACCACGGCCACCCGGAGGTCGCGGCGCAGGTGCAGCAGCTGTCCGACCGGATTCACGGCCAGCGCCACGCGCTCTATCGTCCGTTGCCGGTCTACACGGTCGATCAGGCGCTGGACCGGGTGCGCGCGATACCGCCGGTGCCCGGCCGTCCGCTGATCCTGCTCGAGCACGCCGACCGGGTCAACGACTCCACCTATGTGCTGGCCGGCCTGCTCGAGCGCGGCCTGCGCCGGGCGACCGTGCCGCTGCTGTGGGATGCCGAGGCGGCGCGGATCGCCGCCCGGGCCGGCGCCGGACAGACGGTGCGGATGCGACTGGGCGCCCACAGCTCGGACCGTGCCGGCCCGCGGCTGGATGTCGAAGCCACGGTGCTGGAGGTCGGCGAACGTCACTTCCTGAACACCGGCAGCTACATGCAGGGGCTGCGGGTCGATCTGGGCCTGACGGCGCTGGTCGAGATCGCCGGCATCCAGGTCAGCATCACCTCCGAGTCCCACACCGCGGTCAACGGCGATCCGTTCTATCTGTTCGGCCGGAAGCCCGAGGACTTCGAGATCATCGTGCTGCGCTCCAAGACCCATTTCCGTCATTTCTACGAGCCGATCGCCAGCGAGATCCTGATCGTCGACACGCCCGACCACGGCCCCGCGGACCTGACCACGCTGCCGTTCCGGCACCTCGACACCGGCGCGGCGTATCCGTTCACGGATTCCTGAAGGCCGGCCCGTGGATTCCACCCCCGATCTCGCGGCGGTGCTGCCGGAAGCGGCGGCACTCGGCGCGCGGCTGTTCGACGATCTGCTGGCCGCGACCCGGGACCCCGCCGGCGGCGTCACCCGCGCCTCCTACGGCGAAGGTGAACAGGCCGCCCACGCGATCGTGGCACGGCAGGCCCGCGCGATGGCGCTGGAGGTGAGCCAGGACGCCGCGCTCAATACCTACCTGACCTGGCCCGGCGCCGATCGATCGGCGCCGCGCCTGGTGATCGGATCGCATCTCGATTCGGTCCGCTGCGGCGGCAACTTCGACGGCGCCGCCGGCGTCGTCGCGGGCCTGTCGGCGGTGCGGCTGCTGCAGCAGTCGGGCTGGCGACCCCCTGCCGACGTGACGGTCATGGGCGTGCGCGCCGAGGAAAGCGCCTGGTTCCAGACTTCGTACATCGGCAGCCGCGCCGCCCTCGGCCGCCTCGGCACCGCGGCGCTGCAGGCCCGCCGGGTCGATACCGGCCGGACGCTGGCCGAACATCTGCGTGAATGCGGCGGCGAGCCCGACCGCCTGCACGGGCGACCGCCGCACCTGCATCCGGGCAATGTCTGCGCCTATCTCGAGGTCCATATCGAGCAGGCGCCCGCGCTCGTGCATGCCGGCCGGCCCCTGGCCGTCGGCGCCGGTATCCCGGGCAATTTCCGCCACCCGTGGGTGCGGATCGTCGGCGAGACCGCGCATGTCGGCCTGGCGCGGCGCTATCGCAGCGATGCCCTGGTCGCGGCCTGCGCCCTGATCGCGGAGCTCGATGCGCTGTGGGCGCGCTGGGAGGCGGCCGGCCGCGCGATGGCCTTCACGGTGGGGCGGCTGCACACCGATGCCGGCAACGACGCGATGACCAAGGTCGCCGGCGAGGTCGGCTTGAGCCTCGACATGCGCGCCTGGGATCCAGCCGATCTCGACGAACTGGAGCACGAACTCTCGGTCATCGCCCGGGCCGTGTCGGAGCGCTACCGGGTCCGCTTCGAATGGGGCGAACGGACGACCGCGCCGGTCGCCCGCTGCGCGCCGGCGATTCAGGCCGAGCTGCGCGACTGCACCCGGCGGACCGGCGCGGCCGGCCCCGACCTGCCGAGCCCCGCCTCGCACGACGCCGCCGAGTTCGCCGCGGCCGGGATTCCGATGGGCCTGCTGCTGATCCGCAACGAACACGGCAGCCACAACCCGGCGGAGAGCCTGGCACCATCCGATTTCCAGCACGCCGTGCAGGTACTGACCCTGTGGCTGATGCACACGCGCTGCTGGACCAACTGGAGTTCCCCGTGACCCACATCGTTCACCGCAGTCTCAAGAATCGCCCACCCGTCGCCCGCCGTGCCGAAGGCGTCTACATCTACGACGAAACCGGCAAGCAGTACCTGGACGCCTGCGGCGGTGCCGCGGTCTCCTGCCTCGGTCACGGGCATCCGGACGTCGTCGAGGCCATGACCAGCCAGCTCCGGACGCTCGCCTACGCCCATACCGGCTTCTTCACCTCCGACGTGGCGGAAGAGCTCGCCGACCAGCTGGTCGCGAATGCGCCGAGCGGCCTCGACCACGTCTATTTCGTCTCCGGAGGCTCCGAGGCGATGGAAGCCGCGCTCAAGCTCGCGCGGCAGTACTTCGTGGAGATCGGGCAGCCGCAACGCACCACGTTCATCGCGCGCCGCCAGAGCTACCACGGCAACACGCTCGGTGCGCTGGCGGTGGGCGGCAACGAAGCGCGGCGCCGGCAGTTCGCGCCGCTGCTGATCGAGACCGGCCGGGTTTCCGCGTGCTTCGAGTATCGCGGTCGCGCGGACGGCGAATCCCAGGCGCAGTACACGCAGCGGCTGCTCCGGGAGCTGGAAGACAAGGTGCTCGAGATCGGGCCGGACAAGGTCATCGGCTTCTGCGCCGAGACGGTCGTCGGGGCGACGACCGGCGCCGTGCCGCCGACTCCGGGCTACCTGAAGGGCGTGCGCGAGATCTGCGATCGCTACGGCATGCTCTACATCGCCGACGAAGTCATGTGCGGCATGGGGCGCACCGGCACGCTGCACGCCGTCGAGCAGGAAGACGTCGTGCCCGACCTGCTCGCGATCGCCAAGGGGCTGGGCGGCGGCTACCAGCCGATCGGCGCGCTGCTGATCGCCGGCCGGATGGTCGACTCGTTGCGGCGCGGCAGCGGACTCTTCCAGCACGGCCACACCTACCTCGGGCATCCGACCGCGTGCGCCGCGGCGCTGGCGGTCCAGAAGGTCATCCAGCGCGACCGGCTGCTGCCGCAGGTGCGCGCGCGCGGCGACTACCTGCGCAACGCGCTCGAACGCCGATTCGGCGAGCATCCCCATGTCGGCGACATCCGCGGCCGCGGCCTCTTCCTCGGCGTCGAGCTGGTGCAGGACCGCGCGAGCAAGAAGCCGTTCGAGCCCGGCCTGCAGCTGCACGCCCGCCTGAAGGCGCGCGCGATGGCCAATGGCCTGATGATCTACCCGATGGGCGGCACCATCGACGGCCAGGCCGGCGATCATTTCCTGATCGCGCCGCCGTTCATCGTCACGCCGGAGCAGCTCGACGAGGCCGTCGAGCGGCTGACGCGTTCGCTCGACGAGGCGCTGCAGTCGCTGCCGGCGCATGCCTGACCGGCGCCGGCGGCCGTACCGCCCGCTACCGGCAGGCGGTCAGCGCATCGCCGCGACGCGGCGCTGGCGCAGCGCGAACCCGATCCGGACGCCGAGCAGGAGCAGCACGGCAGCCGCGAACCAGGCCGGCTCGGCCAGGTCGTTCTTGTCCGACTTCAGCCACCAGAAGTGCAGCACGCCGAGGGCGGCGATCGGATAGACCAGCTTGTGCAGCGTCGCCCAGCGCCGGCCGAGCCGCTTCATCATCCGGCTGGTCGAGGTCGCCGCCAACGGGATCAGCAGCAGGAACGCCGCGAAGCCGGCCGTGATGAACGGCCGCTTCACGATGTCCTTCAGGATCTCGTCGATCGCGAAGCCCTGATCGAACCAGGCATAGGTGACGAAGTGGGCGAACGCGTAGAAGAACGCATAGAGGCCCAGCATCCGGCGCAGCCGCGCCACCGCGGTCCAGCCGGCGAGCCGGCGCAGCGGCGTCACCGTCAGCGTCAGACAGAGGAACGTCAGCGCCCACCAGCCGGTCGAATGGGTGACGAACTCGACCGGATTGGCCCCGAGCCGGCCGTGATATCCGAGCACGAACAGCCGGACGAACGGCACCAGCGACAACAGGAAAACGACCGGCTTCAGCCAGCGCATCGCGGCCCCCCGGCCCCGGCCGCAGCGGCGCTCAGAAGTATTTGCGCAGATCCATCCCGGCGTAGAGTCGCGCCACCTGCTCGCCGTAGCCGTTGAACGGCAGCGTCCTGCGCTTGCGCGCGAAGAAGCCGTCCTCGCCGATGCGCCGTTCGGTCGCCTGCGACCAGCGCGGATGATCGACGTCGGGGTTGACGTTCGAGTAGAAACCGTACTCGGTCGGGCCCGCGCGCACCCAGCTCGGCACCGGCTGCTTCTCGGTGAAGCGGATCCTGACGATCGACTTGCCCGACTTGAAGCCGTACTTCCACGGCACCACCATCCGCACCGGCGCGCCGTTCTGGGTCGGCAGCACGTTGCCGTACAGACCGAAGCCGAGCAGCGTCAGCGGATGCATTGCCTCGTCGAGCCGCAGCGCTTCGACATAGGGCCAGTCGAGCACGCCCGAACGCAGCCCGGGCATCTGCTTCGGGTCGCCGAGCGTGACGAACTCGACGAACTTGGCATTGCCGGTCGGCTGCACCTGGTCGATCAGCGCCGACAGCGAATAGCCGATCCACGGAATCACCATCGACCAGCCTTCGACGCAGCGCATCCGGTAGATCCGGTCTTCCATCGGCGCGAGCTTCAGCAGTTCGTCGATGTCGTAGGTCTTCGGTCTGGCGATCTCGCCTTCGACCGCGACGGTCCAGGGCCGCGTCGCCAGCGTGCCGGCATAGCGCGCCGGATCGTCCTTTTCGGTGCCGAATTCGTAGAAGTTGTTGTAGGAGGTGATGTCCTCGTAGCTGGTCGCCTTCTCCATCGTCGACAGCGGACTCATCGTCGCGGGCAGCTTGGCGAGCCGATCGCGCGCGGGCGGCTTCCGGCTCTGCGCACACAGCGCCGCCGGCAACCCGAGCCCGGCGCTGCCGGCGGCGAAGCCTGCCGCGGCGAGCAGCGACCGGCGGCGGCGGTAGACCCGCTGCGGCGTCACCTCCGAGGCGGCCGGCTCCGAGCCATCGCGAATCCTGATCAGCATCGTCTCGACCCCCGCTTGCGATCCGCCATGACCGATGGTAGTCGATCGGAGGCAGCCGCTGGACCGGATTCAGCGGCGCTGCCGGGGGCGTGAGTCCGGCTTGGGACGGCCGGCGCCGGACTGAATCAGCGCAGCCCGGCGATGTAGTCCGAGACGGCCTTGATTTCGTGATCGGACAGCCGCGCGGCGATGGTTGCCATCGGCGCGTTGTTGCCGCGGGTGCCGGCGCGGAACGCGGTCAGCTGCGACTCGGTATAGTCGGAGTACTGGCCGCCGAGCCGCGGATACTGGATCGGCAGCCCGGATCCGGTCGGCCCATGACAGGCGGCACAGGCCGGCACGCCTTTCTCCGCGATGCCGGCGCGATAGATCGTCCGGCCGAGGTCGACCAGATCCTTGTTGCGCGCGGCCGAAGGCTTGAGTTCCTTGGCGGCGTAGAACGCCGACAGGTTCAGCATGTCCTGGTCGGACAGCGGCGCGACGAACCCTGCCATCACTGCATTGACCCGCGCCGCGGCCTTGGCGCCGGGCTGGGCCTTGAAGTCCTTCAGCTGCTTGTGCAGATAGCCGACGTGCTGCGCGGCCAGCTTCGGGTTCGCCGGCGCCGTGCTGTTGCCGTCGGCGCCATGACAGGCGGCACAGACCTCGGTCGCGATCTTTTCACCGGCAGCAGGATCGGGCTTGGCCGGCGCGGCTGGCGCCTGCGCCAACGCGAGCGACGACAGCAGCAGGGCCGGCACTCCGAACCACGCCCGGCACACACTGGCGCTCCCTGCGACGCCGACCCTTGCGATGCCCGCCTGCATCCGCGCTTGGATGCCCGCCTGGATCCCCGCTCGGATCCCCGCTCGGATCTTCTTCGCGCCGTCGTTCATCGCGCCCCTGCCCCCGGAATTCCCTTGCACCTGATGCCCAGCCCCCGTCTCCCGGGGGCTTCCCCATCGACCCCGGAACGGGGCCTCAGCAAACCGATGATTATACGATAATGCCCTGATGAGATTGTTGGCAACCGCGCGATTCGCCGATACCGTCGTCCGGCTGCACCAGCTGGCGCGTGCCAATCGCGACGGCCTGCCCGAGGTCGCATTCGTCGGCCGCTCGAACGCCGGCAAGTCCACCTGCATCAATCTGATCTGCAACCGGCGGCGGCTGGCGTTCTCGAGCCGGACCCCCGGCCGCACCCAGGCGCTGAACCTGTTCGCGCTCGGCCCGGACACGCCGGGCAGCCGGCCGATCGGCTTCCTGGTCGATACGCCGGGCTACGGCTTCGCGGCCGCCGCACCGGAGGCGAAACGGTCATGGCAGGCACTCGCAGGCGACTACCTGCGCGGCCGTGCGGCGCTGGTCGGCGTCGTGCTGATGCTCGACATCCGCCGCGAGCTGACCGACCTCGATCGCCAGCTGCTCGGCTGGACGCCGTCGACGCTGCCGCTGGTTGTGGTGCTGACCAAGGCCGACAAGCTGTCGCGGCCGCAGGCGCGCGCCGCCCTCGAGCGCGTCGCCGCCGATCCGGCACTGTCCGGACGCGACGCGCCGACGCTGCTGCTGCTGTTCTCGATGATGAGCCGGATCGGCGTCGAGCCGCTGCAGGCGGCGATCGAAGCGCTGCTCACTGCCGATGCCGGCGACTGGGATCGCCTCGCCGACCGCGCCGATCCGGCCCAGCCGACATTGCGGCGGCAGCAGTTCGCGCCCCCCACCGACCCTGCCCCGCTGGAGCCCGCCCGATGACCGCCTCGAAATCCGCACCGTCCGCTGCCGCGACCGGCCGCGCCACCGTCACCGCGGGCGGCGCCTACCCGGCGACCCGGCTGCGCCGCAACCGCCGGACCGATTTCAGCCGCCGGCTGACCCGCGAGCACCATCTGCGCGCCGATGACCTGATCTACCCGGTGTTCATCCACGACGCCGGCCCCGGACGCAACCCGCCGCCGGTGCCGGTGCCGTCGATGCCCGGCGTCCATCGCCACACGATCGACCAGCTGCTCGCCGTCGCCGAGCGCTGCGTCGGCCTGAAGGTGCCGGTGCTCGCGCTGTTCCCGGCGATCGACCCGGCGCTGAAGACGCCCGACGGCCGGATCGCGACCGATCCCGACGGACTGGTGCCGCGCGCGGTCCGGGCGGTCAAGGCGCACTTCCCGGAGCTCGGCGTGCTGACCGACGTCGCGCTCGACCCGTTCACCAGCCACGGCCAGGATGGCGTGGTCGACGCCGACGGCTACGTGCTCAACGACGAGACGATCGCGATCCTGCAGCAGCAGGCGCTGGTGCAGGCGCAGGCCGGCGTCGACATCGTTGCGCCGTCGGACATGATGGACGGCCGGATCGGCGCGATCCGGGCGACGCTCGAGAGCGCCGGCCTGATCCATACGCAGATCATGGCGTATTCGGCCAAGTACGCATCGGGCTTCTACGGACCGTTTCGCGATGCCGTCGGCTCGGCGACCAATCTCGGCAAGAGCTCGAAGCAGACCTACCAGATGGATCCGGCCAACAGCGACGAGGCGCTGCGCGAGGTCGCGTTCGATCTGCAGGAAGGCGCCGACATGGTGATGGTCAAGCCGGGCATGCCGTACCTCGACATCGTCCGCCGCGTCAAGGACACCTTCAAGGTGCCGACCTTCGTCTACCAGGTCAGCGGCGAGTACGCGATGCTGAAGGCGGCGGCGCACAACGGCTGGCTCGACGAGCGGACCGTCGCGCTCGAATCGCTGCTGGCGATGAAGCGCGCCGGCGCCGACGGCGTGCTGACCTATTTCGCGCTCGACGCGGCGACGTGGCTGGCGGCGGCCTGACCGGCATGGACGGCGCGATCGACGCCGGCAGCATCGGCGAGGTCGCCGGTGTCGACGGCCTGTCGGGCATCGCCGATGCCGCGGCCGGCGGCACGCTCGGACCGCCGATCGAGTTCATCCGGGTCGAGCGCCAGGGCTGCGTCGCGGCGAGCGGTGAGCCCGACGCGCTGCCGGTCAACGGCTTCCTGTGGATCGATGTCCATGCCGGCAGCGGCCGCCAGTGGGCCGCGGTGGTCGCGCGGCTGACCGGCATCGAGATCTTCGAAGAGCACCTGCGCGACAGCGAGAACAGCACGCATCCGTCGTTCTACGACTCGACCGCGCGCTACGAGATGATCGTGATGCGCGCGCTCGGCTCGAAGCCGCCGGCGCCGGCGGGACGGATCCGGATCGACACGCGCCCGGCCGTGTTCTTCGTGCTGCCGCGCTGCCTGGTGACGATCCGGCCTGCCGACAATCCGCTGGTGCCGGCCGTGCGCGAACGGCTGCTCGGCGCAGCGCGCTACAACCAGCGGATCCCGACGCAGCCAGAGGAGCTGCTGCTGCGGCTGCTGTCCGGCATGGTCGATCGCTATCTGGAGCTGCGGCAGCCATTGACCGCGCAGCTCGAGTCCTGGCAGCGCAATCTGCTGCATCCGCGGCGGCCGTTCAAGGACTGGTCGACGCTGCTCGAAGCCCGGATGCAGCTGCGCAAGCTGCAGCATCTGTGCGAAGAGCAGCTCGACGCGGTGCAGGAATGGCGCGACGAGCGCGTCGAGCATGACGAGCCCGGCGACACGCCGGCGCTGTCACCGATCAGCGACGCGCTTCACGTCCGCGCCACCGACCTGGTCGAGCACATCCAGCGCGTGCTGAATCATGCCCGCAGCCTGGAATCGGGGGTGGAATCGGCCGTGCAGCTGCACTTCTCGGCGACCGCGTTCCGCACCGCCGAGATCATGCGGGTGCTGACGGTGCTGACGGCGATCTTCATGCCGCTGACCCTGATCACCGGCATCTTCGGCATGAACTTCGATGCGCTGCCGGGAATCCATTCGCCGCGCGGCTTCTGGATCACGATCGGCGCGATGGCGCTGCTGGCGCTGGTGATGCTGGGCTGGTTCCTGACCCAGAAGTACCTGGGCTCGCCCGAGCGGACGCTGCGCGGCCGCAGCCGCGCAGCCGACCCGGAGCCCGAAAGTCAGGAGGCGCTGCCCTCGGCGGCGGCCGGCTCGTCGGGCCGGTCCATCAGCTCGATGTAGGCCATCGGCGCATTGTCGCCCTGACGGAAGCCGAACTTCAGGATCCGCAGATAGCCGCCGTTGCGCTTGGCGTAGCGCGGGCCGAGCTCGTCGAACACCTTCACGACCATCTCGCGGTCGCGCAGCCGGTCGAACGCCAGCCGGCGATTGGCCAGCGACGGCTTCTTGCCGAGCGTGATGATCGGCTCGACCACCCGGCGCAGCTCCTTGGCTTTCGGCAGCGTCGTCTTGATCGCTTCGTGCCGCAGCAGCGCGTTGGTCATGTTGCGCAGCATCGCCAGGCGATGCGCGCTGGTGCGATTCAGTTTTCGGAGGCCGAGACGGTGACGCATGATTCGATCCTGATGTCGTGGTCGGGGCCAGGCCCCTCGCGGGCTAGTTGCGTTCCAGGCCGGCCGGCGGCCAGTTCTCCAGACGCATGCCGAGCGTGAGCCCGCGCGAGGCCAGCACTTCCTTGATTTCGTTCAGCGACTTGCGGCCGAGGTTCGGCGTCTTCAGCAGCTCGTTCTCGGTCCGCTGGATCAGGTCGCCGATATAGTAGATGTTCTCGGCCTTCAGGCAGTTGGCCGAGCGCACCGTCAGCTCGAGGTCGTCGACCGGCCTCAGCAGGATCGGGTCGACCTGCGGGCTGCGCCCCATCGAGCCGAGCGTCACACCGCCGTGGCCGGCGATCTCGAGCACCGGCTCGGCCCCTTCGAGCGCGGCGAACACCGACAGCTGCTCGACCAGGATCCGGGCTGATTGCCGCACCGCTTCCTCCGGCGCGATCACGCCGTTGGTCTCGATGTCGATCAGCAGCTTGTCGAGGTCGGTCCGCTGCTCGACGCGGGCGCTCTCGACCGCATAGCTGACGCGCCGGACCGGCGAGAACGACGCGTCGAGCACGACCCGGCCGATGGTCTTGGCGTCCGACATCGAGCGCAGCGTGCCCGGCACGTAGCCGCGGCCCTTCTCGACCTTGATCTGCATGTCGATCTTGCCGCCTTCGGTCAGCGACGCGATGACATGATCGCCGTTGATCACCTCGACGTCGTGCGGCACGTCGATGTCGGCCGCCGTGACCGGGCCGGCGGTGTCCTTGCGCAGCGTCAGGAACACTTCGTCGCGGTTGTGCAGCTTGAAGACGACGCCCTTCAGATTCAGCAGCAGATCGACGACGTCCTCGCGGACGCCGTCCATCGTCGAATATTCATGGACGACGCCGGCGATCTGGACCTCGGTCGGCGCATAACCGACCATCGACGAGAGCAGTACGCGGCGCAGTGCGTTGCCGAGGGTATGGCCATAGCCCCGCTCGAACGGCTCCATCACCACGCGTGCATGCGACGGGCCCAGTTGTTCGACCTCGACGATGCGCGGTTTGAGCATAGCAGTCTGCATATTGGACTATCCCCTGATTAACGCGAGTACAACTCGACGATGAGGCTTTCGTTGATGTCGGCCGCGATGTCGGAACGTTCCGGCAGCGCCTTCAGCACGCCCTCCATCTTGTTCTTGTCGACCGAAACCCACGAGGGGAACCCGTTCTGCTCGGCGAGGTTCAGCGCGTCCTGGATCCGCGCCTGCTTCCTGGCGGCTTCCTTGACCGCGACCACGTCGTTCGGCTTGACCGTCGCCGACGGCACGTTCAGCGTCGCGCCGTTGACCAGGATCGCCCGGTGCGACACCAGCTGGCGCGCCTCCGAGCGGGTCGACGCGATGCCCATCCGATAGACGATATTGTCGAGCCGCGATTCCAGCAGCTGCAGCAGGTGTTCTCCGGTATTGCCGCGCAGCCGCGACGCCTCGGCGAAATAGCGGCGGAACTGGCGCTCGAGGACGCCGTACATCCGCTTGACCTTCTGCTTCTCGCGCAGCTGCAGGCCGTAGTCGCTGGTGCGCTGGCCGCTGATCCGGCCGTGCTGGCCCGGCTTGGTGTCGGCCTTGCATTTCGAGTCGAGCGAACGCCGCGCGCTCTTCAGGAACAGGTCCGTTCCTTCGCGGCGGGACAGTTTCGCCTTGGGTCCGATATAACGTGCCACTTGACGTTCCTTGGTTGCTACGCAGCTCCCGCTGCGGTTAGTCCGGGCTGCAGGGGCGGTGTCGGCTTCCGCATGCGCTCGAACAAGGTGGACTGGATTACGCCCCCGTTGGTGCCTTCGGCGGGAGCCCTCGGCCGGAGTCCGAGGGCCCTTCGCCGGCGAGAACGGCCCGCAGGGACTGTGCTCGTCCGGCTCCGCCCCCCGCTGGGGGCGTCACCAGCGGGCCGGCAAAGCCGGATCCGCGATGACTGCTGGCTCGGGGTTCCGACAGGCTGACCTCAAATTCTCCGTTTCTTGGGCGGGCGGCAGCCGTTGTGCGGCAGCGGCGTGACGTCCGAGATCGACAGGATCTTGATGCCGAGCGCGTTCAGCGCGCGGACCGACGAATCGCGGCCCGGTCCGGGCCCCTTGATCCGCACGTCCAGATTCTTGATGCCGCACTCGACCGCGACCCGGCCGGCCGCTTCGGCAGCGACCTGCGCCGCGAACGGCGTCGACTTGCGCGAGCCCTTGAAGCCGGCACCGCCGGAGGTCGCCCACGACAACGCGTTGCCCTGGCGATCGGTGATCGTGATGATCGTGTTGTTGAACGACGCGTGCACATGCGCGATGCCGTCCGACACGTTCTTCTTGATCTTCTTGCGGGTCCGCTGCGCGGCGGCGACCTGCTGGGCATTCGGATTCTTGGCCATTCTCTAGCGCTCCTGGTTCACTCGCGCGATCACTTCTTCAACGCAATCATTTCTTCAACGCGACGCCGGCCTTGCTCGGGCCCTTGCGGGTGCGCGCATTGGTGCGGGTCCGCTGGCCGCGGACCGGCAGGCCGCGGCGATGCCGCAGACCGCGGTAGCAGCCGAGGTCCATCAGCCGCTTGATCGACATCGAGATCTCGCGGCGCAGGTCGCCCTCGGTCACGAATCGGCCGATCTGGTCGCGGATCCGCTCGAGCTCGGCGTCGTTGAGGTCCTTGACCTTCTTCGAGTACGCCACGCCGACCGCGTCGCAGATCGCGCGCGCCCGGGCGCGGCCGATTCCGTAGATCGCCGTCAGGCCGATCTCGGTGTGCTGCCGATCGGGGACGTTGACCCCTGCAATACGTGCCATTTGCTTGTCCTGTCGCTATCTGTATTGGCAGCCGGCGGATCAACCCTGCCGCTGCTTGTGCCGCGGATCCACGCAGATGACCCGCACCACACCGTTGCGCTTGATGACCTTGCAGTACCGGCACATCTTCTTGACACTGGCCATGACTTTCATGATTCGTCCTCGCTCGCGACTGCTCTATTCGTTACTTCGCCCGGAACACGATACGCGCCCGTGACAGGTCGTACGGCGTCAGCTCGACCGTGACCTTGTCGCCCGGCAGGATCCGGATGTAGTGCATCCGCATCTTTCCGGAAATGTGGCCGAGCACCACGTGACCGTTCTCCAGCTTGACCCGGAACGTGGCGTTGGGAAGGTTCTCCAACACCTCGCCCTGCATCTGGATGACATCTTCCTTGGACATTGCGCTCCTGACGCGTTGCCTGGTGGCTATCCGGTCCGCCTCAGCGGCCCGGCGAGCCCAGCCCCTTGAAGTTCGTCTTCTTCAGCAGGCTCTCGTACTGGTTCGACATCATGTAGGCCTGCACCTGGGTCATGAAGTCCATCGTGACGACGACGATGATCAACAGCGAGGTGCCGCCGAAGTAGAACGGCACGTTCCATTCGAGCACCAGGAACTCCGGCAGCAGGCACACCGCGGTAATGTAGATGGCGCCGGCCAGCGTCAGCCGCATCAGGATCTTGTCGATGTACTTCGCCGTCTGATCGCCCGGCCGGATCCCCGGCAGCATCGCCCCGCTCTTCTTCAGGTTCTCGGCGGTCTCGCGGCTGTTGAACACCAGCGCCGTGTAGAAGAAGCAGAAGAACACGATCGCCAGCGCGTACAGCAGGATATAGACCGGCTGGCCCGGCGACAGCGTCGCCGCCAGGTCGCGCATCCAGCGCACCGCCGTGTTCGCGGCCTCGCCCGACGTGAACCACTGCGTCAGCGTGGCCGGGAACAGGATGATCGACGACGCGAAGATCGGCGGGATCACGCCCGACATGTTCAGCTTCAGCGGCAGATGCGAGCTCTGACCCTGGTAGATCCGGTTGCCGACCTGGCGTTTGGCATAGTTGACCGTGATCTTGCGCTGGCCGCGCTCGACGAACACGACGAACGCGGTCACCAGGATCACCAGCGCGATGATGATCAGCGCGACGATCGGGTTGATCGAGCCGTTGCTGACCAGCTCGCTCATCCCGGCGATCGCCCCCGGCAAGCCGGCGGTGATACCGGCGAAGATGATGATCGAAATGCCATTTCCCAAGCCCCGCTCGGTGATCTGCTCGCCGAGCCACATCAGGAACATCGTGCCGGTCACCAGCGACACGACCGTGACGAAGCGGAACATCATGCCCGGATCGACCACCAGGTTCGCCTGCGATTCCAGCGCGATCGAGATCGACAGCGCCTGGAACGTGGCGAGCGCCAGCGTGAACCAGCGGGTGTACTTGGTGATGATCCGCCGGCCCGACTCGCCTTCCTTCTTGATCGCCTCGAGCTGCGGCACCACGACGGTCAGCAGCTGCATGATGATCGACGCCGAGATGTACGGCATGATCCCGAGCGCGAACACGGAGAAGCGCGACAGCGCGCCGCCGGAGAACAGGTTGAACAGGCCGAGCACCCCCCCCTGCTGGCTGCGGAACAGATCCGCCAGCGCGTCCGGATCGATGCCCGGCACCGGGATGTGGGCACCGATCCGGTAGACGACGAGCGCGAGCAGCAGGAAGACCAGCCGGCGCTTCAGATCGCCGTACTTGCCCCCGCCTGCCACTGCCGAATTGGTCGCCATCGCTTGCGTCAATCCTTGTCGGTCCGTTCGTCGGTCACCGCCACTCAGGCAGCCGGAGCCGCTTCGGCCGGCTCGACCGCGACGCTGCCACCGGCGGCTTCGATCGCGGCCCGCGCGCCCTTGGTGGCACCGATGCCCTTCAGGTCGACCTTGCGCGACAGGCTGCCGGACAGGATCACCTTGGCCGACAGCGCGAGCTGCGGCACGACGCCGGCCCGCTTCAGCGACAGCAGATCGACGTCGCCGCCCTCGAGACGCTCGAGATCCGACAGCCGAACCTCGGCGACCCGGCCGGCTTGCAGCGACTTGAAGCCGCGCTTCGGCAGGCGGCGCTGCAGCGGCATCTGACCGCCTTCGAAGCCGACCTTGTGGAAGCCGCCCGAACGCGATTTCTGCCCTTTGTGGCCGCGGCCGCCGGTCTTGCCGAGGCCCGAGCCGATGCCGCGGCCAACCCGCTTCCTGGCGTGCCGGGCGCCATCGGCCGGCTTCAGTTCGTTCAGTTTCATCACAGCACCTTCACCAGGTAGGCCACCTTCGTGATCATGCCGCGCACCGCCGGCGTATCCTCGAGCTCGCGGACCTGATTGATCCGCTTGAGCCCGAGGCCGAGCACGGTGTCGCGATGCCCGCCGGCCGTCCGGCTCGGGCTCTTGACCAGTTGTACCTTCAGCGTCTTCTTGGTTTCACTCATCGCACTCTCCCGCCGCGGCGCCCGGCGTCACGCGGCGCCGTGGCAGCCACTACCCGAGAATTTCCTCGACGGTCTTGCCGCGCTTGGCCGCGATCTCGGCCGGCGTCGACAGGTTGCGGAACGCATCGAGCGTCGCGCGGACCATGTTGTACGGATTGCTCGAGCCGTGGCTCTTGGCGACGACGTTGGTGACGCCCATCACCTCGAACACCGCGCGCATCGGACCGCCGGCGATCACACCGGTACCGTCCTGGGCCGGCGAGATGAACACACGCGACGCGCCGTGCTGGCCGTGAACGACGTGCGGCAGCGTGCCGTTGCGCAGCGGCACCTTGAACAGCTTGCGGCGCGCTTCGTCCATCGCCTTCTGCACCGACACCGGCACCTCGCGGGCCTTGCCCTTGCCCATGCCGATCCGGCCGTCGCCGTCGCCGACCACCGCGAGCGCCGCGAAACCGAGGATCCGGCCGCCCTTGACGACCTTGGTCACCCGGTTGATGCCGATCATCTTTTCCTTCAGACCGTCATCGCGCTCTTCGGTCGCGCGCTGCGGACCGCGTGCCTGAACCTTTGCCATCTTCTTTCCGTCCTCAGAACTTCAGACCGGCTTCGCGCGCGGCCTCGGCCAGCGCGCGGACCCGCCCGTGATAACGATAGCCGGAGCGATCGAACGCGACCGACTCGATCCCGGCCGCCAGCGCCTTCTGCGCGACCCGCTGGCCGACCAGCGTCGCTGCCGCGACGTTGCCGCCGACGCCGGTCTTGCCGGCAAGCGCGGTCTTGACCTCGGCTTCCACTGTCGACGCCGACGCCACCACCTTCTGGCCGTCGGCCGAGAAGACGCTCGCGTAGATGTGCGAATTGCTGCGGAACACCGACAGCCGGCCGACGCGCATTTCGTCGATCTTGCGCCGGGTCTGGCGCGAACGCCGCAGCCGCGAAACTTTCTTGTCCGTTGACATGATGATCAGACCTCGGCGGCTTATTTCTTCTTGGTCTCTTTGAGCGTCACTTTCTCGTCCGCATACCGGACGCCCTTGCCCTTGTACGGCTCGGGCGGACGATAGGCGCGGATCTCGGCGGCGACCTGCCCGACCTTCTGCTTGTCGGCGCCCTTGATCACGATCTCGGTCTGGGTCGGCGTTTCCGCCTTGACGCCGTCCGGCAGCTTGTGGACGACCGGATGCGAGAACCCGAGCGACAGGTTCAGCGAGGTGCCCTGCGCCTGGGCGCGGAAACCGACGCCGACCAGCGTCAGCTTGCGCTCGAAGCCCTTGGTGACGCCGGTGACCATGTTGGCGACCAGCGCGCGCAGCGTGCCGGACATCGCATTGGCCGCGGCCGACTCGTCCGCCGGCTTGACCATCAGCTGGTCGCCTTCGACCGCGATCCCGGCCCCCGGCGTCAGCGCCTGCGTCAGCGTGCCGAGCGGCCCCTTGACGGTGATCGTGTCGGCGGCGATCCTGACCTCCGCGCCCTTCGGCACGGCGATCGGCATTTTTCCGATGCGGGACATCGTTTCCTCCCGGTCAGGCGACGTAGCCGAGCACTTCGCCGCCGACGCCGGCCTGGCGCGCCTTGCGGTCGGTCATCACGCCCTTCGACGTGGTGACGATCGCGACGCCGAGACCGTTCATCACCTGCGGCAGATGCGCCTTCGGCTTGTAGATCCGCAGACCCGGACGCGAGACGCGCTCGAGCCGCTCGATGACCGGCCGGCCGGCGTAGTACTTCAGCGACAGGTGCAGCTGCGACTTGCCGTCGGCCTCGCGGACATCGAAGCCGTCGATGTAGCCTTCGTCCTTCAGCACGCCGGCGATCGCCACCTTGAGCTTCGACGACGGCATCACCACGGATTCCTTCTCGACGCGCTGGGCGTTGCGGATCCGCGTGAACATGTCGGCGATCGGATCGCTCATGCTCATGATTGCACGCTCCCGCGCAGAAGGATCTGATTCGATTCGAATGTCATCACTTCGCTCACTCCGCCTTACCAGCTCGCCTTGGTCAGGCCGGGGATCTCGCCGCGCATCGCGAACTCGCGCAGCTTGTTGCGCGCCAGCCCGAACTTGCTGAACACGCCGCGCGGCCGACCGGTCAGCGCGCAGCGGTTGCGATGGCGCGTCGGGCTCGACGCGCGCGGCAGCTTCTGGATCGCCAGCCGCGCCTCGTAGCGCTCTTCGTCGGACTTCGACTGGTCGTCGATGACGGCCTGCAGCGCCGCGCGCTTGGCCGCGTATTTCTTGACCAGTCCGGCGCGCTTCTTCTCGCGCTCGATCATCGATGCTTTCGCCATGGCTTCTTCCTCAGTTCCGGAACGGAAACCGGAAGGCCGCCAGCAGCGCCTTGGCTTCCTCGTCGTTCTTCGCGGTCGTCGTGATGCTGATGTTCAGCCCGCGGATCGCGTCGATCTTGTCGTACTCGATCTCGGGGAACATGATCTGCTCCTTGACCCCGAGGTTGTAGTTGCCGCGACCGTCGAAGGCGCGGCCCGAGACGCCGCGGAAGTCGCGCACGCGCGGCAGCGCGACCGTCACCAGCCGGTCGAGGAACTCATACATCCGGACGCCGCGCAGCGTGACCATCGCTCCGATCGGATAGCCTTCGCGGATCTTGAAGCCCGCGATCGCCTTGCGCGACTTGGTCACCACCGGCTTCTGCCCGGCGATCTTGGTCAGGTCGCCGACCGCGTTGTCCATGATCTTCTTGTCGGCCACCGCCTCGCCGACGCCCATGTTCAGCGTGATCTTGCTGATCCGCGGAACCTGCATCACCGACTTGTAGCCGAACTTCTTCATCAGCTCGGGGACGAGCTTCTCGCGATAGATCTGCTGCAGCCGCACGGTCGACGGTTCCGCCGCCTGTTCCGCTGCCGCTGCCTTCTGGGATTTCGCCATTGCGGATTCGCCTTTCTACTCTCGCGCGGGTCAGGCCTTGACCTGTTCACCGTTCGACTTGAACACGCGGACCTTCTTGCCGTCGTCCTGCACCTTGAAACCGATCCGGTCACCCTTGCCGGTGGCGGGGTTGAACAGCATCAGGTTCGACTGGTCGATCGGCATCGTCTTCTCGACGATGCCGCCGGTCACGCCCTTCATCGGGTTCGGCTTGGCATGCTTCTTCACGACATTGATGCCGTCGACCAGCAGATGGCGGTCGTCGACCCGCTTCGAAACCGTGCCGCGCTTGCCCTTGTCCCGGCCGGCGATGACGATCACTTCGTCGCCCTTGACGATCTTCTGCGACATTCCTGGCTCTCCCGCTGTCCTGCTGTTCCCTGACTGCTATCCGCCGGCCCTACAGCACTTCCGGCGCGAGCGACACGATCTTCATGAAGCGCTCGGTCCGCAGCTCGCGGGTGACCGGGCCGAAGATCCGGGTGCCGATCGGCTCGTACTTGGCGTTCAGCAGCACCGCCGCGTTGGCGTCGAAGCGGATCAGCGAACCGTCCGGCCGGCGCACGCCCTTGGCGGTGCGGACCACGACGGCGTTATAGATCTCGCCCTTCTTGACGCGGCCGCGCGGCTGCGCCTCCTTGACCGACACCTTGATGATGTCGCCGATGCCGGCGTAGCGGCGCTTGCTGCCGCCCAGCACCTTGATACACATGACCGCGCGCGCGCCGGTGTTGTCGGCGACGCCGAGCGTCGATTGCATCTGAATCATTGCCGTGCCTTGTGAACTGTTCCCAACTTCTCCCGCCGGGTGCCGCCTGCGCCGCCGGTCGGCTGGCTGACGCTGTAGCACCTGAAGCGGGTCAGTATTGGTCCCGTGGTGTCGGGTCTGACCCCGGCCGAGCCGGACTGCCCATTTGCCATTGCGCCATCCAGTGGCACCAGGCAAGCACTAGGCAACCGCGAAAAGGCCGAAGAACCGTAGAGTATAGAAGGAATCTGGGCAGTGCGCAAACTGTGCGAGGCAGCGCGTTAGAGCCGGACAGTCATGTCGGATGCCATGGTTAGCGGGTTCCTGCTGGCCGGTCACTACCGTCATCGCGGGTCAGGATCTGGTAGAGCGTTCACATGGCACGTGGGCGACGGCCCCCGCCTAGACCGCCCGCCGGTGCCGCTCGATGCAGGTATCGAGCACGGTCTCGCCCGGCTGCGCCCACCAGGCATCCGAGAAGATCTCGACCTCGCTGAAGCCGGCGAAGCCGGCAGCCTCGATCCAGCCGCGGATCTTCCGGATCTCGATGACGCCGTCGCCCATCATGCCGCGATCGTTCAGCAGGTCGCGGGTCGGCGTCAGCCAGTCGCAGACGTGGAACGCCAGCAGCCGCTCGCGGCCGGCCCGGGCGATCTGCGCCTGCAGCTTCGGATCCCACCAGACATGGTAGACGTCGACCGCGACGCCGAGCGCGCCGGTCCGGCCCGGGTCGAGCTCGTCGCACAGGTCGAGCGCCTGCTCGAGCGTGTTGACGCAGGCACGCTCGGCCGCCTGCATCGGATGCAACGGCTCGATCGCGAGCGGCAAACCGACCGAACGGGCATGGTCCAGCGACGCGGCGATGCCGTCGCGGACCTCGCCGCGCACCCGCTGCAGGTCCTTGTGCCGCGGCTTGCCTTCGAGAGCGCCCGGCAGCGAGCCGACCACCAGCACCAGGCAGGCGGCGCCGAGCTGCCGCGCCTCGTCGATGGCGCGGCGATTGTCGTCGAGCGCCGCGGCGAGCCCGGCGGCGTCCGGCGCCGGGAAGAAGCCGCCGCGGCAGTAGCCCGAGAGCCCGATGCCGGCTTCGCGCAGCAGCCGCTCGATCCGGTCGATGCCGACCGCCGCGACCTGGTCGCGCCACGGGCTGATCGCGCGGATGCCGCGCGCCGCGCATTCGCCGATGATCCGGTCGAGCGACCACTGCCGGCGCACCGTCGCGGTATTGATCGACAACCACTCGTGGCTGGCGGAGAAGTCGCGCATCGAAGCTCCGTATCGTTGATCGGGACTGCCGCGCGGCCCCCTTTCCGTGCTCCGGACGGCCTCCTAGCCGTCGATACCGTACAGCGCCAGCAGCGTCTTCATCCGCGCCGCCGCGAGTTCCGGCTGTTCGAGCAGGTCGGCCGTGTCGGCAAGCCGGAACAGCTCGGCCAGATGCGGCAGCGAGCGCGCGCTCTGCTGGCCGCCGACCATCGTGAAATGCGACTGGTGGCCGTTCAGCCAGGCCATGAACACGACGCCGGTCTTGTAGAACCGGGTCGGCGCCCGGAAGATGTGGCGCGACAGCGGCACGGTCGGCCCGAGGATCGCATGGAAGCGCTCGGCGTTGCCGGCCGCGAGCTCGCCGAGCGCCGCGCTCGCTGCCGGCGCGATCGCGTCGAAGATGCCGAGCAGCGCATCGCTCTTGCCGTGGTTGGGCTGGGTGCCGTGGCCGTCGCCGGCGATCAGCTCGGCGTAGTTGAAATCGTCGCCGGTGTACATCCGGACGCCGGCCGGCAGCAGCCGGCGCATCCGGATCTCCTTGTCCTTGTCGAGCAGCGAGATCTTGATGCCGTCGACCTTGTCCGGATGCGCGCGGATCACGCCGAGCGCGGTCTCCATCGCCTGGTCGAGGTCGGCGCTGCCCCAGTAGCCGGCCAGCGCCGGATCGAACATGTCGCCGAGCCAGTGCAGGATCACCGGCTGCCTGGCCTGCGACAGGATCCGGTCGTAGACGCACTCGTAGTCGGCCGGCGAGCGGGCCACCGCCGCCAGCGCCCGGCTCGCCATCACGATCAGCTGGCCACCCAGCGCCTCGATCGCCGCCATCTGGGTCTCGTAGCCGCGGATCACGTCGTCGATGCCCCGCACCTCGGCGAGCACCAGATGATCGGTGCCGCAGCCCGACGCGACCCGCGCGCCCGGTACGGTCTTCGCTTCGGCGAGGCAGCGCCGGATCAGCTCCAGCGAGGTCGGCCAGTCCAGACCCATGCCGCGCTGCGCCGTATCCATCGCCTCGGCGACGCCGAGGCCGAGGCGCCAGAGCCGGTGCCGATAGCGCATCGTCGCGTCCCAGTCGATCGCGCACTCGAGCCACGGATCGATCGCGGCGCGCGGATCGGCGACGACATGCGCCGCCGAATAGGCGATCCGGTCGAACCGGACGCCGGCCGGCGGCGTCGCGGGCGGGCGGCCGCGCAGCGTGTAGGCGCTCAGTCCGCCGGCGGCGTCGGGGAGTCGAATCGTCGTGGTCATGGCCGTATCCTCGCCGTCAGCAATCCTCTGATTGTCAGATCTCCAGCGGCGGTACGTCGACCCAGCGCCGCTCCTTCCAGCTCGCCAGCGCGGCCTCGACCAGCTGGACCCCCTTGGCGCCTTCCGGCAGCGTCCACTGGTACGGGGCGTCCTCGGCGACGTGCCGGATGAAGCGCTCCCACTGGATCTTGAAGCCGTTATCGTAGACCTCGGAATCCGGCACCTCGAGCCACTGGTCGAAGAAGTTCATCGTCTGCTTGACGTCGGGGTTCCAGACCGGCCGCGGCGTGTTGACCCGCGACTGGGCGCGGCAGTCGGTCAGCCCGGCGACCGCCGAGCCGTGGGTGCCGTCGACATGGAAGGTCACCAGGTCGTCGCGCCGCACCCGCGTCACCCACGACATGTTGAGCTGGGCGATCACCGGCTCGCCGTTGTGGCCGACCAGCTCGGCGGTCGCGTAGGCGGCGTCGTCGGCGGTCGCCTTGTAGGCGTTGCCGGCTTCGTCCCAGCGGGTCGGGATATGGGTGGTGCCGAGGCACGAGATCGATTTGACCTTGCCGAACAGATTGTCCAGCACATAGCGCCAGTGGCACATCATGTCGAGGATCATGCCGCCGCCGTCCTCGGACCGATAGTTCCACGACGGCCGCTGGATCGGTTGCAGGTCGCCTTCGAACACCCAGTAGCCGAACTCGAGCCGGACCGACAGCATCCGGCCGAAAAAGCCGGAGCGGCGCAGCATGTCGAGCTTGCGCAGGCCGGGCAGGAACAGCTTGTCCTGCACCGCCCCGTGCTTGAGACCGGACTTCTGCGCGACCCGCGCGATCTCGACCGCCTCGTTCAGATTGGTCGCGATCGGCTTCTCGCAGTAGACGTGCTTGCCGGCGGCGAGCGCCTGCGCCAGCAGCTTCGGCCGCATCTGCGTCGTGCCGGCATCGAAGAAGACGGTGTCCTCCTTGCCGGCCAGCGCCGCGTCGAGATTGGTGCCCCAGCGCGGGATGTCGTGGGCCCGTGCCAGCGCCTCGATCTTCTCGGCGTTGCGGCCGATCAGGATCGGGTCGGGCAGCACCCGGTCGCCGTTGGACAGCTGGACGCCGCCCTGCTTGCGGATCGCGACGATCGAGCGGATCAGATGCTGGTTCATCCCCATCCGGCCGGTGACGCCGTGCATGATGAGGCCGAGCTTGCGGGTGGCCATGGGCAGGTCCTCTTGAGTGCCTGGTTGGTAACTATCTAGATAGTTAATAATCGGATTAGACGAGCTTTCGCCCGGACCGTCAAGCAGCCGGCGAGCCGACGCTGATCACGGAACATCTCCCCGATGAACGAGCGGTTTCATGCCGAAGGCGTTCAGGTTGCTCGATTGCGCGTGGCGACAGTATGCGCGGTCCGGCGGCAGTTCGGGAGCCGCCGCCGCGATCAGCCGAGACCGTCCGCCGACGCGAAGATCCGGTACTTGCGGATCAGTTCGCGGATCAGCGCGACGAACGTGCTCATCCGGAGCCCCGCCTCGCTCTGCTGATAGCAGATCGAGACGCGGTGCGACGGCAGCTCCGGCGTCACCGCGAGCTGGCGGACCAGCCGGGCCGCGACCTCCTGCTCCATCACGCGGACCGGCACGATCGCGATCACCGAACCATGCTGGACCGCGACCTTGGTGACCGCGACGTTGTTGCAGACGCTGACGCGCGGCGGGACGACGCCGGAATCGGCGAACCAGCGATTGACCGTCGTGAACAGCCGCGAGGTCGCCGACGGGATCATCAGATGGAACCGGGCGAGGTCCGCCGGGGTCGCCGGATCGGCATCGGAGTGGGCGGACCCCGAGGCGAACCAGCCGAGGCGGCTCGACCCGACCGGTTCGCGGATCACGTGCGCCTCGACGGTCGGCTCCGAGACGATCGCGAGGTCGAGTTCGCGCTCGTTGAGCAGCCGGGACAGCGCACCGGAATCGCCGACCAGCACCGAGGCGGTGATCCGCGGATAGTGCGTCTGCAGCCGGTCGAGCAGGTCGGCGAGGCCGTTCAGCGCGAAGTTCTCGCTGAGGCCGATCCGCAGCTGCCCGCGCATCTCGTCGCCGGCGCGAAAGCGTTCCTGCAGCGTGGTCGCCGCCGCGAGTACCCGGTCGGCATGCTCGATCAGTGCATGGCCGTCCGCGGTCAGGCTGATCCGGGGGCCGCGGCGCAGGAACAGCCGTGTTCCGAGCGCCGCCTCGAGTTCCCGGACGCGCTGCGAAACGCTCGGCTGGCTCAGGTTCAGCAGCGCCGCGGCGCCCTGGAAGCTGCCGGTCGCGACGATCGACCGGAAGGCCTTCAGCTGGTTCAGTGTCGCAGTCATCGCGCGCTCGGCAGGGCGGTCGGCGGCTCGAGTATAGGAATTTCCTTGGCTAGAACGCCATAAAAACCCGTTTTTATTTTCCTCGCGGCCGCCCTAAGCTGCGGCGTCATCGAGTGATGGCCACCCACGGCGAGGAGACGCGGATGCAGGTCGAAGTGACCGACGATCGGATCGAGGCCCTGAAGCGGTTCGGCACCGCGACGATCCACGAGGCCCAGGGACAGAAAGGCGCCGTCGACGGCGCGATCCGGCCGCTCGATCCGGGCATGCGACTCGGCGGCCCGGCGCTGACGGTCCAGTGCCGCCCCGGCGACAACCTGGCACTGCACTACGCGCTGACCAAGGCGACGCCGGGACAGGTCATGGTCGTCGACGCCGAGGGCTTCACCGAAGCCGGGCCGTGGGGCGACGTGATGACCGGCGCGGCGCAGCTGGCCGGCCTGCGCGGTCTCGCGATCGACGGCTCGGTGCGCGACTCGGCAACGATCGTCGCGATGGGCTTCCCGGTGTTCTCGCGCGGCATCTCGATCAAGGGCACCAACAAGTGCCAGCCCGGGCGGGTCGGCATCCCGATCGTCTTCGGCGGCGTCGTCGTGCGGCCGGGTGACATCGTGATCGGCGACCGTGACGGGCTGGTCGTCGTCCTCGCCGAGGAGGTCGACCGGGTCATCGGGCTGTGCCAGCAACGCGAGGACAAGGAGGTCGAGTTCCGCAAGGCGCTGGCGAGCGGCAAGACCTCGATCGAATTGCTGGGCCTGCAGGGCCTGCTCGACCGGTTCGACATGAAATGAACGACGCAGGAGGAGACCAGACATGAATTCCATGACCACGACATCGGCGCTGCGTGCATCGGCGCTCGCGCTCGCCGCCGTGACGATCGTGGCGGCGGCTGCGGCCGACGCCGCCGCGGCCGAGCCGTTCCCGTGCAAGACGATCCGGCTGATCGCGCCGAACCCGCCGGGCGGCGCGACCGACGTGCTGTCGCGGATGCTGGCCGCGCCGCTCGGGCGCCGGCTCGACGTGCCGGTCGCGGTCGAGAACAAGGGCGGCGCATCGACCAATATCGGCAACGAGTACGTCGTGCGCGCGGCGCCCGACGGCTGCACCCTGCTGCTCGGCAACATCTCGATGGCGCTGAACAAGTCGCTGTTCCACCTGAACTTCGAGATCGAGAAGGACCTGCGCGCGGTGATCCAGGTCGCGTCGGTGCCGCTGGTGCTGTTCGTGCACCCGAGCGTCAAGGTGACCTCGGTCAAGGAGTTCATCGCGCTGGCCGCCGCATCGCCCGGCAAGGTCACGTTCTCCAGCGCCGGCAACGGCACGCCGACGCACCTGATCGCCGAGATGATCAACCAGAACGCCGGCGTCAAGATCGTCCACGTGCCGTACCGCGGCGCCGGTCCGGCGACGATGGACGTGATCGCCGGTCAGATCACCAGCAGCACCGACTCGCTGATCCCGGTGGTGCCGCATATCCGCAGCCAGACCGTCCGGGCGCTCGCGGTCACCGGGCCGGCCCGCTCGCCGGCGCTGCCGGAAGTGCCGACGTTCCGCGAACAGGGCGTGGACTACGTCGACCTGTCGTTGTGGTACGGTGTGATGGCACCGGCCAGAACGCCGGACGCGATCGTCAAGCGGCTCAACGAGGAGCTCTCGGCGGTGCTGTCGAGCCCGGAGGTCCGCGAGAAGCTGGTCAGTCTCGGATCGAGCGACACCGACCGGTCGCCGGACGCGTTCCAGCACCTGGTCGCCAGCGAGACCGCGCGGCTCGGCGACCTGATCCGCGCGACCGGCGTCAAGGTCGAGTGATGATCATCGATTGCCACGGCCACTACACGACGGCGCCGCGCAGTCTCGAGGCGTACCGGGAGGCGCAGGCCGATGCGTTTCCCGACACCGGCCGGCTGGCATCGCTGGCGATCCCGCGCTTCGGCGACGACCAGATCCGCAGCACCATCGAGAATGGCCAGCTGCGTGTGCAGAACAGCCGCGGCATCGACGTGACGATCTTCTCGCCGCGCGCGGCCGGCATGTCGCACCATATCGCCGACTTCGCCGCCGGCGAGAAGTGGTCGCGACTGTGCAACGACCTGATCGCGCGGATCTGCGGCTTCTATCCGGACCGCTTCGTCGGCGTCTGCCAGCTGCCGCAGTCGCCCGGCGTCCCGCCTGCGACCTGCGTCCCGGAACTGGTCCGCTGCGTCGAGGAGCTCGGCTTCATCGGCTGCAACCTGAACCCGGACCCGTCGGGCGGCTACTGGAAGGACCCGCCGCTGACCGATCGCTGGTGGTATCCGCTGTACGAGAAGGTGGTCGAGCTCGACGTGCCGGCGATGATCCACGTCAGCGCCTCGTGCAACCCGAACTTCCACACCTCCGGCGCGCACTACCTGAACGGCGACACGTCGGCATTCATGCAGCTGCTGCTGTCGGACCTGTTCCGCGACTTCCCGACGCTGAAGCTCATCATCCCGCACGGCGGCGGCGCGGTGCCGTACCACTGGGGGCGTTTCCGCGGCATCGCGCAGGATCTGAAACGGCCGCCGCTGCCGGAACTGCTGCTCGACAACGTCTTCTTCGATACCTGCGTCTACCACCAGCCCGGCATCGACCTGCTGACCCGCGTGATCCCGGTCAAGAACGTGCTGTTCGCGTCCGAGACGATCGGCGCGGTCCAGGGCATCGACCCGGAGACCGGCCATCACTTCGACGATACCCGCCGGTACATCGACGGCGTCTCCTCGCTGACCGCGGCCGAAAGGCAGCAGATCTTCGCCGGCAATGCGCGGCGGGTCTACGGGCGGCTCGATGCGCATCTGGCGAAGCATCGGATCGGCTGGCAGGCAGGAGGTTAACTTCAGTGTCTCACGCGTGAGACCATTCCATCCAGGTTCAGATGTCGAGCACGAGCTCGTCGCTGTTCGACCGCGAGCAGCAGACCGTGATCTGGTTGTTGGCAGCCCGCTCCTCGTCGGTGAGATACGAGTCGCGATGGTCGGGGAGCCCCTGCAGGACGCCGGTGACGCACGTTCCGCAAATGCCTTGTTCGCAGGAGAGCTGCACCAGGACGCCCTGGACGGCGAGCGCGTCGGCGATGCTCTGGTCGGGGCCGACGACGACCGTCTTGCCGCTGCGGGCCGCGCGCACGGTGAACGGCCGCCCGGTCGCGATCACGTGCGCCGTGAAGTACTCCTTGTGTTGCGCCGTCGCGGGCCAGCCCGCGGCCGACGCGCTCGCCAGCACGTGTTCGATGAACCCGGCAGGTCCGCACACATGGAGCTCGTCGCCCGGCCGATACTCGCGCAGCAGCCGCGCCGCATCGAAGCGCTGCGCGGGCGGCCCGTCGTCGAAGTGGAAGCACAGCGCAGCCGAAAACTCGCGCTGCAGCTCGTCGCGGAATGCGGCCCGCTCCTCGGACCGGGCGCAGTAGTGCAACGCATAGTCCGCACCTGCCGTCTTCAACCCGTAGGCCATCGACACGAGCGGCGTCACGCCGATGCCGCCGGCCAGCAGCAGCACGCGGCCGCCCGACCGGTGCAGCGGAAACGCGTTCCTCGGCGCGGACGTCACCAGGCGATCGCCCTCGCGGAGGGCGTGCATCGCGACCGAACCGCCGCGGGAGCCCGGCTCCTCGAGGATGCCGAGGCGGTAGCGGTCGCCGCGTGCCGGATCGCCGGACAGGGAGTACGAGCGTGCGATCCCGCCCGGCAGCGTCACGACGAGGTGTGCTCCCGGACTCCACGGCGGCAAGGCGCCGCCATCGTCCCGGCGCAAGGTCAGCGAGACGACGTCGCGCGCCTCGACCTTTCTTTCCACGACACGCAGCAGCAGCCCGTCATCGCGATCGCTCGCGAGCAGGCTCACCCCTGCCGCATCCCGCTGTCGCGCTCGGCGGAAGCGATCGCTTCCACCTCGATGAGGAAGTCTTCCTTGACCAGGCGATCGACCATCAGCAGCGTGTTGGGCGGAAACCGGTGGCCGCCGAACAGCTGCGGAAACAGCTCCGCGCGCACGCGCATGAACCGCTCGATGTCCTGCGAGTGCACGAGATACGTCGTGAACTTGATGACGTGGTTGAAGCCCAGCTCGAGCCCGCCGAGGATGCCGCCCAGGTTGGAGAACACCTGCCGCATCTGTGCCTCGAAGTCGTGGCGGCCGACGACGTTGCCGTCCTTGCCCACGGAAAGCTGGCCGGCGATGTACGCCGTGCGCCCGTTGGCGGGCACGAGCGTGACGTTGGAGTAGAGGCCCTGCGCGGGGCCGGCGCCGGGAGGATTGGTGTATTCGATGTGGCTGTTCATGGAGGTGGTTGGTGGCGAGCGTCTCAGGCTCGCTGATGGTGAAACTCGATCTGGAAGCCGTCCGGGTCCTCGACGCAGAGTTCGCCGTCGTTCATCCAGGCTCGATGGCCGAGCCCGGCGATCCGCGTCGCGACGTCCGGCAGGTCGTGCGGCTCGGCCAGCGCGAACCGGAAGCTGCGGAGCCCGACGGGTTCGCCGTCGGCGGCTTCGGACAGCGTGATGTCCGTGCGGCCGATGGCGCCGGCCAGGCGCACGTCACGGTGACCACCGACGTTTCGCTCGCCGACCCGGTCGAGGCCCGCGACCGATGTGAAGAACTCGGCCATCTCGTCGAACCGGCGTGTGGCAAAGCGCGTCCCGGTGAGATGGCTGGGATGCAGCGGCGCGCGCTCCACGCGGCGCACGCGAAAGCCGTCGTTGTAGTTGTGCGCGTCGCTCGGCGGCTGCGCCAGCGGGTCCCACTCGCCGGTGACTTCGTCTTCGTTGGCGAGGTTGTAGATACGTTCCCAGTCGCGCATCTGGTCGGCATAGAACTCGTGGCCGTTGCCGTCCGGGTCGTTCAGGTAGACGCTGTGCGAGATCATGTGGTCGACCGTGCGACCGAGCGGATAGTTCGACGCTCCGGCGCGCCGCAGCGCCTCGACCAGCCGGGCTTCGGTGGCCATCTCCCAGCCGAGATGATTCAGCCCGACCTGGAGGCCGCGGGTCTTCGGGATCTGCAGCATGCCGTCGCGGCCGTAGCGATCCTTGCCGCGCGAGATCTCGACGATGCCGACGTCGTGATGCGTGTTGCCGTTGGAGTGGAAGGCGATCAGGATCGCGCGCTCGCGGCGGACCAGCTCGATGCCGCACACGGACTCGTAGAAGTCGACCGACTTCTCGAGGTCCGACACCCAGAGGTTGACGTGGCCCAGTCGACGGGGCCGGAAACTCACGTTGGTCACTTGATGCTTCCCAGGAGATTTTCGGCGGCGGCCTTGCTGCGCAATCCCTTGAGCAGCCGCCGGGCGGTGCTCTCGACGTGCTGCCGACTCAGCTCCGCCAGGCCGGCGGCGTCGCCCGCGCGCAGCGCCTCGAGCATCTCGCGATGCTCGCGCGCGGCGGCTTCGGCGTTGCCGGTCAGGTCGATCTCCACGCTGACGTAGGGTTCGACGGTGCTGCGCAGCGTGCCCGCGATGCGGCTCAGGCGCTTGCGGCGCGTGCATTCGATGATGCGCAAGTGGAACTCGTAGTTGAGCAGCGTCCAGCGGCTGCGGTAGTCGGGCGCCTTGGGGTCGAGCTGCTCCATCACGACCACCAGCTTCTCCACTTCGACGACGTCGGCGGGCGTGCGCGAGAGCGCGGCGATGCGGCCGGCGTGCTCCTCAATCAGCATTCGCAGGTCGAAGACCTCGACGATCTCGGCCTGGTCCAGCGCGGTGACGGCGTAGCCGCGGCGCGGCCGCGACTCGATCAGTCCGTCGGCTTCGAGCTGGCTCAGGGCCTCGCGCAGAGGAACCCGGCTGACGTTGAAGCTGCGCGCGAGTTCTTCCTGCCGCAGCACCTGGCCTGCCTGCAATGTGCCGACGAGAATGCTCCCGCGCAACCGCTCGTACAGCATGCGCGGCAGCGTCGGCGTCGACGGCGATGGTTCAAATTCCGTGGATACCGTATCCAATCTCCTGCCTCTTCCTTTCTTGTCCTAGCCGACGCCCGGCCCGTGCTTGACCATGAACCCGATGCTGACGCTGAGGAACTCGTCCTTGACCTGGAACAGCGGCAGATGCCCCGCATTGTCGAAGATGACAAGCTCGGAGTTCGGGATGCGTTCGTGCATCAGGCGCGATGCGGCGGGCTGCGTCGTGCGATCGGCCGAGCCCACGGTGATCAGGGTCGGCGCCGTGATTAGGTGCAGCCGGTCGCGCGCCTCGTGCGCCTGCGCCGCGGCGTTCTGGCCGGACAGACCCGGTTCGGTCCCCGGATAGGGATTGGCCAGCTCGCGGCGCTTGAACTCCTCGACGCGCTCGGGATGTTCATTGACGAACTCGGGCGAGAAGAAGCCGATGATGCGCGTCGTGAGGTCGAGTTCGCGGTCGCCGGAAACCATGATGCGCCGGCGCATCGCGATCCAGTTCTGCTGGTACTCGGTGCGTCCGCCCGCGAACGACGAGTGCAGCGACAGCGTCAGCAGCCGGTCCGAAAACCCGACGCCGAGCTCGACGCCGACGGCGCCGCCGAGCGACCAGCCAGCGAAGTGCGCGCGCTCGATGCCGGCGTGATCCATCAACGCTACCATGTCGGCCGCGAGGTCGCGGATGCCGAAACCAGGCAACGCGGCTTCGCTGCGGCCGCAACCGCGCATGTCGGGCACCAGCACGCGGAAGTGGCGGCGGTACACGTCGACGCACTCCTGCCAGCTGCCGCCGTGCGTGCCGAAGCCATGCAGCAGGATCAGCGGCGGGCCGGCGCCCGTCTCTTCGAAGTGAAGCCGAAGTCCCGAGGAGGTGTAGTTAGACATGATGGTTTCTAGCCCGTCCGTCCGCGCGCGCCGAGCAGTCCCGCCGGGCGCAACAGCAGCACGATCACGATCACGACAAAGGGAATGAGCGTCGCCGCCAGCGTCCCGACGACGTAGGATCCAAAGCTCTCGATCAGCCCGAGCATCAGCGCACCGACGAACGCCCCCGGCATGCTGCCCAGTCCGCCGAGGATAATGATCACGAACGCGCGGATCGAATACTCGAGGCCCATGTCCGGGTACACCGCGTACATCGTGGCCAGCATCATGCCGGCCGCGGCGGCCATCGTGGCGCCGATGCCGAACGCCACCGCGTGGACGTGGCGCGCGCGAACGCCGCACGCCGCGGCGAGATCCTTGCTCTGCGCGGTGGCGCGAATGGCCATGCCGATGTCGGTGCGATGCAGCAGCGCGAACATGCCGGCCGTGATCGCGACCGCGGTGGCGAACGCCGCGGTCCTGGAGCGCGAGACGAGCAGCTCGCCGACCATCCACGAGCCCTGCAGCAGCGGCACGGCCTTGTAGTCGGCACTCCACAGCACCCGGGCGAGCGCGGCCAGCGACAGCGACAGGCCGTAGGTCAGGATCAGCGAGCTGTCCTCGATCGGCATCCGGCTGCCGTCGAGGCGCCGCACGACGAAGTACTGGAACAGATAGCCGCAACCGAAGAACACCGGGCCCAGCAGCAATAGGGCGAACACGGGGTTGAGCCCCGCGAGCTGCCAGACCCAGAACGCCGCGAACGCGCCCATCATCAGCACCTCGCCGTGCGCCATGTTGAGCACGCGGATGACGCCGAAGATGACGTTCAGTCCCAGCGCCAGCAGCGCGTAGACGCCTGCCAGCAGCAGCCCGTTGACGGTGAGCTGGCCGATGAGACTGAACTGGTCCACCTCGATCTCTCTCGCGCGATCAGGAGCGCTTGTCCCACGGCGGAAGCGTGGTCACCATCTGCGCGGTGGCGATGCTGGACGGCGTGACGATCTGCCGCTTGCCGCCCTGCCACTGCACGGTGCCCAGCGTCTGGCCGATCTGCCGTCCGGTCGCGGCGTCCACCTTGAACCGCCCGGGCAGCAGCGTCTCCATGTCGAGCTTGAGGAAGGCCTCCCGAATCTTCTCGTTGTCCATCGCGCCGGCAGACTTGACCGCCGCCTCCAGGAGCTGGCCGCCGACCCAGCCGAAGCCGGACTGCACGTCGGGTTCGTCCTTGTACGCCGCGCGCCACTTGGCCGTGAATTCCTTGCTCACCGCCTTCTGGTCGACCGGCTCCCAGAGGTAGTCGGACATCACGCCCTCGGCGTCGCCCTTCAGCGCGGTGTGGAAGTCGTCCTTCAGCGGTCCGGGGCTGAGCGCGAGCGCCTTGGGCAGCACGCGCGCCTCCTTCATGTTGCGCACGATCAGCATCGAGTCCGGCAGCTGCGCGCCGCCGACAATGAGATCCGGCTTCGCAGTGCGCAGCTTGAGCATCAGGCTGGACAGGTCGGTCGCGTCGATGGGGAACTCTTCCTTGAGCACGACTTCGCGGTTGTACTTCTTCGCGAGCGCTTCGCAGGCGCCGCCCACGCTCTTGGCATACAGGTCGGACGAATGCACGATCGCCACGCGCTGGTAGCCCGCGCGGCTGGCCACGTCGTCCAGCAGCGGCTCGAAGATGCCGGCGATCGGCGGAAAGAGCTGGAAGATGTACTTGTACCCGCGCGTGAAGATCGAATCGCTCGCCGCGGAGGGCAGCAGCATCGGGATCTTGTATTTCTCGGTCACTGCCGACGCGGCGAAGCTCGCCGCGCTGCCGTAGGGGCCGAGCACCATGTCGACCTTGTCTTCGGTGATGAGCTTCTCGTAGAGACGCGCGCTGGTGCCGGCGTCGCTGCGATCGTCGAAGATCAGGAACTCGACGCGGCGGCCGAGCAGGCCGCCGCGAGTGTTGACTTCGCGCGCCCACAACTCGTAGCCGCGCTTGACCTTGTCGCCCGACGCCGACAGCGTGCCGGTCAGCGAGAGCGAGGCGCCGATGCGCAGCGGGCGCTGCTGGGCGAAGACGCTGCCGCCGACCGCGGCGGCAACGGCGCCCATGGCGGAACCGATCAGGGTGCGACGTTTCAGGATGTCCATGGAATCACTCCGTCACAGGTTGAACAGGCGGGTGGTGTTGCCGCCCACGACTAGCTGCTGGGCGGCGGGCGGCAGCGCCTGCAGCATCTCGGCGAGCCGGCTCTGCGTTTCGATGCCGATCGAGCGCACATGCGGGAAGTCGGAGCCCCACAGCACCTGCGAGTAGCCGATCTCCTTGAACGCGACCTCGGCGCGCGGGTCGTCGATCATTCCGTGGAAGATCCGCGTGCGCAGGTAGTCGCTCGCCTTGTGATCGAGCGGCGGCATCTTGATGTAGTCGCCGAAGTCATCCTGGACCTGGTCGAGCCGGTACATGAAGTGCGGCAGCCACGACAGTTCGTACTCGCCGCACAGCACCTTGAGCGTCGGAAAGCGGTCGAGGATCCCGCCGAAGATGAAGTCGTTGCCCAGCGTGCTCTGGATTTCGTTCCAAACCTTGAGCATCGCGCGCGGCGCCTGCTTGTACTGCTCCTCGTCGTGGAAGTACACCAGCGGATCGATCTCCTGGCCCGTGATGATGTGGAGGATCACCGGCTGGTCGAGCTCCTGGCAGACGGCCCAGAATCTGTCGTAGCTGCGGTCGACGTACGGCCGGGCCGACGGCGGCGGCGTGACGTTGACGAGGCATCCGCGCAACCCGCGGTTGGCGGTCCGGCGCAGCTCGGCGACGGCCCAGTCGATGTCGTGCACTGGAATCACGCTCGTGCCGATCAGCCGCTTGGGATCAGCCGAACAGAACTCGGCGATCCAGTCGTTGTAGACCCGGCACGCGGCCTGCGCGATCTCGGCGTCTTCGACCGTGATGATCTGCGCGCAGATGCTGGGATAGATCACCTCGCCGGCGAGCCCCGCGCGCTTCTGGAATTCGAGGCGGACGTGCGGATCGAATCCGGACTTGACCAGCAGGTCCTCTTCCGGCGTGCGCTGGTCCGGCGGCGTGTCGCTGACGCCGTACTTGCTGACGTGCTGGCCGCTGAAGAAGAACTTGCCCTTGCGGCCGCGGTGCTCGGTCAGGGGCCGTGGCGTGCGGTCACCGTACTTCGAGCCCATTGCATCCCACCACAGGTTCACCGGCTCCCGCACATGTGAGTCGCCGGAGATCACGCGTTCGAACTGCATGCACTTATCCTCACGAAGCGGCCGCGGGAACGGCCTGATTGCCGAAGTAGAGCGATAGGATGTCGCTGCCCTGCGCGAAGGCAGAGGCCGGCTCGTCGCGTACGATGCGACCCATCCGCAGGAAGCACACACGCCGCGCCGCGCGCAGCGCGAACCGGATGTTCTGTTCGACCAGGATCAGCGTGACGCCGCGCTCGTTGAGCGTTGCGAGCTGGCCCGCGAAGAACGCCAGCGTCTTCGGGTCGAGCCCGATCGATGGCTCGTCGAGCAGCAGCGCGCGCGGTTCGAGCATCATGGCGCGCGCGAGGCCCACCATCTTCTGCTGCCCGCCGGACAGCGAGTTGGCCGGCTTGCGGCGGTACGACGCGACGTCCGGATACCGTTCGTACGTGCGCTCCAGCACCTCGCGCCGGCGGCGGCGATCAGGCTCGACGTAAACGCCCATCAGCAGGTTCTCTTCCACGGTCATCGCCGGAAAGACGAGGTCCGACTGCGGCAGCAGCGCGAGGCCGCGGCGCGCCCGCTCCGCGGCCGGCAGCGTGGTGACGTCGGCACCGCCGAAGTGGATCTGCCCTTCGCGCGCGCGCAGCAGGCCGGCCATGGTCTTCAGCAGCACGCTCTTGCCCGCGCCGTTCGGCCCGAGCACGGCAACGACTTCGCCTTGCCGGACCGCGAGGTCGAGCCCGTGCAGCACGTCGAGCTTGCCGTAGCCGGAGCGAACCCCCTGCAGCGTGAACAGCATCACGCCTCTCCGAGATACGAGCTGATCACAGCGGGGTCGCGCCGGACCTCGTCGGGGCTGCCGTCGGCGATCAACCTGCCGCGATCGAGCACGAGGATGCGCGGGCAGAGCGCCATGACCGTCGCGAGGTCGTGCTCCACCAGCACGATGCCGATGCCCTCCTCCGCCAGGTGCGTGACGTGCCGCTGCAGGTCTTCGCAGATCTGCGGCGCCAAGCCGGCGAACGGCTCGTCGAGCAGGATGAAGCGCGGCCGGCTCATCATCACGCGCGCGAGTTCGACCAGCCGTTGCTGGCCGAACGACAGCGCATCGGCGGTGCGTGCCGCGAGCTGTCCGATGTTGAGCCGCTTCAGCAGCGTCGTGGCCTCGTCGACCGACGGTACGTCGTCGCTCGTCGCGCCGCGGCCGATCAGGACGTTCTCGACCACGGTCAGGCTCTTGAACAGCCGGGTCGTCTGGAACGTGCGCGCGATGCCGGCGCGCACGATCTCGTGCGGCCGGCGATTCGTGAGCCGCAGGGTGCCGAGCGCGACTTCTCCCGCGTCGGCCCGCACGATGCCGGTGAGCACGTTGAACAGCGTGGACTTGCCCGATCCGTTGGGGCCGACCAGCCCCGTGATGCAGCCGGGTTCGCACCGCAGCGAGCACCCGTCCAGCACGACGAGGCCGCCAAATTTCTTGCTCAGCCCATCGGCGCGCAGGCTCGCCGCGCTCACGCCGCAGCCTCCTTGTTCGCATCCCGGCGCCGCTTGAACCAGCCCAGCAGTCCGTCGGGCGCGAACAGCACGAGCGCCATCAGCAGCAGACCGAATACGAGCTGGTGCAGCGTCGGAAAGTGCGCCCACAGCAACTCGGACAACCCGAACACCAGCACCGCGCCGATCACGGGGCCGAACACCGTTCCCGCGCCGCCCAGCAGCACCATCACGATCATGCTCACGTTGATGCGCAACGAGAACGCTTCGTCGGGGTTGATGTAGCTGAGGTACCACGCGTAGACGCCGCCGCAGAAGCCGGGCAGCACCGCGCTCAGCACGAACGCCTTGAGCTTCTCGGCCTGCGTGTCGATGCCCACGGCTTCGGCCGCGAGCTCGTCGTCGCGGATCGCCTTGAGCTTGCGGCCGAAGTTGCTGCGGTCGATGGCCCAGACGCCGCAGACGGACACGATCGCGGCCAGCGCGAGCGCGAAGTACACCGGCACCAGCGACTGCGACGACGGCAGCGACAATCCCTTCCCGCCGCCGGTCCACTCGTCAGCCACGTGCACCGCGATGCGCAGCACCTGGCTGAACGCCAGCGTGAGGATCACGAACGCCGGGCCCTTGATCCGCAGCGACGGAAAGCCAACCACGAGCGCGCCCAGCGCCGCCCCGGCCGCGCCAAGGCAGGTCGCGGCGATCCAGTGCAGGCCCGCGCCGGTGATCAGCAGCGACGAGCAGTATGCGCCGATGCCGAAGTACGCGACATGGCCGAATGTGAAGTAGCCGGTGTAGCCACCGATGAGGTTCCAGCTGCTGGCGAGCGCGATGTACATGAAGCCCAGCAGCAGGACGGACAACTGGTACGGCGACGCGATCAGCGGCGCGGCCGCGATCAGCGCGCACACGGCCAGCATCACGATGACGAGGCGGCGCGACACCCGCCGGTCCTGACTGGAAGCCGGGTCGGACACGAGCGGCAGCACCGCTGCGCCGACCCGGCGACTCATCTGCCGTCGCGCCACTGAAGACACGAAGATACGCCGGGAACGACGCGGGCAGGCAGGCGGCGCGCCGGGTTCATGTACCCGACCTCGACGACCGCGACGACCCGGCCCTCACCGGGGTCGACGCCGACGAGCCGATGAACCTCCGGCGACTCCGGCAGATCGCCGGTGGTGATCAGCGACGACAGCCCGTTGCTGGCGAGCGAGAGCAGCAGGTTCTCGATCGCCGCGGCGCAGGCGAACTCCTCTTCCTTCGGCTTCACCTTCGGGTTGGAGGTCTGCGGCAGGCACGCCGCGACGATCATGACCGGCGCTTCGGTCCCGCGCGCGCGCGCCTGGCGCGTATCGCGCCCGAGCCGGCCGCCGGCCGCCTCGTACGCATCGGCCAGGGACTCGAGACCGTCTCCGGCAAACGCGAACAACCGCAGCGGCTGCGATCGGTGGTGATTCGGCGCCTGCAACGCATGCCGAACCGCGTCTTCGACGAGGTGCCGGGGCACGGGTTTGTCCAGGTACGAGTACACGGACCGGCGCGACGAAACGACCGCCTCCAACGCTTGCGCGAGATCGAAATTCGCGACCGGTGCGGCGGCTGATTCCCCGCCGCCGTGAGCGTCCTGAGACATCAAACCCCTTTCGATTATGTATACATTCTACGAATATTTGACCGAATCATTCACATGCGCAACCGCGATCTTGGAGGTTTCAGGAGTGTATTTCGCGACTCTATCTGCGTCAATTATGTATTCAATAACTCACCAACTCTCCTATAAATGATTTTTGAATACACTTATGGCGAGCAAGGAAATGGTTCGCGATAGCGTGCGGGCCAATCGACGCACGAGCCGCAAGGGCGCCCCGATGGACGGCACCACTGATGTTCAGATCGGCATAGGGGCCGGCCCTCGCGGGCCGGGCCCCTTAGCGGCTGTTACGCCGCCAGCGTCGGCTGTTCGCGGCCACGGCCCCGGGCGTCCATTCGCCGTGCCTCGAGCACGGCCTCATGCGCATCGCGGCCCGGTCGGAAGCCGTGGCTGTGCTCCGAGAACGTCGGGTCGATGATGAGCTCCTGCAGCAAGGCCTGCTGGATCAGCCGATCCACCACCGTCAGGATCCCCAGTTCGCGCTGCCCACCGTCGGGCTTCGGTATCCGGACCCGCCGCACCGGCTCGGGCCGGTAGCTGCCGTTCGGTTCTCACTTGCCGTGATCAGCTTGTGGGGAGACTCACACCCCAGGAGTGCGCCCGTGCCGGGCGCACAAAGAAAACCCGGCGATCGCCGGGTTGCTGGATCAGCGACGTCGGGCCGGTAGGCCGCATCGTCGCTTGTTGTCGTCGAGCGTCTTGTATCCGGCGTTGCCGCCGGGAGCGCTGTCGCTGTCGGTAGAGGCCGGTTGCCCGTCCGGTTCAGACGGACTTGTTCGCCACCAGCAGGCGCGAGACATACCACGCCTTGGTCTTGGACACCGGACGCCCTTCCTGGATCTCCACCAGATCCCCCTCGTTGTACCGTGCTTCCGTGTGCGCATGGTACTTCTTGCTGCGCGTCACGTACTTGCCGTAGACCGGATGCTTGACCTTGTGCTCGACCAGCACGGTCACGGTCTTCTGCATCTTGTTGCTGGTGACCCGGCCGGACAAAGTCCGGGTATTGGTCTTGGGTTTGGTGCTCGACTCGGCCGTCGCCGCTGCCGTCTGCTCGGTCATTTGCTTGCCGCCTTCTCGGTCATCACGGTCTGCACCCGCGCGATGTCACGCTTCAGCCGCTTGAGCTGGGCCGTGTTGCTGTTCTGCTGGGTCGCGATCTGCATCCGCAGCGCGAAATGCGCGCGCTGCAACTCGCCGAGCTCCTTCTCGAGCCCGGCCGCGTCCTTGGTCCTCAATTCGTTCGCTTTCATGCTGTCATGCACCGATATGGCGGCTGACGAAGATCGTCGACAGCGGCAGCTTGGCCGCGGCCAGCGCGAACGCCTCGCGCGCCAGCGACTCGTCGACACCGTCCATCTCGTAGAGCACCTTGCCCGGCTGGATCTCGGCGACGTAATACTCGGGGTTGCCCTTGCCGTTGCCCATCCGGACCTCGGCCGGCTTCTGCGAGATCGGCTTGTCCGGAAAGATCCGGATCCAGATCCGGCCGCCGCGCTTGATATGACGCGTCATCGCGCGCCGAGCCGCCTCGATCTGGCGCGCGGTCAGACGGCCGCGAGCGGTCGCCTTCAGGCCGAACTCGCCGAACGAAACGCTGGCACCCCGCGTCGCGAGGCCCTTGTTGCGGCCCTTCTGTTCCTTGCGGTATTTCCGCCGGGATGGTTGCAGCATGACTGTCTACCTTGAATTTCGCTGTCGCCGCCGGTCGACTGCCGGCCGTCTCGCTATCTAGTTCGCACCCTTGTCGCCGCCGGCATCGGCCTCGGACGTACCGGAGACCTTGCGCACGCGCTTGACGGTCGACTTGGGCGCGGCATCGGCCGGCGCCGCAGCCGCCGGAGCCGCAGCCTCGGCGCCTTCCGGCCGGCGACGCGGACCGCCGCGGCCGCCCGGCCCGCCGCCGCCCGGCCGCCCCGGGCCGCCCGGCCGCCGTGACCGGCGATCATCGCGTTCCGGCGCCGGCGCCGCATCCTTCTCGGTCGCCGCCGGCGCATCGGTCCGGCCGAGCGTGTCGCCCTTGTAGACCCAGACCTTGACGCCGATGATGCCGTAGGTGGTCCGCGCTTCCGAGGTGCCGTACTCGACGTCGGCGCGCAGCGTGTGCAGCGGTACCCGGCCTTCGCGATACCACTCGGTCCGCGCGATCTCGGCGCCGTTCAGCCGGCCGGCGCTCATGATCTTGACGCCGAGCGCGCCGAGCCGCATCGCGTTCTGCATCGCGCGCTTCATCGCGCGGCGGAACATGATCCGCTTCTCCAGCTGCTGGGTGATCGAGTCGGCGATCAGCTGCGCGTCGGTCTCGGGTTTCCTGATCTCCTCGATGTTGACGTGCACGGGCACGCCGAGCATCCGATGGAGCTCGCCCTTGAGCCGTTCGATATCCTCGCCCTTCTTGCCGATCACGACGCCCGGCCGCGCCGAGAAGATCGTGATCCGCGCATTCTTCGCCGGCCGCTCGATCAGCACCCGGCCGACCGACGCGTTCTTCAGACGCTTCTTCAGGAACTCGCGGACCTTCAGGTCCTCGTTGAGCATCCCGGAGAAGTCCTTGTTGCCGGCGTACCAGCGCGACGCCCAGTTGCGGCTGACGGCGAGCCGGAAACCGGTCGGATGAATTTTCTGTCCCATGCTTGGATCGATCCTTTCAGCTTCGTCCGTTCTGGCCCGCTCAGGCGCGGGCGCTCTTGGTACCGACGATCAGCGTGATGTGACACGTCTGCTTCTCGATCCGGACGCCGCGACCCTTGGCGCGCGCGCCGAAGCGGCGCAGCGACGCGCCCTCGTCGACATGGATCCGGTTGACCCGCAGCTCGTCGACGTCGGCGCCTTCGTTGTGCTCGGCGTTGGCGATCGCCGACTCGAGCACCTTCTTGATGATCTTGGCGGCCTTCTTCGGCGAGAACGTCAGGATGTTCAGCGCAGCCTCGACCGGCTTGCCCCGCACCTGGTCGGCAACCAGCCGGCCCTTCTGGGCCGAGATCCGGACGCCGCGCAGCACTGCTTGAGTTTCCATCGTCTTTCCCCGCGGGCCGCGCTCAGCGCCTGGCCTTTCTGTCGGCAGCGTGACCCTTGAACGTGCGCGTCAGCGCGAACTCGCCGAGCTTGTGCCCGACCATGTTCTCGTTGATGAACACCGGGACATGCTGCTTGCCGTTGTGCACGGCGATGGTCAGGCCGATGAACTCGGGCAGCACCGTCGAACGCCGCGACCAGGTCTTGATCGGACGCTTGTCCTTGCCGGCCGAAGCGGACTCCACCTTGGCGAGCAGGTGGTAGTCGACGAACGGGCCCTTCTTGACTGAACGTGCCATGATTGCGTGATCCGGTTATTTCTTCTTGCGCCGCTGCACGATCATCGTGCTGGTGCGCTTGTTGCGACGCGTGCGATAGCCCTTGGTCGGCTTGCCCCACGGGTTGACCGGCACCCGGCCTTCGCCGGTCTTGCCCTCGCCGCCGCCGTGCGGGTGGTCGATCGGGTTCATCGCGACGCCGCGCACGGTCGG
>JBFWQR010000008.1:0-82916 GCA_050249335.1 Lautropia sp.
TCGAGCAGTCTTGGGCTCATGTGTGCCCCCTCGGCGCTGCGCGCCGGTCCCCCCGGGGGGGACGCGAGCCCGGCTTCGGGCGGCCGTGCGCACGGGCTCATGTGTGCCCCCTCGGCGCTGCGCGCCGGTCCCCCCGGGGGGATGCGAGCCCGGCTTCGGGCGGCCGTGCGCTCGGGCTCATGGCTCGAGGGGGCCTCCGGCCGCACCGATATGGCGCACGTTCACGCTGGGCCGTATGGGCCACCCGAACGCGGCCTCGTAGTGATGGGCCGTACGCAAGAGCAATGCCTCGGACCTGCGGGGACCGACCAGCTGCAAACCAACCGGCAGGCCGTCCCTTGTAAAGCCGGCGGGAATAGACAGGCACGGAAGCCCGGTCATGGTCAGAGCGTAACAGTGCATACAGGCTGCGGTCGCGTCAGCGATGGCCGTCCCACCGATCTCTGGAGGAAACAGCACTCCGACGTCGAACGGCGGGCAACCGACCGTCGGGGTGGCCAGCAGGTCGAACTGGTCGAAAATCGCCGACATCCTGACCCAAAGCGCGCTGCGCAGCGCCTCGGCGCGACCGACCTCGGCAGCGGTGATCTGCTGCGCCCGATCGAAGTACCGCAGGAACAGCTGGTTCGCAATCGGGCTTTCAGCCAGCTCGAGGTGGCCGTAAAGCGCGATCTGCCGTACAGCCCTCAGGGGCTCGATGATGTCCCGGATCACGCCGAAGTCCGGGGTGCATTCATCGACATTGCAGCTCAAGGAAGCGAACCGCCTCACCGCAGCAGCGCACACATGCTCGATCTCGGGATCGAGCGCGGCCGTGCCGCCGAGGTCGGGGCTCCACCCGATCCGCAGGGATCCGAGGTCAGCCCCGAGCTGTTCGCTGGTCGCCATGACGTCGCTACCGATCGGAGTCCTCTTGTCATCGCCTGCCATGGCGTCGAAGAGGAGCGCACAGTCGGCCGCGGTGCGCGCCATCGGTCCGGTCACGGCGAACGGATCGTACGCCCAGGCGGACGGAAGCTTGGGAATCAGCCCCGGCGTCGGGCGAAGTCCGACGATCCCGTTGAAACTCGCCGGCAATCGAACCGAGCAACCGTGATCGGTGCCGTGGGCCAGCGGTCCGAGGCCGGAGGCAACCGCCGCACCGGCACCGCCGCTTGACCCGCCGGCCGTCTTGGCCGGGTTCCACGGGTTGCGGGTGGAACCGAAGACCTCGTTCGTCGTATTGATCCCCACGCCAAACTCGGGGGTGTTGCTCTTGGCAAAGGGGATCGCGCCAGCCCGCCGGATGCGCTGGACGACGAGAGCGTCCTCGGCAGGAACGTTGTCGCGGTAGATCAAGGACCCATAAGTCGTGGTGAGCCCGGCGGTCTCCGTCAGATCCTTGATCGAGATCGGCACACCGAGCAGCGGCCCGGCCGTGCCGTCCCCGATTCGCCGTTCGGCGGCGCGAGCACCATTCATCGCACCGTCGTAGTCGATCGTGCAAAGCGCGTTGATCGCCGGATTGATCCGGTCGGCACGGTCCAGAACGGCAGTCATGATCTCGACGGGCGAGAGCCGGCGCTGTGAGATCGCTGCGACCAGCTCGCCTGCGGTCAGGTCGCAGATCTCATCGAAGCTGCTCACTCTGCTCCTGGCTCCAGCACGATCTTCCCGACGAGTTCCCGCGCCGATATCCGGCGATGAGCTTCTGCCGCGTCCGCGAGCGGAAACCTGGTCAGCCGCGCACACCGGATCTGTCCGCTGGACCAGAGCGCCAGCGCCTGGGACGTCGCTTCGCGCAGAAGGGCCCGCTCTGATGGCTCGCGAGTGTGCGTGATCCCGCGCCGTCCGAAGAAGCCGATATCGAGATGGTTTGGAATGGCGGAGGCATACGCATCGAGCTTGGCCGGTTTGCCCGCTGCTTGACCAAAGCCGACATACCGCCCCCACGGCCGAAGCAGCTCGAGACTTTCGATGAGGACGTCGCCACCCACCGAGTCGACGACCAGGTCAACCGGCCGGTCGGTCCCCATCGACGCGCGAACCTGGTCCCGAAAGCCGTCGGAATAGTTGATGCAGAGGTCGGCGCCGAGCTCGGCGGCGACATCGAGCTTGGCGGTGCTGCTGGCCGTCGCGATCACGTATGCGCCGGCGAGCTTCGCAAGCTGAACAGCTGCGGAGCCGACCCCGCCGCCGGCCGCGTGTACCAGGACGGTCTGACCCTGCCGAAGTCGGGCCTTTCGATGCAGGACGATCCAGGCGACCTGGAAATTGACCGGAATGCCTGCGGCCTCGACCAGCGACATCTGATCGGGTACGCGAAAGAGCACATCAGCGGGCACCGGAGCGTACTCTGCGTACGCGTTTCGCGCGGCTCCCGCGAACACTCGGGTGCCAACCTGCAACACCGAAGGATCCACTGCGACCTGCGCCGCGCCTTCTCCGACGGCCACGACCGTTCCCGACGCTTCGAACCCGGGAACCAGTGGCAGTTTCGGGGGGAACAGATAGGTGCCCGACCGCTGATTGATATCAGCGAAATTGACGCCGGCTCCGGCGACACGAATCAAGACCTCGCCCGGTCCTGGTGACGGCTGCTCTACGTTGCTCAGTTCCAGAACTTCAGGGCCGCCGAATCGTCGAATCTGTATGGCTCTCATGTCGGATCATCTCTTGCTTCGTGGGTCGATGTAGTCACGCAGACCATCGCCGATCAGATTGAAGGCGATGATCAAGACACTGATCGCGATGCCCGGGGCAAGTACCAGAGTCGGGGCGTAGCTCAGGTACTGCGACCCTTGCCCCAGCATGGCTCCCCATTCCGGCGCCGGCGGAGTGACGCCCAGGCCGACGTAGCTCAACGATGAAACGAGAATCGCGACGGCACCGAGCCTGAGCGTCCACAGAATGATGATCTCCGGCAAGATGTTCGGCACGACGTGCCGACAGAGAATGCGCAGGTTCGACGCGCCACGCGCCCGGGAAGCCTCGATCAGATCGTGCGACATCAAGGGCAACGTCGCCGTATAGGAGAATCGGACGAAGATCGGGACGGCGTAGATCATCATGGCCCAGATCAGGCTATTCGTGCCGGTGCCCAATATCGCCACGACGACAAAAGCGATCAAGATGCTGGGGAACGCGAGCAGCGCGTCCGTGGTCCGCATGATGACGGCCTCGAGAACGCCGCGGAAGAATCCGGCTGTCGCACCCACGGCAACCCCGACGATCGCCCCGAGCGTCGTCGCGAGCAGCGCGATCCCGACCGTGTAGCGGCCACCGTAAAGCAGTCGGGTGAAGATGTCGCGTCCGACGTTATCGGTGCCGAGCAAGTGACCGGGTGACCCCGGCGCCAACAGCGCGTTACTGAGCGTCTGCCGGGTAGGATCGTAGGAAGAAATCAGCGGAGCGAAGAGAACTGCGAGGACGATGATCGCGAGCAGGCAACCGCCCAGTGCCAGCCTGAACGGTATGGGTCTTCTGGCCCGAGCCACGCCGATCGATTCGACCAGGTCACTCATATGCCACTCTCGGATCGATGGCTGCGTGGAGCAGATCAGCTGTCAGATTGACGGCAAGAACGGTGACCGTGAACAACAGTATGCAAGCCTGGACGACCGGCAGATCCTTGGCGATAAGCGCGTTCACCGCCAGTCGCCCCATTCCGGGCCAGGAGAAGACAACCTCCACGACCACCGCTCCTGCCAGCAGGTGTCCGAGCTGTACACCTGCGAAAGTCAGAATGATTCCGAGCGAATTGGGTAGCGCGTGCCGCAGAAGAATACGAGCCTGCGAAAGGCCCTTGTGCTTTGCGGTACGGATGTAGTCCTGAGCAAGGATATTGATGATCGAGGAACGCACCAGCCGGGTCAGCATCGCCGACTGCCCGAGGATCAGTGCGGTCGCCGGAAGAACCAGACTGCCCCAGGCCTGATTGCCGGCACTTGGAAACCATCCCAGCTTGACCGAAAAGGCCAGGACAAGCAGCAATCCGACCCAGTACGGCGGCATGCTGACCGAGAGCATCGAGAAGCCGCTGATAATCCGGTCGCCCAGCCGGCCATGAAACACGCCCGCGAGCATGCCGAACAGGATGCCCAGGGCCAACGCGACCGCCATCGCGAACGCCGTCAGATACAGGGTCGCCTGCGCGCTCGGCAAGATCAGGGCAAGCACCGGCTGGTTGCTGAGCAAGGAACTGCCGAACTGGCCGCGGAGCACGTCGCCGAGCCAGGCAAGGTACTGCGCCCAGACGGGCCGGTCGAGGCCAAGCGATTCGCGGATGGCTGCGATCGTCTCCGGCGTCGCATCGGCTCCTGCCATGCTGATCGCAGGGTCACCGGGCACCAGCCGGATTACGGCGAATACGACGACGGAGACGATCGCGACGACCGGAACGGTCTGGATGATGCGGCGAATCGCGTAGCGGCGCATGCTTCACGTCTACCCATCGACAGTGGCAATCGCGTCGATCTCGACCTTTGCACCCAATGCCAGTCCCTTCACGACGGCACCCATCGTCGCCGGCGGGTCGGTGGGAAAGAACTCCCGCTTGACGTCCTGGAGCCGGAACTGGTACTCGGCCTCGGTCACCAGAATTGACAGCTTGACTACATTGGCGAGAGAGGATCCGGCCAACTCGAGAATGGCTGCAATCTGACGGAAGGCCCCAGCCGCCTGCTCCTCGACGGTCGGAAGCGGCAAACCGTCCGGACCCTTGCCGATCTGACCGGACACGAAGATCAGCCCGCCAGCTCGAACGGCCATGCTCTTGTACCCGGCCGGCTGCGGTATGCCGGCCAGGTTGTAAACCTGACGCCCGGTCTTGTTCGTCGTGCTCGCCATTGTGGTTTCTCCTAGCGGTGGGTTGCTACTTGAGCTGGATCTTGCCGAGATTGAAGCCTTCCTGGGGGGTCAGTGCGAAACCCGAGAGCTTGCTTGATGTCGCAGCGAGTTGCTTGAGCGTGAACAGAAAGATCCAGGGCGCCCCTTCCCAGGCAATCCGTTGCGCCTCTTCGGCGGCCGCCCTGCACGCCTGCTCGTCGGCCACCGAGACCAGCATTTTCTCGTAGGCGGCGTCGTACTCGGGACTCTTGAATCGGTGGAAGCGTCCGAGTATGCCGGCACGCTTGAGGTCACTGGTGAAGCTGCTGAGGTTCTGGGTCGGATCGACGATCGCTCCTCCGTAGCCTCCGTAGTTGAGGCCTGTCGTAGTGGCGTTCTTGGGATCCAGCAGGTACGCGAAATACGCATCCTGGACCACGATCCGAAGGTCGACCTTGATGCCGACATCCCCCAGGTACTGCTGCACGGCCTCGCAGGTTGCCCGGTCCCCCGCCCAGTAGCCGTCCGTAGTGCGAATCTCCAGGACGAGCGGCTTGCCGTCCTTGGTCCGAGCTTCGCCTTCGACTGCCTTCCAGCCTGCCTCCTCGAGCAGTGACTTCGCCTTTGCCGGGTCGTATTCGTAGGGCTTCTGGGCCTTGTAGTAGCGCACCTGCTGAGGCATCACCGAATGCAGAAGATCGCCATCGCCGAGCAGGACGTTCTTCAGGATCGCATCAGCATCGACGGCATAGTTGATAGCCTGCCGAACACGCACATCGGCAAGGATCGGATTGTCACAATTGAGACCGATATAGATGATTCTGACGCTGGGAGCGTCTATCAACGTCAGCGCCTTGTTGGCCTGGACTGCAGGTTTCGAAGCACCGGGGATTGTGAGCGAGATCTGCGCCTGACCTGACTGGACGATCGCGGCCCGGCCGTTGGGATCGGGAACATTCACGACGTTGAGCGACTGGATCAGCGCCTTGTCTCCCCAATAGGCGTCGTTTCGCTCGAGAAGGCAAGTTTGCAGCGGTACGAAGGTCTTCACCTTGAACGGCCCGGTGCCGATTCCGTGCAGGCCGGCGTCGTTGCCGTACTTCTTCAAGGCTTCGCCACTGTGCATCGCCATCGAAAACCAGGTAAGCCAATGCAGCGTACCGGAATGCGGTGTCCTGGTTTTGAACTGGAACGTCAAGTCATCAACCGCGACCGTGTCGGTAATGAAGTTGTACTGCTGCGGTCGCGCGAACTTGGCCGGGTTGCCAAGGTAGCGGTCCAGGTTCGCCTTGGCCACTGACGCCGTCCATGGCGATCCGTCGTGGAACTGCACGCCCTTTCGCAGATGCAGTGTCCATGTGACCTGATCCTTCGCGATCTCATGAGAGACGGCCAGCATGGGTTCAATCTGGCTGTCCGGTGTGAGGTTGAAGAAAGTCTGCAGAACGCCCGGGACGATCGTGGACCCGAACGTCACCGAGTTGATCAGTGGCGGATCCAGCGATACCAGAGTACCGGCAATCGCCATCGTGACTGTCTCGCTCTCGCTGCTTCTGGTGGTGCATGCCGCGAGTAGTGGACTGGCCGCGCCTGCTCTGCCAAGGAGTACTGCAGACGACATGAGAAATCCACGTCTGCTGACGCCACAACCGGGCAATGCCGGTGCTGATGAATCGATAGTCACTCGGTTGTCTCCTGAAAGCTGGATCAACTACCGCACGCCAGCGTCCTTCGCGAAGGTGAATCCTACTCTTGTTGACAATAAGACAATCGCACCATGCTCTCATGAGTCGCTACGAGGCGCAATAGGGAGGCCTGTCGACCGAGCTGGAAGCCCGAGGTCGACGAGATCGCATTGCGTCGTCAGTTTGCAGAGCAGCTTGGCGGAGAGGAATCCGTTTGCAGGCGGGCATCGCCCGCGCGAGGTTCTCTCGGCGCGCGAACAGCCGCGGCGTCCCGGCTCACTCTACCTTGATGCCCGCGCGGCGGATGACGTCGGCGTAGCGCACCGTGTCGCGCTTGACCAGGCCCGAAGCCTGCACGCCGCTCGCGCCGTCGGGCTCGTAGCCGATGCTCTGCATGCGCTCCTGGATCTGCGGGTCCTCGATCGCGGCCCGTACCGCGGAGGCGAGGCGTTCCGTTACGCCCGCCGGCAGGCCGGACGGCGCGATCATCGCCACCCAGGCGTCGTAGTCGCCGGAGCCGACGCCCTGCTCGACGAGCGTCGGGATGGTCCCGTGCGCCTTCGGCCGCCTGCCGGAAGCGGCGCCGAGGATGCGCACGTGGTTCGATTTCACGAACGGCAGCGCCGCGCTCAACGCGGGCAGGCTCAGGTCGATCTCGCCGGCTGCGAGCGCCGTCATCATCGCGTCGTTGGTGCGGTAGGGTACGTGCAGGAAGGGTACACCCGTTTCCTGCCTGAACAGCTCGAAGGCGAGATGCCCGAGCGAGCCGGCGAGCGGCGTGCCGAAGATGAGCGGCTTGTCGCTGCCGCGCGACTGCGCCAGGGCGATCAGCTCCTTCACATTGCCCGCGGGCACCTTGGCGTTCGCAGCCAGAACAACGGTGGCCTTGGAGACGATGGCGACGGGTACCACCTCACTCTCGACGTCGAAGGGCAGCTTGTACAGCGAAGGGATGATCGCGAGCGGCACCGAGATGAAGCCGACGGTATGGCCGTCCCGCGCCGAGCGCACCAGCTCCGTGAGGCCGATGGTGCCGCCGCCGCCGGTCACGTTCTTCACGACCAGGGGCTGCCCGAGCGTGGCGCCCATGTGCGGGCCGAGCATCCGTGCCATCACGTCGATGGGCGTGCCCGCGCCCGCGGGGGCGATGACGGTGATGGGCCGCGCAGGCCAGGCCTGTGCGCGGGCGGTGCGCGGCCGCGCGGCCATGCCTGCAGCCAGGCCCACGGCCGAGAGCACGAGCTGCCTGCGGTCGAGGGCCACGAAGCGATCCTGCGCTTGATCATGCGATGCCATGCCGAGTCTCCTTCGTCCGGATCAATCCTGCGGGGCCGTCAGCCGCGTCCAGGCGCCCCGCTCCCACTCCCACGTCGGGCCGTGCCGGCGCGCGGCGCGCAGCTGCGCCTTCTGGACCTTGCCGGTGGGCGTCATGGGCAAGGCGTCCAGCTGCTCGAAGTAGCGCGGCACGTAGGACTTCGGCAGCCTCGCGGCCAGGAACGCCTGCAGCGCCTTCATCGCGGCATCGGCGTCGGCATCGTGCGGCGACTTCCAGACGATGCAGGCATGCAGCTCCTGCTCGCCGGTGGCGGAAGGCACCGCGATCACCGCGCAGTCGAGCACGGGCGTGTGCAGCCGTATCTCGGACTCGATCTGCTGCGAGGAGATGTTCACGCCGCGGCGGCGGATGGTGTCACCGAGGCGGCCGGTGAAGTGCAGCTCGCCCGCCTCGTCGAAGTGGCCTTCGTCGCCGGTGTGGTACCAGAGGCTGCGCATCGCGCGCATGGTGGCGGGCAAGTCGTTCGCGTAGCAGAGCATGATCTGGTGCGGCCGGCCGGGCCGCACCACGATCTCGCCGGGCTCACCGTGCGGCACGGGTCGGTCGAGCTCGTCGACGATGCGCACGTCCATGTAGGGCAGCGGCATGCCGCTGCCGCTCGGCCGCGGGCTCAGGCCGCCGCGCTTGGCCGAGATGATGCCGATTTCGCCGTTGGAGTAGCTCTGCACGAAGCGGGCACCGAAGCGCGCCTCGAAGCCGGGATTCGGCACCCCGGTATAGAGCCAGCGCACGCGATGCCCGCGATCGAAACGGCCGGGCGCCTGCGCCTCGACGAACGGTACCAGCGAGGACAGCAGGTGTCCCAGCGTCGCGCCCGATTCCGCTGCGTCCTGCCAATAGCGGCTCGCGCTGAATCTCGGCGCGGTCACCATGGTGCCGCCCGCGCTCAGCGTGCCCATGAGGCCCATCACGCTCGCGAGCCCGTGGTACAGCGGAAACGGCGAATAGAGGATGTCCTGCGAGCCGTATTCCACGAGCAGATTGTGCTCGAAGCACTTGTTGAGCACGTGCAGGTGCGTCTGCACGATGCCCTTCGGACGCCCCGTGGTGCCGGAGGTGAAGCGGACGACGGCGGGCGCCGCGGCGTCCACCGATTCCCACAGGCGCGGCGTGGGGCCGGGCTCGAGCAGCTCGTCGAGCGATACCAGCCCGCAGGCGCTCGCGCGCAGCAGATGCCGGGCGCGGTCTGGCGCCAGCCCGGATTCGCCCGAGCCCGCGAGCACCACCAGCTTGAGCCGCGCGAGCGCGGGGAGCACCTCTTCGTCCAGCAGATTCTCCAGGCCGGCGGCATCCGTGAACACGGCGTCTGCCGTCACGGCCTGCAGCGCGAAGCGCAGGGAAGTCTTGCGGAAGTCCGGGTTCACGCCCACGTTCACCACGCCGCCGAACAGGCACGCGAAGACGGACCGCACGATGTCGAGGTTGGCCGACAGATAGACGGCAGCTACCCGCCCGGCGGTGAGGCCGCGTTCGTGCAGGCGCGCGCTCCCGGCTTCCGCATGGGCGGCCAGCTGCGCATAGCCGAGCGACGAGCCGTCGGCGATGCTCTTCAGCAAAGGCTTGTCGCCGTGCCGCTCCGCCTGCGCGATGAGCGCTCGGGCAATGGTGTGGCGCGGATCCGCGCCGCCGAACTCCGACACGCTCACTGGACTACCCTCTGTCCGCGAAGCGCGGACATCTCACCGGGGGAGATGAGCGCGCCCTTCGGGCGGCCGGGCGAGCGCGCTCGTGCGCCGCTCATACGCCGCTCATTCGACCTTGATGTTGGCTTCGCGCGCGACCTTCTGCCACTTCTGCACGTCGGACCTCACGGTAGCGCCGAAGTCTTCCGCCGTGCCGCCCAGGGCGACGAAGTACCGGGTGTCGAGCTGGCCAACGATGTCCTTGTCGCGCAGGATCTCGTTGACCTGGGTATTGAGCCAGCGCACCACGGCGGCCGGCGTCTCTCTGGGTGCGAACATGCCCTGCCACGGCGCGGCCAGCACCTCCCGGAAACCGGCCTCCACGACCGAAGGAATGTCGGGGAGCTGCGGCAGGCGCTTGTCGCCGCCCACCGCGATCAGCCGCAGCTTGCCGGCCTGCACCAGTGCCATCGCCGACGCGGTGTCCGACAGCAGCACCTGCGCCTCGCCGCTGCCCACGGCGGTCACGGCCGGGGCCATGCCCCGGTAGGGCGAGTGGACCATCCTGATGCCCGCTTCGGCCATGAAGGCCTCCATCGCCACGTGCGTGGTGTTGCCGATGCCGGCGGACGCATACACCAGCTTGCCCGGGTTGGCCTTCGCATAGGCGACGAGCTCCGCGAGGTTGCGCACCGGCAGGTCCGGGTGCACGAGGAAGCTCGCCGGCCCGGCTACCATGTTCACGACCGGCGCGAGGTCGTTCACGGGGTCGAAGGGGAGCTTCATCACGGCCGGGTTCACCGCGTAGCTGCCGGAGGCGACGAGCAGCGTATAGCCGTCGGGTGGGGCCTTGACCACGCTCTCGATGGCGATGATGCCGCCGGCGCCGGTGCGATTCTCCACTACGAAGGATTGGCCGCTGCGCTTGCCCAGGTGCTGCGCGATGAAGCGCGCCATGTAGTCGGTAGCACCGCCTGGCGCGAACGGCACGACGATGCGCACCGGCCGGCTGGGGTACGGCCCGGCCTGCGCGAAGACGCCCAGGCTGAAGCTCATGGCGAATGCCGCGGCCGCCAGGCAAAGCACGTGTCTCATCGTTCTCTCCTCGGTCGATCCATGGAGTGCCAGGTGTCCAGCGCCCGGTCCCAGGTGGGGCCGAAGCGCGCGCGCGTGCGAAGGACCGCCTTCTGCACCTTCCCGGTACCGGTGCGCGGAAGGTCGTCCACGCTCTCGAAGAAGCGGGGCAGGTACTCGCGGGCGAGCCGGGCCGAAGCGAAGGCGGCCAGCTCGCGGTAGGCCGCCACCGCATCGGCAGGCGGCGTGCGCCACAGGATGCATGCGTGCACCTCCTGGTCGCCATCCGCCGGCACGGCGATGACGCCGCAATCCAGCACCTCGGCATGACGGCGCAACTCGTCCTCGATCTGCTCCGAGGACATGTTCACGCCGCGGCGGCGGATGGTGTCGCCGATACGGCCCTGGAAGTGCAGCTCGCCGGCGTCGGAAAGCATGCCCGCATCGCCCGTGTGGAACCACAGATTGCGGAAAGCCCGCGTCGTTGCCGGCAGGTCGTCGTGGTACGCGAGCATGACGCGGTGCTGATGGTGCGGCCGGATGACGATCTCGCCGGTCGTGTTCGCGGGCAGCGGCCGGTCCAGCGCATCGACGATGCGGACCTCCATCTCCGGCAGGGGCGGCCCCGTGTTGGTGTCGCCCTTCACGCTACCTCGCCGCCACGAGATGGCGCCCACCTCGCCCAGCGCATAGACCTGCACCCACTGCGTGCGAAAGCGCGCCTCGAAGTCGGGATCGGGCCCGCCCGTCCACAGCATGCGCACGCGGTGCCGGGTGTCGGCCTCGCTCTCGGGCTGCGCCATCAGCAGCGGCGCGACCGACTGCAGCAGGTGCGCGAGCGTCGCGCCGCATTCGGCGGCGTCCGTCCAGTAGCGGCTCGCGCTGAAGCGGGGCACGGACACCAGGGTGCCGCCCACCTGCAGCGTGCCGATCAGGCCGTTGATGCTGGCAAGGTTGTGGTGCAGCGGGAACGGGCTGTAGAACGTGTCCTGATCCGAGTAGTCGAGGATGCGGTTGTGCACCATGGATTTGGCGAGCACATGCAGGTGGCTCTGCACGACGCCCTTGGCGGGGCCGGTGGTGCCGGAGGTGAAGCGGATCACCGCCGCGGACGCCGCATCGATCGCCTCCCACACGGAGTCACCCAGCGCACCGCCTGCCGCTTCGTCCGCCAGCAGCTCGTCGAGCGCCAGCACGGTCGGGCAGCCCGCCACCGCCAGCAGCCGCGCGCGCAGCGCATCGTCGACCTCGCCCGTCAGCAGCAGCAGCTTCAGCTTCGGCAGGTAGTGCGCAACCTCGGGGTCCAGCAGGTGGACCAGGCCTTCCTGGTTGGTCACCAACGCGCGTGCCTGCACCTTGTCCAGCCCGAACAGCAGCATCGCCTTCTTGAACTCGTGGTTGATCGGCACATCCACCAACCCCGCGAACAGGAAGGCAAACCACGCCTTCACGCCGGCCGCGCAGTTGCCGAGGTAGATGGCGGCCGACTCGCCGCGCAGCAGGCCGTGGGCGTGCCGGAGGCGCCGGCTGCCGTTCTGTGCGAGACGGGTGAGCCCCTCGTAGGTGAGCACCTCGCCATCGCGCGGGAAGGTGATGAGCGGCTTGGCGCCATGGCGTTCGGCCTGGAGCACCAGTGCGCGCGGCACGGTGTTGGCAGCGTCGATCGGCGTCGCGGTCGCGAGCTGCGCGGGGTTCACGCCGAGCCTTTGCCGCGATGCACGCCACCGGTCACGAACGATTCCTTCGCCGCCATGTGTGCCGCGCCGGCCAGGGCGGACAGCTGCAGGGCGCCGGCCATCTGGTAGGCGAACTGGTTCGCCTGCAGCTTGTTGTGCGCGAGCGTGGCAGCGTCGCGGCCGGCGAATTCCTGCGCGATGGCCGCGATCTCCGCATCCCACCGCTCGGGCGCGAAGACCTCGTTGCACAGCCCGAGCTCCAGCGCCCGCTGGGCGGTAAGGCGGCCGCCGCGCAGCAGCAGGGCCTTGGCGCGCTTCATGCCGATCGCCATCGGCAGCAGCAGTGCGCCGTACTGCAGGCTGGGAATGCCTTTCACCGCCCCGGTGAAATTGAATGTGGCGTCGCTCGAGGCGAAGCACAGATCCGCGCAGATCGCGATGTGGTTGCCCAGGCCCGCGCTGGCGCCGTTGACCGCGGCCACCACGATCTTGGGCGTGTTCACGATGCGCGTCATGAGCTCGGTCGACGCCGCGATCGACTGCGCGCGCGCGCCCGAGTCCTGCGCATTGAGCGCCTTCAGGTCAGCGCCCGCGCAGAAAGCGCCGCTCGAGCCGGTGATGAACACGACCTGCACCCGCGCGTCGTGCTGGCAGTCGGCAAGGATGCGGCTCGCCTCCAGCATGTGCTCGGCGGCCAAGGCGTTGCGCACCTCGGGCCGGTGAATGCGCAGGATGACGGCGCCGGGTGCCTCCGCATGATCGATCCGCTCCACGGGCGGCGTGGCAACCGTCACGAATGTCTCCTATCTCTCTTTCGCATAGACGCTGATGCCGGCGAGTATCCGCGCTCACGAGCCGCTCGTACAATCCGGCTTTCAGATCGGCCTATCTCGCCGCGAGATAGCATGACGCTCACGCAACTGCGCTATTTTCTCGGCGTCGTCGAGCACGGCGGCTTCGCGCGCGCAGCCGCGCGGATCTTCGTCGCGCAGAGCGCGCTCAGCACGCAGGTGAGGAAGCTGGAGGAGGAGCTCGGCGCCGCGCTGCTCGTGCGCAATCCCGAGGGCGTGCAACTCACACCGGCGGGCGAGCTGCTCTGCGCGCGGGCGCGCGCCGTCTTCGCCGAGCTCGCGGCGTGCAGGAAGGAGATCCACGAGCTCCTGAACGAGGAGATCCGCCGCGTGGTGCGCGTGGGGATCTCGATGGCGCTGAGCCGCATCGTCACCGTGCCGCTGCTGCGCCGCGTGCAGACCGAATGGCCGAGCATCTCGCTGCATATCCGCGAGGCCTTGAGCTCGGAGATCGAGCACGGGCTCGAACACGGCGAGCTGGACCTGGGCATCGGCCTGGCGACCAGCGGAGAGCAGCCTGCGTCGGACGGCCTGCGCGACGAGCGCGTCTACCTCGTCTCCGCGCTCGAGCCCGGCGGACGGACCGGGCCGCCGATCCACCTGCGGGATCTGCACCGCATCCCGCTCGTGGTGCCTACACGCCGCTATGCCGCGCGGCGTTTCATCGACCAGGAGGTTGCCCGCTTCGGCCCTGGCCTCACGATCAAGATGGAGCTCGATTCCCTGGAGCAGTCGATGGAGCTCGTGATGGCGGGCGACGCACGCACGGTCATGCTCGTAGCGATGTTCCTGCCCAACTGGCGGGCCGGCAAGGTCACCGCGCGCCCGGTCGAAGGTCTGAGCCGCCTGCCGCGCCTGTTCGTGCGGGAGTCGCGGCTCACCGGCGGCCGCGCGTCGGCGGCGGTCAAGCAGGCGGTGAAGGAAGTGAGCGACGAGCTCACGCGAACCGGTACCTGGCCGACCTCGCTGGGCGAGGTGCCGAGCATGGGAATTTCAGACGCCCTCGGCCCGGCCCGAGACGGGCCTGCGGCGCCGTGAGGTGCTTGGCGACATCATCGCTGCGGTGACCGATCAGGACTCACGGCCGGCATCCTTGCGCCACTGGGCTTCGCTGAGCAGCGGGAGCTCGATCAGGGTGTCTGGCACACTGTAGCCGCCGCCCTTGCCGCCCCGCATTCTCGCGACGAGATCCAGCCTGGCGGAGTCGATGTAGCAATCGGCGGCGCTGATGACTGCGTCGTCGCGGATGTGGGCGCAGAGCGGCGCGCCGACGACGATCCAGCGGTTCGACGCGATCTCGATGACCTGCCGGGTCACACATTCGAAGGAGACCGGGCTGGCGGCGATCCGCGGCGGCGCGATGTGCACCGAAGGCAGGGTGGCCAGTTCCGCCATCTCCAGTTCATCCACGTCGGCCTCGAAGTCGATGGCGGTGACGTTCATCGCGTGCAGCAGCGCCCGGGAGACCAGATTGACCACGAACTCGCCGCCGTCACGCAGATTCAGGCCGGTGTCCTTGGGCTTGCCCGCCCGGGCGCCGATGCCGATGCAGATGACCGGCGGATCGCCCGACATCAGCCCGAAGAACGAGAACGGTGCCGCGTTTCGCCGCCCCCGGGCATCCAGCGAGACGACCCAGGCGATCGGGCGCGGCACGATAGTGCTGGTCACCAGCTTGTAGGCGCTGCGTCCGTCGAGCGCCGAAAGATCGAAATACATTGAAGCGGGTCTCCGGGGGGAGCGGTTGCTTGCAGGATCAATAGTGTCAATATAAACTAATTTGAAACGGATTACGGGACCGACATGCGACGAGACCAGTTCGATTTCGGGCGACCGGACAACGCCGCCGCGAACCCGGCCGGGGTCGGTGTTTCCGTATTGCGCAAGGAAGACGCGCGCCATCTCGCCGGACGGGCGCAGTTCGTGGCGGATCTGGCCATGCCCGGCGTGCTGGAGATGGCGGTCGTGCGTAGTGCCGTGGCGCATGCCCGGCTGCTGGCCGTCGGCAAGCCCGAGGGCCTGGTCTTCTGTGCGGAGGATCTGCAAGGCGTGTCCTGCCTGGTGCCGGACAATACGCCGCCGGGGGCTCGCACGGCGCCCTTTCCGTACCTTGCCCGCGACAAGCTGCGCTTCGTCGGCGAGCCGGTCGCTGTTGCGCTGGCATCGACCCGGGCGCTGGCCGAGGATCTCGCCGAGCGGGTCGAGGTCGAGACCGAAGTGCTGCCTGCGGTCATCGATATCGGCAGGGCCAGGGCGTCGGCCGACGTCCGCGTCCATGAGGAATGGCCCGACAACATCGTTCAGGAACTGGCGCTGGACTGTGGCGGCGATGCCGCCCGGGCCGCCTGTGAAGCGGCGCCGGTGCGGGTGATGCGCACCTTCACCACGGCCCGCCAGTCGATGAATCCGATGGAGGGCAAGGCCTGCCTGGCGGTCTGGGATGCGCGCGTCCAGGAACTGGTCCTGTATTCGTCGACCCAGGTGCCGCACATGGTGCGCGACGCGGTCGCCGAGGCGCTGGGCATGCGCCAGAGTCAGTTGCGCGTCATCGCGCCGGACGTCGGCGGCGGCTTCGGCTACAAGTGCATCCTGCAGGCCGAAGAGGTGCTGGTTGCCTGGCTGGCGATGCGCCTGCAGCGCCCGGTGCGCTGGGTCGAGGATCGTCGCGAGCATCTCGTGGCAGCCGCGAATGCGCGCGAGCAGCAGTTCACCGTCACGGCGTTCGCGGATTCACGGGGCGTCCTGCTCGGGCTCGAGGCCGACATCACGGTCGACGCGGGTGCCTGGTCCGTCGTGCCGTTCACCAACATGCTGGATGCGGGCATGGCGCTGGGCAACATGACCGGACCTTACCGTATCCCCTGCTACCGGGGCCGCTCGCGCGCCGTCGTGACCAACAAGCCTCCGGTGGCGCCGTACCGTGGCGTCGCGAGGCCGGGTGCCTGCTTCGCGATCGAGCAGCTGCTCGATGCGGTGGCCCGGGAGGTTGGCCGCGAGCCGTGGGCGGTGCGGCTCGACAATCTGGTCCCGGCCGCCGACATGCCCTGGCTGAGCGTGACCGGCAAGACCTACGACAGCGGCGACTACCCGCAGGCCCTGACGCGCGCGCTGGCGATGATCGACGTCGAGGCTGTCCGGCGGGCGCAGCAGCAGCCGCAGACCACCGGCAAGCGGCTGGGCGTCGGCGTGGCCTTCTTCGTCGAGCTGACCGGCCATAGCCCGAAGGCTGCCCATGACTGGCGCCTGCCGGTCCGGGCTGCGTCGGAGCCGGCCACCGTTGCGCTCACCGGCGACGGCACGATCGAGGTTCGCATCGGCCTGCAGTCCCATGGACAGAGCATGGAGACGACGATGGCCCAGGTGGTCTGCGAGGTCCTGGGTGTGGCAATCGAGGACGTCACGGTGCTGCATGGCGACACCGGCCGGTCGGGCTACTCGAGCGGGACCTATGCGTCGCGCGGCATGGTGGCCGGCGCCGGCGCCATCGCCGGTGCGAGCCGCCTGCTGGCCGGCCGTCTGGCCCGGCTCGGGGCCAGGATGATGCAGTGCGCGGCGGACGAGGTTCGCGTTGCCGGAGGCAGGGTACATGGCCCCGGGCACCAGCTGAGCTTCGGCGAGATCGCCCGGCGTTACCACGTCGACTACGGCAGCTTCGCCGGCGTGCTCGGCCCCGAGGAGGACAGTCTCGAGGCGACCTACGGGTATGCCATGTCTGCGGGCAGCGGCGCCTACACCTATGGCGCGCACGCCGCGCTGGTCGAGGTCGACATTCGCAGCGGCAGCACGAAACTGCTCGACTACGTGGTCGTGGAGGACTGCGGCACGCCGGTCAACCCGATGGTCGTCGACGGCCAGATCATCGGCGGCGTGGTGCAGGGCATCGGCACCGCGCTGTATGAAGAAAGCTGCTTCGACGCCGTCGGGCAGCCCGTCGGCGCCACCCTCGCCGACTATCTGTTGCCGGGGGCGAGTGATGTGCCCTTCATCCGCATCGACCACATGGTCAGCCCGTCGCCGTGGACCGAGTTCGGCGTGAAAGGCGTCGGCGAAGGGGGGGCGATTCCTTCCGGCTCGGTGGTCTGCAGCGCGGTCAACGACGCGTTGCGCGAATGGGGCGTCGTCCTGACCGGGACGCCGCTGACGCCGCGCAAGGTGCTGGGCGAGCTGCTGAAGGCGCAGCGATGAAGCCGCCACCGCTTGCCTACGCGCGCCCGGACGCCTTGCCGGCGGCCCTGCAGCGCTTCGCCGCCGCGCAGGACGAAGCCCGTCCGGTGGCCGGCGGACAGTCGCTGCTGCCGATGCTGAACCTGCGCGTGGCGAGGCCGGACACGCTGATCGATCTGGCCCTGATCCCGGAATTGCGGGGCATCGAGCAAGACGATCAGGTCGTCGATATCGGGGCGCTGACCACCCACGCGCAGATCGAGGATGGCGCTCTCGATGCCATCGCCAACGGCTATCTGACCCGGGTTGCTCGCGGCATCGCCTACCGCGCCGTGCGCAATCACGGCACGGTCGGCGGCAGTCTCGCGCATGCGGATCCCGCTGCCGACTGGCCGTCGGCCCTGCTGGCGCTCGATGCCCAGGTCGTCCTCGTGAGCGCCTCGGGCCGGCGCGAGCTGCCGCTGTCCGGATTCTTCCTCGGCCCGTTCTCGACCGCTCTGGCCGACGGTGAAATCATCGCCCGCATCCGCTTTCCGATGCCGGCCGCCGACACGCGCTGGGCCTATGCCAAGCGGGCGCGCAAGCTGGGCGGCTTCGCCGAATCGATCGCCGCGATCGTCGCCAGCAGCAACCGGCAGTCCGTCCGCATCGTCCTTGGCGGGGCGGCCGGCACGCCGCTGCAGGTGCCCGACGACGTGGCCCGCCGCTGGCTGGAAAGAGCGGGAGGCCCTGTCGATCTGGCGGCGCTGGCAACGGTGGAGCAGGACTTGTCGGGGTTGATCGATGAACGGGATCCGGTCCGGATCCGGACTCATGCGGCCACGGTGGCCGATGCGCTGGAGCTGACGTGACCTCGATTCCATTGCGACTCGCGGTGAACGGGCTCGACGTGCAGGCCGAGGCCGATCCGCGCACCTTGCTGGGCGATTTCCTGCGCGACGATCTGCGGCTGACCGGGCTGCATCTGGCCTGCGAGCATGGCGTCTGCGGCGGTTGCAACGTGATGGTCAATGGTCAGGTGACGCGGGCCTGTACCCGGCTCGCGGTGCAATGCGACGGCGATCGGGTCCGAACCATCGAGGGCTTCGACGACGACGATCTGATGAGCCGGCTGCGTGCTGCCTTTTCCCGGGAGCATGCGCTGCAGTGCGGCTACTGTACGCCGGGCATGCTGGTGACGGCCCACGACATCGTGCGCCGCTTTCCCGGAGCCGACGAGGCGACCGTGCGCCGTGAGCTGGCCGGCAACCTGTGCCGATGTACCGGCTATGCGGGGATCGTGAAGGCCATCATGCAGGTGGCGGCCGAGAAGGTCGAGTGGCAGGACGTTGCGTCGGCAGACCTCGCCGCGGGCCGGCCCGCAGGGCGCTCGAAATCGGCGGTGTCGCAATCCGCCGTATCGAGCGCGGATGCCGTTGCCGATGCCAATGCAGGTTTGCATGGGGCCGCGGCTACAACGACCGATGCGGCTGCGGCAGGCGGCAAGCCGATCCCCGACCCGACCGCGATGCCGGACGGCGACGCGGTCAATCGCATCGAGCGCTCCTTTACGCTCACGGCGCCGCGCGAGCGGGTCTGGGCGCTGTTTCGCGACACGGCCGTGGTCGCCGCCTGCATGCCCGGCCTGCGGGTGGACGAGGTGCAGGGCGATCAGCGCCTGCGCGGCGAATTCACCGTCAGGGCCGGGCCGATCCGGGCGGTCTTCGCGACCGTGGCGAAAGTCCTGCGCGACGATGCGGCGTGGTCCGGTTCCGTCGCCAGCGAGGGCCGTGACCGCTTCACGAAATCGCTGGTGCTTGCCCGGCTGACTTTCGCGCTGGTACCGGCTTCCGGCGCCGATGCGACCGACATCCGCATTGCGGCGGCCTTTCACATGACCGGGCGTCTGGCGGAGTTGAGCCGGCCCGAGATCGTGGCCGCGCTGGCCAGCCAGTTGACGGATCAGTTCGCTCGCAATGTCGCGCGGCGGCTCGACCCGGCGCAGCAGTCGTCGTCGGCGCAGACACCGGCAGCGGCGCCGCTGCAACTGTCGCTGACCACGGCGCTGCGGGCGTGGTGGCAGGCGCTGTCCGGGTCGCTGCGGCAGCGGATCCGTTCGATTTTTTCAAGGCACTGAACGCCGGTCGGCGTTTTCACCAAGCGCCGGCTGGCGTTTTCTCCATCGCGAAAAAGGGAGTTCCTGATGATGACGCAACACAGGCCAGAGCCCCGGGTGGCAGCGCATGCTGGCTACCAGGCGGGGTTCGGCAATCACTTCTGCACGGAAGCCCTGCCGGGTGCGCTGCCGGTCCGCCAGAACAGCCCGCAGCGTGCGCCCTACGGCCTCTATACCGAGCAGATCTCTGGTACCGCATTCACCGCCCCGCGGGCCGAGAACCTGCGCACCTGGGTCTATCGCATTCATCCGTCGGCCGGCCACACGCCGTTCCGGCAACTCGACAACCGCTTGCTGCGCACCGCGCCGATCACCGATGTGCCGCCGACGCCGACCCAGTTGCGCTGGGATCCGCTGCCGGCGCCCCAGGCGCCGACCGATTTCGTCGCAGGGCTGGTCACGATGGCCGCCAATGGCGACGCCGCCGCGCAGATCGGCGTCGGCATCCATTGCTTCGCGGCGAACCGGTCCATGGGCGACCGCAGCTTCTACAACGCCGACGGCGAGATGCTGATCGTGCCGCAGCGTGGCGCCCTGTACATCCGCACCGAACTCGGCGTTCTGGACGTTCCGCCGGGCGAGGTGGCGGTGATTCCGCGCGGCATCAAGTTCAGCGTCGACCTGCCTGAAGGGGCGGCGGCCGGCTATGTCTGCGAGAACTATGGCGCACCCTTCCGTCTGCCCGAGCTCGGGCCGATCGGCTCGAACGGCCTGGCCAACCCGCGCGACTTCCTGGTGCCCGTCGCGGCCTACGAGCATCGCGACGGCAGCTTCGAGGTGGTGACGAAGTTCCAGGGCAACCTGTGGGCGGCCGAACAGAGCTGGTCGCCCTACGACGTGGTTGCCTGGCACGGCACGCTTGCGCCGTACAAGTACGACTGCAGCAAGTTCATGGCGATCAGCACGGTCAGCTACGATCATCCGGATCCATCCATCTACACGGCACTGACCTCGCCGTCGCCGGACGCCGGTGTGGCCAACATCGATTTCGTGCTGTTTCCGTCGCGCTGGCTGGTCGCCGAGAAGTCGTTCCGGCCGCCCTGGTATCACCGGAACTTCATGAGCGAGTTCATGGGGCTGATCCACGGCATCTACGAGGCCAAGGTCGAGGGCTTCGTCCCCGGAGGCTGCAGCCTGCACAACAGCCACTCGGCCCACGGCCCGGACCGCGAGACCTTCGAAAAGGCGGCCGTCGCCGAGCTCGAGCCACACAAGATGCCCGATACCCTCGCGTTCATGTTCGAGAGCCGATACGTGATCCGGCCGACCCGGTTCGCGATGGAGGCTCCCCAGCTCCAGAAGGACTACTGGCGCTGCTGGGCGGACCTGAAGACGCACTTCAACCCGACACGAAACCCTGCACAGGAAATCCAGAAATGATCGTCATTGATGCTGATGCTCATGTCATGGAATCGGAAGAGACGTGGTCACGTCTCGCGTCCGAGTTCCATGGCCGCCGCCCGGTGGTCGTCCGCTTCCCGGAGGACACGTCGCTCGGTGTCTTCAATGCCGCCTGGCTGATCGACGAGAAGGTCCGTCTGTTCGGCGCTTCGCCGACGGCCGGAACGCGCTCGCTGCGCAAGAAATACAACCTCGATTCCCAGCATCTGGCGATTCCCGATGAACGGCTGAAGGATATGGATCGGCGCAAGCTCGATTACCAGATCATTCATCCGACCTTCGGCCTGATGAATATCTGCGAAGACGTCGCGCTCGAAACGGCGCTGATGAAGAGCTACAACACGGTGCTCGCCGAGAAGTGCAAGGCCTCGGGAGGGCGGTTGTACTACAACGCGATGGTGCCGTTCCGCGACCCGGCCGCGGCCGTGGCCGAGATCCGGCGGGTTGCCGAAATGGGCAGCGCGGTCGCCGTCTTCATGCGCGGCATCGAATGGGACCGCCCGGTCGCCGACCCCTCTCATTTCCCGATCTATGAAGCGGCCGAGCAGCACGGCCTCGCGATGGCGGTCCATGTCGGCTCCGGCAGCCCTGGCCTGCGCCAGGTCTTCGGCCATCTGCACCGCGTACCGGGCGAAGAGCCGTTCTGGCCGGCGCACATGAAGCGCTACGTGGGCCCGATCGGTGTCCAGTTCGGTTTCTACAGCCTGGTCGAGAGCTCGGCGCCGACCGACTTTCCGAAGCTGCACTGGGCCTTCCTCGAGGCCACCGGCTGCGAGTGGCTGCTCGGCGCGGTCGGCTCGCTGGAGCGCGCCGGCAAGATGAACACGCGGCGCCTGTTCGACGACGGGCGCGTGTTCGTCGGCTGCGAGCCGAACGAGGATCTCGCCTATGTGACCAACCGGATGGGCGCGGACTTCGCCGTGATCGGCAGCGACATGCCGCATCAGGACGAAGCCGCGCACGAGGATCTGGTCGGCGAATTCGAGGTCAGGCGCAAGGATCTCGGCGACGCATTCATGAACAAGCTGCTCTGCGCCAATGCGGCACGGCTCTATGGAATCGATCCGAGGCCGATGGTCAGGCCGATCGGATGAGCGCCGGCAAGCAACTCTGGTATTCGCGCTGCCCGCTGCCGACCGCTTCCGGGATCGCGGTCGACAACGGCAGCCTGGCGCGCCGGCTGGGCGATGCCGGATGGTCGCTGGAACCGATCGAGAACGCGCCGCAGACCGGCGCACGCGACTCGCATTTCACGCACGCGACGCCGGGGCTGTTCCGCCAGGGCGGCAATATCCCGCCGATCTGGGCGCGCTCCGAAGGGGCCGACACGGCCCTCGTCGGCATCGCCTGGACCCGTGAATTCCAGGCCATTCTCGCCCGGCCGGATGCCGGTATCCGCAGCCCGGCCGATCTGGCCGGCCGGCGCCTCGGGCTGCCGGTGCGGACCAGCGGCGAGATCGATTTCTGGCGGGCGATGTGCCTGCGGGGATTCGACTCGGCATTGCGCCTGGCGGGCTTGACCCTCGCCGACGCCGAGCTGTGCGAATTGCCGGTTCACGAGCGCTACATTCCGGCCGCCGCGAGCGGCGAGGGAGGCAACTGGATGTGGGCCGGCAGCGCCCGGGCCCGGCGTCAGCAGGCGGAGACCTTCGCCTTCATTCGCGGCGAGGTCGATGCCATCTATGCGTCGGGAGCCCTGGGCCTGCAGCTGCAGGCGTTGCTGGGTGCAGCCGTCGTCGTCGATCTGGGGTTTCATCCGGACCCGGACGTGAGCATCAACAATCAGGTGCCGAACATCCTGACGGTCGATGGACAGCTGGCCCGCCGTCAGCCCGAGGTCGTGGCCGCGTACATCCGCGCGTTGCGGGAAGCCGCGACCTGGAGCCGGTCGGTTCCGGATCTGGCCAACCGGACCTGCGCCCGCGAAGTGGGGGCACCGGAAGAGTGGATCACGCCGTCCTATCACGACGAAGCGGTCAAAGGCCTGCAGGTGAGCCTCGAAGACCGGCTTGTTGCGGCCGTGGCCTCGCAGCAGCGGTTTCTGCTCGAGCACGGATTCGTCTCGAAGGATTTCTCGATCGACGATTGGGTCGACCCCACGCCGATGAACCTGGCCATTGAAGAGGAGGGCCTGACGCGGTGAACGAACGCCTGAACCCACCGACGCTCGCGACACCGAACGGTTTCGTGCATGTCGTCAAATCCACCGGCGGCACCTTGCTGCACATCTCCGGGCAGGTCGCCTACGACAGCGACGGCAATGTCGTCGGCGTCGGCGACCTGGCTGCCCAGGTCGCCCAGGTCTATCGCAACATCGAGACCATCCTTGCCGCGTACGGAGCGAAGATGAGCGATCTGGTGAAGACCACCTTGTTCGTACGCGATATGACACCGGAGCGGATCGCCATCATTCGCGACGTCCGGAAGCGCTTTCTGGTGCGGGATCATCTGCCCGCCAGCACCATGGTCGGCGTAGCGGCGCTGGCCAGGCCGGAACTGATGCTGGAGGTCGAGGCGCTGGCCGTGCTCGACTAGGGTCTGTCGACGCTCCGGACGCCGCGGCGTCCGGAGCGTCGACAGACCTTAGGAGTCTGCTGGCCCGGCCGGCAGCATCTCGGCTTTCTTCCGGCGCGGGCGTACGTTCCCCGGCTGTGGCGACGGGAAGATCCGGGTGCGGCTCTGCCGCATCATGGCGGCCCGGTCGAGCAGCTTGTCCAGGATCTTGTGCAGCGTCGCCGCTTCGCCCGGACTGAGCGCCTTCAGCAGGTCGGCCTCGTAGCGGGTTGCCGCCGGCGCGATCTGGGCGTAGATGGCCCGTCCGGCGTCGGTCAGCGAAATCGCTGCCCGGCGGCGGTCGTTGACATCGAGTACCCGGTCGAGCAGCTTTCGATCGACCATTTCCCGTATGGACCGGCTTACCGTCACCTTGTCCATGCCGGAGTAGTCCGTCAACTCGGTCACGGTGGTGGGCTCCAGCAGCGCCGCCGCCGCCAGCATGCGCCATTGCGACACATTGAGACCGAAGCGCTGCGCATAGGTGCCATGCAGGCCAGCGCTCAGGTCGTTGGTCAGCCGGGACAGCTTGTACGGTAGAAAGCTCTGAAGTTGGAGCATGCCGGGATCGATCATCGCGGCGCATCCCGAATCGGCGGCCGCGGTCTTGTTTGCCGCCGCGATTGTAGATGAGGACAGCCTGGCCCCCACCCGGCCTTCAGGATATCCCGGGAACCTGCCGCTTGCCGCTGCGGGCCGGATCCCCGGCGGCTCTCAGGGCCTGGGCTCGCCCCCCGGCGCGCCGCCGTCGAGCGGAACCCGGATCGCATCGTAGCTATAGACCCACTGGTAGCGGTCATCGACCCGGGCGACGGACCATTCCCTGTCGACGTACTGGCGCGCCGTTTCCGGATCCGCGAGCTCCGGGTTGTGGACGCGGCGCAGTTGCTCCGCCGAGTTGCGGGTGATGCGGGCGGTGCGGTCACGCCGGAGACTCTCGTAGCGACCGAGCGCCCGTTGCGGCGAACCCTCGTCATGCTCGAGACAGCGGGCGAGGATCATGGCGTCCTCGATGGCCATGTTGGCGCCCTGGCTGAGGAAGGGCAACGTGGAGTGACAGGCGTCGCCGAGCAGCGAGATCCGGTTGACGCTCCACGCCGGCAGCGGCTGGCGGACGCGCAGTGCCCATTTGAACGGGATCTCGATATGGCGGACCATGGTCTGCACGTGGTCGTGCCAGCCAGCGAAATCCCGCAGGCACTCGTCGACCGTGCCGGGCTCGGTCCATGATTCCGAAAGCCAGTCGTCGCGGTCGACCATCCCGATGAAGTTCAGCAGGCGACCCTGGCGGACCGGGTAGGTCACGATGTGGGCGCTGGGGCCCAGCCACATCATGCCCCCTTCGAGGTCGACGATGCCTTCGAGCCGCTCCGCAGGGATCAGGCCCCGCCAGGCCATGCAGCCGGTGAACTCGGCGGCATCGGGGCCGAACAGCGCCTGCCGGACCGGCGAATGAATGCCGTCCGCGCCGATCACGACCGGCTCCCGGACGGTGCTGCCGTCGTCGAAGCCGATCTCGACCGAACCGTCCGACTGGGCGATCGATCGACAGCGCATGCCCAGCCGCACGGCATCCGGCTTCAGGCCTTGTACCGCCCGCAGCAGGATCGCATGCAGATCAGCCCGGTGAAAGGTCAGATACGGCGACCCGAACTGTTCATTGGCCTTGTCGCCAAGCGTGATGAACTTGCTTTTCTGGCCCGTGTTCCACAGATAGTTGTCCTTCCCTCGCGTGCGGGTGCCCTGGCGCATGACCTCGTCTTCGAGGCCCAGCGCGATCAGGACCCGCGATCCGTTGGGCGTGATCTGGACGCCTGCTCCGACTTCCTGCAGGGAAGCGGCCTGCTCGTAGAGCTGGACATCGATTCCCCGGCGCAACAGGGCCAGTGCGGCCGCCAACCCACCGATGCCGGCCCCGACGATACCGACGCGCATACCCTGGCTCATAGGTCTGTCATCCGGCCGCGGTTACTCGATCGTGATCTTGTTGGCCTTGATCAGGGTGCCGAGCTCCTTGCGCTCGCGATCGATGTGGGCGGCAAACGCCGCCGGATCAAGGAAGTTGGGCTCGAGACCCGTCTGGCGCAGCTGCCCCTGGATTTTCGGATCGGCCAGCGTCTCCCGGAGCGCGCCGACCAGCTTGTTCAGGACCGGTTGCGGTGTGCCGCTGGGTACGGCGAGGCCCTGCCAGCCGGTGATCTGGAAATCCGTGTAGCCCAGGCTCTGCATGGTCGGTACGCCGGGCAGGAAGCTCGTCGGTTGCTGGCTGCCGACGGCAAGCGGGCGCAGCCGTCCTTCCTTGATGAAGGCCGATGCGGCGGCATAGTCGACGAACATGGTGCTGACCCGCTCGGCGATCAGGTCCGGAAATGCGGGCGAAACGCCCTTGTAGGGGACATGCATGATATTCAGACTGTCCCGGTACTTGAGCGCCTCCATTCCGAGATGGTGCGGCGAGCCGATACCGGGTGACGCATAGGTCACGTTCTCGGTCGCGGGCTTGCTCTTGATCGACGAAACCAGCTCCGCCATCGTCTTGATCGGCGACGAGGAAGAGACCACGTACACCATCGGGAAGTTCGCCGCCATGCCGAGCAGGGAAAACTGGTCGGGCGTGTAGTTCGTCTTGACCTTGAGCAGCTCGTTGACGATGAAGGTTGCCGTATTGCCGAGCAGCAGCGTATAGCCATCGGGTTTCGCGCGCGCCACATGGCTGGCGGCGATGCCGGTCGAGGCGCCGGGGCGGTTGTCGACCACGATCTGCTGACCCAGTCGCTCGCTCATGCCGGCCGCGACGATACGGGCGAGGAGATCGGAACCGCCGCCGGCCGCGTAAGGCACCATCAGCGTGATGGGTCTTGTCGGATAGGCCTCGTCTGCGCTCACCGTGCCAACCGAGAGTACGGAAGCCACCACCAGTCCGAGAATCCGTTTGACCGGGAACATCAATCGACAGTGCATCACGTTACTTACCTCTGAGGTTGAAAGGTTGGCGGGAATGCGAAACGGCCGGACCCGCGACCCGACTGGGCAGGCTGCGCGAGCGCTCCGGCCTTATTAGTTTCATAGTAGACAATATAGATACTATACGCAAAGCGCTGCCGGGCACAAGCTGTCAGCGGCGGCGCGAGTGCAGCCTGCGAGGATCCGTATCCGGCTGCAGATCCAGCCCGGCAGTCAGCCGCGCATGGGCCGGCGACCCTCGGCCTCCAGCGCCTCGAGTACCCGGAGCACGGCCCGGTCGTCGTCGCCCTCGCGCCAGGCGAGTCCGAGCGGCCGCCAGAGCGCCGGTCGCAGCCTGTGCATCGTGACCTGGCCGGCATCCGGCATCGGCGCGCCGGCTTCGTGCGGGAGCAGGCCGGCGCCATAGCCCGCGGCGACCAGGCTGCGGATCGCATCGTTGAAATTCAGTTCGATTCGCGGTTGCGGCGCGAGACCGGCGCGGGCGAACCAATCGTCCGTCAGCCGACGTAGCCGGGTGCTGCCGTCGTTCAGGATCAGCGGCCGGGCAGCCAGCCATTCTGCCGAGATCGTTCGCGGGGCCTGCCAGGCGGCAGGCACGAAGGCGCGGACCGGGTCGCGCCGCCACGGCCGCAGTCGGACGCCGCGCGGCGGGGTCTGCGGCAGCGCGATCAGGCCGAGGTCCAGCGAGCCCGCGGCCAGCCGCGCGAGGCTCTCGGCCGAGGTCAGCACCGCCACCTGGACGTCGAGGCCCGGGTGATCGTGCTGCAGCCGGCGCAACGCCTGTGGCAACAGCCACGCCAGCGCTCCGGTGGAGGCCCCGACGCGGATCCGTCCGGAGCGGCCGCGGACCTCGGCCCGCAGATCGTCGACCAACGCGTCGGCCTCGGCCAGCAGCCGCCTCGCTCGCGTAATGGCCTGCAGCCCGACCCGGGTCGCCGTGACGCCGCTGCGGGCCCGCACCAGCAGCCGGGTTCCCAGGCGGGATTCCAGCTCGGCGACATGCAGCGTGACGGTCGGCGCAGCCAGGTGCAAGGCCTGGGCCGCGGCGGCGAAGCTGCCGCGGTCGGCGACGTTGACCAAGGTTCGCAGGCGGTCGAGGTTGAATTCGCGCATCGTCGGGTTGATTCAGTATTTCTGAATTTTTAGTTTGCCAGATTCAACTGGTCTGAAGCGAGTCGAGCTGCGACGATCCTGCATCTCGACGACCGTTCTTCTTTCCGATCGTTCCCCCTCGGCGAACACGCTTGCAGCCCTCGGAGCCCGACCATGACCGGCACACTCATCAGCGCACTCGTCTTCATCGACGGCGACCAGGGCACGACCGGACTGCAGATCCGCGAGCGTCTCGCGCCGCGACGCGACATCCGTCTGCTGACGCTGCCCGACCACCGGCGCAAGGATCCGGGGGCACGCGCCGAAGCCCTGCAACGAGCCGACCTGGCGATCCTCTGTCTGCCGGATGCGGCCGCCCGCGAGGCGGTCACGCTGGCCGGTGCGAGCGGGGTGCGGCTGATCGACGCCAGTTCGGCGCACCGCATCGATCCGGCGTGGACCTATGGCCTGCCGGAGCTGGTCGCCGGCCAGGCCGGACGGATCGCGGCGTCGGCCCGGGTCTCGAATCCCGGCTGCTATCCGACCGGGGCACTGCTGCTGCTGCGGCCGCTGGTCGATGCCGGCCTCGTCCCGGCGGATCTCTCCGTGTCGATCCACGCGATCTCGGGCTATTCCGGCCAGGGCCGCCAGGGCATCGTGCGTCACGAGGGCGCCGAAGCCGCCACGGCGCCAGCCCTGCAGCTCTATGCGCTGGAACTGCAGCACAAGCACGTACCGGAGATCTGCCAGCACGCCCGGCTGCAGCGCCGGCCGATTTTCGTGCCGGCCTACGGACACTATCGGCAGGGCATCGTGCTGACGATACCGTTGCATCGCGAATCGCTGCCGGATGCGGCGAGCGCGGCGCGGCTGCAGGCCGCGCTCGCCGACCACCACGCCGGCCAGCCTCAGGTGCAGGTGGCCGTGCCGACGCCCGGCGGCGGGTCCGCCACGCTGGATCCGCAGGCTCTGAACGGCACCGATGCGATCCGCCTGCAGGTGCTGGCCAGTCCGGACGGCGACCAGATCCTGCTCGCCGCGGTTTTCGACAACCTCGGCAAGGGCGCGGCCGGCGCGGCGGTCCGGAACCTTGATCTGATGCTGTATGGAGGTCGTATCGAGTAGGTCGGCGCCACTGGGTACGGCTCGTCGCGTCCATGCGAGCTAGTACCCACGAGTTCAACACCGGGCCGTGCATGCCCACCGAGCCGGTCCAGCCTTCACATCGGCAGGGCTGGCCCACTGCGCCTGGCGCGCCACGTCCCACCAGGACTTCTTCGAATATCAGGTGGTGTACGCGACCGGTTTACGCCGCGTCATTGCTCGTCGATGCGACGCTCGCTCGGTGTATATCCAAGAACCTGAGAGAAGTATCGTCCTGCCTCATGAACTAGAGGCGTGAGCTCTTCCTTGCGGCTCACCAACCGTTCAATGGGCGCGGCTATGTTGACCGAAAACGCTACTCGACCGGACTTGTCGAAGATTGGAGCAGCGACGGCGCCCGTAGTGCTGTCATATTCACCCGCGGTGCACGCAACTTCCTTGCGTCTTACTTCCTGGAGAAGATGCCGGAGGCGATCGACGTCGGTTTCGGTGTTCGGTGTATGCGTGGCCAACGCAGTAGTCCGGAAATACCGATTCAGAAAGTTCTCGTCCTGAAAAGCCAGAATGGCGCGACCAATGGCGGTGCAGTAGAGTGGTCGATAGGTTCCGATCTCTGCGAAGTATCTGACCGGAACTTCCGGCTGTGCGATATCAACGTAGCTCACTTCATTGCGGATCTCATCGAGCATGCCGAGCATGACGGTTTCCCTGCACTTCGATGCAAGTGTTACGAGCAGCGGATGAAGGGTTGCGGTCAGCCGGAAGGACGATGCGATGATCAGCCCCAGCCTGTAGGAAAGCGGCCCAAGCGCGTAAATGCCGTCGGAGTTGGCGACGTAGCCGGTGGCCTCGAGCGCCCGCAATTGATTCAGCACGGTCGTCTTGGGGAAGTCCAGCGACTCGCAGATTCGGACGAGCGGCAAGCCTTCTCCTGATTTCGCCAGTGTCTCCAGAAGACGCAGGACGCGGTTCGGAGATTGGGGTCCGGGGTAGGGGGCATTGTTGTCGCTATCTCTCTCCGGCACTAGTCGTTCGGTCATTCAAAATTCCCTGCGCGTTGCGTGACCCCATGGGACAAACGACGGTGTGCGGGAACCCGTGCACCACGGCCTCATCCAGATGAGATGGCTTCTCGTCAGTCACTCGCGACGAGCCTCTCGAAGCGTTCGGCCAAGCTTAGAAACTCCACCATTATGTCGTAGATGACCTGCTTCACTGCCGCCTCGTGCTTCATTTCGGCAACAATCTGGCCAACGGGATAGGTCATGTATTCCTTTGCTCGCGCGCGGTCGACGCGTAGCCGGGCCTCGCTCATGACGATCGTCTGCAGGGGCATGGGCAGGGTCGGCGGTGCATCCGGTCTATTCCACGCATCGGTTAGCTTGCTGCGGAGGAGTCTGCAAGGCTTCCCCGTCCTGACCCTGCTCTGAATCGCGTCTTCCGCTTTTGCTTCGAAGAGTCGCTGTTTCATTTCCGGCAGCAGCTCGCTTTGTTGTGTGGCGAGCCAGATCGAGCCACACCAGACGCCTTCGGCACCCAGTGCAATGGCTGCAGCCATCTGTCTCCCACGGCCGATGCCGCCAGCCGCAAGCACCGGGATCGGCGCGACTGCATCGATCACCTGTGACCATAGAACGATCGAAGATATCTTGCCGGTATGGCCGCCGGCTTCGGATCCCTGTGCGATCACGAGGTCGACACCCGCATCTCGCTGGGCAAGGGCATGCTCCACCTTCCCTATCATTGCTCCTACCTTGATGCCCATCGTGTGAAATCGGTCCACCAGATCCTTCGGGGGCGTGCCCAAAGCATTGACCACGAGCTTGATCGGGTGCCTTAGCGCGACCTCGACCAACTCCCGGTTCTGCTCCGGAGTCATGTGGATGTGGCTGATCTCTTCGAGCAGCATCTTTTCCGCTTCAGCTTCCGGCAACCGAGGGATTCCGGCTTCATCGCAAACGTCACGCATGAACTCGAGCTGTTCCCGCGGAAGGTCAGCGATTGCCATCTTCGATGCCTCCTTGACCGAGTCGTAGTTCTTGGGCATCAGAAAGTCGACGCCATATGGCTTACCGCCCACATGGCGGTCGATCCATTCGAGTTCCATCTGCAGTTGCTCGGGCGTGAGATAGGCGCACCCGAGGACACCCAATCCGCCCGATTTGGACACCTCCACTACTACGTCTCGACAATGCGAGAACGCAAATATCGGAACTTCGATATCAAACATTTCCGTCGCAGCTGTCTTCATCGACTCCTCCGCGTTCACTGGCCCACGAGACCGAGCAGGCAGCGCTCGTATCAGTCCGGCGAGGTGGAACCGCCGGCCCTTGACACGCATCCGTGCCTGGTTTAATCTTCCAATATCGGAATCATAGTCCGATATTAGACCATATCAACAGGGTTCGGATCCTGAGGAATCAAGAGCTCGGCCCCAGCGGGAGACCAAGGCTTGGCGCCACTGGAAGGCACTAGGGTTTTCGATCTGACCTCCGTGGTCATGGGCCCCTATTGCACGATGCTGCTCAGGGCTATGGGCGCGGATGTCATCAAGGTGGAAAGCCCCGAGGGCGACGTCACCCGCGCTGTCGGGCCGTATCGGCAGAAAGGGCAATCCGGCCTGTTCATTAATGCCAATAGCGGCAAGCGAAGCATTGCCATCGATCTCAAGTCACCTGCGGGGCGCAGAGTCTGCCTCGATCTGGTCGCTTCATGCGACGTGTTCGTGCACTCGATCAGGCCCGATGGACTTCAGCGCCTCGGTCTCGACTACCCGTCGGTTGCAGCGATCAATCCCCGGCTGATCTATTGCAATCTGTTGGGCTTTGGTCGCAGGGGCCGGTACTACGGAAAACCGGCCTACGACGACACCATTCAGGCAATCAGCGGGCTTTCGATGCTCCAGGCCGAGCAGCTGGGGGCGCCTGGCTACATTCCTTCCGTATTCGGCGACAAGCTCACCGGGCTGATGGCTGCCTATGCGATTTCAGCTGCCATGGTGAGCCGGCACAAGAACGGGCTCGGACAGGAAATCGACGTGCCTATGTTCGAGACGATGGCTGGCTGCCTGCTGCTCGAGCATGCCAGCGGTTCGACCTTCAAGCCGCCGATCGGCCGCCCCTTGTATCAGAGGCTCGTCGGCAAGCATCGAAAGCCCGTTCTCACCAAGTCCGGGTACATATCCATCATGGTCTACAACGACAAGCAATGGGAGGGGTTTTGTATGGCTGCGGACAGGCGAGATCTCCTTTCCGATCCCCGCTTCCTGACGATAGAAGAGCGCACGAACCATACGGACGAATACTACGCGCTGGTGTCGAGTATCGTGCTGACCAAGACCGCGGAAGAGTGGGGCCAGCTATTGGAGAAAGCAGAGGTTCCCTGCGTACCTCTCAACAGGCTCGACGATCTTCCGAGTGATCCGCACATGCAGGACGTCGGCTTCTTCAAGGAGATTCCGGATCAGTGGGGCAACGCGATGCAGTTGCCGAGATTCTCCGTCGATCTCTACGGGACGCCCGCCCTCGAGCCGGGCGCCGCTCCGGTGCTGGGGGAGCATAGCGAGCAGATTCTGCGAGAGCTCGGCTATCCGGCGCGAGAAATCGAAGAGCTGATCGAAAAGGGCGTGATCAGTCGTCCAAGCATGCCGAGCGAAGCCTTGCATGGTTGAAGCATCCGCTACCGGCAACGCGGTGCTCTATGAAAAACGGGGCCCGGTGGCCTTGATCACCATCAATCAGCCTCAGAAGCGCAATGCGCTGAGCGCTTCCGTGCGTGAAGGCCTAAGAAGCGCATTCGAGAGCTTCGAACGCGACAGTCTGGCGAAGGTGGCCATTCTCACCGCGACCGGCGAGCAGGCGTTCTGCGCCGGAATGGACCTGAAGGAGGCATCCGTCAGCAAACTGAAGATACCGCCCAGAGGGCCCGGCGGAGTACCGGTCATCGGGGATGACCTGGTTGTGACCAAACCCACCATAGCGGCCGTGAATGGCGTAGCTGTTGCCGGCGGATGGCTGATCGCGCAGATGTGTGATCTGTGTGTTGCCGCCGATCACGCCACCTTCGGCATCACGGAGGCAAGAGTCGGACGCGGAACACCATGGGCGGTACCCCTAATCAACATGCTGCCGCAAAGAGTCGTGCTCGAGCTTCTCATGACAGGACAACTCATCTCCGCACGACGCCTCTATGAACTGGGCTACGTCAACCGCCTGGCACCACTTTCCTCACTGATGGATGAAGCCATGGCATTGGCATTGCAGATTTCGGCCAATGCGCCGCTGACCGTGAGGGCCTGCCGGGAGATGGTCTATCTGTCCACGGAAATGGGGAGATCCAAGGCGATGAAATCGGCGGACGATCTGTTCGCGCCGGTCTATCTCAGCGAGGACGCGCAGGAAGGGCCAAAGGCCTTTTCGGAGAAGCGCACGCCCGTCTGGAAGGGGAAGTAGCGTGACGCTCACGGCCGGGAACGCTGCCGCTCATGGGAAGGTGGTTCGAATCGGCTGCGGATCGGGCTTCTGGGGCGACACGCCCGAGGGCGTCCGTCAGATGATCCTTTGCGACGAGATCGAGTACTTCATTGGAGACTATCTGGCCGAAATAACGATGTCCATCCTTGCAAGAGCGATGCAGAGAAATCCCATGCATGGCTACGCCCCGGACTTCGTCACGTCCGTGATCAAGCCGTACGCGAAAGAGATCGCGCTGAAAGGCCTGAAGGTTGTCGTAAACGCAGGCGGCTTGAACCTCCTCGGCTGCAAAGCGGAAGTTGAACGAGAGCTTGCGTCCCAAGGCGTATCGCTCAAGGTCGCAGTGGTCCTGGGAGATGATCTGATGCCGCAGATCGAGAAACTCCGGAACGAAGGCCTGTGGGAGATGTTCTCGGGTGAGTCCCTTCCGGTCCGGCCCCTGAGTGCAAACGCCTATCTGGGCGCGTTCCCGATCGCCGCGGCACTGGACCGCGGCGCGGATATCGTAATTACCGGCCGGTGTGTCGATAGTGCGCTTGCCCTCGGCCCCCTCATCCATGAATTCGGCTGGAAGGAAGATCAGTTCGATATGCTCGCGGCGGGAAGCCTCGTCGGCCATGTCATCGAATGCGGACCACAATGCACTGGCGGCATCTATACGGATTGGGAGGAAGTGGCAGATGGATGGGCCGACATTGGCTTCCCGATTGCAGAATGTCGTGACGACGGAAGCTTCGTAGTCACCAAACCGAAAGGTACGGGCGGGAAAGTAAGCTGGGGCACTATCGCCGAGCAGATCACGTACGAGACCGACGATCCGGAGACGTATGTCCTGCCCGACGTCGTATGCGATATCTCCCGAGTCACCGTAGAGGAAGTCGGTCCGGATCGCGTCCGGGTTTCCGGTGCGAAGGGAAAGCCATGCACGAACACCTACAAGGTCAGCGTCACCTATCAGGACGGCTACCGCTGTCTGGCCACCCTGTTGATAAAAGGCATCTCCGCGGTGGCGAAGGCGCGGGCGGTTGGAGCCGCGATCCTGAAGAGAACGCGGTCGATTCTTGAACGTGAAGGACTTGGTGACTTTTCAGATACCTCTGTCGAGGTGCTCGGGGCGGAGGACACCTATGGTCCCCACGCGCGGATCTCGGCAAGCCGAGAGGTGATTCTCAAGGTCGCCGTAAGACATCGCTGCAAGCAAGCGGCCGAGATATTTTCAGGAGAGATAGCTTCCGCCAGTACCGGGATGGCGCAGGGGATAGCCGGTGTAATGGGTGGACGGCCGGCGGTGCAGCCCGTGATCAGACTGCATTCGTCTCTAGTCAGCAAAGCTCGCGTATCCGCGGAAGTGCGACTCGCCGGCGAATCCGTTGCGGTTCGGATCCGGAGTCACGGAATAGACATACCGCCAAGAAAGGTCTCCGAGGCAGCGGGCGATTCGACCGGAGCGCGTCCCCAAGACGTATCCGATGTGGTCGTATCGCTTGCGACGCTCGCCTACGGGCGCAGCGGCGACAAGGGCGATGTGTCCAACATCGCAGTTCTTGCGAGAACGGCTGCGTATCTGCCATTCATCAAGGCGCAGGTCACTGCCGATGCCGTTGCGGAATACATGGCTCACGCTATCAAAGGGCCGGTCGAGCGCTTTGACTGGCCCGGCCTCAGGGGCGTGAACCTCGTATTGCACGGTGCCCTTGGCGGAGGGGGAACCAGTTCCCTGAGATATGACCCTCAGGGCAAGGCGCACGGGCAGATGCTCATGGATTTTCCTGTTCGGGTGCCGGCGGGAATCTTGGACGGCTGCCGTTCGTAAGCAGGGATACGAGGCCGAACTAGAACGGACGAGCAACGCCAGATCGATACGCGGATCAGCGCGGAAAAAGACATAACCAGGGGATGAACATGGCAGGGCAATTTCGAAAGCTCCTCATGGCGCTCTTCTCAGTAGGCGCGATCTTGCTAGGCAGTCCATCGATGGCTCAGCAGTTTCCGTCGAAGCCGATTCGCATCGTCGTGCCGTTCGGCGTCGGGGGCGGGGTCGACATCACCACGCGGGCACTCGCCAAGAGTTTCACCGAAGGCCTTGGGCAGACGATCGTCGTCGACAACAAGACTGGCGGAAACGGCATCATCGGAACCCAGTTCGCCGCGAAATCGGATCCGGATGGGTACACCTTGCTGGTGACGGGAACGATATTCCTTGTCGTTCCAAGCATGATTCCCTCCGCTCCCTACGATCCGTTGCGGGATTTCACGCCGGTGGGTGTCATCGGATGGGTCCCCCAGCTGCTCGTGGTTCATCCGGAACTGCGGGTCAACACGATAGACGAATTGATCGCACGGGCGAAAGCAGACCCGGGGAAACTCAGCTACGCCTCGGGCGGAAATGGTTCCGGAGCACACATGGCGATGGAACTCTTCATGCGGCAGGCCGGAATCTCGATGACCCACGTTCCATACAAGAGCGATGCGCCTGCAATGGTGGACGTGCTTGGCGGGCAAGTGCCGGCGAAATTCGACAATGTTGTCACCTCCCTGCCGCACGTCACTTCTGGAAAGTTGAGGGCGCTGGGAATCACAAGTCCAAAGCGATTCGACCGCCTTCCTGACCTGCCGACGGTCTCCGAGAGCCTTCCCGGCTACGAAGCCAGCATCTTCTACGCGATGTTTGCCCCGGCCGGGACGCCTCCGGAAGTGATCGCACGCCTTCATCGTGAACTTTCCAGATTCACCGAGAACCCGGAAACCCGGGACAGCTTCGCGCGCCAGGGCGTGGACCTGCAGTCGGGCACATCCCCACAGGACTTCGCCGCGTTCATCAAGGCCGACCATGCGAAGTGGGCGAGAATCGTGAAGGAGGCAGGAATCAAAGCCGAATGATCATCGTCGCCGAACACGAGGACGGGACGTAGGGTGGTAAAGATAAAGGCGAAGGACGGCGTGGGACTGGCCTATGAGGTTCATGACTACACCGATCCCTGGAAGGAGCCGAAGGTCTTGATTCTGCAGCACGGGTTCGGACGATCCGCGCGCTATTGGTACAACCTGATCCCGTATTTGGCCCGTTTCTACAAGGTCGTGTGTCCAAGCCTCAGGGGGCTGGGTGAGTCGGGTTCGGATCTCGAACTCGATGAGGGGCTCGACGTAGAGAAGTACCTGTCTGATCTGCTGGCGATCATTGATCACCTGGGGGTGAAGGACGTGCACTACGCCGGCGAATCCATAGGCGGAATTCTTGGATTCGCCCTATCCGCGGAATGCCCGGAAAGGGTCAGGACCTTGTCTGCCATTGCTGCGCCGCTGTTCATCGGGAAGGAAGCGCAGAAGAAGTACATGTGCGGATTCTCATCATGGAGAGAGGCCTTGCAGAAGCTCGGCTCCTACGGATGGGCCAAGGCGGCCAATACCGCCATACGCTTTCCTCCGAACACGGATCCCGATCTGCTTGAGTGGTATGCAGCCGAGACCGGCAAGAACAAGGTAGAAGTGCTCATAGCAATGATGGAGTTCGCGGTAAGGGCTGACGCAACGCCCTACCTCAGCCGAATCAAGGCGCCGGTTCTAGGCCTCTATCCGAGATCGGGTGAAATTGCCACGAATGAGCAGGAAGAGATTCTCAAGGACCGTATTCGCGATTTCAAGCTAGTCCATCTGCCGACGCCCTATCACATGGTGTGGGTTCAATTTCCGGTGGCATGTGCCAATCACATTCTGCACTTCGCGGCTGCGCATGACGGCATCTCCTGCCATGAATAGGCGACGCCAGATCAGGTGAGCTGGCGGCTTATGGCAATGCAAGGGTGAACATTTCATGGCTTCAAGCTTTCGTTCCGAAGTTTCTGCCCCTAAGCGGCGCCTGCTTCGTGGCGCATGCGATTGCCATATGCATATCGCCGGCCCCTTTTCACGGTTCCCACTGCGCGAGGTGCGTACGTTCCAGCCCGATGAAGCGACACTCGAGGACTACGCACGTACCTGCCAGGCCATTGGAGTGGACCGGATGGTTATCGTCCAGCCCAGCGTCTACGGGGTGGACAACGCATGTACTCTGGAATCCGTGGAGGCGTCGCGAAGAAGGGCACGCGCGGTCGTGGTGGTGGATCCGGCGATCAGCGATTCGGAAATCCTGGAGATGCACGAGCGAGGAGCAAGAGGGATTCGCATACAGCTGTACGCGACCGGTGGTTTAAGTCTGGACGTACTTCAGACTCTCGCGGAAAGAGTGAAAGACCTCGGGTGGCACATTCAGCTGTTTTTGGATGCAGAATCGCTGCCGGACATCGCGGAGCGCCTGTGGAATTCCCCGGTTCCGATCGTCTTTGACCATATGGCTCATATCCAGCCCGGGCACGACGACAACTCGCCGGGGTTCCGGATCCTGCTGGAATTGCTGAAGTCCGGTCGTGCCTGGGTGAAGCTTTCCAACGCGCTCTTTCAGCCGTCAAAGGCCAGGGCACGGGCGTTGATCGACTGCAATCCCTCACAGGTACTGTGGGGGTCGGATTGGCCTCATATTGCATACAAGTCGGAGAGCCCGGACGACGGAAAGCTTGTTGACCAGCTTTTCGACTGGGCTTCTGACGAAGCGATATTGAGGAAGATCCTTGTAGATAACCCTACGCGTTTGTATTTCGAGGACAGGCGCTAGCTACTGCTGGGCTGAGTCTGCCGGCGGCATCCGGTAGCCCTCGCAGCGGTTGGCGTTGAGTTCAGGGCGGATTGGGCGGCGTCGCACACAGCGTCTGCGTATCCATCGAATCCCCGAGAACAATCCTGGCGGAGCGCTGGAACGCGGTGATATCGACATGGCGATCGGCCACATCACGACGATGACCACCGGCTTTCACCAGAGGAGGCTGATCAAGGATCATTACGTCTGCATCGCCTGCAAGGACAATCGGCGTTTCCGCCGGGTATGTCCTTGGAGGACTTCCAGTCCTCCTGGCATGCGATCGCCGACAACAGCGGGATGGCGCACTGGATCATCGATCAGGAACTGACACTCAGAGGCATCAAACGCAAGATCGGCCTGGTCGTACCGGAGTTCCTCGCGCTGCCCCTGGTGATTCCGGGCTCGGATCTGCTGGCCACCATCCCCCAGCGCAACGACCAGACGCCGCGGTAACGGCGCCGCCAGCCACATCCCGGCAGCGTTGAACCGGCATGGTATCGTCGCAGGTTCCATTCGACGATCCTGCCGCCTTGGACCTCTCGACCCGCACGCTCGCCAACGGCCTGACGATCGCCTCGGTCCGGCTGCCGGCGTTCCGCACGCTGGCGCTCGGGGCGTTCGTCCGCGCCGGCGCGCGCGACGAGCCGGCGCGGTTGAACGGCCTGTCGCACTTCCTCGAGCACATGGCGTTCAAGGGCACCGAGACCCGCGACGCGCGGGCGCTGTCGATCGCGATCGAGCGGGTCGGCGCGTCGATGAACGCCTATACCACCAAGGACCATACCGTCTACCACGCCGACGCGCTGGCCGGCGCCGAGCCGATCGTGCTCGACGTGCTCGCCGACGTCGTGCGCCGCTCGACGTTTCCGCCGGCCGAGATCGATCGCGAACGGCGGGTGATCCTGCAGGAGATCGACGAGGCTGCCGACGACCCGGAATCGCTGGCGCAGGACGCGTTCGACCAGCTCGCCTTTCCGAAGCAGGCGATCGGCCGGCCGATCCTCGGCACGCGCCGCCAGGTCAACGCGATCGGCCGCGACGATCTGGTCGGCTATCACGCCGCCCACTATGGCGCGGCCAGCCTGGTCGTGGTCGGCGCCGGTGCGCTCGACCACGAGCGCTTCGCCGCCGAGGTGGAGCGGCAGTTCGGCGACCTGCCGCGCGGCCAGCCGGTGGTCCGCGAGCCGGCGCGCTACGTCGGCGGCTTCCGCCACATCGAGCAGGACTTCGACCAGACCTCGGTGATCCTCGGCTGGCCGGTACCGCCGCGCTCGGACGCGGCGTTCACGACCTATGAGCTGCTCGCCGACCTGCTCGGCGGCGGCGCGTCGTCACCGCTGTTCCAGACCGTCCGCGAACAGCACGGCCTGGCCTACCGGGTCGACGCCTGGATCGACGGCCATGACGACGGCGGCACGTTGCAGATCGCGGCCGGCGTCGGCGGACGCAGCCTCAACGCGTTCTTCGATCGCGTCGGCGAGACGATCGTGGCGTTGACCCGGCAGGTCGCGCCGGAGGACCTGGAGCGGACCCACAACCAGCGTGTGCTGCTGCTCGCGCACCAGCACGAGCGGCCGATGGATCTGGTCGAGGCGGTCGCGCAGGACCTGCTGGTGCACGGCCGCGTCGCGACGCCGGACGAACGGATCGCCGCGGCGCGCGCGATCGACGGCGACGCGCTCGCCGCCGCGGCGCGCTCGCTGGTCGCGGCCGCGCCGACGCTGGCACTGGTCGGCCGCGCCGGCCGCGGCGATCATCTGGCGGGGTTGCGGCGGCGGCTCGGTTGACGAAGCGCTGGCGTCAGTCGAGTACCAGATTGTTCCGTGCCCCGACTTGCCGGTAGCGCTCGACTTCGCCGGTCAGGAAGCGGGCAAAGTCCTGCGGCGGCCCGCCGCGAACGTCGAAGCCGAGCGCCTGCAGCCGTTCCCGTACCGTCGAGTCCGACAACGCGTCGTTGGCCGCCTTGCTCAGCCGGGCGACCACGTCGGCCGGCGTTTTCTTCGGGACCATGATCCCCGAGTAGGCATAGATCTCGACCCCCGGATAGCCCGCCTCCTTGACGGTCGGCGCGTCGGGAAAGACGAACCAACGGTCCATTCCCGTCACCGCGAGGGCGCGCAATCGGCCTTCCGCGACCTGCTCGCGGACCGCGCCTGCCATGTAGAAATCGACCGAGCCGGCCAGAAGATCCTGCAACGCGGGCGCGTCGCCGCGGTTGTGCACGGCCGTCATCGGCACGCCGGCCTCGCCGGCAAGCATCAATCCCACCAGATGCGAAGCCGTGCCGATGCCTGCCGTCCCGTAGTTGAGACCGCCCGGCCGCTTGCGCGATGCCTGCACCAGATCCGAGACGGAGCGATAGGCACTATCCCCACGCACCACGATCGCGAGCGGTGCGCGGACCGCAAGCATGACCGGATCGAAATCATCGAAGATGTCGTAGGGCAGCTTCTTCGCCAAGGCCGGCAGATAGCTGAGCACCGGCGCCTGCGCGTACAACAGCGTGTAGCCGTCCGCCGGCGCATGTTTGACGGCTTCGGCGCCGATGATGCCGCCCGCGCCGGCGCGGTTTTCGACGATGACGGACTGCTGATTGAGCCCCGACCGCATGCGCTCGGCGATGATTCGCGCGGGAATGTCGGTCAGCCCACCCGGCGCGGTTGGAACGATCATCCGGATCGGCTTGACCGGAAAATCCTGCGCCGAAGCCGGCGGCTGCAACCAGAGGGCGAGCAGAAGACACGCCGGGACGAACCGGATCATCGGGATCATTCGTCTGCCTCCTTGTTCATGCGGCGTCATGCGACGCGATTGCCAGCACGGCGGGCCGGTCCGACCGATTGCTCCAGGCATGGCGGGTCGCCCGCTGCACGACATAGTCTCCCGCCTTCAGGATGACCTCCTGCTCGTCCAGCACGAGCACGATCTCGCCTTCGATCACGATGACGAAGTCGATCGTGCGGGTCCGCTGCATGTAGGGATGCTTGGCCTGCGGCGCGAACGCGCAGGCTTCGGGAGCATCCATGGCCGAGAAGTAGGCCTTCACCTCGGCGGCGCCCGCCTTGCCCCACCATGCCGCGTCGGACGGATGGGTCACGATGTTGAAGACGGACCCGCCCGGCGGAGGCATCAGGCGATGAGGCAGGTGGAGCGTCTCGGTGACGACCTTGGCCGGCGACCCGTCGGTGACCCACATTCTCTGGATCGCGAAGCCCGGGCGGGCCGGATCGATCCGGACGTCGGGCGAAGGGCCGTCGGAGACCAGTGTCGATCTGCCAGGCTCGCGATCGGCGATGACGACGCGCCGTGCGGCCCGCACGCCGGCCGGCAGCTGCGCTGCCGGATCGGGACGGATGGGTTCGTCGAGGCCTTGCACCAGCCCGGCGGAGCCATCGACGAAACGCGCCGCGATCATGTCGAACGAGAAGACGATGCCTCGACCCGCCCGATTCCGGTTCGACCACTGATGCCAGGCGGCGACGTCGATGACCGTATCGCCCGGTTGCAGCGTCAATTCCCGGTCGTCGAGCACCAGGGTCATCTCGCCTTCCAGCAGCAGCGCATAGTCGACCGTCTCGGTCTTGTGCAGGGCGCCGGTGAACTGGTTCTTGCCGCCCCGGTCCCAGCGACGGCCCAGCTCATGCTCGACCGGCGCGAAAAGCGGTTCGGCAGTGGAATCCTGGCTCGCATCGTAGGGACCGGTATGTCCGGTCCATTGCACCACTCGCCAATGCCCGCCGACCGGCGGCCCGGGGAAATCGTAGGGGATCAGGCTGTCGTCGGTCCGGAGCAATGGGAGCGGGCTGGCCGTCCAGACCCAGAGATCGACGTGGCTGCGTCCCGAGCCGAGCGACGATTCGTGCGCAGCCGGCGCCGGACCGTCGATCAGGATCCGCGAGCGGCCGCGCTCGTCCTCCCCGGTCACGACTCGACGCAGCGGCTTCAACGCAGATTGCGACACGTATCCCTCCAACGGAAGAACCGCAATTCGGTGGGTTCGAGGTAACGGGTTCAGGGTGCCGGGCTCGCACCCGGCTTCCAGGCGCGCTTCGCCATGGCGCGCACATCGGTCACGACATCGACGACGACCGGCCGGCCGGCGTCGATCGCCCGGGTCAGCGTGGCACTCAGTTGCTCCGGCGCGGTGACGCGCATCCCGACGCAGCCGAGCGACTCGGCGATCGCGGCGAAATTCACGTCGCGGAACTTCCACAGATCGTGCTGCCGCTGCCCCGGAATGCCGTCGTAGGCTTCGTTCACCAGGCGGATCTCCTGGTTGAACGCGCTGTTGTTGTTCACGACGACGACGACGTTGATTCCATGACGAGCCGCGGTCTCCAGCTCGGCCATGTGGTAGTAGAAGGCACCGTCGCCGTTGAAGCAGACGACGGTCCGCTGCGGCAACGCGCACTTGACGCCCAGTGCGGCCGGAAAGCTCCAGCCCAGCGATCCGGCGCAACGGATGTATCGCTGCCCGGGCCGGACGAGATCGATCAGCGGCCCCGACCAGAGTCCGGAATGGCCGGTATCGGCGACCAGCACGGCATCGTCCGGCAGCGCTTCGGAGATGGCCCGGCAAAGGCGCTCGGGGCGGATCGGCTCCGCTGCCGACATCGCCGCGGCGCGTTCGCTCTCGCGCCACTCGGCGACCAGCCGACGCGCCTGCTCGGCCCAGTCGCCGTTCACGGGAACGGCTGCCCGGCGTCCGAGCGCCGCGATCAGTTGACGCACGACCGAGCGTGCATCGCCGACGACGGCACAGGTGTCCGGATAGTTCCGGCCGGGCTCGCGCGAGTCGATATCGATATGGACGATCGACGAAGCCTGCGCCGGTACCGACCAGCCGTTGGTCACTTGGCTGCCGGTGCGACTGCCGACGAAGACCACCAGGTCGGCCATCGAGACCACGCGATTCGCGCACTCGCGCGCGTACGCGCCGACGACACCGAGGGCCAATGGGTGGCCGTCTGGAATCGTCCCCTTGCCGTTGAGGGACGTCGCGACCGGCATGCCGAGCCGCTCGGCCAGTTCGACGACCTCGGCCCGGGCCCCCGAAGTCGCAACCCCGCCGCCGGCGACCAGCACCGGGCGCTTCGCCGACAGCAGCCGGTGGATCGCCGCATCGATCTGGTCCTGCGCGGCCGGCGTCCTGACCGACGGGGCGCGGCAATACTCCGGCTGGACCTGCACGCCGCCGGCCGCCTCCCCTTCGGCCAGCTCGCCGAGGTTGCTGCCCATCTGCAGATGAACCGGCCCGGGCGCCCCGCCGGTCGCCTCCCGGAACGCCTGCCGGACCAGATCCGGAAGACGGGCAACGTTCTCGACCACCGCATTGAACTTGGTGACCGGATCGAACTGGCCGAAATGATCGACCTCCTGATACTGGTTCCTGTAGCGGGTCGCGACCGACGGGCCGCCGGTGATGGCGATCACCGGCGAGCAGCCCATGCGCGCGTCGCGCAGGCCGGCGGCGAGATTGGAGCCGCCGACGTTCTGCGCCATGCAGAAGCCGGGCTTGCCGCTGGCACGGCCGTAGCCGTCGGCCATGTATGCCGCCGCGATCTCCGAATGCGTCATGACGCGGCGGATGCCGACTCTCTCCATTTCAGCCAGCGCCTGCATCAGGATCGCAGGCACGAAGAAGACGTGGTCGACCGAATACGCCCTCAGCATCTCGGCCAGCTGCCTCGAGCCGGTCAGCCTCGTCATGCATCTCCTCCGAGCAGGTTCACCGGAAATCAGGGACGGCGCCAGCAGGCGGATCGCTCACCGCGGCGATCACAGAATAGTCTTTGCAGAAATGCGTGCGGTATGCTTGTGGGACTAGCAGAGATTCCCTGTGAGAATGTCGGCTTCGATCGATCTCGAATCGCTGGAGGTGTTCGCCCAGGTCGCGGCGATGGGCAGTCTGACCGTGGCAGCCACGCGCCTCGGCCTGACTCAGTCCGCGGTGAGCAAGCGCATCGCTGGCCTCGAATCGAGCCTGGGCGGCCGGCTCTTCGCGCGGACCGGCCGCGGGGTGCGCCTGACGAGCTTCGGTCAGGAAGCGCTGCCGCGGGCGGACGGACTGCTCAGGGAGGCGGCCGGCCTGCTGGCGATGGGCAAGGCACGCAGCCATGTCCCCACCGGCGAAGTTCGAATCGGGATCGCGCCGCCCAAGTACCGCGAGATCGTCCTGCGGCTCTACGACGCGGTGTCCCGGCAGTACCCGGAGGTCCGGCTCACCGTTTCGAGCGCCTTCACCAGCGTCATGACCGATCTGCTGATGCGCGGCGAGCTGGATCTGGCGATCCTGAACCGGTTCGTTCGAGGCGCGACCGCCGGAGACACCCTGCTCGGCGTCTACGACACCTACCTGCTGGGTCCTCCGGACAGCGAATTCGTCGCACAGCCGGAGATCCGCTTCGCGCAGCTCGCGGGCATCCCGCTGGTCCTGCCGAGCGCCGCGAACGAGATGCGCAAGGCGGCGGAGGCAGCCGCAGCCAGGGCCGGCATCAAGCTGAACGTGATCGTCTCGGTGGACTCGCTTCCGGTGATCCTCGATCTCGTCGCGACCGGCCGATGCCATACGCTGTTGATGGTGCAGACCGCACGAGAGCAGCTGGAGGCCGGTGCCGTCCGTGCCAGTCTGATCACGCGGCCCGCGCTCAAGCGGCGGCTCGTGCTCTGCGCGTCGGCGTTCAATCCGCCGAGCCTCGCGGTCCGTCGGATCGGCACCCTGCTCCGGCGCATCGTCCCCGAAATTCTGGCATAGCAACTTCGCCGGGTATCGACGGCGACGGGCCGGTGCGGCCCGACATGCCCGCGGTACACTGCACTCGCCCATCGATCCGCCGGAGACCCGCCATGACTGACTGCTCCCGCAAAGCAACCAAACAGGCTCGCCTGGCCACCGCAGCGACGCTGGTCGCGCTCGCGTCCGCCGCCCTGGTCGCGCCGGCCCGCGCCCAGGGCGACTGGCCGGCCAAGCCGGTCCGGATCGTCGTGCCGTTCGCCGCCGGCGGCACCACCGACATCACTGCGCGCGTCACCGCCGACTACCTGACGCAGACGCTGAAGCAGACCTTCGTCGTCGACAACCGCGGCGGCGCCGGCGGCAACATCGGTGCCACCGAGGTCGCCAAGGCGGCGCCCGACGGCTACACGTTCCTGATGGGCACGCCGGGCACGCAGGCGATCAACCAGTTCCTCTACTCGAAGATGCCGTACGACACCGCGAAGGACTTCGTGCCGGTGTCGTTCGTTGTCCGGGTGCCGAACGTGCTGGTGGTCAATCCGAAGAACGTGCAGGCGCGGACGCTGACGGACTTCCTGGCCGAGGTCAAGAGCAAGCCCGGCAAGCTGGCCTACGGCTCGCCGGGCAACGGCACCACCGGCCACCTGTCGACCGAGCTGCTGAAGGGTCAGGCCGGCATCGAGGTCACGCACGTCCCGTACAAGGGCAGCGGCCCGATGCTGCAGGATCTGATGGGCGGCCAGATCGACATGGCGATCGACAATCTGCCATCGGCAATGCCGCAGATCAAGGCGGGCCGCCTGGCGGCGCTCGGCGTCACGTCGACGACCAAGGTCGATTCGCTGCCCGATGCGCAGCCGATCGCGAGCGCGGTGCCCGGCTATGCCGCCGAATCGTGGTTCGTGCTGATGGCGCCGGCCGGCACGCCGGCGGCGATCGTCGACAAGCTGTCGGCCGAGGTCGACCGGATGATCAAGCAGCCCGCCATCATCGAGCGCTTCAAGGGCCTCGGCGCCGAGCCGGTCGGCGGCACGCCGGCTTCGCTCGGCAAGTTCATCGCCGAGGAGACGAGCAAGTGGGCCAAGGTCGTCAAGGCGTCGGGCGCCAAGATCGACTGATATCTTGTTCCAGCGATCGAATCACTTGCGCGCCCATGCTCAGACAGGCTCCTGGCCATGGCTGGGAGCCTGGGCGGCAGCAGGCGGCTCCAGCCCGTAGAACCCGCGTAGCGCGGCCTCCAGGTCGGCGGGTGGCTTCTGCCAGTAGAAGCCGCGTCGCGAGATGCCGATGCCCGCCCGCCGCAGGTCGACCCGCATCTCAGCCGTGCGCAGCAGCGGCAGGCGCGGGTCGAGGACCACGGCGCCGTCGACTTCGCGGACACCCGCCTGCCAGAGCAGCTCGGCGATGATCGTCTGGCCCGGCAGCAGCACGTCGACGCCGGCGTCGCGGACCGCGCGTCGCGCGGCGTCGTGGAACGCGTCCAGGAATGCCTCGGGACGGCCATCCACCGCCGCCGCCAGGTCGAGGTAGCCGCAGGCCATGTACGCGGTCGGCGCCGCGCGCGACTCGAGGCCCTGTGCGCGGATCATGTCGCGCACGAGCGGATCCATGTCGGGATTGATGCAGACGAACGAGAAGCGGCTGCCGAGCATGCACGCGGTCAGCATCGACACTTCGCCGTAGCCGATCACCGGGATGTCGACGACGGTCCTCGCCACCTGAATCGCCGGATCCTGCAGCACACCGATGATCACCGCATCGAAACCCTCGTGTTCCGCACGCCGGACGTTCTCGATGATCTGGCTGTCGTGGAACCGGTGCAGGTACGCGTAGTTGACGACCGAGCCGGAGATCCGGGATGCGGTCTCGCTCGCCTCGTCCTTGACGCCGTGGATGACGATCTCCGTGTCGGGCCGACGGTAGGCGTCGTAGTGCCGGGCGACGAGCGCCTTGTAGCCCTTCAGCGCGTAGGTTGCGACCAGCCCCTGCTCCCAGATCCTCACGATGTCCGCCTCCCCGATGGCCCACTCGATCGGGCGATCTTACGCCGCGATCCCGACGGATCGTTGACAGACATCGGCGAACTGCCGACACTCGTCCCGAAGGGGGAGCGGGTTCGAGTGCAGATCAGGCCTGTGGCGGAAGCTCGCTTCTCGCTGGATTGCGATGTTGCGATCGTCGGCGCCGGTGCCGCGGGTCACGTCGCGACACTTGCAGCGTCCGAGCAGGGCGCGTCCGTCATCGCCTTCGAGCGCGACCGCGTGCCTTCGGGCTCGACCGGGCTGTCCTCCGGGCTGGTGCCGGCCGCCGGCACGCGGCTGCAGCGCGATGCCGGCGTGGTCGATTCGGCCGGGGCGCTCGCCCGCGACATCCAGCGCAAGGCGCGCCATCAGGCGGACGACGCCGTCGTGCGGTCGCTGGCCGAGTCGATCGGCCCGACGATCGACTGGCTGATGGACCGTCATGGGATTCCGTTCGTCCTGGTCGACGGGTTCGCGTACCCGGGACACGGCGCGCGACGCATGCATGGCCCGCCGCTGCGCACCGGCCAGCAGCTGATGGACCACCTCGTGCGCGCCGCGGCCGAAGCGGGCGTCGACGTCGTGACCCAGGCGGCCGTCCAGGTGCTGTACCACGACGGGGAACGGATCCGCGGGGTCCGCATCGAGCGCCCGGACGGCTCCGGCGAGGACATCGGCTGCCGGGCGCTCGTGCTGTGCTGCTGCGGCTACGGCGGCAATCGGGCGCTCGTCGAGCGGTACATGCCCGCCGCGGCGAGCGCCGTGTTCCTGGGCCATGCGGGCAACGAAGGCCACGCCGTGATCTGGGGCGAGCAGCTTGGCGCCGAGCTCGCCGACATGACCGCGTTCCAGGGGCATGGCTCGGTCGCGGTCCCGCACAACATCGGCATCACCTGGGCGATCATGATGTCGGGCGGCATCCAGGTCAACGCGCTCGGTGAGCGCTTCGCCAACGAGCATCGCGGCTATTCGGAGCAGGCGCTCGACGTGCTGCGCCAACCCGGCGCGATCGCCTTCGACGTCTATGACCGACGCTGCCACGAGGTCGCGGTGGGCTTCGATCACTATCGCCATGCCGTAGCGGCGGGTGCGATCCGGATCGCCGACGGCATCGCGTCGCTCGAGGCGCAGTGCGCGCTACCGTCCGGCTCGCTCGCCCGCACCCTCGCTGCGGTCGCGGCGTATCGGGCTGGTGCCGAGGATCCGCTGGGGCGCGACTTCACGTCGTTGCCGCCCTTGGAGCCGCCGTACCACGCGATCAAGGTGACGGGCGGCCTCTACCATACCCAGGGGGGGCTCGCGGTCGACCCGGTCGGGCGCGTGAAGCGCGCGCGCGGCGGCTGCTTCCCGAACCTCTTCGCGGCCGGTGGCGCCGCACGCGGCGTATCGGGCCCCGCAGACTGGGGTTATCTGGCGGGCAACGGCCTGCTGTCGGCGCTTGCGCTGGGGCGCCTGGCCGGCGTCGCGGCGGCCCGCGAAGCGATGGGCGTGGCTGCGCCGCCGGAGGCGCCCCGGTGGGCGTGACGGCCGTGCTCGCCGAGCGGGCGGCGGTCGACCGTTCCGGATGCGACGATCCCGGTCTGATCCGTCGTGTCGGGCACAGCCTGCTGGACTGGCTCGCCTGCGCGATCGCCGGCGTCGACGAACCGGCATCGCGCCGGTTCGCCGACTTCGTCGCTGCGCAGGGGGCACGCGGGATCGCCACCGTGGTCGGCACGACGGCGCGCACCAGCCCGCTGCTCGCCGCGCAGGCGAACGGCCTGATCTCGCACGCGCTGGACTTCGACGATGCGAACCTGACGATGCCGGGGCACCCGGGCATCGTGCTCTTTCCCGGCCTGCTCGCGCTGGCCGAGCAGCAACGCAGCTCGGGGCTGCAGCTCGCCCAGGCGTTCCTTGCCGGCTACGATGCCGGCTGCCGCATCGGCGCGCTGGTGGCGCCGGGCCACTAGCGGTTCGCGCACTGATGGAGCGGACCTCGGTGCGTTTCGTCCCGGGCCGGCCGTTGACGCTTGCGGACATCGCGGTCCGCCTGCACGACGGCACGCTCGAGCAGGCGACGGCCGACACGGGTCGGCCGGACGCCGACCTGAATCGCCAGGAGCTGCGGCTGGTCGCGAAGTTCGACGCGCTGGCGCTGCCCTGCATCGGCGGCGATGCGGCGCGCTCGCTGCGCGAGCGGGCGCTCGCGCTCGACGCGCAGCCAGACCTCGAGGCGATCGCGGCGGCGCTGCGGTTCAGATGAGCGAAGCGCGAGCAAGCCCGGTCGTCACGTTCAACCTTCTTCCACGGAGTCTGTTCATGTTGCGCGAGTTGTTTCGAGGATTGGCGGGAGCACTGGTCGCGGCGCTGACGGTGTGCGCGCCGCCGGCTGTGGCTCAGTCGACGTATCCGGATCGGCCGATCCGGCTGATCGTTCCGTATGCGACCGGCGGCAGCACGACGAACGTCGCGCGGCTGATCGGGCAGAAGCTCACCGACGCCTGGGGGCAGCCCGTCCTGATCGACAACCGTCCCGGGGCCAACACCATGATTGGCACCGAGCTGGTCGCAAAGGCGGCTCCGGACGGCTACACGCTGCTGCTCGGCGTGAGCAGCCACGTGCTGATACCGCTGCTGGTGCCCAGCCCGTACGATGCGATCAAGGACTTCGCGCCGGTCGCGTCGGTCGGCTCGACCGAGACGATCCTGGTCGTCTACCCTGGCCTGCCGGCCAGCACGCTGAAGGAGCTGATCGACCTGGCCAAGTCCAAGCCGGGCTCCGTCAAGTACGCGACCGGCGGCGCGGGCTCGGCCACTCACCTCGCGAGCGAGCTGTTCAACAACGTGGCCGGCGTCGACACGCGCCACATCCCCTACAAGGGCGCGGCACCGGCGATGGTCGACCTGGCGGGCGGGCACGTGGAGATGTCGTTCGCAATCCCGGGTTCGGCAATGGCTCTGATCAAGAGCGGCAAGCTGCGCGCGCTCGCGGTGACCGGCGACAAGCGGCTCGACGCGCTGCCCGAGGTGCCGACGTTCGCACAGGCCGGGCTGCCCGGCTTCGAGATGAAGCAATGGTACGGCGTGCTCGCGCCGGCGAACACGCCACGCGACATCGTCGACAAGCTGAGCACCGCGCTCGCCCGGATCGCATCGGCCGACGAGTTCAAGCAGAGCCTGTCGCAGCTCGGCATGGACTCGTTCATCATCACCGGCGAGCAGCTCGGTCGTCAGATGCGCTCCGAGAGCCAGCTGTACTCGAAGATCATCAAGGACGCGGGGATCAAGGTCGATCCCTGAATCAGACGACCGCGACGAGGGACGGACATGCAACTGACGGGCGGCCAGGCGCTGGCGCTGCAGCTCCGGAAGGAAGGCCTCGACACGATCTTCGGCGTGCCCGGCGTGCAGCTCGACTGGGCGGTCGACGGCCTGCGCCAGCTCGGCGGCGCGATCCGGCTGATCGTGCCGCGTCATGAGCAGGCGACCAGCTACATGGCCGACGGCTACGCTCGATCGAGCGGCCGGATCGGCGTCTGCATGACGGTGCCGGGGCCGGGCCTGACCAATGCGCTGGCCGGGCTCGCGACCGCCTACTCGTGCTCGTCGCCGGTGCTGGCGATCGTCGGCCAGATCCATTCGGCCGCGCTCGGCGGCGGCTACGGCATGCTGCACGAGATCCGCGACCAGTCGGGCATGCTCGCCAGCGTCACCAAGTGGCGAGCGCTCGCGACCACGCCGGCGCAGGTGCCGGCGCTGGTCCGCGAGGCGGTCGACCGGCTGCGCCGCGGCCGGCCGCAACCGGTCGGGCTCGAGCTCCCGCATGACGTGCTGGCCGCACAGGGCGAAGTCGCGCTGATCGATCCGCCGGCCGCCGGCGCGGCTGGTGCCGCCCCGCCCGGCACTGCGCCGCCCGGCACTGCGCCGCTCGACGCCGCCGCGCTCGACGCCGCCGCGCGACTGCTCGCGCAGGCGCACCTGCCGGTGATCTGCGCCGGCGGCGGGGTCATCGCCGCCGATGCCAGCGCGGCGCTGCAGCGGCTCGCCGAGCGGCTGCAGGCGCCGGTCGTGATGGCCGAGATGGGCCGCGGCGCGCTGCCCGACAGCCACCCGCTGGCGGTCACGACGTTGCCGGGCCGCGTGCTGATCCGGCATGCCGACGTCGTGCTGGTGGTCGGCAGCCGCTTCATGAGCCGGATGGCGGTCGCGCCCGCCTGGTCGGCTGCGCAGACGCGGTTCGTCTACCTGAACATCGAACCGGCCGACATGAAGTGGCCGCGCCAGCCCGGCATCGCGCTCGCCGCCGACGCCCGGCTCGGGCTCGAGGCGCTGCTCGACGCCGTTGCGCGCGTCGCCGGTGACGGCCCTGCGCCATCGCGGACAGCCCAGGTCGCCGCGGCGCGGCGCTGGGCCGAACCGCAGATGGCCGCGATCGAGCCGCAGGGCGCCTGGTGCCGGGCGCTGCGCCGCGCGATTCCGGCCGACGGCATCCTGGTCTCCGAGCTGACGCAGGTCGGCTATTTCTCGACCATCGGCTATCCGGTCGAGGCGCCGCGCACCTATCTCGCGCCCGGCTATCAGGGCACGCTCGGCTACGGCTTCCCGACCGCGCTCGGGGTCGCGGTCGCGCATCCGGACCGGACCGTGGTCGCGATCACCGGCGACGGCGGCTTCGGCTGGGGCCTGCAGGAGCTCGCGACTGCGCGGCGCTACGACCTGAACCTGATCACGGTCGTGTTCAACGACGGCCGCTTCGGCAACGTCGAGCTGCTGCAGCGCGCGACCTTCGGCCACACGATCGCGACCGAACTGTGCAATCCGGATTTCGCCAAGCTTGCCGACGCGTTCGGCATCGGCTACGCCTGCTGCGACGGCGCGGACGGGCCGGCCGAGCTCGAGCGGGCGATCGCCGCAGCGCGCAGCCGCGGCGGACCGACACTGATCGAGGCGCGGGTCGGCGCGATGCCGAATGCGTGGCACCTGTTCCGGCTGCAGTCAGCGTTCAAGGCGACTGCGCCGGAGCCGGACGATCCGCTGGCGTAGCCCGGCGCCTCGGCGCGCCAGGCGGGCGGCGCTTCAGCGTGCCAGCGCGGTGCCTCAGCGCGCCAGCCAGCCGCCGTCGACCCGCAGCGTCGCGCCGGTCATGTAGCTCGCATGCGCCGAGCACGCGAGCAGCGCCGGCCCGACCATTTCGCCCGGCTTGCCGGTACGGCCGAGGCAGGTCCGCGCCAGGAACGGCGCGAGCCGCTCCGGATTCGCGACCAGGCCGGCGGTCAGGCCGGTCTCCATCACGCCGGGCGCCAGCATGTTGACCCGCACGCCGTGCGGCGCCAGTTCGATCGACAGCGACTGCGTGAAGTTGTGGATCGCGGCCTTCGACGCGGTGTAGGCGGTCATCCGCGGCTGGCCGACGAACGACATCGTCGAGCCGACATTGAGGATCGTGCCGCGGGTGCGGATCACCTGGTCGACGAATGCGCGCGTGACGTTGTAGACACCGTGGACGTTGACGCCGATGACGCGGTCCCAGACCTCGTCGGCCTCGTCGCTGCCGACGTCGGCCTTGCCGTCGACGCCGGCATTGTTGATCAGGTGGCGGATATCGCCGCCGCCGTCGCCGGCGATCCGGGCCGCCAGCGCGCGGCAGGCAGCCCGGTCGGCGATGTCGAGCGCATGCGCGCGGACGTCGCGGCCGGTGCGCGCGCGCAGCGCATCGGCTGCGGCCGCGACGCGCTGCGCGTCGCGATCGACCATCACGACCGCGGCGCCGGACTCGGCGAAGCCGGCGGCGAGCGCGGCGCCGATGCCGCCGGCGGCCCCGGTGACGAGCACCCGCTCGCCGTCGAATCGAATCTCCATCGTCTGCTCCCGTATTCGAAGCGCCGCGGCGCGTTCAGCCGGCCGCCGGCGCGGCTCGTGGTCGGACTTGCAGGTTGCAACAGCCTTCGCCGCCGACCGTCCAGGTATCGTTGCGGATCGCGAAGCCCGCGCCTTCGAAGGTGCCGACGTCGAGCGCGCCGGAGATCCGGCACAGCGTCTGCAGCCGCTCGGGCGCGACGCCGGCCTCGACCCAGGCGTCCTTCAGCGGACAGGTGCGAAACTTCAGGTCGAAGCCGCCGCTCGTGCCGCTGGCCGCAGCCCTGTCGGCGCCGCAATCGCGCAGATCGAGCTCGAACAACCGGCCGCGGTCGGGCAGGAAATCGACGAACGCGCGCTGCAGGCCGGCGAAATCGGCCGGCGCGAAGCGACCGAAGAAGCGCCGGCCGGCGGCGGCGCCGCGGGTATGCAGCGCGCGCGCCAGGATCGCCTCGGCGCGCTCGGCGCCGATCTCGGCGAGCAACTCTTCGTAGAGCGTCGCGATCAGCATCGCCCGGCTCTTCAGCGCGCCGACCAGCTGGCCGCGCAGGTCTTCGGTCTCGGTCATCGGTGCTCCAGGCTTCGAAGGGTGAGAGGCATTCCAGTGACCCGCTCAGCGATAGACCAGCCGGCCGTGCTCGACGATCGGCTCGCCCTCGACCGACAGCGACGCGTCGCCGAGCATCAGCCAGCGATGGAAGCTCGAGCGCAGCGGGCCGCCCGACAGCTCATTGTCGCCGAGGATCAGCCGCAGCACGTCGTCGACGATGCGCGCGGCGATCGCATCCCGACGCAGCGGCGCGTCAGCCGGCGCGGTCGGCGTGAGCCCCTGATGGCCGGGGATCGGAAACGGATCGTAGATGGAGGTCATGGCCATCGTCCGACAGCCTTCCTAGGACCGGTGCAGCGGCGCCGCCGGTGCCACGCTGCACGCCCCGGCCAGCGTCGTGGCGACGAAATCGGCGACGCTGCCGGCGACGGCGCCCGGCCAGACGCCGGCCTTCGGCTCGACGCCGGCGCGGCCGCCGGCGATGCCTTCCAGCATCTGGCGCAGATGCATCGCGTCGAATTCGGTGAGGCGACCGCGCTGCGCGGCGAGCACGTCGGCCGGAAGCACCGCGCGATAGCGGATCGGCCGCCCGAGCGCCGCGGCCGCGAACTGCGCGAGCGCGTCGCCGTCGACCGCATCGGGGTAGCCGACTTCGAGGTAATCCTGCGGCAACGCCGCGGCACAGAGCAGATCGGCGCAGACCGCGGCGATGGTGTCGAGGCCGGCGAACGCGACGCGCGCACCGGCGATCGGCAGCACCAGCGTATCGCCGCCGCCGATCCGGGCCAGGCCGGTCTTCAGGAAACCATCGGTGAACACGCCCGGGCGCACCGCCACCGACGCGACGCCCGAGCGCCGCAGCGCCCCTTCGATGCGGCCGTGCGCGATGCCGGAGAAGGTCGGCTGCCGCGGATCCTGGGTCCAGGTCGAGCCCGACAGTTTGACGATCCGCTCGACCGCCGGCCGGCAGGCGCTGGCGGCGTCGATCGCCGCCTGCTGCCACGCCTGCATCGACGCCGCGACCGGGCTCGTCAGGAACACCCGATCGCCGCCGCGCAGCGCCGCCCGCAGCGATGCCGGCTCGGCGAGGTCGGCGGCGACCAGCTCGACCGCACTGGCGAAGTCGCCGAGCCGCGCCGCTGCGGCCGCCGGGTCGCGGACCGCGCAACGCGGCCGGACACCACGCGCGACCAGCGCTTCGGCGACCCGCCGGCCGATCCGGCCGGTCACGCCGAACAGCAGCACGTCGACCCCGATCACTGGATCTTCTGGATCTTCAGTTCCTTGAACAGCGCGTTCATCCGGTCGTACTCGCTGCGGATCGACGCCGCGAGCTCGGCCGACGAGCTGCCGTACGGCTCGTTGCCGCCGGTGCGGATCATCTGCGCGACCTCGGGCCGCTGCGCGATCTTCGCGAGCTCGGCCTGCAGCCGGGCAGTGACGTCGGCCGGCATGCCGGCCGGACCGAAGAAGCCGATCCAGCCGATGATGTTCATCGCCGGGAAGCCCTGCTCGACGAAGGTCGCGAGCTCGGGCAGCACGTCCAGCCGCTTGGTGCCGGTGATGCCGAGCATCTTGACCTTGCCGGCCTTGGCGTTCTGGACCGCGGTCTGCGTGCCGTCGATGTAGAGATCGATGACGCCGGCCATCAGGTCACGCGCGGCGTCGGCGGTGCCCTTGTACGGCACCGCGACCAGCTCGATGCCGGCGCTCGACCTCAGCAGCTCCATCAGCACCTGCGAGTTGCTGCCGAGCCCGGCGGTGCCGTACTTCAGCGGCCGGCCACTCGACTTGGCGTAGGCGACCAGCTGCTTGACGTCGTTGGCCGGCAGGTCCGGATGGGCGGTCAGCACGTTGAGCGCCTGGACGAACTGCGAGACCGGCGTGAAGTCCTTGAACGGATCGTACGGCAGGTTGTTGAACAGGAACGGATTGCGGGTGAACGCCGGCGCGTTGGCGTAGAGCAGCGTATGGCCGTCGGGCGCGGCGCGGATCACGTCCTGCACCGCGATCACCATGTTGCCGCCCGGCTTGTTCTCGACGACGACGCTGGCGCCGACCGCTTCGCCGAGCAGCGGCGCGACGACGCGGGCCTGGAGGTCGGTCTGGCCGCCGGGCGGGAACGGCACGACGATCCGGATCGGCTTGCCGGCGACTGGAAACTCGGCAGCGACAGCAGGCCCGGCCGGTACCGATGCCAGCGCCGCAGCGAGCGGCAGCGCGGCCAGCAGACAGTGCCGTCGCAGCGCGAGAACGAACCGATTGCGATGGGTCACGATGGCGCTCCGTGATGGTCAGGGACGATCGATCATAAACACTTCGAGCGATAATCGGATTTAGTGGTCCGATTATCGGACGTATTTGTCGATCCGCGAGGCCGCCGTTCGTGGATCCCGCGGCCGCTCTTCGTCGACCCCGCAGCCGCCCGTCATGGATCCCGCGGCCGCCGCCGGGTCACCAGTCGACCACCGTGCCGCGCCCGGACTGCTCGGCGGCCTGCCACGCGAGCTCGAGCGCCGCCAGGTCGAGCGCGGCGAGCCCGAGCGATTTGTAGAGCGTGAACTGATCGGCCGAGGTGCGCCCGGGCAGCCGTCCGGTCAGCACTTCGCCGAGCTCGGCGCGGATATGCGCCGGCGTGATCGCTCCTTCCTGCAGCGCAGCGACGATCTCGCCGGCTTCGGTCAACGCCGCCTCGCGCCGATCGACGAACAGCGCCGCCGCGGCGACGGTCGCGGCGTCGAGCTCGCGCGCGACCGGACGGCTCGATCCGACCGCGTTCAGATGGCAGCCGGGCTTCAGCCACTCGCGGCGCAGCACCGGCGTCGTCGCCGCGGTGACGGTGCAGACGACGTCGGCATCGGCGAGCGCATGCCGGATGTCCGGTGCGGCGACGCAGCCGGTGTCGGCGGCGAGCCGGGCGGTGGCTTCGGGGTCGCGCCCCCAGATCCGGATCGTCGCGGCGGACAGCACGCAGCGCAGCGCGGCGATGTGCTGCCGGCCCTGCACACCAGTGCCGAGGATCGCGACCACGCGCGGATCCGGCGGCGCGAACGTCGCGGTCGCCAGCGCGGTGACTGCGGCGGTGCGCAGCTCGGTCAGCGTCGGCGCATCGGCGATCGCGAGGATCCGGCCGTCGTCGCCGTCGTGCAGCACGACGATGCCCTGGATCGGGTCGAGCCCGCGCCGCGCGCTGTTGTCCGGCGTGACCACCATCTCCTTGAGCGCCCAGCGGCGCGGCGCGCCGGTCCGCAGCGCCGGCATCCAGGTGATCCAGTTCGGGCTGCCGTCGGGCATCGCGCGGCCGCGCAGCGGCACGAACAGCCGGCCCTCGGCGAGATCGATGAAGACCCGGCGCATCGCTTCGATGCAGGCCGGCAGCGCGATCAGTTCGCGCAGATCGGCGGCGTTCAACAGGCGCATCGGACGGCTCCGCAGCAATCGGGGATGGATCCGGCGGCGCGGCCGGCCGGCGTACCGGCGCCGCTCACCGGCGGCAGCGGGCGTTCACCGGCCACAGCAGACGATCACCGGCCGCAGCCGCGGCGGCGGCGTCTGCCGGCTGCGGCCGCTGACGACCAGCTCGCCGTCGATCAGCACGTGCGAGATCCCGGGCAGGTCGCCGTGACCGATCGCGTCGGCGAGCGAGCTGCCGGCCGAGCCTTCGACCGGGCCGCAGATCGCGAGGTCGGCCGGCCGGCCCGGCGCCAGCACGCCCTCGGCGAGGCCGTGGGCACGGCCGGTATTGCCGGTCGCGATCGCGACCGCCTCGGCCGCCGGCACGCCGCAGACCGACGCGAGGAACAGGATGTTGCGCCACATGCCGCGCGGGATCACGCCGGTGCCGCCCGGCGTGTCGCTGCCGAGCGTCAGCCGGTCGAGCCGGCCGCGTTCGGCGAGCCGGCGCACCGCGCGCAGCGTCGCGCCGTAGTTGCCCGACGAGCAGATCTCGAGCGGGAACGCGGTCTCGTCGATGACGCGGTCGAGATCGGCGTCCGACATCGGGATCGGGCCGCCCGAGATATGCGCGGCGATATCGGGGTCGAGCCAGGCCAGCGTCTCGAAGCCGCAGATCTGGCTGACCCCGGAGCGCGACACGCCGCCGGTGTGGACCTTGCTGCGGATGCCGCGCTCGCGCGCCCAGCGCACGTAGCGGCGCGCCTCGTCGGGATCGGCGGCGAACGGATAGAACAGGAACTTGACCAGCCGCGCGCCGGCCGCGGCGAGCCGGTCGAAATGCGCCTCGGTCATGCCGGGAATCAGCAGCGCGGTGCCGGCATGGACCTTGACGCCGCCCCAGCGCTGGCTGCCATAGGTCGCCGCGTTGACGGTCGCGAGCGCGGTCACCAGCTCCGGCGTCAGCGCGCCGTAGTCGAGCCCCGGCGTATGCAGCTCGCCGGCCGACAGCATCGTGGTCGTGCCGCCGTGCAGATAGTTCGAGATCCAGCCGATCGCATCCTGCGTCGGCGTGTACTCGCCGGCGACCGGATGGACATGACCATCGATCAGGCCCGGGACCACCGCGGCGCCGGCCGCGTCGATCACCACGTCGAAGCCGTCTTCGGACGGCGGGTCGAAGCCGGCGATGCGGCCGTCCGCGATCGCGATCGACTTCGCCGGCACCAGCGGCGCGGCGAGGTCGCCGGTGAACAGTTCGCCGATGCCGCGAATCAGCGTGCGCCGCGTCATCGTCATACCCTCCGTGCGATAATCGGACACCCTGTTCCGAACGCAATGTGATGGCCGAAATCTCGAAGACCGCCGACCAGGCGCTGGCCGTGCTCGAGCACGTCGCCGAGCACGGCCCGCTCGGTACCTCCGACATCGCGCGCCGGCTGAAGATGCACCGCACCGTCGTGCACCGGCTGCTCGCGACGCTGCTGGCGCGCGGCTTCGTCCGCCGCGTCACCGACGGCTACCTGCCCGGCGCGACCGTGCTGCGGGTGGCGCAGCAGGTCGAGCCGCAGCTGCTCGCGGCGGCGCGGCCGGTGCTCGAATCGCTGGCGCGGACCCACGGCGAAACCTTCATCCTGACGATCCCGAGCGAGGATGACGCGGTCCAGATCGAACAGGCGGTCGGCAGCCACCACTTCGTCCGCGTCCAACTCGCGCGCGGCTTTCGTCATCCGCTGCCGGAGGGCGCGAGCGGCCGCTCGCTGCTCGCCTTCATGGCACCGGAAACGGTCGAGCGGATCACGGCCAGCGCCGACGACCCGGTCGCGCTGCGCCGCCAGCTCGCGGTGGTGCGGCGCGACGGGTACGCGACCTCGCGCGACGAACTGTCCGACGGCGTACTCGGCGTCTCGGCGCCGGTCCTGGTCGGTGCCGAGGCGGTCGCATCGATCGGCGTGGTCGTGCCGGCCGGGCGCGCCGACGCCGCGCCGGCCTACGGCCGGATGCTGACGCGCGCTGCCGCCAGCGTCGCGCGCGAACTGGCGCGGCCGCGCAGCTGAGCCGGTCATTCCGGCCTCGCGGTCAGGCCGGCACGGTCCGGCCGCTCGATCGCGATCAGCTTCGGGAAGCCGGCGAGCGCATCGTCGATCGCGGCGCGAATGGACGCGACGTCGCCGACCGCATGCATCAGCACCAGCGTCAGCCGCGCCAGGATCGCCGGGGCGGCATCGGCACCGGCCTCGGTCATCCGGTAGCAGAGGTCGGTGTAGACATCGTCGAGCTGCTCTTCGGTCAGTGGCATCACGCGGGCTCCGTGACGGCGTTGCCGCCCTGCAGGCACTGCGTGATCGCCGCGGCGACGCGCGCCGGATCGGCGGCACGCCAGCGGGCCAGCACATGGCCGTCGGGGCGGAACAGGTAGACGGTGCCGGCGCGGGCATCGTAGCGACGGCCGACTTCGCTGGCGGCTGGCAGGTCGACCACGGCAACCGGCGCCGGGACGTCCACGCGGCCGGCGAAAGCAGCCGCGTCGATCGCAGCGGAACCGGCGGCGCCGGCCGCGGTACCGGCGACGGCGGCACCGGCCGCAGCGGCACCGCCGGCGCCCGCCGGGTCGAAGCGCAGCACCGTGAACTGCGGGCCGAGCCGCTCCGACAGGTGGCCGCGGTTGGGCAGCACCGTGTCGAAGACATTGATGCCGATGCTCGGTCCGGCAGCGAAATCGGCATCGTCGTCGGCGACCCGCAGCGGCGTGTCCGGATAGCCGATCGCGGCGCTCTGGCGCGGATCGACCAGCCGGCGGATCCACGCGTGGTCGCGCGCCAGCGACAATGCCGCGGTACGCATCAGCGCGAACGCCGGCGACGGCGGGTCCATGAACTCGCAACTCTTCGACGCGTTCTGCATGTTGACCCGGGTCGCGTGGACGCGCTCGTCCGAGTAGCTTTCGAGCAGCCGCGGATCGGCCCAGCCGCGGATCACGAACGCGAGCTTCCAGGCCAGATTATGGGTGTCGTCGACGCCGGAGTTCAACCCGCGGACGCCGAAGATCGGCACCAGATGCGCGGCGTCGCCGGCGAGGATCGCGCGGCCGAAGCGATAGCGCTCGAGCGTCAGGCAGCTGGCCTTGTAGAGACTGATCCAGACCGGCTGCCAGGGGGCGGTCTCGCCGATCAGCTCGAGATGGCTGCGGATCCGCGCCAGCACGTTCGCGGGCTTAACCGCTTCATCCGGATCCTCGTCGCGGCGCAGCTGATAGTCGAAGCGCCAGAGGTCGTCGCGGTGCTTGTGCAGCAGCAGCGTCGCCCCCGGGTTCGACGGCGGGTCGAACCAGGCGCGCCGGCCGGCCGGCAGCGCGCTCTTCATCTTGATGTCGGCAATGATGTAGGTGCCGTCGTACTGCGTGCCGACGAAGCGTGCGCCGATCGCCTTGCGCACCGTGCTGCGCGCGCCGTCGCCGGCGACCACCCAGTCGCAGTCGAGCGCATAGTCGCCGAGCGGCGTCTCGACCGCGAGCCGGGCGCCGTCGGCTCGCACCTCGACGCCGGCGACCCGGTTCTGCCAGCGGATCTCGATCAGATCGCGGTAGCGGCCGGCGGCCTCGAGCAGGTACTGCTCGAGGTAACACTGCTGGATGTTGACCAGCCGCGGGAACTTGGCGAGCGGATCCTGCGGCACCTGCAGGTGGAACACCTCGTCGGTCCGGTAGTAGCTCCAGCCCTCGGCCCACGGCAGGCCCTGGCGCATCACCGGCTCGGCGCAGCCGAACTGATCGAAGATCTGCAGCGTGCGGTCGGTGACGCAGCCGGCCCGGCTGCCGGTACAGACGCTGTCGTCGGCTTCGAGCACGACGCTGGCGACGCCATGGCGCGCGAGCCCGACCGCGAGCGCGAGCCCGATCGGCCCGCCGCCGACGATCGCGACCGGATGCCGCCGCGGATCGGCGCCGCCCGTCAGCGGCGGCAGCACGGCCGGATAGTGGACGTAATCGAAATACGAAACGAAGTCCATGCCCTTCAGCCCGTACTCTTCCCTTGGCGGCGCGATTGTGGCACCATCGCACTGTCCTATAATCGCACATCAAAGTCCGATAGGCGAACAGCCTAACGCCACCGCCGAGCTGCGTCAAGCAGTCGGCGCGCCCGGCAGCGGACCTGACGTGCCACAGGAGAACGGACATGATGAAACGACAGCAGCCCGATCGGCCGGCGGTGGGCTTCACCGTGCAACGGCTCAACCACATCGCCTGGCGCTGCCGCGATGCCGACGAGACCCGCGCGTTCTACGAGGACGTGCTGGGGCTGCCGCTGGCGCACGTGGTGCGCACCGACACGGTACCGTCCACCGGCGAGAAGTGCCGCTACGCCCATCTGTTCTTCGAACTGCATGACGGCTCGTACGTCGCGTTCTTCGATCTCGGCGATGGCAACGGCCCGCAGCCCGATCCGAGCACCCCCGGCTGGGTCAACCACCTGTCGCTCGAAGTCGCGTCGCTCGAGGAGTTGCGCGCCGCGAAGGCGCGGCTCGAGGCCGCCGGCGTCACGGTCACCGACATCATCGACCACTTCTGGCTGCAGTCGATCTATTTCGCCGATCCGAACGGCATCCATCTCGAGCTGTCGTGGCGCGCCAAGGGTGAGGCGGTGCGGTCGCAGTTCGCCGCCGCCGCGCATGCGGAGCTGGCGCGCTGGAGCGAGGACGCACGCGCCGCGCGCCAGGCGGCAGCCGCGTGATGGCGGCGGCTCCAGCCGGCGCGACGGCGGCGACCCTGACCAAGGAACTGGTCGTCCTCGACGTCAAGGCCGGCGTCGCGATGGAGTCGCAGTCCGGGATCGCGCAACTGTGGCCGCGGATCTACGGCGCGATGGTCCGGGCGCCAGGCAGCAGGACCGCGGCGATCGTGATGCACCCGGCCAGCAATTTCATGGGCCACTACCTGCTCGAGCCGCTCGCCGCGGCCGGCATCACCGCGCTCGGACTCAACTCGCGCTACGTCAACAACGACACCCAGCTGATCATGGAGCGGGTGATCCAGGACCTCGGCGCCGGCGTCCGTCACCTGCGGCAGCTCGGCTACCAGAAGATCCTGCTGATCGGCAATTCCGGCGGCGCCGCGATCTGCGCGTTCTACCAGGCCCAGGCCGAGAACCTGACGGTCTTCGAGACGGTCGCCGGCGACCCGATCGACATGACGCCGGCCGACCTGCCGCCGGCCGACGGCATCGTGCTGACCGCCGCGCATCCGGGGCGGTCGCGGCTGTTCGCCGAATGGCTCGACCCGTCGGTGATCGACGAGCGCGACGCGTTCGCGGCCGACCCGGCGCTCGATATGTTCAACCCGGACAACGGCCCGCCGTTCGATCGCGGCTGGCTGGCGCGCTACCGGGCCGCGCAGCTCGAGCGCAATGCGCGGCTCGAGCGCTGGGCGCGCGCCGAACTGGCGCGGGTCCGCGCACTGCCGCACGGCATCAGCGACTTCTCGTTCCTGATCTACCGGACCGGCGCCGATCCGCGGCACCTCGACCCGACGATCGATCCGAACGACCGCCCGCCGGGCACGATCTGGGGCAATCCGCGCCAGCTGAACTACGGCGCCAACAACATCGGCCGCTACACCACGCTGACCGCGTACCTGAGCCAGTGGTCGGCGTCGACCCGGGCCGACGGCCCGACCAACCTGGCCTTGACCTCGGTGCCGGTGCTGGCGATCGAGCACAGCGCCGACGCGTCGGTGGTGCCGGCGATGAACGAGCTGTGGGTCGCGCCCGCCGGCGCCCGGCTGACGCGCCATCCGCTGAAAGGCGGCACCCACTATCTGGCGGGCCAGCCGCAGCTGGTCGCCGAGACGGTCGCGACGATCCGCGACTGGGCCGGCCGCATCTGAGCCCGGCCGAGTCCGAATCCAGCCAGATCCGAGCCCAGCCGAATCCGAGTCCGCCTCGAACCGCGACAGGAGTTTTCCGATGGTCCAACGCATGCTCGCCCGTCTTTCCGCCTTCGCCCGTCTTTCCGTCGTCGCCGTCGTTGCCGGCGGTGCCGCGCTCGCCGCCGGCCCGCTCGCGGCGCAGCCATATCCGCACCAGCCGGTCAAGCTGGTCGCGCCGTTTCCGCCCGGCGGCGGCGCCGACGTGATCGCGCGGCTCTATGCGCAGCAGCTGAGCACCGCGCTCGGCCAGCCGTTCGTGGTCGAGAACAAGCCCGGTGTCGGCACGCTGCTGGCGGCGGGCCAGGTCGCCAAGGCACCGGCCGACGGCTACACGGTGCTGACCGCGACCGCCGATACGCTGGCGGTCGCGTCGACGCTGTTCAAGAACCCGCCGGCGATCCCGGAGAACGAGCTGACGCCGGTCACCCAGATCGTCCGCACGCCGCTGTTCGTCGTGGTGCGGCCGGAGAGCCCGCTGCGCTCGCTCGCCGATATCGTCGCCGCCGCGCGCCAGGCGCCGGGCAAGCTGACCTTCGGCTCGGCCGGCGTCGGCACCATCCACCACCTGGCGCTCGAACTGTGGCAGCGCGAGGCGAAGATCGAGGTCCGCCACATCGCCTACAAGGGCTCGAGCCCGGCGGTCACCGACCTGATCGGCGGCCATATCGACGCGATGTTCCTCGATTCGCCGACTGCACTCGCGCAGCTGAAAGGCAGCAAGATCCGCGCGCTGGCGGTCACCACCGCGCAGCGGCTGGCACTCGCTCCCGACGTGCCGACGGTCGCGGAGCTCGGCTATCCGGGCTTCGAGGCGTTGACCTGGATGGGCTTCGCAGTCGCGCGCGACACGCCGCCGGCGATCGTCGACAAGCTGTTCGCCAGCATCCGCGACGCCGGCGCGCAACCGGAGCTGACCCAGCGGCTGCGCGACATGGGGCTCGACCCGGTCATCAGCGCGAGCCCGCAGGCGTTCGCCGACTACGCGGCGCGCGAACGGAAGCGCTGGTCAACGCTGATCAAGTCGGCGGGGATCGAGGCAAACTGAGCGCGCGACCGCCCACGCATCTAGTTGCCGACCAGCTTCGAGCGCAACCCCGCCTTTCTGATCAGCTGCTCCCATCGATCGATGTCGGTCCGGATCATCTGGTCGAACGCCTCCGGCGTGGTCAGTTCGACCGACATGCCGAGCGACTCGAGCCGTGCCCGCACTTCGGCCGAAGCAGTTGCGTCGCCCAAGTCGCGGTTGAGCTTCTGGATGATCTCCGCCGGCGTGCCTCTACGCACCACGACGCCGTAAAAGCTCTCGACGCTCGCACCCGGAATCGTGTCCGCGAGCACCGGGTACTTCGCGAACGCCGGGTGCTGCCGTGCCGATGTCGTCGCCAGCACCCTGATCTTCCCGGTGTCGATCAGATTGACCTGCGAACCTAGCGCGTCGATCAGGATCGGCACGTTTCCGCCGAGATAGTCGACCTGCGCCGGCGCACTCCCGCGATACGGGACATTGACGAGAGAGATGCCGGCCAGCGAATTGATCAGTTCGCCGGCGAGGTGCGCGGAGTTGCCGATACCGGCGGTTCCATAGGTGACCTGATCCGGTCGACTCTTCGCATATGCGATCAACTCCGCGACCGAATGAATCGGCAACGCCGGATTCACCATCACGCCGAGATGCAGGATCGCGAGCTTCGTCACGGCAGAGAATTCGGCCAGCGTATCGTAGGGTAGGCTTCGGACGCTGGGATTGATCACGTGTGCCGAGATGACCATGCCCAACGTATAGCCGTCGGCTGGAGCGCTCGCGACCGCTTGCGTCGCGATGACGGTGCCCGCGCCGGGCCTGTTCTCCACGACGACGCTCTGGCCCCACTTCGTACCGAGCTTCTCCGCCAGCATTCTCGCGAGGATGTCGGCGCCACCTCCGGGAGGGAACGGAATGACGAACCGCACCGGCCTGGACGGGAAGGCCTGATCCGCCAGCGCCGGCGACGCAGTCGTGAAAGTTGCCGCAGCGAGGAGCAGCAACGAGAAGATCGCGGTCAGTACAGCGCGACGAAACATGCTTGCTCCCTTCTCGCGGCTCTGATTTCGCGGGGTAATCTTAGGGTCGAACTTTCTGGTACGGGTAGGCCATGGCGCGCAGAATTCACCATGCCAAGAGCGTCCGTTCGGCTGGCGACGAGTTGGTCCTTGCGCCCTTCGATTCGCGCAGCAGCACGCCGCTCTATCGCCAAGTGTACGACCGGATCCGCGCGGCCATCGTGGCCGGCGCATTGAAGACCGATTCGCGTCTTCCTTCGTCGCGCAGCCTCGCGGCGCAACTATCGATCTCGAGAGCGACGGTCGCTTATGCCTACGACCTGCTGTCGAGCGACGGCTATCTGTCCGGCAAAGGCGCGGCCGGGACCTTCGTGCGAGGGCGTTCCGCAGTACCGGCCGGTCCGAGCAGGAGCAAGGCTCACGAAAGAGATGGGGCCAGCGACAAACCGTCGCCCGCCCGTCCGTTCACGATCGACATCCCGGCGGTGGATGCGTTTCCGAAGAAGATCTGGGTCCGTCTCGCCAAGCGGCGTTTGACCTGGACCTCGATGGCCGCGATGGCGCTGCCGGACTTTCAGGGCCTAGCCGCTCTGCGCCAGACGATCGCGAACCGCATGTCGCTGTTGCGCGGCTTCTCATGCAGTGCAGATCAGATCTTTCTCACCGGGGGTCTTCACGGTGCAATCACGCTCGCTGCGATCACGCTGCTGCGGGAAAGCGATATGGTCTGGGTCGAGGACCCCGGCTGCGACAGGGTCCGCGATCTGCTGTCGATGTTGCGCATGACGCTCTTGCCGGTGCCGGTCGATCGCTATGGGGTCGATGTCGGTGCCGGCGTGAAGGCCGGCACCGACGCGCGCCTTGCCGTCGTGACGCCGTGCTATCAGTTTCCGCTCGGCGTCATGCTGTCACAGCAGCGGCGCCGGGCGCTCGCCGATTGGGCCCGATCGAGCGATGCATGGATCCTCGAGTACGAGGATGACGTCGATTTCCACTTCACGGGCAACCCCGCGCCGCCGCTCAAGGCCCATGACGGCGCGGTACGCGTCCTCCACGCGGGCGCCTTCGGCAAGGCGCTCTTTCCCGGTCTGAATCTCGGCTATCTGGTCGTACCGCCCGCGCTGGCCCGGCGTTTCGACGCGTCGAGCCGTGCACTGCAGATCCGAACGTCGGTGATCAACCAGCAGGTGGTGATGGACTTCGTCCATCAGGGTCATATCGGTCGGCACCTGAACCGGATGCGCAAGCTCTACCTCGATCGCCGGACCGCGCTGGTCCGCGAGCTGAGCAGGCACTTCGCACCACCGTGCCGGATCCAGGTCTTGCCGGGCGGGCTGCACGTCATCCTCTGGCTGGACAAGCGTTGCGATGATACGGACGTAGCCGACCGGGCTGCCGTGATCGGCCTTGCGCCGTACCCCCTGTCGCGGCTGACCGTGCGGTCGACGCACCCGCCGGCCCTGCTGCTCGGTTTCGCCAACGAAACCGATCAATCGCTTCCGGCCAACGTCGCCGCGCTAGCCGCCATCGTATCGGCCAAGCGCAGGAGGCCGACCTGACGTGGGCGCTCCGGCGCAATCGCGGATGGCCTGCAAACTCCCGCACGCCATGGCCTAGCTGCTCCGACTGTCGCGGCGCTAGAGTTCCAACGCAAGGAACCGATATGCCGATCACCCTCTCCGAACTCGCTTCTCGGATCAGTTCCGGCTGCAGCCTCGCGGTGGCGAGCGACTTCAACGGCTTCTTTTCCGGCGTCGCGATGGCAGTCACCCGCGAACTCGTTCGCCAGCGAGTCACCGGCCTGCGCTTGATCGCAGTGCCCTCGACCGGACTACAGGCCGATCTGCTGATCGGCGCTGGTTGCGTGTCCGAGCTCGAATGCGGCGCAGTAATCCACGCCGAGCATGGCGCCACACCGAGGTTCCTCAAGGGGTTCCATGACGGCACGCTCACGGTCAGGGAATCGACCTGCCCGGCGATCTTTCACGGCCTGACGGCCGCGGAGAAAGGCGCGCCGTTCATGGCCGTACGCGGAGTGCTCGGATCTCAGCTGACCGAGCTGCGGCCCGACTGGCGTGTCATCGCCAATCCGTTCGACGAAAGCGAGCCGCTGGTCGTCGTTCCTCCCATCCGTCCCGACGTCGCGCTGTTTCATGCACCGATGGCGGATACCAATGGCAATGTCTGGATCGGCCGCCGCCGGGAATTCGCATTGATGGCTCATGCGGCGCGGACGACGCTGGTTACGGTGGAGCGGATCCATCAGGGCGATCTGATGGCGCATCGGGAGCTCGGGCCCGGAACGCTGTCCGCCGTATACATCGACGCGATCGCGTGCTGCGAAAAGGGAGCCTGGCCCTTCGGCATGGGCAGCGACTATCAGGAAGACACTGCGCATATTGCCGAGTATCTGGCACTAGCGAACAGCGACGAAGGATTCGAACGATATCTGAAAGGCTATGTCCATGGCCGGCGCGATGCGAACTGAAATGCCATCCGGATTCACGAGCGCCGAGTTTCTCATCTGTGTGCTCGCCCGCGAGTTGCAGGGCTGCCGGCACATCGCCGTCGGGTCGGCTGCCTGGCTGCACGGGGCCGGCGCTCTGCTTGCCGCGCAGACATCCGAGCCCGCGGCACGGGTCACGATCCTCGGCAGCGCGCAGGAAAATTTCTTCTCGGACGGTGGCCGCGAATTGTTCGATGCGTCGATGCAGGGACGGATCGACGGATTCGTTCTCGGCGGTGGCCAGATCGATGGGGATGGAAATGTCAACTTCCTCGGCCGCGGTCGCTATCCCGCGTTGTCGGTGCGCTGGCCGGGCAACTTCGGCTCGCCGGTCATGTACTCGATCGTCAAGCGCGTCGTGCTGTTCCGGGAGGAGCACACCCCGCGGGTGTTGGTCGAGCGCGTCGACTTCGTCAGCGCGGCCGGCCGCAATCCACCTGGCGCGTATCGGCCGGGCGGCGTATCGGCGCTGGTAACCGGTGCCTGCGTCTTCGATTTCGATCGAGCAGCCCACCGTTTCATCCTTCGCAGCGTTCATCCGGGATGCTCGGTCGAATCGGTGCGCGCGAATACCGGCTTCCAGTTCGAAACCTCGTTGACGATCGGCACGACGCCGACGCCGACGCCGCGCGAGCTGGATTTCCTTCGGCGTTCGGTCGGGCCGCAGATTGCCAGGACCTATCCCGTATTTGCATCGACCGCGTTTAGGAGCGCTTCATGAGCTATCCCGTCATGCTCGATCGGCTCGTTCACGGCAAGCGGGCCTGGCGACAAGGTACGCTGCGGGATCGGGACTGGCTGATCGAGCTGTCGACCGAAGCACGTGATGAACTGATGCGGATCGTTGAAATGCTCCGCGAGCAGCCGAGGACCACGACTGACCTCCGGCCCGGCGAGTTCGACCTCGCAGCTTGCGCGGACCATATGCGCAACGCACGCAGCATGCTCGATGACGGTGCCGGCTTCGTCGTCCTGGACCGGTTGCCGATGGATCGGATCACCGACCATCAGGCGGTTGCGCTCTACTGGCTGCTCGCATCGATGATCTCCCGTCCGGTCGCGCAGAAGTTCGACGGCACGATGATCTACGACGTCCAGGACACCGGCCAGCTGCCGTTGCCTGGCTCCGGCGTACGGCCCGACAAGACCAACGTCGAGCAGAACTTCCACAACGACAACGCCTACAACCGCGTCCAGCCGGACTACGTCGGCTTGCTGTGCGTCAGCCAGGCACCGTCCGGCGGCGAAAGCGCGGTGGTCAATGTGCACACCGTGCATAACGAGCTCCTGAACCGCTTTCCACAGGCTCTTTCGAGGCTGTACGGCGAATTCTGGATCGATCGCCAGAAGGAACACGGCGCCGACGAACTGCCGCTGCTGCGCGTGCCGATCTTCGAGTGGAATGGTCGGCGGCTGAAGATGCGGATGGGGTTGCACACGATCTTCAACGGCTACGCCATTCGCAACGAGCCGATGGATCCGGAAGCGGTGTCGGCGATCGAATCGCTGAAGTCGATCTTCGGCGATGCGAGCCTGTCCCACCGATTCCTGATGGCGCCAGGCCAGATGCAGTTTGTCAACAACCTCGAGATCTGCCATCGGCGTACCGCGTTCCGGGACGGCAGCGATGCGACCCGGAAGCGCCGGATGGTCCGCCTATGGATGCGCGATGCCGGCAGCTGCGACTACGATGCCTGATGCGGTGCATGCCTATGTGCCTGGCGATGTGATCTGGGCACCGAGCGCGGACCGGATCGCCGGATCGAACCTGACCCGGTTCATGCGCAAGGTGCAGGCCGACTGGGGCGTTCAGGTCAACGACTACGCGTCGCTCCATGCCTTCTCGATCGAGGCGCCCGGCCAGTTCTGGGAGTCCGCATGGCAATTCTGCGAGGTCATCGGCGACCGTGGCGCGGCGCCGGCGTTCGAGGCTGGCGCAACGATCCGGGACGCGAAGTGGTTCGACGACGCGCAGTTGAACTTCGCCGAGAACCTGCTGCGGGTCCGGGACACGCGCGTCGTAATCTCGGCCTGGGATGAACTCGGGCGTCGGGAGGACTACACCGGTGTCCGACTCTGCCAGGAGGTCTCGAGGGTGATGCAGGCGTTGCAGAGCGCCGGCGTGACCGCAGGAGACCGGGTGGCCGCCTTCCTGCCCAATGTGCCGGAAGCGCTGATCGCCATGATCGCGACTACCGCGCTCGGCGCGGTCTGGTCGATCTGCTCGCCGGAACTCGGCGCCTCCGCGGTCGTCGATCGTCTGCTGCAAATCGCGCCGAAGGTCCTGTTCGTGGCGGACCGGGTACGTTATGCAGGGAAGATCATCGAGTTGGGTGCCCGGGGCGCCGAAATCGCCGCCGCGTTGCCGTCGTTACGCCTCGTCGTCGAAGTCCCCTGCGTACGTCGCGCGGCCGACGGCAGCCCCGAGCGCGCCGCTGGAAGTGAAGCGCGCGACGGGCTGCTGCCGCGGCTCGCATGGGGCGACTGGTCCGGCCGCTTCGTGCCCGGCGAGATCGCGTTCGAGCGCTTCGGCTTCAGGCATCCGTGCTACATCCTGTTCAGCTCCGGAACCACCGGCAAGCCGAAATGCATCGTGCACGGCGTCGGCGGCACGCTGGTCAAGCATCTGGTCGACTACGTGCTGCAGAACGATGTTCGGGAGGACGACTGCATCTTTCGCGTCACGATTGCCGGCTGGATGCTCTGGAATTTCCTGGCGTCCGCGCTCGCCTGCCGGGCGAAGGTGGTGCTCTACGACGGGTCTCCAACCCATCCCGACAGCGAGAAGTCGCTCGATATCGTCGCTGCCGAGCGCGTCACGCTGTGGGGCGTGCCTCCGGCGATCCTCGAGCGTCTGGAAGCCGATGGCAAAGTGCCGCGCGATTCGCACGATCTGACGTCGCTGCGCACGCTGACCTCCGGAGGGACGGCGCTCGCACCGAGCAGCTATGTGTGGGTCTACGACAAGCTCAAGCGTGACCTCCATCTCGCGTCGCCTTCCGGCGGCACCGACGTCATCTCCTTTCTGGCGGCAGGGAATCCGATCGGTCCTTGCCGTGTCGGCGAGATCCAAGTGCGCGCGCTGGGCGTAGCGCTCGAAATCTTCGACGACGATGGCAGGCCCGTCGTCGATACTCAAGGAGAACTGGTATTGACCGGCCCGATCCCGTCGATGCCGGTGGGGTTCTGGGGAGACGAAGACCAGAGCCGGTACCGACAGGCCTATTTCTCACGCTTCGACGGCGTCTGGACGCACGGCGATTGGGCGCGATTGACGCCGCACGGCGGCGTGGTCATCTACGGACGCTCCGATGCCACGCTGAAGGTGCGGGGTGTGCGGATCGGGACCGCCGAGATCTACGAGCCGCTCAAGGCGATACCGGCAATCTCCGAGGCCGCCGCGGTGGAGCAGGTCATCGGCGGCGAATCGCGCGTGCTGCTGTTCGTGACCCTGGCGGCTGGGGTCCAGCTGACCGATGAACTGGTCCGGTTCATCAAGACCCGGATCGCCGAACGGGCGTCGCCGCGGCATGTGCCCGATGTCGTGATCGCGGCGCCGGCGCTACCGCAGACCGCGACCGGCAAAGTCTCCGAGGTCGCGATCCGCAATGCGGTCTCGGGACGGAGCGTCGGCAACCAGCAAAGTCTGCTGAACCCGGCGTCGCTCGCCTTCTTCTCCGAGCTTGGACATGCGTCGCGCGGCGTCTAGTCAGGGTCCGTCCGGACCAGGATGGCGCTACCGGGGAGTCGATCGATGGATCAGAACGCTACGCTCTGGTATACACGCTGTCCGGTGCCGACGGCGACGAGCATCGCAATCCAGCGCGGCATGCTCGACCGGGCGTTCCAGCCGTTCGGCATCGAAGTCCGATCGCTGGTAGCGTCGGCCGAGCGGTCCACCAGAGAGTCGCACTTCGATCATCGGGCGCGCTGGCTGTTCCGTCACGGCGGAAATATTCCGCCGCTGTGGGCACGCTCCCGCGGTGCCGACACTGCGGTGATCGCGCTGTCATGGGTCAGGGAGTACCGCGCGATCCTGGCGCTTCCGGACTCCGGCATCCGCACAGCCCGTGATCTGCGCGGCAAGCGAATCGGCGTGCCGATGCGGATGAATGATCAGATCGACTTTTTCCGCGCGATGTCGCTGCGAGGGTGCGAGCAAGGCTTGGCGACTGAAGGCCTGGATCTGTGCGACGTCGAACTCGTCGATCTTCCGGTTGCAGAGAGCTACATCGTCGATCAGCCGAGCGGCAAGCGTGGGACGCTGTTCGGCAGCGCGGCGCGGGCGCGGCGGCAGCGGGCCGAATCGTTCGCACTGGTGCGTGGAGAGATCGACGCGCTCTATGCGTCCGGCAGCCTGGGCGCCTATCTCGCTGCGATGCTGGACGCGCACGAGATCGTGGAATTCGGCCTTTTCGGCGGCGCCCCGGAGCGCGGCGGCAACGAGTCGCCAGCAACGGTCACGGTGGACCGCGCGTTGCTGCGAGAGCGGCCGGAGGTCGTCGAACGGTTCCTGGCCGTCGTCCTGCAGGCGGCGGCGTGGGCAACCTCGCATCCTCGCGAATCCGCGCGCGGATCGTCGGACGTGAAACCGGTGCACCGGAGGAATGGGTCGTGCCGGGGTACGGCGCGGATTTTCACGAACGCTTCGAGATCGGGCTGCATGAGCGCTGGATCCGGGCGCTCGAGGAGCAGAAGGATTTTCTGATCCGGCATCGCTTCCTGCAACGCGATTTCAGCGTGCGTGACTGGATTGAATTCGGCCCGCTCGCGGCGGCCCTTCGAAGCCGACCGAAGCCCGCCGGACTCTGACGCCAGACCTGCGATCAGCGCTTCGCCGTAGCCAGCCGATACGCCTGGATCCGCCCACGCAGGCCGGGCCGCGCCGCCGAACGGACCAGCCGTGCCAGGTCGGTCGCGTCGTCGGCAGCGTCGCGCAGCTCGGCGGCGTTGCGGATCGCGGCGAGCGTCTCGCGGTCGAGCCGGGTGCTGGCGTCGGCCAGCGCCCGCGCCGCGGCAACGACGTCGGCGGGCTCGGTCGATTCGAGCCGGCGGGTCGCGAGCCCGGCGGCGACCGCACCGGCCTCGTCGATCCGCGCGCCCGACGCGATCCATGCCTCGGCCTGCGCCGTGCCGACCCGTGCCGCCAGCCGCGCCGTGCCGAGCAGCAGCCCGAACGCGGCGCCGGGGAACGTGAAGCTCGCGCCGTCGCGAACCCAGCGCTGGCCGCAGGCGGCGAACAGGTCGGCGCCGGCGCCCCAGGTGCGGCCGTGCGCGACCGCGATCGTCAGGTACGGCGCGCGGTGCAGCCGTTGCAGCAGCAGCTCGACGCGGACGAACCGCGCCAATAGCGAATCGTCGCTTTCGGCGTCGAGGTTCGACAGATCGAAGCCGGTGCAGAAATTCGAGCCGTCGCCGTCGATCAGCAGCACCCGGGTGCCGTCGTGCTCGCAACCGTCGAGCACCGCTGCCAGTTCGTCGACCAGCGCGGCCGAGAGGCTGTTGCCCTTGCCGGCGCGCGCCAGCGTGACATGGGTCAGCGCGACCGGGCCTGCGGGCTCGGCCCGATGACGCGCGACCCGCAGCCCGGCATCGCTCGCGCCGCCATCGGACGGCCGCGCCGCGGGGCTCACCAGGCTACCCTCGGCTCGGTGCGGCGGCCGCGCCGGCTGTGCCACCCACGCCGGCTGTGCCACCCACGCCGGCTGTGCCACCCGCGACGGCGTCGGCACCGACCGCGGCGTTGTGCTCGCCGAGCCGCGGGAACCGCGCATCGACCGGCACCGGCGCGCCGTCGATCCAGACCGGGCATGCGACGGTGCGGGTCGCGTGGCCCGACGGCAGCGTCACGTCGCGGACCAGTTGCAGATGTCGGGTCTGCGGCTCGGCAAACGCCTCGGCATAGCCGTTGATCGGTGCGTTCGGCACGCCGGCCGCTTCGAAGCGGGCCAGCCAGTCGGCAGCGTCCGCGGTCGCGAAGCGCGCTTCCAGCAAGACCTTCAGCTCGTCCTGGTTGCGGGCCCGCAGCATCGTCGTTGCGAACCGCGGATCGGCGAGCAGCTCCGGCGTGCCGACCACCTCGCAGACCGCAGCCCACAGCTTGTTGTTCCCGGCGGCGATCACGAACCAGCCGTCACGCGCCTTGAATGCACGGTACGGCGCGTTGCGCGGATGCGCCGAGCCGAGCTTGCGCGGGTTGCAGCCGGTGCCGAAGTACTCGCTGGTCTGCAGCGCCGCGATCGCCAGCGTGGTCGCGAACATCGGCACGTCGATCTGGCCGCCGCGGCCGCAATCGGGTCCGTCGCCGCGGACCCGCGCGATCATCGCCGCGATCGAGAATGCCGCATAGAGACCGGCGGTGAAGTCGGCGATCGGCACGCCGCACTTGACCGGCGCGCCGTCGGGCTCGCCGGTCACGCTCATCACGCCGGCCGCCGCCTGGACCGTGACATCGAAGCCGCCGGCCGACGCCTTCGGACCGCTCTGGCCGAACGCCGAGATCGAGCAGTAGACCAGCGACGGCTTGCGCGCGGCGAACCAGTCCCAGCCGAGCCCGAGCCGCTGCATCGCACCGGGCCGGTTGTTCTCGATCACGACGTCGGCGGCGAGGCACAGCGCCCGCGCCCGCTCGAGCGCAGCCGGGTCCTTGAGGTTCAGCGCGACCGAGCGCTTGCCGCGATTCAGCGACGCGAAGTTCTCGCTGTAGCCGTCGGTGATCGGCGGCCACTGCCGCAGCGTATCGCCTTCGAGCGGCTCGATCTTGACGACCTCGGCGCCATAGTCGGCGAGCAGCATCCCGCAGAACGGGCCGGCGGCGACCTGGCAGAATTCGACGACCTTGACGCCGGCGAGCAGTTTCGGGGAAGACCCCGGCGCAGCCGGGGCGGACGGGACAGACGACATCGATCGGATGACCTCGAAACGCGGCAGATTACCCCGCGGGGCAACTATCCTGTATCCGGACGCGGGCGTCCGCAATCCGAACGCGATGGTAGCTCGCCATGCGCGTCGAGTCATCCGCGAGCCGGTGACCGCGTGGCCGGCCCCTGGGCGGGCCGTCGCGCGGCCGCAGCCTGCCGGCCGGTCAGATCATCAACCGGCCGTGGCTGGCGAGTTGCCGACGGACCACCTCGACACTGCGGGCGACGCCGTCGAGGTTCGGATTGATCGCCAGCGCGCGCTCCCAATACTGGACCGCGCGCTCGGGATCGTCCAGGCGAAAGTAGATGTGACCGTAGCCGGCCAGCGAGCCGAAGTGATCGGGCTGCAGCTGCAGCGTCCGCTCGACGTCGTCCATCGCACCGATCAGGTCACCGGCCAGGAAACGCGCGGTGGCCCGCTTGTTCCACGCTTCGGCGAAGCCCGGCATATTGTCGATCACCCGGGTCAGCGACTCGATCGCGGCCTCGAGCTCGTTGCGGCCGATCTGCGCGACTGCCGCGCGGAACAGCCGGTCGACGTCGGGATTGCCGCTCTTGGACCAGAGTGCCCAGATCGCCAGTTCGGACTGGCGGCGGATCCGCGCATCGGGATCCTTCAGCAGCGGCATCAGGCTGCCGGCATCGGTGACCTTGCCGGTCTCCTTCAACCGCGCGATCCGCTTCAGCTGCAGCTCGCGCTGGATCGTCGCTTCGTCGACGCGGCCGCCGGCCTCGACGCGGCTGCCGGCCGGGGCGGCCGATGCGCCGAGCGCCGGCGGCGGCCGGATCTGCGACTGCGCGTCCGCCGGGACGGACATGACGGCGGCGCCGAAGGCCGTGACGAGGATGAACAGCGCTGATGATGGATGACGCACGGACTGGCTCGCGGGAATCGGCATCACGTTACACGGCGGTGCGCCGGAGCGCGAGCGTCGCGGCGCCGGTCCCGGCAGCGATCGACCGGGCGTCGGATCGGCTGTCGCGCTGTCAGTCGCGGCGACGACCGCACGCGTGACGAAATCGACGATCCCGCGGGCGTCGCCAATCCGGCATCCCCGATCGTCGAAGCTGGAAGAAGACCAGGGCCGCGAGCCCGGCCAGCACCAGCGACCCGGCCGCCTCGCGCAGCGAATCACCAACCTCGGCAAAGGCCGCCTGGGAAGGCTTGACCATCAGCGGCAGCCCGGCGATCACGGCGGCGATCGGCTGTTGTGTCCTGCTGCCGCGCACCCCGCTAACGCACCAGCACCCCGACCAGCCACAGCGACAGCGACGGGAACGCCAGCAGCAGCGCGGTCCGGATGAAATCCGATGCGAGGAACGGCATCACGCCGCGGTAGGTCTCGGCGATCGGCACGTCGCGCGCCAGTCCGTTGATCACATAGACGTTGAGGCCGACCGGCGGCATGATCAGCCCGATCTCGACGACCATCAGCACCAGAATGCCGAACCAGATCAGCTTCTCGTTCGGTCCGAGGCCGAACAGATCGAGACCGACGACGGTCGGGATGAAGATCGGCAGCGTCAGCAGGATCATCGAGATCTCGTCCATCACGCAGCCGAGGATCACGTAGAAGATCAGGATCGCCGCGATCACCGCGACCGGCGGCATGCCGCTGTTGCTGACGATGCTCGACAGCGCCGCCGGGAACTGCGATAGCGCCAGCGTCGCGTTCAGCACGTCGGCGCCGAGGAACAGCATGAAGATCATGCCGGAGGTCAGCGCGGTCTCGTAGAACACCGTCCGGATGCCTGACCAGCCAAGCTCGCCGCGCAGCATCGCGACCACGAAGGTTCCCGCCGCGCCGATCGCCGCCGCTTCGGTCGGCGTGAACCAGCCGCCGTAGATGCCGACGAAGACCGCCACGAAGATCGCGGCGACCGGCCACACGTCGCGCAACGACTGCAGCAGTTCGGCGCGCGAATGACGTGGCGACGGCGGACCGTCCTGCGGCCGGAAGCGCACATGGACGGCGATCGCGATGCAGTAGCCGGCGGTCGCGATCAGCCCCGGGATCAGTGCCGCGGCGAACAGCTTGGCGATGTTCTGCTCGGCCAGGATCGCGTAGAGCACCAGGATCACCGACGGCGGGATCATGATGCCGAGCGTGCCGCCGGCGGCGAGCGCGCCGGTCGCGAGCCGGCCGGAGTAGTTGAGCCGGCGCATTTCCGGCAACGCGACCTTGGTCATGGTGGCGGCAGTCGCGACCGACGAGCCGCAGATCGAGCCGAATGCGGCGCAGGCCAGCACCGACGCCATCGCCATGCCGCCGCGCAGATGGCCGATCAGCGCATTGCCGGCCTGGAACAGGCTGCGCGACAGCCCGCCCTGCGAAGCGAACCCGCCCATGAGCAGGAACAGCGGGATCACCGTCAGGTCGTAGTTGGCCAGCCGGGCGTAGGCGACGCCCTTCATGAAATTCATCAGCGCCGGCCAGCTGGCGAGCGCGACGTAGCCGACCAGGCCCGGGACCATCATCGCCATCGCGATCGGCACCCGCACCGCCATCAGCAGCAGCATCGCGCCGAACAGCAGCAGCGCGATCACGACGCCGCTCATATAGACGGCGGCACCGGCGCGAGCCGGAAATGCAGTGACGCGACGTAGAGGGCGATCACCGCGGCCAGCGCGAACGAAGGCACCATCAGCGCATAGCCGGCCCAGGTCGGCAGCTCCATGATCATGCTGGTCTCGCGGCTGGCACGCGCGTCGAGCGCGCCGATCGCGGTCCGCCAGGCGAACAGCGCCATCGCCACCGCCAGCAGCAGCGCACCGATGCCGTCCATCCGTCGCCGCGTCGATTCGCGGGCGCGCTGCGAGAAGAAGTCGACGATGATGTGGCCGCTGCGCATCTGGCACAGCGGCAGGCAGGCGGCGATCGAGATCGCGCAACCCATCTGCACCAGCTCGAAATCGCCCTGGATCGGCCGGCCGGCGAGATTGCGCATCACGATGCTGTAGAGCGACACCAGCGTCAGCCCGGTGAAGACCAGGCCGCCGGCGAACGCGAACAGCCGCGCCAGCGCGTCGAGCACGCGTCCGAGCGCCGAGCGGTGGACGAATGCGGCGGTAGCCACCGACGGCGCGGCCCGGGGCCTGCCTACGCTACGAACGCCGCCGCGCCGCCGTTACTTGGTGTGCTTGACAATCAGCGCACGGGCGCCGTCGAGCAGCTCCTTGCCCTTGAACCCCTTGCCGTCCATTTCCTTGATCCAGGCCTGGTCGACTTCCGAGGACGCCTTCTTGAACTGCTGGTAGTCGGCCTCGGTGAAGCGGTGAATGGTGCTGGCAGGCACCGTCGCACGGCCCTTCGGGTCGTTCGCCTCCTGGGTCCTGCCGAGCCAGGCCGAGGTCTCGATGCCGCTGTTGGAGTCGATGACCTTCTTCAGGTCCGGCGGCAGCGAATCGTACTTGGCCTTGTTCATCGTCATCACGAACGTGGTCGTGTACAGCGCCGGCTGCTTCGGATCGAACTCGGAGTGGAACTTGGCGAGCTCGTTGACCTTGACCGACGGCACCACTTCCCATGGGATCACCGCCGCGTCGATCACGCCTTTCGACAGCGCGTCGGGAATGCCGGGCAGCGGCATGCCGACCGGCGTCGCGCCGAGCGTCGCCAGCAGCTTGGTCACCTGCCGCGTCGGACCGCGGACTTTCATGCCCTTCAGATCGGCCATCGAATTGATCGGCTTGCTCGCCGAATGGAACAGGCCCGGGCCATGGACATTGACCGCGATCAGGTGGACGTCCTTGAATTCGTCCTTGGCGTGGGTCTGCACATACTCCCAATAGGCGCGCGAGGTCGCCTCGGCATTGCTCATCACGAACGGCAGCTCGAACACCTCGACCCGCGGGAAGCGGCCGGCGGTGGTGCCGGGCAGCGTCCAGGTGACATCGGCAACGCCGTCGCGGACCTGGTCGTAGAGCTGGCCGGGCGTGCCGCCGAGCTGCATCGCCGGATAGCGCTCGAACTTGATCCGGCCCTGCGACTCGGCCTCGACCTTCTTCATCCAGCCTTCGTGCATGTCGAGCCAGACGGCCGATTGCGGCGCCATGAAGGTGTGGAACTTGAGCGTCACGGTCTGTTGCGCCGATGCCGCCGCGGGCAGCAGCAGGCCGGCTACGGTCAGCGCAGCTGCAGCGGCGGCCGCGGCGAACCGGCCGAGCGAACACGGCATCGAACCAATCGGTGTCATCGGCGCCTCCGTCTCGTGGATTCCCGGAGATTACAACGGAACCCGCGTCGCACCGTCGCCGACGCAGCGCCGCAACCGCCGATCGCGCCCCAGGTTTTCCCGGAGCCCGCTGCGGCCGGGCCTTCGCTGGTCAACTTTCCGACGGCGCCGGGCAGCGGTCAGCCGCGCGCCAGCAGCTGCAGGACGGTGTCGCGCCCGGGCATCGCGTCGGCGGCACCGCGCCGCGTCGTCGCCAGCGCGGCGGCCGCGGCGGCGAAGCGGGCAGCGGCGACCAGCGACTCGCCTTCGGCGAGCGCGGCCATCAGCGCGCCGTTGAACGCGTCGCCGGCACCTACGGTGTCGACGGCGGCGACCGGGAATGGCGCGATCGGGGTCACCCGGAGCGCTGGCGGATCGACGCCGCCACCACCCGCGCGCCCGGTGGCACCGGCGCCTTCGACCGCGCCCGCCCCCTCGACGTCCGCCCCTTCGACGCCTGCCCCTTCGGCGGCGCCCGCCCGTTCGACGACGACCGCACCGCGGGCACCGTCGGTGACGACGACCGCGCCGACCCCGAGCGCGAGCAGCCGGGCACCGAGCTCGGCCGGCGCCGCGGGCGCGCCGGCAGGCAACCCGCACAGCTGCCTGGCTTCGACCGCGTTCGGCGTCAGCACGTCGACCTGCGCCAGCAGCGCCGCCGGCAATGCCCGGGCGGGCGCCGGATTCAGCACCGTCCGGCAACCGCATGCGCGCGCCAGCGAAAGCGTCGCCGCGACCGCCTGATCCTGGATCTCGAGCGGCAGGCCGACCACCGCGGCCGCCTCGAAGGCCGGTCGCGCCGCCGCGACATCGCCTGCCGTCAGCCGCCAGCCGGCGCCGCGGAACACCGCGATGCTGTTCTCGCCGTCGTCGGCGACCAGGATCTGCGCCAGCGCGTTCGGCTCGCCGGCGGCGGTCACGGCATGGGTCGTGTCGATCCCTTCGGCACGCCAGAACGGCAAGGCGCGCCGGCCGTAATCGTCGTCGCCGAGCCGCGCCACGATCGCAACCGCGGCGCCGAGCCGCGCTGCCGCGACCGCGGCATTGGACCCCTTGCCGCCAGGACCGATCGTGAAGTGGTCACCGGCGACGGTCTCGCCGGGACGCGGCAGCCGCGGCACCGCGAGCGTCAGGTCGATGTTCCAGCAGGCGACACAGACGACGCAGCCCCGGCGGGCGGCGGCTGCACCCTCGGCCGCTTCGTCGGCGATCCCGTCGGCCACGCCGCCAGCCACCCCCGACTGCCCTTCAGCCACCCTTGACCCCGCCCGCCGTCAGTCCGCCGACGATCTCCTTCTGGATCACCAGCATCAGCAGCAGCACCGGCGCGGTGACCAGCAGCGCGGCCGCGGCGAGCGGCCCCCAGGCGATCTGCTCGAAGGTCAGCACGTTGTAGATCGCGACCGGCAGCGTGCGGGTCTCGCGGCCGGCGAGCACGGCGCCGAAGATGAAGTTGTTCCACGAGAAGATGAACGCCAGGATCGCCGCGACCGAGATGCCGGGGCGGGCCAGCGGCAGCGCGACCAGCGCGAAACGCTGCCAGGCATTGCAGCCGTCGACCACCGCGGCCTCCTCGAGTTCGCGCGGCAGCGTCTCGAAATAGCCGGCGACGATGTAGACGATGATCGGCACCGTGATCACCAGATGGATGATCACGACCGGCGTCAGCGTGCCGGTCAGGCCGAGCGCCTGGAACAGCGTGAACAGCGGGATCAGGAAGCTGATCGCCGGGGTCATCCGCGCGATCATGATCGTCATCAGCAGCTTCCTGGCACCGAGCCGCGCGATGCCGTAGCCGGCCGGCACGCCGATCACGAGCGCCAGCAGCGTCGCGCCGCCGGAGACGATCAGGCTGTTGATCAGGTAGCGGAAGAACGGGCCGCTGTCGAAGACGGCACGGAAGTTCGCGAGCGTCGGCGGATTCGGCACGAACACCGGCGGGTACGCGAGATTGTCGACGTCGTTCTTCAACGCCAGCGACAGCATCCACAGGAACACGCTGACGGCGGGCGTGACCAGCAGGAACACGCACGCCGCCAGCACCAGCCGGTCGAGCCACCGCCGCATCATCGCGGCATTCATGAATACGAGGTGCGCTCGCGCAGCCACACCAGCAGCCACGACAGCGCGACCACCAGCACGAAGAACACCACGACCACTGCCGACGCCTTGCCCATCTGGTAGTACGAGAACGCCTGCAGATACAGATACAGGTTGATCGTCTCGGATGCGGTGCCGGGCCCGCCCTGGGTGATCACGAAGATCGTGTCGAAGGTCTTCAGCGCGTCGATGGTGCGGACCACCGCGGCTACCATGATGAACGGCAGCAGCAGCGGCAGCGTGACGTGGCGGAAGGTCTGCCAGCGCGATGCGCCGTCGATCCGCGCCGCCTCGAACGGATCCGTCGGCAGCGACGCGAGGCCGCCGAGCACGATCAGCATCACCAGCGGCGTCCACTGCCAGACGTCCACCAGCACCAGGCACGGGATCGCCAGCCGCGGCGAGTAGACCCACTCCGACGGCGCGATGCCGACGAGCGACAGCAGATAGTTCAGCACACCCTGCTGCGGATGGAACATCATGGTCCAGACCAGCGCGATCGCGACCGGCGTCGCCATCATCGGCAGCACGAACATGCCGCGCAACAGCCCGCGCAGCGGAAAGCGCCGGTTGAATACCAGCGCCGCCGCGGTGCCGAGCACGAGCGGCGCGGCCACCGCGAGCGCGGTGAACACCAGCGTATGCAGCACCGCTTCTCCGAAGCGGCGGTTGCCGACCAGCTCGAGATAGTTGGCGAGCCCGGCGAACGCCGGGCTGGCGCCGATCTTCCAGTCGAACAGGCTCATCCACAGCGTGAACGCCCACGGGAACACGATCACCGCGACGATCACGACCAACGCCGGCAGGATGAACCACAGGAACGGCGAAATGCGCGGCCCGCGTCGGGTCCGCGGGGCGGTCTCGCCGCTGCCGCGCCGTGCCGCCGCGCCCGTCACGTCGCTCCGCTCGGCCCGCCGCGGATGTCGGGTCCGTTCATGGATTCTCAGCCGCCCGACTTGGCCAGCACCGGCGCGAACTCGGCGGTCGCCTTCCTCAGCTCGCCGGCGACGTCGGCGCCGGTCAGCATGTTGTTCAGCGCGATGCCGAAGACGTCGCGGAACTCGGTGACCGGCTCGATGATCGGCAGCCCTGGCCGCGCGATCTTCAGCGATGCCGACACCGCCTCGAGCCATTCGGCCGGGACCGTCAGCGCCGCGATCGCCTGCTTGTCGGCGTAGGCCGACTGGCGGACCGGAGCCCCGGCGCCGGTCGCGAGCATCCGCGCCTGCATCATCTTTCCGGTCGCCCACATCGTGTAGTACCAGGCCGGGCCCTTCTTCTGCGACGACGCCGAGACGCCGATGCCGTCGCCGAAGGTCGCCGAGACCTGCGTCTTCGGCCCCATCGGCATCACGCCGTAGCCGACCTTGCCGACGATTCTCGACTTGGTCCGATCCTCCAGCGGCGGCGCGAAGCCCGAACCGTCGATCCACATCGCCGCCCGCCCCTGCAGGAACAGGCTCTGCGCCTCGTTCCAGTTGTATCCGGCGACCCCGGCCGGGCCGGTATTCTTCAGCAGGTCGCGATACATCGTCGCCGACTCGACCGCCTCGCGGGTCTCGGTCGCGAGCTTGCCGCCGGCGTCGAAGAACTCGCCGCCCCAGCCGAGGAACAGGCCGGTCCAGAGCGGCACGTTGGCATTCTTCAGCCCGCGGCCGACGAAGCCGACGATGCCCTTGGCCGGATCGTGCAGTGCCTTGGCCGCGGCGACGATCTCCGGGAAGCTCTTCGGATAGGCGATGCCCTTGGCGGCGAACAGCTCCTTGTTCCAGTAGAGCACCCACGGATCGAGGTTCAGCGGCAGGCTGTCGATGCGGCCGTCGCTCTGGGTCGCGTAGAACATGCCGCCCTCGGAGAAGTCCGCGAGGTCGAGCTCGGCCGGCGCCTGCGACTGGAAATACGGCCGCAAGTCTTCCAGCCAGCGGCCCTTGGCGAACTGGCGCTTCTGCACGTGGTAGCTCAGATGGATCACGTCGAAGCTGGTCTTGCCCGAGTTGAACTCGATGACCGCCTTCTGCCGCGACTGCTGCTCCGGGATCTGCTCCGAGCCGACCTTGATGCCGGTCAGCTGCTCGAATTCCTTCTCTCCCTTCTGCAGCAGCTCGCCGCGCGGACTCTTGACCAGGTGGACTTCGATGGTCTGGCCGGCGTAGCGCTTCCAGTCGAACGCGCCCTGGGCCGCGGCGGTGCGCGGCAGCAGCGGCAGCAGCGGCAAGCCGGCAGCGACGGCGGCGGCGCGCAGCCAGTCGCGACGGTCGATCGTGTCGGCGCGCCCCGACACGGCGCCGGCAGCCGCGAGGGCGGCGCGCCGCGCCGCCGCATGTCCGGCCGGATCGAGTGCATTTCGCTTCATCGTCGTCTCCTTCTGTTCCGATGGTTCGCTGCGGCCGGCCGCAACGCCGGCGGCACGGTCAGAGGCGGATCATAGCGCCGGCCCGGATCGGTTCGGCCACCACGCCCGCATCACAGCCGATCCGGCTCGGCCGCCGCGCGGCGATAGACGCCGCGCACCGCGGCCTCCTCGTCCGGCGTCAGCGGCGCCAGCGGGGGACAGACCGCGAGCCAGGCATCGTCGCCGGTCTGCTCGGCGAGCCCGACCTTGTAGGCCGGCACGAACGGCAGGTCGGGCAGCACGGTCAGCATCCCCAGCAGCTCGCGGACCAGCGCTTCGTCTTCCGGGCTCACCTGGTCCGGTGCCGCGACGATCCGCTGCATCAGCCCGGGCGCGATGTTGGCGAGTCCGTTGATCGAACCGGCGCCGCCGGCGCACATCGCCGGCGCGACATCGGTCTCGGCGCCGACCAGCACCGCCAGCGCCGGGAAGGCGCGGATCAGCCGGAGCGAATGCGCGAGGTCGCCGGTGCTGTCCTTGATGCCGACGATCTGCTCCGGATGCCGCCGCGACAGCTCCGCGATCGCTGCATGCGAGAACGATCCGTTCGACAGCGACGGAAACTGGTAGAGCAGCAGGTTGGCACAGCCGACCGGATCGAGCGCGTCGACGACCGCGCTGACCGCGGCGACGACGCCGGCATCGCGCGGCCGGT
>JBFWQR010000009.1:0-82687 GCA_050249335.1 Lautropia sp.
GCGCGGTCGTCAGCGCCTGCGCCTGCGCGGTCGACAGCGCGACGATGTCGGCGGTGGTCAACGCCGCGATCTGCGCGGTCGTCAGCGCCCGCAGATCAACGGTCTGCAGCGCCGCGACCTGCGCGGTCGTCAGCGCGGCGACCTGCGCGGTCGTCAATGCGGCGATCTGCGCGGTGGAGAGCGCAACGATGTCGGCGGTCTCCAACGCGACGATCTGCGCAGTGGAAAGCGCCCGCAGATCGGCGGTCTCGAGCGCCGCGACCTGCGCGGTGGAGAGCGCGACGATGTCGGCGGTTTCGAGCGCGGCGACTTGCGCCGTGGTCAGCGCCACGATCTGCGCCGTCGTCAGCGCCGCGATCTGCGCCGTCGTCAGTGCCCGCAGGTCATCGGTCTGCAGCGCGGCGATCTGGGCCGTCGTCAGCGCGGCGACGTCGGCGGTTTCCAGTGCCGCCGCCTGGGCGGTGGTCAGCGCGACTACCTGCGCGGTGGTCAGCGCGGCGGCCTGCGCGGTCGTCAGCGCGACCACCTGGGCCGTCGTCAGCGCTGCGATCTGCGCGGTGGTCAGCGCCCGCAGGTCACCGGTCTCGATCGACGCGATCTGCGCGGTGGTCAGCGCGGCGACGTCGGCGGTCTCGAGCGAAACCAGCTGGGCGGTCGTCAGCGCCGCCAGCTGGGCCGTCGTCAGCGCCGCGATCTGTGCGGTCGACAGCGCCCGCAGGTCGGCGGTCTGCATGACCGCGATCTGGGCGGTCGTCAGCGCCGCCAGGTCGGCGGTCTCGAGCGCCGCGACCTGCGCGGTCGTCAGCGCGACCACCTGGGCAGTGGTCAATGCCGCCGCCTGGGCGGTGGAGAACGCGACGATGTCGGCGGTCTCGAACGCCGCGATCTGCGCGGTGGTCATCGCGGCCAGGTCGCGGGTCTCGAGCGCGGCGACCTGCGCGGTGGTCAGCGCAACCACCTGGGCGGTCGACAGCGCGGCGACCTGCGCCGTGGACATCGCGACGATGTCTTCGGTACCCAGCGCCGCGATCACGCCGGTGTTGAGCACCGGGATCTGGGTCGGCGTGAATGCAGCGACCTGGGCGGTCGACAGCGCCGGCGCCTGCGCCGAGGTCAGCACCGCGACTTCGGCGGTCGGCAGCGAGGCGATCGTCGCCGTGGTCAGCGCCGCGATCTCGTCGGTCGTGAAGGTATGAAGAATTGCCATGGAGACCTCTTGACCGGCGATCGGACCGCGATCGTCGAACGAGGCCTCGCGGGGCAGCTCAACGTACGCAGTCAGAAATTAGTTGGAATTTCGCTTGCAACATATTGAACCAAAAAAGAAAAGCGAAAGGAAATCGGAAGCGCAAAAGCCTCTCTGGCGACCGCGCTGGCGCGGTGCATCATCGAATTTGTTGCATCGAATCGACGATTTTGGTGATTCGGCGCAACAGTGACTTGACCGGAGCGGCCCGACCGGTGGGTCAGCGCTGGTCCGCCTGCAGCGACGCCGACCCCGCCCGAGCAGCGCTGGCCTGCCCGTGCAGCGCTGGGCCCGCCCGGACGGTGCTGGCCCGCCTCAAACGCTGGCCCGCCCGCAACAGCGCTGACGCCGGCACGAGCGGCGCCGACCCCGCCGCGAACAGCTCAAGACAGCGCCACCTCGAAGCCGCGCTTGGTCGCCGGTCGCGCCATCATTTCGGCATACCACCGTGCGACGTTCGGAAAGTCCGCGAGATCGACCTGGTGCCGCGGATGCCGCCAGGCCCAGCCCAGGATCGCGAAATCGGCGATCGTGACCTCGTCGCCGGCGAAGCAGCGGTGCTCGGCGAGCCGCCGGTCCATCACGCCGTAGAGACGGCGTGTCTCCTTCGAGTAGCGCTCGAGGCCGTAGCGGCGATCGCTTTCGTCCTTCAGGGCGATGAAATGGTGGACCTGGCCCGGCATCGGGCCGAAACCGCCCATCTGGAACATCAGCCATTCGAGGACCGGTACCCGCGCCCGCAGGTCGCGCGGCAGGAAGCGCCCGGTCTTCTCGCCGAGGTAGAGCAGGATCGCGCCGGACTCGAAGACGCTGATCGGCGCCCCGCCCGGCCCGTCGGGGTCGACGATCGCCGGGATCTTGTTGTTCGGACTGATCCGCAGGAACTCGGGGGCGAACTGCTGGTCGCGGCCGATGTCGACCGTTTTGACCCGGTACGGCAGATCCATTTCCTCGAGCGCGACGCTGATCTTGCGTCCGTTCGGCGTGTTCCAGGTGTGCAGTTCGATCGGTGCGGCGGGCATCGGCGTTTTCCTCGACGTTGATCGACCGGCGGCAACGGTGCGCCGGCCAAGCGACTATTCTGCCCGCCCCCTGCCAGCCCCCACCGTCCCGTGCGGCGGCCGACCGTGCATCCTCGAACCGGCTCCGATTGTCCATTGAGGGGTCGCCCGCCGGCGCCGGGCCGGTCATCCTGCCGAGGTTCCCGGAGACGGCCAGTCGGACTGCCCGGCCGCCCGGGCCGTCGGGAGCCCCGTCCCTTGTCCTCGAGTTTCGCGCCGCTCACCACCCCCGCAGCGCTCGCCGGCCACCGGCCGCAGGCGGCGCTGGCGATCTGGCTCGCGATGCTGACCCTGATGGTCTGCAGCGCGAGCGGCCTGCTGCTGCCGCTGGCCGGGGTCGCGGCCGCGGCAGGCGCCGACGCCAGGATCCCGCTGTCGCTGATGATCTGGGTCGCGCTGGTCCCGGCGGCCGCGTCCTGGCTGTTCATCAGCCTCTTCGGCAACGAGCCGCTGAACCGGATCGTCCGGCTCGCGATCCGCGCGACCACGCCGACCTGCATCGCGCTGCTGGCGCTGGTGGCGCTGCTGCCGAACGGGTTGCGGCCGTTGACCGCGATCGTGACGACGCTGCTGTGCTCGGCACCGACGCTGCTCGGCACCGGCCTGATGCTGCGCGGCGGCCGCAGCGCCGGCCTGATCAGCTATGGCGCCGGCTGGACGCTTCAGCTGCTGGCGGTCGCGCTGTCGCTGATCGCCGCGACTTCGGAGGCGCCGTTCTTCCCGGGCTGGCTGCCGATCGCCGCCGCGCTCGCGACGGTCGGCTGCTGGAGCTTCGCGGTGATCGACGCCGCGCTCGCCGCGCATGCGCGGCTCGACCTGGCCCATCACAAGGCGGTGATCGCGGCGCGCAAGTATCGCCACGTCTACTACTCGGTGCCGATTCCGCTGATCTCGATCGACCGCAAGGGCCACGTGCTGCGCTTGAACGAGATGGCCGAGCAGGCGTTCGGCGAGGCCCTGCCGGGCGGACGGCTCAACCCGATCGCCGCAGTGCTCGGCGAGGAGGCGGCCGAAACCCTGCTGCGCGACGTCCATCGCACCGGCAAGCACGTCTGCGAGCTGTCCTGGACCCGCGACGGCGTGACCCGCGTCTACGCGATCGACGCGCTGATCGCCGGCGACGACATCGAGCTGAGCCTGGTCGACGTCTCCGAGCGCAGCGAGCTCGCGCGCACGATGGAGCATCTGGCGCATCACGACTTCCTGACCCACAGCCTGAACCGCCGCGGGCTCGAACGCGAGATCGACGATCTGCTGCCGGACATCGAGCTCGGCATGCCGGCCTCGCTGATATATCTGGACCTCGATCGCTTCAAGGCGATCAACGACGTGTTCGGCCATGCCGCCGGCGACGCGATGGTGCTCGAAGTCGCCAAGCGGCTGACCGATCACCTGCCGCCGCAGGCGATCGTCGGCCGGATCGGCGGCGACGAATTCATGGCGATCCTGCCGGCGATGAAGCTCGCCGATGCGCGGGTCCAGGCGACCCGCGTGATGAACGCGCTGGTCCGCGAGAGCGTCGACTACGAAGGACTGCAACTGAACGTCGAGGCGAGCATCGGCGTGATCGAAGCCGTGCCGGGGATGCGGACCAGGGAGCTGCTGGCGTACGCCGACGAGGCCTGCTCCCAGTCCAAGCGGGCCGGCCGCGGCCGGATCACCGTGCTCGAGCCCGGCAGCGAGCCACTGATCAACTACCAGGCCGAGCAGCGCTTCGCCAGCCAGCTGAAGTTCCGGCTGCCGACCGAGCGCATGCGGATCTACGCGCAGCCGATCGTGCCGCTGCTGCGCGACGAAGCGATCTCGTACGAGGCGCTGCTGCGTACCGAGGACGAGGACGGCGTGATCGAATCGCCGAGCCGCCTGATCGCGGCGGCCGAACGTCAGGGCGCGATGGCGGCGATCGACCGTTTCGTGCTGGGCCGCACCGTCACCCACCTCGCCGAACACCCGGCGTTCACCCGCGGCGTCGGCTTCGTCTCGGTCAACCTGTCCGGCATGTCGCTGAACGACGACCGCTTCGTCGCCGACGCGATCGCGCTGCTGCGCGAGCATCGTTCGGTCGCCGGCAGGATCTGCCTCGAGATCACCGAATCGGTCGCGCTCTACGATGCCGGCAGCACCCGCCGCTTTATCGACGAGATGCGGGCGCTCGGCGCGCTGATCGCACTCGACGACTTCGGCGCCGGCTACACGTCGTTCGCCTATCTGAAGGATCTGCCGGCCAATCTGCTGAAGATCGACGGGCAGTTCATCGTCGGGCTCGGCAAGGGCGGCAAGAGCGCCGGCATCGTCCGCGCGATCCAGCAGGTCGGTCGCGAGCTCGGCATGCGCTGCCTGGCCGAATGGGTCGAGGACGAGGCGACGCTGCAGGCATTGATCGACCTCGAGATCGACTATGCGCAGGGCTTCGTGTTCTCGCGGGCCCGTCCGATCGAAAACTGGCTGCAGGAAAGCGTCGACCTGCGTCCGCTGATGGCGAGTCACTCATGAACGCACACGACAGCGCGGCATTGGCCGCCGCCGGCACGCAGGGCGCCATGCCGTTGCCGCCGGGCGCACGGCTGCAGGAATTCGAGATCGTCTCGGTCATCGGCCAGGGCGGCTTCGGCATCGTCTACCTGGCGCGCGATCTGGCGCTGCATCGGACGGTGGCGATCAAGGAGTACATGCCGGCGCATCTGGCCGGCCGCGACCGGCGCGCGACGGTGCTGCCGCTGACGCCGGCCAGTAGCGAGACCTTCGAGCTCGGTCGGCGCGGCTTCCTCGAGGAAGCGCGGATGCTGGCGCGCTTCAAGCATCCGGGCCTGCTCGAAGTGCTGCGCTTCTGGGAGCAGCACGGCACCGCCTACATGGTGATGCCGTACTACGACGGCGCGACGCTGACCCAGCACCTGAAGCGCAACCCGGGTATCGCGACCGAGGCCTGGCTCAAGCAGACGCTGCGACCGCTGATCGATGCGCTCGAGCACATGCATGCGGCGCAATGCTGCCACCGCGACGTCGCGCCCGACAACATCCTGGTGATGAAGGACGGCACGGCGGTGCTGCTCGACCTCGGCGCGGCGCGGCGCGCGATCGCCGACAACGCCCAGGCGATGACCGTGATGCTCAAGCCCGGCTTCGCGCCGATCGAGCAGTACTCCGACGACCCGCGGGTCCACCAGGGCCCGTGGACCGACATCTACGCGCTGGCCGCGGTGCTCTACTTCTGCCTGACCGGCAAGCCGCCGCCGGCATCGGCGACGCGGGTGATGCGCGACAGCGTGTCGCCGCTGGCCGCGCTGGCGCCGGCCGGATTCAGCGCCGGCTTCCTGGCTGCGATCGACCAGGGGCTGTCGCTGCAGCCGGAGGACCGGCCGCGCACGATCGCGCAGTTCCGGGCGCTGCTCTACGGCGACGCGCCGCCCGACCTCGCCTCGGCAGCGAACCGCCGGACTTCGACCTGGCGCGCGATCGCGGCGGCGGCGCTGTCGTCGGGCGCCCGGATCGCCGCCGCACGGACCGGCCCGGCACCGGCCCGGCCGCCCGCGGCGGCGGCTCCGATTACGGCGGCACCAGTCACGGCGGCGGCAGCGGCACCGGTTGCGGCGGCAGTAGTCGCGGCGATCGGCGAGCCGGCCTGCGCGACCGCCGCAGCGGGCGAGGCCGTTGCATCGGTTGCCGGTGCAGCGGTCGCCCGTGCAGCGGGCCTCGGTGCAGCGGGCTCCGGTGCGGTCGTCGATCGGCCCGCGGGTGGCGCTCGAACGGCGGCAGCTGCCCGAGCGGCTGGCGACGACGATGACCCGATGACGGACGTGCCTCGGCCGCGGACCAAGGTGATCCCGGCGGGCGCCTCGCCGGCGACGCACTGGAACGGATTCGGGTCTGGCCCCATGGCATGGAGCGGCTCGCTCGACAGCGAACCGCAACCGGCCAGCCCGGCCGGCGCGGGCGCACGCGCGACCGCAGCCGCCGGCGCCGCGTTGCGTCGAATCCAGCCCTATCACGTGCTGTTCGGCATCGGCATCCTGTTGTTGCTGTTCGCCTTCGGCTGGCAGATGCTGCGCCCGGCGACGCCCACGGGCGCGCGTGACGGCGGCCCGGTCCCGGTCGCGAGCGGCGTCGTCCTGGCACCGGCCGGCCGCGCAGTCGAGCCGGCCAGCCCGGCCGGTGCTCCGGACACCGCCGGCACGGCCGGCACCCTATCCGGCCCACAGGCCGGCGCCCAACCCGGCTCTCGGGCCGACGCCCTGCCCGGCTTTCAGGCCGACGCCCCGCCGGGCCCGCAGGCCGGTGCCGCGCCCGTCCCGATCCAGCATCCGGCTCCGGACGAAAGTACCGTCAAGGCCCCGGCCGGCGCCAGCGCGGACACACCGGTCAACCCGGTGCCGGTCGGCAACGCCCAGGTGCTGCTGGCCGTCAAGCCATGGGCCGAGGTCCGGGTCGACGGCGTCGTCCGGGGTGTCACGCCGCCGGTGCGGCAACTGACGCTGCCGGCCGGCAAGCATGTGATCGAACTGCGCAACCCATCGGCCCCACCGGTGCGCAAGACGATCACGGTCAAGGCCGGCGAACGGGTCGTCGTCGGTCATCTGTTCTGAATTCGGAGTGACGGTCGTGAATCCATCTTCCCGAGTCAACCGGTGCCGCTGGTCGAAGCTCGCCGCGGCGGCGCTGCTGGCACTGGCCGCCGGCTGCGCGACCATCGCGCCGGGCGACGAGCCGGCCGGCGAACCGGCGCCGTCGGCCAACGCTGCCGCAGCATCGACGTCGGCGCCGCTGCCCGACCGGACGCCGGCGCACAACGAGGCGATCGCGCGTGCGCAACTGGCCGAGGCGGTCGCGCTCTACGACCGCGGCGAGTACGTCACCGCAGTGCGGCGGGTGATGGCTTCGCACGAGATCGCCGCGAGCTCGGTCGCGACCCGGATCGCGGCCCGCAAGGTGGTCGCGTTCAGCCAGTGCCTGCTGAACCGGCCGCAGCCGTGCCGCGAATCGTTCGAGGCGATCCTGGCGCTCGATCCGACGTTCGAACTGGCGCCGGCCGAAGCCGGTCATCCGCTGTGGGGCAAGGCCTACCAGCAGGTGAAGGCGGCGGCGCGCGGCAGCATCGCGGGGCGCTGAGCGGACCGAGGGGCGCTGAGCGGACCGAGGACGGCTGCGAGCGTGCACGGACGACGCGCGAGGCGCAGGTAGAATGTTCAGGCATGGATGCTGACATTGCCGCGGTCCAACCCTCTTGTACATGAATGCCCCCAGTTTCAGGCCGGTACGTCGCCGTACGTTCGAGGATGTCGCGTCTCAAATTCGCGAGCAGATCGCGCAGGGGGGTCTGCGCGAGGGCGACAAGCTTCCCGCAGAGCGGCAGTTGGCCGAGCTGCTCGGTGTCAGTCGCAATACCGTCCGTGAAGCGCTACGCGCGCTGGAGTATGCGGGTCTGCTGGTCCTGAAGCCCGGGGTTGCGGGTGGTGCCTACATCTCGAACGGCAGCGTAGACACCATCCGAGTCGCATTCAGCGATCTCATGTCGCTGGGTACGCTCAGCGCCCAGGACTTGATGGAGGCGCGGATCGTCATCGGGCGCGAAGTCGCCAGAATCGCTTGCATACGCTATTCGGATGACGACCTCGTGGCCTTGCAGGAGAACGTCGACGCAATGCGCGATGCCGCGCAGACGGGCAACATGAAGCTGCGTGTCCATTACAGCGTCGAGTTCCACCGTGTGCTTGCCAAAGCGGCTCGAAATCCGGTCCTCGCGATCATCACCGGGGTGCTGGTGGATATCACGCTGAACTTCGTCCGGGTGCTCGGGGAGATGCCCAACGAGTTCGTCACGGAGTCGCGTCTTCGAATGCTCGAGCGTCTTCGCGCCCGCGATGTCGAGGGTACGGTGCAGGAATACACCGACTACCTGCAGAAGGCGCTGCGCAACTATCTCGGCGACCTGCAGCTGGACGCCACCACGATGACGCCCGTCGATCGACGCTAGGAGCCGCCATCGCTAGGGGTTCGCCGCCATCATGGTCAAGCCGCCGTCGAGCGGCAAAGCATGGCCATGCATCAAGGCCGCCTCCGAGGAAAGCAGGAAGACGACGACATCCGCGACTTCCTCCGGCTTGCCGAACCGTCCGAGCACGCCGGTGCTGGGACGCCGCCCGGTTGCCAGGATACGCTCCAGCTGCGGTGTCATGACCCCACCCGGACACAAGCAGTTCACTCGTACGCCGAGCTTGCCATACTCGACCGCCGCGGCCTTGGTCAGCCCGACGATGCCATGCTTGCTCGCGACATACGGAGAGATGTTGCCGTAGCCGCGCAGGCCGGTCGTCGACGAGGTATTGACGATGGCCCCGCCGCCGGCCTCCAGCATGCGCGGAATCTCGTACTTCATGCAGAGCCAGGTGCCTTTGAGGTTGATGTCGACGACGCGGTCCCATTCGTCCTCGGGACACTCCGCCGTCGGGCCGCGCTTCGATACTTCGACCCCGGCGTTGTTGAACGCGCAATCGAGGCGCCCGTAGCACTCGATGGTTCGCTCGATCAGCAGCCGGACTTCAGCCGCCTTGGAGATATCGGCTCGAACGAACGTTGCTTCTCCACCCGCTTCGCGGATCGCCGCCGCGGTTTCCTCTCCGCCCTTCACGTTGGATCCGGCCGATACGATGACCCTGGATCCGGCGCGCGCGATCGCGAACGCCGCCGCCCGGCCGATTCCGGTGCTCGCGCCCGTCACCAGCGTGACTTTTCCTTCGAGACGTCCCGACATTCCCGATCTCCTGACTTGCTGGTCCCGTGTCATCGCTGGTTCATTCGGTACGGATCTTCTTCTCCTGGATCAGCTTGCGCCACATGTCGACCTCCGACGCGACTTTGGCCTTGAATGCGGCTGGCGTGTCGCCGCCCGGGAGCCCACCCTGCGCGACGATGAATTCCTTGACTTCCGGCAGCTGAAGCACCGCGTCGATTTCCTTGTGCAGGCGATCGACGATCGGTCGCGGGGTTCCCGCCTTCGCGGTGATACCCGCCCAGATGTCGACATCGATCGCCGGCAACCCCTGCTCTGCAGTTGTCGGCACGTCGGGAAACAGCGGGCTTCTCTGCTTGCCGAGCAGCGCCAGGCCCCGCGCTCGACCCGACTGCAACACGGGGGCCAGCGTGGTGACACTGAAGATCGCGAGATCGATCGATCCGCCGGCAAGGTCCGTCGCGAACGATGAATCCTTGTAGGGCACGTGGGACATCCGAATGCCGTTCAGGTCGGCGAAGTATTCGCCGACCAGGTGCGTTCCCGAACCAGGCTGGTAGGCAGCGAACTTCAGTTCATCGGGGTGCTTGCGCGCATAACCGACCATCTGGGCGGCGTCCTGGAACTGAACGGACTTCCCGGCTGCCAGCATCAACTGCAGATTCGCCGTGCGGGTGATCCACTCGAAATCGCGCAGCAGGTCGAACTGGAGCTCCTTCATTGCGCTGGGCATCACCGGCATCGCGGAAACCGACCCCAACAGCGTATGACCGTCGGCCGGCGCGTCGAGCACGGCCTGCATCGCGATCGTCAACCGCCCGCCGGGTCGATTCTCGACGATCGTGGCCCAGCCCAGACGCTCGTGCAACTTGCGAGCCACCATCCGGGTCACGACGTCCACGGAGTTTCCAGGGCCGTACGGAATGACGAATCGGATCGGCTTGGTCGGAAAGCCGTCGGAGGCCGGCTTGGGCTGCGCGAACGCTGCCGTGCCGAGGCACATTGCGAATCCGAGCGTCAGCGCTCGGGCGATATGACGATGCGGTCGCATGGATCTTGTCTCCTTGATGGTCTTGTGTCGTATCAGGCGGCTTGAGGGACGAGATTGCCGGGCTGAAGAGCCCTCGAGAGCTGGGACGCGGGCGAATCTCCATCGATCGCCCTGACGGTTTCGTAGAGCCGTCGTGCCTGGGCGGGCGACAGAGCGGCGCGAGTGCAGCCGAAAAACTTGTCGTGTACGTCCGATTCACTGAAGCGCCGGCCCGGCTTTCCCCGAGCGAGCGGTATGCGGGCCTCCAGCCGTTCTCCCGTCGGGGTTTCGACCGTCACTGCGGTGGCGTACTCGTGGCTGTCGCGAAACTCTTCGTCGACCTCGACGGACATCCGATCGAGCAAGGTGCGGACATCGGGCGCGAGCACGCGGTCGGGCGTGAACGTGCCGATTTCGACCCGTCCGTCCAGGAGTCCTGCCGCGACGCAGAACTGGAGGCTGAACTTCCCTTCGAGACCGGTCGTTGGCCGGTCGTGGATCAGCGGCTTGAACGTCAATGCGGCCGTGCCGACCCGCACGCGCTCGATTGCTCGCCCTGCGAGTTGCCGATGCACGCCGATCGCGGCTTCGATGCCAGGGTGCGTGGCCGCGCATGCCGGATACGGCTTCAGAGCGTGGCCATAGATGCTCAGAATCTCGAGATCTTCGCCCGGGCGCCGCAGCGGCGCGAGGTCGGGCGAGCCGCCGCCGCTGAAGCAGTGGAGGTAACCGAAGCGATGCTCGAGCGCCTCGTCCGAAGCCGTGAATCCCTCGCGGGCCAGCAACGCGGCGACCACGCCTGCTCGCGCCGCCTGGCCGGCGTGCAGCGGTTTGACCATGGTTCCGAAATTGGCGCGGACGCCCGCCGCGGCCGAGGCAGCGATACCGAGGGCCGTCAGAATCCGGCGTTCATCGAGACGGAGCAGCGCGCCGGCTGCGAGTGCCGACATCAGCGGGCCCAGCGTCGGCGTCGGGTGCCAGCCGAATTCGAACGTCGTCGGATTCAAGGCGCGGCCGAGCTTGCCCATCAATTCGAAGCCGCACAGGAACGCATTGACGAGGTCGGTACCGGTGGCTTGAGTATGCGGAGCCAACGCCAGTAGCGCCGGAACCATCACGGTGCTCGGGTGAGCGTGCCCGGGATGGCTGACATCGTCGAAGTCGAGGATGTCGGTGACGGTACCGCCAAAGAAGGCGGCGTCTGCGGCGGTGGTGAACCCGTCGGTTGTCGGACACGGCGTGTCGAGCGCGCTGGTTGCCCGCTCGGACAACGGAATGAGCGCTCTGATCTTCGCCGCCGCCGGTTCGACGGATCCGGCAAACAGGCAACCGAGGCAGTCGGTGATCGAATCGACCGCGAGACGTCGGGCCTCCGGCGGAAAATCGTGTTTGGCGGCATTCGCTGCGTACCGGGCGAACGGCAGTCCAAGCGGCTCAGTCATGGCGATCTCCAGGATCCGGGATGGTCAGAGTGGGCGCGGCTGTTCGGCGTAGCGCTGCGAAAGCAGACGGGCGATGACCGCACGCTGCTGCGCCGGCGATCCGAGGAGCTCGGCATTGGCCCGGGCCCGTTTGAAGTAGAGATGGCGCTTCATCTCCCAGGTGAACCCGATCGCGCCGAAGATCTGGATGCTGCGATGGGTAGCCTCCCGATACGCCTCGCTGGCATGGCTCTGCGCCATGGCGGCCGCGAGGGTCGCGTCGGAGCCGCTCGACGCGGACAGCGCCCAACCGGCATACAGGACCGCCGTCGCAGCGCACTCGGTCTGAGCCAGCATGTCTGCGAGCGCATGCTTGATGGCTTGATAGCTGCCGATCGGGCGTCCGAACGCAACCCGTTCCTTCGCGTAGGCGACCGTTTCATCCAGCACGGCCTGCAGCCCACCGGCGCTGTCTGCTGCCAGCGCCAGCCAGAGGCGATCACGTATCCATGGCCAAGCCTCGGCGTACGCGATCGGCAGGATCTCGGCCGGAACGCGGTCGAAGCGAAGATGGCAGACTTCGCGTGTGATGTCGCGCCATTCGAGGCGCTCGATCTCCAGGCCGGCGGCGCCAGCCGCCACGAAGCAGAACCGCTGCGTACCTTCGTGGTCCGCTGCAACGATCAGCCCGCCAGCCTCGGCGGCGTCGACGACGTAGCAGGCCCGACCGCTGAGCGTCGGAGAGCCTTCCCGCTCCGTGACCAGGTGCGCAGCGTGGTTTCCGCCGCCGAGGCTGCCATCGGGTCCTGCAACCGCCAGCGCCAGAGGCAGCGAGCCGTCGGCCACGGCAGGCAGCCAGCGCTGCTTCTGGGGCTCGGATCCGGCAGCCAGCAGTGCCCAGGTGCCCGCCAGCGTGCCCAACAGCGGCGCCGTCGCCAGGTGGCGGCCCCACTCCCGCAGCACGGTGGCTACATCGATCGTGGTCATCGCAAGGCCACCATACGACTCTGGAATCACGAGCGCCGGCCATCCGAGGCCGGCAATCAGTTTCCACAAGCGCTTCTGATCGAGCGCACCGACGTCGGCCCCGGGAACGAGCAGAAGGCTCGTGTCGACCTCGGTCGAGAGGAACCGCTGCGCGGCATCCTGGAGCATCCGGTGATCGTCGCTCAACGAGAAATTCATCGGCTGCGCTCCCCGGAGTCCGGCCGGCGCCCGAGCTCGGCGAAAGGGACATGCCGCGTCGGGTCCTGGTCCCGCGGCAGCCCGAGCACGCGCTCGGCAACGACGTTCTTCAGGATCTCCTGCGTCCCGACCCCGAGGGTCACGGCCGGGCTCCACCAGAACGCGTGGTCCCAGTTCGAATACGGCCCCCGCTCGGCCTTCGTGATCGGAAAGACGTCGCGGTCCCTGACCATTCCAGCCACCGCCTGGCTGCGCTTCGCCAGATCGAGCACGCGCTGGCCGTGCGGCGCGGCAACCATCTTCCGCACCGCGCCTTCGGGACCGGGCTCGCGCACGTTCATCCGGTCGCTGAGCGAGCGGAATGCGAGCAGACGCAGAATCTCGCCTTCGATCCAGAGTCTGACCGCCTCGTCACGGACCAGCGGGTCGTCGAAGCGCCCCGACCGGACCAGCCCTTCCACGAGTTCCCGGGCGGACGGCCCCGAGCCCCAGATGACACCCGGGCGCGACAGCGCGACCCGTTCCGTCTGCAGCTGCTGCATGCAGAGCTTCCAGCCGTCGCCTTCCGCCCCGAGCAACCGGTCGGCCGGCACTCTGACGTCGTCGAAGAAGACTTCGTTGTACTCGCCCTGCTCCCCGGTCATGTCGGTGATCGGACGAATCGTGATGCCGGGGCTCTTCATGTCGACGAGAAACTGCGACAGGCCGGCATGCTTCGGCTGCGAGGCATCGGTTCGTGCCACCAGCACGCCGATCCGGGCCTTGTCCGCCAGCGAGCTCCAGGTCTTCTGGCCGCGAATGATGTAGTGATCGCCATCGCGCCGGGCACTGGTCCGTAGCGCACCGACGTCGGAACCGGCCGATGGCTCCGAGAACAACATGCACCAGATCTCGGTGCAGGACAGCGCGGGTGGCAGGAACCGCGCGCGCTGTGCTTCGCTGCCGAACTTGAGCAGCGACTGGCCGCAGTTGTTGATCGGAACCGGGTTGACGTGATGCGGCGCGCGGATTCCCGCCCTGGCCAGCTCGTCTTCGATGATCAGCTGCAGCTCGGCATCCGCAGCCAGGCCCCACGGCTCGGGCCAATGTGGAACTGCATAGCCGCGCTCGGCCAGCAGCCGGTAATCGGCCTTCGGGTGGCGATCGAGCCATGCCCGGACCTCCAGCCGGCGCGGATCGTCGTCTCGCGGCAGATCGAAGTCCATGCTCAGTCCGGCTTGCGCTCGACCTCGTAGAAGGCCTCGCGCTCGTGGTTCATCGCACGGACGCCCTTGACCCGCCGTTCCTTCATGAAGTTGAACTCGCCCGGTTCCCAGCGCATGTTGGTCGCGAGCGCGTGCATGACGTGGCCGTAGCCGAACTGGTTCGTCACGCCGAGCGACTGCATCGCGAGATTGGTGGCCGCCTTGCCGAGCGCGATCCCGTCGCGCGGTAGCCGCACGATTCGCTCGGCCCATGCCTCGCCACGCTCCTGCAGTTCGGCAAGCGGCACGACCTTGTTCACCAATCCATTCGCCAGGGCTTCCTGCGCGCTCCAGACTTCCGCCAACAGCAGGAGTTCGCGTGCCTTGCGCGCGCCGAGCGTCATGATTTCCCAGGCGTCCAGGTACGCCGCGCCGGACAGGCCGAGCTTCTGTTCCGGGTGGCCCAGGCGGGCATCGTCGGCGGCGATGACGAGGTCCGACGACTCGGCGAGGTACAGGCCGCCACCGAGGCAATGACCTTGAACCAGAGTCAGCGTCGGCTTGAGGAACGTGAAAATCCGCTGGAAGCGCTCGATGTACTGCTTGTCGTACTGCAAGCGGGCCCGCTGACTCGGCCGTCGGCGTCGGCCATCCGCATCGACCGAAGCGTCGTCGTACTGATTGCCGACTTCGGCGAGGTCGTGCCCGGCGCAGAAATCGCTTCCGGCGCCCCGGAGAACGACGACACGCACGTCGTCTTCGTCCTCCGCACGGTCGTAGCAGGCCATCAGCTGCCGCCACATGGCGTTGCTCATCGCGTTCTTCTTGGCCGGACGATTGAGCGTGATGTAGGCGCGGCCGTCGCGGGCAAGGTAGTCGACGCTTCCGGGCTCGCTCATCGCTGCTTCTCCGTCGGTTCGGTGACGCCCGTCGCGGAGCGGCCGCATGCGGCCAGGATCTCGTCCGTGTGCTCGCCCAGAAGCGGTGGCGCACTCCGGATCGTTACCGGATTGGCCTCCAGGCGGATCGGGGTGCGCAGCAGCTCGACGGTTCCGGCGCGAGGATGCTCGACTGTCTCGACCAGGCTGTCGCGTACCTCGGGGTCGTTGAAGACGGCCTCGAAATCCCGCACCGGAGAAAACAGAACCTCGCCGGCCGTCAAGCGTCGGATCCAGCTCTCCAGGGTGTCCGTCAGGAAGATCTCGGCCAGCAACCTATCGAGGGTCTCGCGATGACGCATGCGAGCGGCGTTGCTCGAGAAGCGATCGTCGCGTGCCCATTCCTCCCGGTCGATCGTTGCGAGCAGGTTGCGCCAGTACTTCTCGTTGTGCGCGACGATGATCAAATGGCGGGCATCGCTGGTCTCGTAGGTGTTCCAGGGCGCCATCTGGTAGTGACTGTTGCCCAGCCGCTCCGGCGTCTTTCCGGTCGAGAAATAGAACTGCTCCCGCGGCACCATCGAGAAGACCGTTGCATCGAGCATCGACACTTCGACGCGTTGACCCGGGGCGCCGCCTTCGCGGGCGCGTAGCGCCGCGAGGATGCCGATGGTGGCGAAGAGCGGCGGCACGAAGTCCGAAAGCAGAACACCGGCCCTCAGCGGGCCGCTGGTCGGCGTGCCGTTCAGCTGCATCAGACCGGACATCGCCTGGATCACCGGGTCGAGGGCCGGCCGGTCCCGATTGGGGCCGGTGCTCCCGAAGCCCGACAGGCCGCAGTAGATCAACCCGGGATTGGCTGCTCGCAGTTCCGAGTAGCCCAGACCGAGCTTCTCCATCGTGCCGGGGCGAAAGTTCTCGACCAGGATGTCCACGCCCGCTGCCAGCGCCTTCACCGTTTCCAGGCCGCCCGGCGTTTTCAGATCGAGCACGATGCTCCGCTTGTTGCGGTTCATGCTCAGGAAATAGTCGCTCTCTCCGGACGGCCGGTTGTTGCCGATGTGCCGGGCCGTATCACCGGTCGGAGGCTCCACCTTGATCACGTCCGCACCCAGGTCCGCGAGCAGCAGCGTGCAAAGGGGGCCGGCGACCATCTGGGTCAGATCGAGGACGCGAATGCCGGCGAGCGCCCCGGAGCTGCCGGCTGCCGTCGTCGTCATACCCGGACCTCTTCGATCTGCGGCCAGCGCGCGAGGACTTCGCGCTTGACGATCTTGCCGGTGGCATTGACCGGCAAGGCCGATGCGGTCAGCCACCAGCGCGACGGGACCTCGAAGCGCGCCAGCCTCGCCTCCGCGTGCGCGCGCAGTGCGGCAGCCGTGACGTCACAGCCCGGCTTCAGCACGACGGCAGCAGCCACCTCCTCGCCGAGATCGGGATGCGGCAATCCGACGACGGCAACCTCGGCGACCGCCGGATGCGTCCGCAGACAGGACTCGACGTGAACGCTCGCGATGTTCTCGCCGCCGCGGATGATCATGTCCTTCGAGCGGCCGACGACGTAGAGCCGCCCCTCGGCGTCGAGGCGGCCGAGATCACCGGATGCGACCCAGCCGGCGGCGTCCGCGATCGGCGTCGGGTCACCGAGATAGCCGCTGGTGGCGGTCGGAGATCGCGCCAGGATTTCCCCGACACCTTCGGCATCCGCCTGGGCGATACGAATCTCGACCGTCGGCAGCGGCCGGCCGACGCAGCCGGGGCGCCCTTCGATTTCCGGGCCGGCCCCGGTCGCCAATACCCCGCCCGCTTCGGTGTGACCGTACATACTGCCGACGCGCTTGCGCGAGCTCGGAAAGCACCGGGCAACCTCGGCCTTCAGATCGGGCGGTACCGGCGCACCGCCCATCTGAATGCTCGAGACGCTGCTGGTGTCGAACTCGGCAAAGCGGGGATGGCGCAGCACCCGGGAAACCATCGTCGGCACACTGCCCCAGGACCGGACCCTCTCCGACTGCATCAGCTGGAGCACTTCCTCCGGGTCGAACTTGCCGCGCGGAAGCACGACCGTGCCGCCGGAAAGCAGGGTCATCATCGAGATCTGAAAGCCGCCCAGATGAAATAACGGCATGGTCACGAGGCTCACCGTGCCTGGATGAGCCGGATCCAGATCGCTCGGCAGCCGGCCGGTCATGTGCATCAGGTTCTGCACGTTGGCGATCACCGAACGGTGCGACATCACGACACCGCGCGCGCTCCCGGTCGTACCGGAACTGAAGATCACGACGGCCGGCGCTTCCTCATCGACCGGATCGAGCTCGAGACCCGCCGGACCATCGGCTTCGGCCACCTGTCTCAGCATGCCGAACGCAAGCAGCTCGGCTCCGGCAGGCACGGGATGGCCCAGGCGTGCGTCCTGCACGACCAGTTCCGGCCGCACCAGCTCCGCGGCATGACCGGCCTCCTCCCTGCTCCACCATGCGTTGCCCAGTGCCACCATCGATCCGATGCACTGCAGCGCCCAGAACGCCACCAGCCATTCGATCTGATTGAAACCGGTCAGCATCACATGCTGGCCGCTCCGTACACCGCGACGACGCAGCGCCGTGGCCACGCGAGCCACGGCGACCGCGAACTGTGTGCCGGTCAGTCGACGATCGCCCTGGACGACATAGGGGCGGTCGGCCCAGCGCTGCGCATCCACGAGCAGTTCCGCCATGGCGCGCGGGCGGTCGGCATAGACCTTGCACGGGTGGCCGGCGACCGTCCCTGCGATGATGGTCTTGCCCCAGCGAACCGTCGGCAACCCGCTGCTCATCGGTCGGCCTCCACCAGGCCGGCGAAGCGTGGCTCCCGCTTCTCCCCCATGGCGGCGACAGCTTCCTTGAAGTCGCGCTTGCGCATCATCTCGCCGATCAGCCGCTTCGAGTCTTCGACGCAGGCGCCGACATCCGGCTCCATCAGCTCCGCGTACAACTGGCGCTTGGTCACCAGCGCCGCCTGCGGTGAAACGGTCTGCGCCACCGAGCGCGCGACCGCCGCGATCTCTTGCTCGAACGATTCGGCAGGGAAAACACCGTTGAGGAAATTCATGGAGCGCGCCTCTTCGGCCGAGAAGATGCGCCCCGTCAGCAGGATGTCCGCCGCGTGCGTGACTCCGACCAGGCGCGGCAGGATCCAGCCGAGCCCGTACTCCGCGGGCAAGCCGAGCCTGGCGGCGACCGTCGTGAACTTCGCGCCGGCAACGGCATACCGAAGATCGCAATACGCGGCGATCGCCACCGCGATCCCTGCACAGGGGCCGTTGATCGCAGCGATCACCGGCTTGCGAAGGCCCCAATGCCAGACGAGATCATGGTCGTACTCGGCTCGCACGCCGTGACCCGGCCGGGCGGCCACGGCGGTATCCACCGTTGCCAGGTAGTCGCGCTCCTCTTCGGCATAGAACCCGAGCGCCTTGAAGTCCGCGCCGACACAGAACTGCCGGCCGGCCCCCCGGACCACGATCACCCTGACAGCCGGATCGGCGTCGAGCTGCGCCATGATCCATCGGTACTCGTGGTTCATTCGGGCCGTCCACGAATTGCCGCGCCCAGGCCGGTTGAATCGGACGGTCGCCACGCCAGCGTCGTCGACCACGTAGTCGGTTACCTTGAGCTCCATCGCCGTCACGTCTGTCGGTCCAACCATATTTACTCTCTAAGATCATTAATGGTAGGACCGATAAATCAGGCAGTCAAGTGCTCCGGCGCGGGTGCCATGGTCCGTCCGGCGTACCGCTCCGTAGCGCCTGCTCGATCGATGCCGTGTGCTCACCGCGGGATGGCACTGCGCCCGGTCGCACGACCTGGCCGTCGAAGCGCGGCGCGGGCACCGTCTGGAGCTGACCGTCTCGTTCGAAGAACGTCTGCCTGGCGCGATGATGCGGATGAGCAGCGGCCTCGTCCGGCGCCAGCACTGGCGCGAAGCATGCGTTCGAGCCTTCGAGGAGATCGGACCATTCACGTCGTGTCCGCGTCGCGATCAGCGCGGCCATGCGCTCGCGGGCTGCGGGCCATCGGCCGCGGTCCCACTGGGCCGCCAGGTCGGGATCGTCTTGCAGGCCCAGACGGGCAAGCAGATCGGCATGGAAGCGTGACTCGATCGACCCCAGCGTCACGAACTCGCCGTCGGCGCATCGATAGGTCGCGAAGAACGGCGAGCTGTCGTGCATGTTGCCGCCGCGCCTGCGCGTCGTCATGCCCTTGCGTTGCGAGCCCAGCAGCAAGTGCAGCATGTGCGCCGCCCCGTCGACCATTGCGGCATCGACGACAGCCCCCCGCCCGGTAGCTCTGGCCTGCAGGATTCCGCCGAGCATGCCAATGGCGAGGTACAGCGCGCCGCCGGCGACATCGCCGAGCAGCGACAGGGGCGCCGATGGCGGCTCCGGTGGAGAACCGGTGAAGTAGAGTGCCCCGGACAGCGCGGCGAAGTTGTTATCGTGCCCCGCGGCGAGCGCGAGCGGACCATCCTGCCCCCACCCCGTGATCCGGCCGTACACCAGCCGAGGGTTGCGGGCGGCACAGTCCGCCGGCCCCAGGCCGAGTCGCTCCATGGCACCCGGGCGCATGCCCTCGATCAGGCCGTCGGCGCCGTCGACCAGCCGCAGAACCAGGCTCCGACCGGCATCCGACTTCAGATCGGCGATCACCGAACGCTTACCGCGCTGGACTACGGTGGGCTCGCCCGTCGATCCCGGACGCTCGACGCAGATGACGTCGGCGCCGAGATCGGCCAGGTGCATACCGCAGAAAGGCCCCGGTCCGATGCCGGCGATCTCGACGATGCGGACGCCCTGCAGGACGCGATTCATCTATCCGGGGCACCGGGAGTCGGTCGTGTCGAGCTCGGCGAGAATCTCCGCGTTGTGCTCGCCGAGCCGGGGAGGATGGCGGCGGATCGGAAGCGACGCGCCGGCGAAGCGGACCGGATTGGCCAGAAGCCGCAGCGTGCCGGCGACCGGATGCGGTACCGTGGCGATCATGTCGCGCTGCACCTCGGGGTCGGCGAAGACCTCGTCCCAGGTCCGGACCACGGAGAAAAGCGCACCGGCAGCGGTCAACCTCGCTACCCAGTGATCGATCGGCCGCTCGCGAATCCGATCCGTCAATTCACGGTCGAGCTCCGAGCGATGCGCATGGCGCGACCCGGCGCTGCCGAAGCGCGGATCGCTTGCCAGCTCCTCCGCCTCGAGTGCCCGGACGATCGCCTGCCAGTACTTCTCGTTGTGCCCGATCAGGAAGATCTGGCGTGAGTCGGCGGTCTCATAGGTGTTGTAGGGGGCCAGTTGGTAGTGCGCGTTCCCGCTGCGCTCCGGTGTGCGGCCGGTGGCGAAGTAGAAGCCTTCCCTAGGCAACAGGCTGAAAATCGTGGCGTCGAGCATCGAGAGGTCGATACGCTGGCCGACTCCGCTGGTGTTCCGTGCGACCAGCGCGGCCAGTATCCCGGACAAGGCCAGCAGCGGCGTTGCATAGTCGGAAACGGGAAACCCGGTGCGCAAAGGCCCGCTCGTGGTGGTGCCGGTCAACTGCATGATTCCCGACATCGCCTGGATCACGGGGTCGAGCGCCGGGCGCTCGCGATGGGCACCGGCAGCGCCGAAACCCGACAGCGAGCAGTACACGAGCCGCGGATTCAGCGCTCGCAGGGCCTCGTAGCCGATGCCGAGCCGGTCGGCAGTGCCGGGCCGGAAATTCTCCACGACGACGTCGGCATCGCGGGCCAGACTTCGCGCCGTGCTCAGCCCTTCGGGAGACTTCAGATCGAGGATGAGGCTGCGCTTGTTGCGATTCAGGCTGAGGTAGTACTCGGACTCGCCCCCGACCTGCGTCTCGCCGGTTCGTCGCAGCGGATCGCCCTCCGGCGGTTCGATCTTGATGACGTCGGCGCCGAAGTCGCCGAGCAGCATTCCCGCCAGCGGGCCTGCCATCATCTGGGAGAAATCGAGGACCCGGATCCCGCCGAGCGGCAATCCGGCTGTCATTTCGCGATCCGCCGCGGTTGCTGCGAGGCGGCGCTGCAAACCATCGCAAGCGCTACGGCCAGCTCGGCGCGGGCGATGCGCCCGGAGCCGTGAAATACGCTGCCTGAGTTCATCGGCGCCGCTCTGGTCGATTATGGTCCAACCATTATACGCGGTGAAAAATGCCGATCAATACCCCTGTATCGATGCATCGTTGGCAATCCGATCACCGCGAACGGTTGGACCTACGGCCGAACCGCTATCACCGGACCCTTGCTTTCGCGCTCCCGCGGCGAATCGTCGTCAGCTCACTGGCATGGCGCGTCAGGAGCTCGACCCAGGCGGTCTCGTTTCGCGCGATCCGATGAGACGGAGCCGCGATCACCAGCGCCCAGGGTTCACGTCCGGCCGCGTCGAGCACCGGGGCTGCCAGCGCTCCCCCGCCCTCGACCATCTCGTCGATCGACCGCGCATAGCCGGCAGATCGCACGCGATTGAGCTCCTTGGTCAGAGCCGCCTTGCGCCAGATCGTCCGGTCGGTGAAGCGTTCCAGCGGCGCGCCCCGCAATGCCTGCTGCGCTACCGCCGGCGGTGACCACGCCAGCAGGACCTTGCCGAGCGCGGTGCAGTGCAATGGCCGAGGCTCGTCCAGTTCCGGGGTGAATCGGACGGGTTGTGTACTCGATACCCGGTCCGTGTAGCGGGCAGATCGGCGATCGGGGCCGAATCGCCCCAGGAGCGCGGTTTCTCGCGTCGAGTTTGCCAGCGCCTCAAGTGCGTCGCGCGCAGCCGCCTGGGCGCTGTGCCCGGCGCCGATGGCGGCCGCCAAACGGTGACTGCCTGCTCCAAGGGCATAGCCGCCCGCGAGCCGCGCGACATACCTCGCCTCCTCGAGCGCCTGAAGCAGCTGAACCAGCGATGACTTGGGGATCGTCGATCGCGTGCTCAGCTCGGCCAGGGAGCTCGGCCCGCCTCGCTTCGCGATCATCTCGATCACCTGCAGAGCGCGCCCGGGAGCCTTGGGTGGCCGGCGAACGGCCGGGAGGGCGACGCCGTGCCGAACGCGTCGATGATCGGACTGCGTGCGCATATGCGGATGTTATGCGGCATCGGGGCCGCGCGCCTAGGATCGCCGGCATGGAAACGGTCGTTCGCCCCAGCATCTGCCGCAACTGCCTGGCCTATTGTCCGATCCTGGTTACCGTGCAGGATGGGCGAGCCGTGAAAGTGACGGGAGACCCCGAGGCGCCGGCATTCGACGGATACACCTGCCCGAAGGGGCGCGCCCTGCCCGCGCAGCACAACGACCCGGCGCGGATCCTGCGCTGCCTGCACCGGGATGCCGACGGAGGCTTCCGCGAAATCGCGGCGAGCGCGATGGTTTCCGAGATCGCGGTTCGAGTCCGCGCGTTGCTCGACCGGCACGGCCCGCGCAGCGTCGCGATGTATAGCGGCACGGGACCGGTCTCGCATCCCCACAGCGCACCGCTCGCGCGCGCCTTCTTCCGTGCGATCGGATCGCGGATGACCTTCTCGGCGGCTTCGATCGACAAGCCGGCGGAATACACGGCCGTCGCGCTGCATGGCGGCTGGCAGGCGGGGTTGCAGACCTTCGAGACGTCGGACACGTGGATGATCGTCGGCGCCAACCCGGTGATCGCGAAGTCCAATGGCGGGCCGCTCAACAATCCTGGCATGCGGCTCAAGGAAGCCGCGTCCCGGGGCATGAAGCTGATCGTGATCGATCCGCGCCGCACCGAGACCGCGAAGCGTGCACATGTCCACTTGCAGTCGCGACCGGGCGAGGATCCGGTCCTGCTCGCCGGCATTCTGCAGATCCTCATCGAGGAAGATCTGGTCGACCACCACTTCATCCGCGAGCACGCATCGGGCTTCGACAGATTGCGTGCAGCGGTGCATCCTTTCACCCCGGACTATGTCGCGGAGCGGGCCGACGTGCCGGTCGAAGCTCTTTTCGAAGCCGCTCGAAGCTTCGGCCACGGGAAGCGTGGCGGCGTCGTCTGCTCGACGGGACCCAGCTTCGCGACGCACAGCAACCTGACGTACTACCTCGCCCTGTGCATCAACACGGTCTGCGGGCGCTGGGTACGCGCCGGCGAACGGGCCCCCTATCCCAACGTGCTCTTGCCGGCATTCACGCCGCGCGCGCAGCCTTGGCCGCCTTATCCGGTCCGGAGCGACCGCCCGATGCGCGTCGGCGGGCTGATGGAGAACGCGAGCGGTGTGCCTACCGCTGCGCTGGCCGACGAGATTCTCGAGGAAGGTGACGGACAGATCCGGGCACTGTTCTGCCTGGGTGGCAACCCCGTCCTCGCCTGGCCCGATCAGTTCCGCACCGAAGCCGCCCTTCGGAAGCTCTCGCTGCTGGTGGTCTTCGACTATCGGATGACCGCGACCGCCCGGTTTGCGCACTACGTCGTTCCGCCACCGATGTCGCTGGAACTTCCCGCGGCCTCGCAGAAGGTGGAGTCGCTCAAGTACAGCGGCGTGTCGCGCGGCTACCCGTTTCCGTGGGCCCAGTACACGCCGGCCGTCGCCAAACCACCCGATGGCGCCGACCTGCTCGACGACGGCACGTTCTTCTTCCTGCTTGCGCGCGAGCTCGGCCTGCAGCTCGAATGGGTCAATCCCCGCGGCCAGGGGCCCAATAACGAGGGCCCCACCGCCGCGATTGCCCTGGACATGGAGCGCGTGCCGACGGTCGAAGACATGGTCGAACTTGCCTGCCGCAACTCGCGGATCCCGCTCGAGGAGGTTCGCCGCCACCCGCACGGCAAGGTATTCGACATCGACCTGACGGTCGAGCCGCGTGAGCCGTCATGCTCGGCACGCCTGGACTTGGCCGCCTCGATCATGATCGAGGAACTGCACGATATCAGGCTCGACACGACGCCGCGCAGGTCCGACCCGGCCTACCCTCTGACCTTGGTATGCCGCCGCGCCAACCAATTCATGAACTCGGTCGGGCAGGGATCGTCGACAGGTGCCGAGGCCGATCGCCTACCGCCGGTAGCGATGCACCCCGACGATGTCGCCCGCCTCGGCCTGCAGGCAGGTAACGAGGTCGAGGTTGCCTCCAGAGGCGGCACGATGCGCGGCAGGCTGGAATGCGATGACTCTCTACGGATCGGCCTGGTCAGTGTCGTGCATGGCTTTGGCAGCGCAGCGACGCTGCATTCTCCCGCTGCGAAGTCTTCCGAAGGCTCGGTGAACCGATTGATCGATCTGGCCGAGCGCGATCCGATCAGCGGCATTCCCCGCATGTCGGCGCTGCCCGTCCGGGTCTCATGCGCCGAGTGAAGCATCGACCTGATGATGCATCGACCTGAGAAGCATCGACCCGATAGCCCGATTCCGCCCCTCCAAGCGGCGCCGGAGCATGGAGCACTCGCCTGAAGTGCGGCGGCAGGCAGGCCGCGAAGACATCCGGCCATCTGGTACTACCAAAACTGCACTAATTTCCTAATCTGGGTATTTCACCAGATATTCCCTACCTTGACGACCGTATATGTTGGTTCTACCATTTGAATGGAAATGGAAAAGCTACCGGATATACGGAGACGGCCATGAATCTCGCTCGCGTCCTCAAGGTGGGCATTTGCGCATGCCTCCTGCAGGTTTCTGCCGTCTGGGGGCAGCAGCCATTTCCTTCCCACCCATTGAAGATCATCGTCCCGTTCGGTCCGGGAACAGGCCTCGACGTCCTCGGCCGCGGCTACGCTGAACGGCTGGCCGAACAGCTGAAGGTGCCGGTCGTCGTGGAGAATCGCGACGGCGCGGGCGGCACCATCGGCGCCGTCGCTGTGGCCCGGTCACAGCCCGACGGCTCGACGATCGTGTTCTCCGCGAACGCGCCCTTCTCGGTGGCCCCGCTGCTGCAGGCCAAATCCTATGACCCGATCGCGGACTTCGCGCCGATCGCGCGCGTGGCGGTCATTCCGATGGTGCTGGTGACCGGCGCCCAATCCCAGTTCAAGACGCTGGCCGACGTGATCGCCTACGCCAAAGCGAATCCAGGGAAACTGGATTACGCATCCTCGGGCGTAGGAACCGCCAGCCACCTCGCTGTCGAACTCATCAAGCAGAAAGCCGGAGTCAATATCTCCGCCGTGCCCTACAAGAGCACGGCACAGGCAATGACCGACCTCATGGGCGGCCACCTACCTCTGTACATGCCTTCGCTCCCGGCTGCTCTTGGCCAGATCAAGTCCGGGCAGATCCGCGCACTGGCCGTCGGAAGCCTGAAGCGGTCGCCGGTCGTGCCGGACGTCCCCACCGTTGCCGAGCTGCTGGGACAGCCGGATGCCGAAGCCAGCGTCTGGTACGGATTTCTCGCTCCGAAGGCGACGCCTCAAGCCATCGTCGATCGATTGAGCGTGGAAATCCTGAAGGCGAGCGCGACACCGCAGATCGTCGCCATGATGGAGAAGACCGGAGCGCAGGCCGCCCCCGGCCGCCCGAGTGATCTGGCGGCCCAGATCAAGAAAGACGTCGACGAATCCGGGAAGCTGTTCGATTCGCTTGGCATCAAGCCGCCGCAATAGGGATTCAAGTCCCCGCTTCGCCGCGCACCACCGCCAGCAGCGATTCGCCGTAGTTCTCCAGCCGTTTGGCACCGACCCCGCTGATGCCGCCGAGCGCGGCGTGGTCGGCCGGTCGCTGACGGGCGATCTCGCGCAGCGTCGCGTCGTGCAGGATCACGTAGGCCGGCACACCGGCGGCCTTCGCCTGCTGTGCGCGCCAGACGCGCAGCCGTTCGAACAGCGCGGTCGCGTCGGCATCGAGGCCCGCCGCGGCCGCCGCCTTGGCTGCCGCACCGCTGTTGCCGCCGCTGCCGCTCCCGCGCTTGCGGCCGCCGGCCGGCGCCTCCGGCGGCGCTTCACGCAATTGCACGGCCTGCTCGCCCTTCAGCACCGCGCGGCTCGCCTCGGTCAGCCGCAGCGCGTTGAAGCGCTCGGCGTCGACGTGGACCAGCCCGGCGATGGTCAGCTGCCGGACGATCGCGCGCCAGGCGTTGGCCGACAGGTCGGCGCCGGCGCCGAAGGTCGACAGCCGCTCGTGGCCGAAGCGCTGGATCTTCTCGGTGGCGGCGCCGCGCAGCACGTCGATGATGTGCTGCGCGCCGAACGGAAAGCCGCTCGCCCTCTCGCAGCGGTACATGCACGACAGGAATTTCTGCGCGACCACGGTGCCGTCGATGGTGCGCGGCGGTTGCAGGCAATTGTCGCAGTTGCCGCACGGCTCGCTGTTCTGGCCGAAGTAGCCGAGCAGCCGCACCCGGCGGCAGCCGGTGGTCTCGCAGAGCGCCAGCATCGCGTCGAGCTTGGCACCGACGATCCGCTTGTACGACGGATCGGCCTCGGACGCGTCGATGAAGTGACGCTGCTGGACGACGTCGGCGAGCCCGTAGGCCATCCACGCTTCGGCCGCCAGCCCGTCGCGGCCGGCGCGGCCGGTCTCCTGATAGTACGACTCGATCGAGCGCGGCAGGTCCAGGTGCGCGACGAAGCGGACGTCGGGCTTGTCGATGCCCATGCCGAACGCGATCGTGGCGACCACGATCACCCCGTCGTCGCGCTGGAAGCGCGCCTGCACCGCGCTGCGGGTCTCGTTGTCGAGGCCGGCGTGATAGGCGACCGCGTCGATACCGTGCTCGGCGAGGAATGCCGCGGTCTGGTCGACCTTGGCGCGGGTCGCGCAATAGACGATGCCGGATTCGCCGGCGTGGCCGTCGCGCAGGAACGCGAGCAGCTGCCGGCGCGCGTCGGTCTTGTCGACGATCCGGTAGCGGATATTCGGCCGATCGAAGCTGGTGATGAAGCGCGCGGCATCGGCAAGCCCGAGCCGGGTGGCGATCTCGTCGCGGGTCGCCGGATCGGCGGTCGCGGTCAACGCGATCCGCGGCACCTGCGGATAGCGCTCGGCGAGCGCCGCCAGGCCGATGTACTCGGGCCGGAAGTCGTGGCCCCATTGCGAGACGCAATGCGCCTCGTCGATCGCGAACAATGCGATCGGCACGCCGTCGAGCAGTTCCAGGCAGCGCTCGGTCAGCAGCCGTTCGGGTGCGACGTAGAGCAGGTCGAGCTTGCCTTCGCGGACCGCGCGCTCGACGCGGTACGCCTCGGAGCCCGACAGCGACGAGTTCAGGAACGCCGCCGCGACGCCGGCCTCGCGCAGCGCCGCGACCTGATCCTGCATCAACGCGATCAGCGGCGAGACGACGATGCCGACGCCGTTGCGCAGCAGCGCCGGGATCTGGTAGCACAGCGACTTGCCGCCGCCGGTCGGCATCAGTACCAGCGCGTTGCCGCCACCGGCGACATGCTCGATCACCGCCTGCTGCGGCCCGCGGAACGCGTCGTAGCCGAACACGCGGCGCAACACCGCGAGCGCGGTGTCCGGCGCGGGCGCATCGGCCTCGATCAGCGCGGATTGCATCGGCATGGTCATCGTGGTCGGCGCCGGAGTTCCTTCACGGGTTGTCAGAGGGGGGCTCGGTGGGTTGTCAGCGGGTTGTCACCGGGTTCTCGGTGCAGCGGGTTCTCGCTGCACCGAGCTCTCAGTGACCACCGGCGCCCAGCCGCTCCGGCGGCACCAGCAACCGGTCGATGAACGCGATCGCGATCGCCGACGCGAGGAACACGACATGGATGATCGTCTGCCAGAACAGCATGTGATCGGTCAGCGTGCCGGCCGAGATGAAGCTCTTCAACAGGTGGATCGACGAGATGCCGATGATCGCCGTACCGAGCTTGACCTTCAGCACGTTGGCGTTGACGTGCGAGAGCCATTCCGGCTGATCCGGATGCGTCTCCAGATTGAGCCGCGACACGAAGGTCTCGTAGCCGCCGACGATCACCATGATCAACAGGTTCGAGATCATCACCACGTCGATCAGCGAGAGCACGATGATCATGATCACCGTCTCCTTCTGCAGCGACCCGAGGCCGAGCCGCTCGACCGATGCGGTCAGCGCGCCCGGGTTCCACAGGATCTCGACCAGGTGCCACAGCTCCTCGAGGAACAGCACCACGTAGACGACCTGCGCGACGATCAGACCGAGGTAGAGCGGCAGCTGTAGCCAGCGGCTGGCGAAGATCAGCGCCGGCAGCGGACGCAACGGCCGACTGGCCCGGGCATGGTCGATCGGAGATGGCATTGTCGATAGCGGCGGCAGCCGCCCGGAAGCGAAAACGCAGATTCTATGCGGCGCTGCGATCGGCGCTACCGCCGGGCCTGCGGCCTGATGGACTACGACTTCGGAGCGACCGCTACCCGGCCGCGGCCTGACGACCTAAGACATTGGAACGACCACCGCATGGCCGAGCCGGTGGCTCGCGGCCTGCGCCTCGCGCCGGACCGCCTGCGCCGGCGGCCCGCCGATCGACGCGTCGAAGCCGCCGGTGGCGCCGAGCGCGGTCAGCACTGCGCAGACCCGGCCGGCATGGTCGAACACCGGTACCGCCACTGCGCTGATGCCGGCCTGGTAGATGTCCTTCACCAGGGCGCAGCCTTGGTCACGGATCTGCCGGCAGAGCCGGTCGATCGGGTCGCCGCCGGCAGCCTGCGAGCCACGACCGGCCAGGCCGGCACGCTGTGCCGGGGTCGCGGCGGCCAGTTCCTGCTGCGCCGCTGCGCGCAGCCCGGCATCATCGCACCACGCGAGGAACGCGCGCCCGGTCGCCGACCAGAGCGGAGACAGCACCGAGCCGACGCAGACCTTGATCGTGACCGGCAGGCCGGGCTCGAGCATCCGGACGATGGTCGGCCCGCGGTTGCCCGGCACCGCGACGAACGCGGTGACCGCGAGCTCGTCGCGCAAGCGCGCCAGCCCGGGCTCGGCGACGCGGATCGGGTCGGACTGGCTCATCGCCGCCAGCCCGATGCCGATCGCCTCGGGGCCGAGGTAGTACTGGGTGGTTGCCGGGTCCTGCGCGACCAGGCCTTCCTCGATCAGACTGACCAGATAGCGGTGCAGCTTCGGAGCGCTCTCGCCGAGCCGTGCCGCCAGCACCGACAGCGATGCGCGGCCGCCGAGATGGGCGAGCCCCTTGAGGACAGCGACGCCGGTGGCGGCACCCTGGACCCGCTGACGGCGCGCACGTATGGCCGGGACTGCTGTCATGTTCGATCTCCGCCAGGTGATGGATCGACTGATCGACCGCGAGACCTGATCGATTGCTATCTTACGCTATGCGTACTAGTATTACGCAAATTCACCAGGAGACACGATGAAGAAAATCCTGACCGGCTGCCTGGTTGGCCTGGCAATGGCGGCGGCGATCGCGGCTGCACCCGCGTCCGCTCAGCAGTACCCGGCGAAATCCATTCGCTGGATCGTCCCCTACCCGGCCGGCGGCGGTTCGGATTTCCTCGCGCGCAACATCGGCCAGGCGCTGTCGGCCCGGATCGGCCACCAGGTGGTGGTCGACAACAAGCCGGGCGGCAACACCGCGATCGGCGCGTCCGAAACGGCCCGGGCGCCGGCCGACGGCTACACGGTCCTGTCGGCCGACAACGGTACGCTGGTGTTCAACTCGGCGCTCTACAAGCAGCTGGCCTACGATCCGAAGGCGCTCGCGCCGGTCTCGTTAATGGGCCGCTTCCCGATGATCCTGGTGGTCGGCCCGGCGATGCCGGCGAAGGACGCCAAGGACTTCCTGGCGCGCGCCAAGGCGGTTCAGGGCGGCATCAACTACGCGTCGGCCGGCGCCGGCAGCCCGCATCATCTGGCGATGGAGCTGCTCAAGGTCGCTGCCGGCCTGGAGATGACCCATGCCGCCTACAAGGGTGCGGCGCCGGCGCTCGCCGACGTCGCCGGCGGGCAGATCCCGGCGATGATGGTCGACCTGGCGGCCGGCGCCGGCTTCATCAAGGGCGGCAAGGTCCGCGCGCTGGCGGTCGCCAACGCGACCCGGCTGCCGCAGCTGCCGGACGTGCCGACCTTCGCCGAGATCGGCGTGAACGTCGAGGCGGCGGCGCTGGTCGGGATGGTCGCGCCGGCGGCGACGCCGCCGGACGTGATCGCGGCGTTGAACAAGCTGGTGGTCGCGTCGGTCAACGATCCGGCCGTGCATCAGAAGCTGGTCGAGTTCGGCATCGAGCCGGTCGGCAGCTCGCCGGCCGAGTTCGCCGCGCTGCTGCAGACCGAGATTCCGCGCTGGCACAAGCTGATCCGGGAACAGAAGATCACGCTCGACTGACGGAACACGTTCGACTGACGGAACTCGCTCGACTGGCGAACGCGCTCGATCGACCGCCGGCGCCAGCCGGACGCGCGCTCGCGGTCGGCACCGAACCGGAGGCATGATGACCGAGACCGCCGCTGCAACCAACCGGCCCCGGCCCGGCTGTCCGGTCGCGCACGGACCGCTGTCGCAGCACCGGACGCCGACCGGCTGCCCGGTCAGCGAGCGCGCCGCGCGGTTCGATCCGTTCGAGGACGGCTATCAGCAGGATCCGCCCGAGTACGTCCGCTGGGCGCGCGAGCAGGAGCCGATCTTCTACAGCCCGCAGCTCGGCTACTGGGTGGTGACCCGCTACGCCGACATCAAGGCGATCTTCCGCGACAACCTGACGTTCAGCCCGTCGATCGCGCTCGAGAAGATCACGCCGACCGGCCCGGAAGCGAACGCCGTGCTCGAGTCCTACGGCTACGCGATGAACCGGACGCTGGTCAACGAGGACGAGCCGGCGCACATGCCGCGCCGGCGCGTGCTGATGGATCCGTTCACGCCGGCCGCGCTCGCGCAGCACGAGCCGATGGTCCGGCGGCTGGCGCGCGAGTACGTCGACCGCTTCATCGACGACGGCCGCGCCGATCTGGTCGACCAGATGCTCTGGGAGGTGCCGCTGACGGTCGCGCTGCATTTCCTCGGCGTGCCCGAGGAGGACATGGACACGCTGCGGCGCTATTCGATCGCGCACACCGTCAACACCTGGGGCCGGCCGAAGCCCGAGGAGCAGGTCGCGGTTGCGCATGCGGTCGGCAACTTCTGGCAGTTCGCCGGCAAGGTGCTCGACAAGATGCGGCAGAACCCGGATGCGCCGGGCTGGATGCAGTACGGCATCCGCAAGCAGAAGGAGCATCCGGAGATCGTCACCGACTCGTACCTGCATTCGATGATGATGGCCGGCATCGTCGCCGCCCACGAGACCACCGCCAACGCGACCGCCAATGCGATGAAGCTGCTGCTGTCGCATCCGACCGCATGGCGCGAGCTCTGCGAGGATCCCGGCCTGATCCCGAACGCGGTCGAGGAGTGCCTGCGGCACAACGGCTCGGTCGCGGCCTGGCGCCGGATCGTAACCAAGGATACGCAGGTCGACGGCGTCGACCTGCCGACCGGCTCGAAGCTCCTGATCGTGACCTCGTCGGCGAACCACGACGAGCGCCATTTCGCCGATGCCGACCTGTTCGACATCCGCCGCGACAACGCCAGCGACCACCTGACCTTCGGCTACGGCTCGCACCAGTGCATGGGCAAGAACCTGGCGCGGATGGAGATGCAGGTGTTCCTCGACGAGTTCATCCGCCGGCTGCCGCACATGCGGCTCGCCGAGCAGCGGTTCAGCTACGTGCCGAACACCTCGTTCCGCGGCCCCGAGCATCTCTGGGTCGAGTGGGATCCGGCGCGCAACCCGGAGCGGACCGACCCGGGCGTCGCGCGGCGGCCGGCGGCCACGGTCCGGATCGGCGAGCCGTCGCAGCACGCGATCGCCCGCGCGGTGCGGGTCGAACGGGTCGACCGGCTCGCCGACGGCATCGTCCGGCTGCGGCTCGCCGAGCCCGACGGCCGGCCGCTGCCGCGCTGGACGCCGGGCGCGCACATCGACCTCGAGTGCGGCGACACCGGCATTGCACGGCAATATTCACTGTGCGGCGACCCCGCCGAGACGGGGGTGTTCGAGATCGCGGTGCTGCGCGAGGCCGCGAGCCGCGGCGGCTCCGGCTGGGTGCATGCGCAGGTCAAGCCGGGCGACCGGCTCCGGATCCGCGGCCCGCGCAACCACTTCCGGCTCGACGAGTCGGCGCCCCGGCTGCTGCTGATCGCCGGCGGCATCGGCATCACGCCGATCAGCGCGATGGCGCGGCGCGCGCGCGAGCTCGGTCGCGACTACCAGCTGCACTACAGCGGTCGCAGCCGCGCGGCGATGGCGCTGCTCGATGAGCTGACCGCGCTGCACCGCGAGCGGCTGCATGTCCACGCCAGCGACGAAGGCCGGCGCGTCGACCTCGCGGCGCTGCTCGGGCAACCGCAGCCGGGCACGAAGATCTACGCCTGCGGGCCGGCCCGCCTGCTGGACGCGCTGCGCGCCGCGGTCGACCACTGGCCGGAGGACACGCTGCAGGTCGAGCATTTCGAATCGACGCTCGGCGCGCTCGATCCGTCGCGCGAGCATGCGTTCGACGTCGAGCTGAAGGACTCCGGGCTGGTGATCCCGGTACGCGCCGACCAGACGCTGCTGGCGGCGCTGCGCGGCGCCAACATCGACGTGCAGAGCGACTGCGAGGAAGGGCTGTGCGGCTCGTGCGAGGTCAAGGTGCTCGGCGGCGAGGTCGATCATCGCGACCTGGTGCTGACCCGCAGCGAGCGCGACGCGCAGAACAAGATGATGAGCTGCTGCTCGCGCGCCCGCGGGAACAGGTTGGTCATCGAACTTTGACGGGGCGGCGAGCTCCGGCGAAGTCCGGCACCGCTCGTACGCGTACGTGTATTGAAATTCCACCATTAAGTGGTGGAATTTCAAGGCAAGACGTGTCAGACTCCCACACCGGGCAGGCATTGAAGGCAGCGACTGCGATCCATGCTGATCCTTCGGAAGCGACTTCGCGGACAACTGGAGACTGCGCTGGGCCGGGCCAGGGCCGTGGTGCTGGTCGGACCCCGCCAAAGCGGAAAGACTACGCTGGCACGCGGCTTCGTCGGGCCTGACGACCCGAACTACTTCGACCTCGAAGATCCCGTCACCCGGGCAGGCTTCGAGTCACCGAAGCTCGTCCTCGCCCCCTTGAAGGGTCTGGTCGTCATCGACGAAATCCAGCGTGCTCCCGGACTCTTCTCGATCCTGCGCGTGCTGATCGACCGCTCGAACCGGCCCGGACAGTTCCTGCTGCTGGGAAGCGCCAGCCCGCAACTGCTGCGTCAGGCGAGCGAATCGCTGCTGGGCCGGGTCGAGATCATCGAAGTCACGCCGTTCGATCTGGCGGAAGTCGGTAGCAGACAGGCGGATCGCCTGTGGCTGCGCGGTGGCTTTCCCCCGGCATTCCTGGCCAACGGCGATCTCGACGCCAATGTCTGGTGCACGCAGGCGGTTGCGCGTTTCGTCGAAAGCGATCTGCCACAGTTCGGCATTCAGATCGCGGCTCCGACGATGATGCGCTTCTGGACGATGTTGGCTCATTTTCACGGCCAGGTCTGGAATGCCGCCGAGCTTGCCCGGTCGATGGGCGTTGGCCAATCGACGGTTCGCCGCTATCTCGACACGCTGACGCAGGCGCTGATGATCCGCCAGTTGCAGCCTTGGCACGAGAACCTCGGCAAGCGCCAGGTGAAGTCGCCGAAGATCTACTTTCGTGACTCCGGCCTGTTGCACGCGCTGCTGGGTATCCGCGATGCAGCCATCCTGCGGGTACACCCCCGCTCCGGCGCATCCTGGGAGGGTTTCGCGCTGGAACAGGTGCTGCGCATCAGCCAGCCGGACGAAGCCTGGTTCTGGGCCACGCATGCGGGCGCCGAGCTCGACTTGCTGATGGTTCGCGATGGCCGCCGGATCGGCATCGAATTCAAGCGCGCCGATGCGCCGCGGCTGACACCTTCGATGCGGATCGCCGGCAGCGATCTGTCGCTCGACGCCCTCTATGTCATCTACCCCGGAAACCGCCGCTACCCGCTTGCCGAGCGGATCGAGGCCGTGCCGCTCGACGCCTTCGTGTGACGATCCCGGCGCCGCCCTTCGCGGCGCCGCCGCCGCATTCAGGCCGGGCTCGCGTCGGGGTTGGTCAGGCGGCCCTGGCGGATGCAATGGCGGCCGTCGGACTTGCCGCTGTACATCGCCGCGTCGGCCGCGCGCAGCAGCGCCGCCGCAGTCGCGCCGTCCCGCGGCGCCATCGCGAAGCCGATGGTCGCGCTGACCGTCGCGCTCCGGCCGGTGACCTGAAAGGGTTCGCGCACCGCCTTCAGCATCTTCCGGCCGACGGTCAGCGCGGCCTCGTCGTTCGGCAATGGTGCGACGACCACGACGAATTCGTCGCCGCCGAGGCGGGCGACGATGTCGCCACTGCGGATCGCGCCGCGCAGCCGCTGGCTGACGATGACCAGGGTTTCGTCGCCGGCTTCGTGGCCGAGCCGGTCGTTGATCCCCTTGAAGCCGTCGAGGTCGATGACGAAGACGGCCAGCATGGCGTCGGGTCGGGCCTGGGCGAGCAGCGCCTCCAGCGCGGCCAGCAGCCCGCGGCGATTCGGGATGCCGGTCAGGGGGTCGGTATTGGCCAGGGCGTGCAGCGCCCGTTGTTCCATCGCGGCCCGGTCGGCAGACTGGCGCACCGTCTCGATTCGCAGCCCGAGCACACGCGCCCAGATGAGCATTTCGACGATGGTCGAGAACTGGAACAGGTGCTGGGTCAGGTAGTTCGCGGTCAGCAGACCGCGCAGCAGCAGGGCCATCGCGCCGGCGCCGATCGCGTAGGAGACCCAGCCGATCACCATGTAGAGCGCGATCCGGTCGCCGGTGCGTGCCAGGCGGATCGACGTGGTCAGGGCGAGGGCGATCGGCATCGGGCCGAGCAGCGTCGCCGCCACCGTCGTCGCGCGGTAGTCCAGCAGGCCCAGCAGCGATCCGGCGATCGACAGCCCACCGAGAATGCCGAGGCCGATCAGACAGCAGGCCAGCCGCGGCGAGCGCTGCCGGATGTCGAGCGCTTCCATCACGAACAGGCTCGCCGCACTCATCGCCAGCAGCGCACCGATCGGGCTGATCTTCTCGAACAGGCCGACCTGCCGATCCCATGCGAACAGATGGCCGAGGCCGGTATAGGAGAAGAAGAACAGCGCGATCCCGGTCAACAGCAGCGCGTAGTACTTGAAGGCGCGGTCGCGCAGGCCGATGCCGCTGTACAGCGTCAGCGCGAGCAGCAGGCCGGTCGCGCCGAACATCAGCCCTTGCAGCAGTATCCGGAACGATTCGAGCGCGACATGGGCCGGTTGCCGGTACAGGTGGATCGGCACGATCATCGTCGACGTGGTGTCGATCCGCAGGTAGAACTCGTAGGCCGCGCCGGGCGCGAGATCGAGCGCCGCGGTATGGGCGCGCGAACGGATCGGCCGTTCGGCAGCGGCAAGGTGATTGCCCATCACGTGGCGCGCCACCGGCCGCCCATCGGCGACGACGAAGACCTCGATCCGGTTCAGCGGCGGGTAGTCCACTTCCAGGATCCAGCGCCGGTCGGACCCGGCCGCCTGGAACGGAAACCGCAGCCAGACCGATTCCTTGCGCAGGCCGAGATTGGCGTGGAGCGTGTCCGGCGCGACGAAGGCTTCGGGCCGCCGCATCACCTGGTCGATATCCAGCGAGCGGGACGGGTCGGCCAGCATCGTGATCCGCGGCCACGCCTCGAAGGTGTCGGCCGATTCGGGCAGTTCGCTCGCCGGCGCGGCTGACAGCAGGGCCGACGGTGCAGCCAGCCACAGCAGCAGGGCCAGCCCGAGCCAAGCCAGCCGGGCCGCGGCAGAGCAGCCGGCGGTCAGGTGGGGCGTCGGCCGATGGCGGCAAGGGGCTCGCATGGCGAGAGGTCTGGCAAGGCTGGTCGGTGCACTGGGACGGAACTGCCCGGAACTCGGGAGGGCTTGCCGCGTCGGTTCATCACGAATTGTCCCGCCAGCCCGCCACGACCGGGGCGCCGCCGGGCAGACGTTGCCGGCCATTCGTGCCGGCGAAGCGGCCTCTACCCCCCAAGCGAGGGCTCCGCTGGGCGCGTGCCGATCCCTACCGGCCGCACACCCGGAAACGGCGGACCGGCTACTTCGCCGCCCGCCGCTCCGACAGCAGCTTCCACAGCACGTCGCGCCACATCGGCCGCGCCAGGTTGTTGCGCGAGATGCTGGCGCGCCCGAGCTTGGCCTCCTCCTCGCGCCTGGCGAGCCGGATCTTCATCGTCTCGGCGATGTCGTCGGTCTCGATCTCGTAGACCGCGAGGAAACGGCCGCGGCCGTCGCGCGGCTCGCGGGCCTCGTAGCGCCGGGCGCTGACGAAGCTGGGCGTCTTCAGGATGTCGGGGATGTGGATGCCGTTGTACCAGGCGTGGTATTCGTCCTCGCGCGTGGGATCGCAATACTGCTCGACGAAGTTGAGCCACTTGCCGGTCCGGCTCGTCGAGTTCTGCGGCGCACTCGCCTCGAAGGTCTGGCGCCACAGCACGTCGCGCCAAAGCGGGAAATACAGGTGGGGACGGCTCTCGGCGCTGCGCCCTTGGCGCGCCTCCTCGGCCTCGCGCTCGCGGCGCGCCGACATCGTCTTCGCGATGTCGGCGGTCTCGACGTCGTACAGCGTCATGTACTTGCCGCGCCCGTCGCGGGTCTCGCGGTTGACGTAGCGGCGCGCGCGCACGAAGCCCGGCGTGGCAAGAACATCCGGCACGTGGACGTTCTCGTGCCAGTCGTTGAACTCGGCCTCGCGACCGGGATCGCAGTTGTTCTCGACCAGGCAGATCCAGCGTTGCATGCTTCGTCCCTCCGGCCGCGGTCATTCGACGGGGATGCCGGCGTCGCGCACGACGCGGCCCCAGCGGGCGAGGTCGTCGCGGACACGGTCGGCCAGCTCCTGCGGGGTGCTGGTGGCCGGCAGCATGCCCAGCCCCTTGATACGCTCCTTCACGCTCGCCTCGCCCATCGCCGTCATCAGTGCGCCATGCATGCGGTCGATGATCGGTTGCGGGGTCTTCGCCGGCAGGAAGAGCGCGATCCAGATGGTCGACTGGAAGCCGGGGAAGCCCGACTCGGCGATCGTCGGCAGGTCCGGAAAGTCGGGGTGCCGCCTGAGGCTCGCGACGCCCAGCGGTCGAATCTGCTTCGCCTGGATCATCGGCACGGCGGACGCGAAGTTGACGAACATCAGATCGACGTGGCCGCCGACCAGGTCCTGCGCCGCGGGCGCCTCGCCCTTGTACGGGACATGCGTCATCTGGATGCCGGCCTGCTGTGAGAAGAGCTCCGAGGCCAGGTGCAGCGTGCTGCCGATGCCCGACGATGCGTACGAGACCTTCTTCGGGTTGGCCTTCGCGTAAGCGACCAGCTCCTGGATCGACCTGGCCGGCACCCCGGGATGCACGCTCACGATCACGTCCACCGTGCCGAGCAGGCTGAGGGGCGCGAAACCCTTGACCGGGTCGTAACGCAGGCTCTTCGACAGATTGGGGCTCGCGGTCATTAGGCTGCTCGAGCCGACGAGCACGGTGAGTCCGTCGGGCGGCGAGCCCGCGACGTGCTCGGCGGCGATCGCACCGGTCGCGCCCACGCGGTTCTCCACGATCACCGTCTGCTTCAGGCCGTTGCCGAGCAGCGGGGCGACCTGGCGCGCCAGGATGTCCGCCGCGCCTCCCGCCGCGAACGGAACCACCAGGCGCACCGGCGCCTGCTGCGCCGCCGCCTGGAACGAGGCGAACGACGAGGCGAGCGCGAGGAGCCCCGCCGCCAGCCAATGCCTGCGATACGACATGTCGATCCTCCTATCGGATTTCGAGTACCAGCTTGCCGATGTGCTGATCCTGTGCCATGCAATCGTGCGCGAGCTTCGCTTCGGCCATCCGGAACGTCCGGTGCACGAGCGGCTGCAACCGGCCGTCGTCCAGCGCGCCCCACAGGTCCTCGGCGCAGCGGCGCACGCACGCGATCCGCTCTTCCTGGCTGCGGGTCCGGAAGGTCGCGCCGATGAGCTTCGCGCGCTTGTGCGCCAGCAGCTCCATGTTGAGCTCGCCGGTCTCGGCGCCGAGCCGGCCGACGCTGACCAGCCGGCCCAGCACCGCAAGCGCGTCCAGGTGCTGGCCGAGCATGTTGCCGCCGACGTTGTCGACGATCACGTCGACGCCCCTGCCCCCGGTGGCTTCCATCACTGCGGGCGCCAGCGGGCCGGCGGTAACGTCGATACCGACCGTCATGCCATGGGCCCGCAGCGCGTCGAGCTTGGCGCGCGAGCGCGAGGTCGCGATGACGGGCTTCGCACCCAGCAGGCGCGCGATCTGCAGCGACGCGACCCCGATGCTCGACGACGCTGCGTTCACCAGCAGCGACTTGCCGGACTGCAGGCGCGCGTTGGACACGATGGCGTCGTGCGCAGTGACGTTCACGTTGAGCCATGCGGCCGCCTCGACCCAGGACAGGCGCTTCGGGATCGGCACCAGCAGGCGCTGGTCGGCCGCGACGTACTCCGCCTGTCCGCCGCGCTGGTGACACATGACCCGGTCGCCGACCTTGACCTGCGTGGTGCCCTCGCCGAGCGCGACGACCTCGCCCGCGCTCTCGATGCCCGCCGGCTGCGGATCGCCGGAGGTCAGCCCGCGGCGGATGTAGAACTCGCCGCGGTTGACGCCCGCCGCGTGAACTCTGACCAGCGCCTCGCCGGGACCGGGCACGGGGACCGGTCGCACGAGGATCGCCTGGGTGGCACCCCCGAGGCCGGGGACGAACATCACCGCCTTCATCGTTTCTGCCATGGCTTCAACTCGCGAGCGGAAAGGCGGGGCCCAGCGGCCGCATCCGCACGCTCGGGCGCAGCCGGGTGAACGGCAGCTTGACCGGATCGACGATCATCGCGCCCGGCGATTCCACGATCAGCACGCCGAGCGCGGTCGGCTCGAACGCCGCGCGGAAGTGTACCGAGCTCTTCAATGCGACGATGCGCTGCGCATCGGGCTCGATGCCGACATGGCGGAACGGCTCCGGATCCATCGCCTGCACCTTCTTGCTCGCGACGACGACGGTCACCTCGCCGAAGGTCAGCGCGGCAGTCGGCCCGAGCGCGAGCGTCCAGCCTTTCATCATCGGACCGCGGCAGGTCATGCGGCCGTCGTTCAGCCGGGTCACGCGCCACGGCAGTACCAGCGGGCGCTCGCCCCATTGGCCCGAGCACGCTCCGACGCCGATCGTGATCGTCGCCCCTTCGCCCGCTGCGTGCGCGGCGCGCGCCGCGCCCGGATCGGTCAGCACACCGAGCACGGCCCGCGGCGCGCGGTGCCGCACCAGCGCCTCGAGCAGGCCGACCGTATCGGAGCTCCCGCCGGCGCCCGGGTTGTCCTGCGTGTCGGCGAGCAGCATGGGGCGGCCCGCGCCCCCGGTCCGCTCGATCGCCGTCCGCACGGCTTCGTCGGGCGAATGGAGCCGGCCCGCATACTGCGGCTCGGCATCCATCACCATCGCGAAGATCGCGTCGGCGGCGCGTTCGGTCGCGGCCCGGTCCCAGCCGTAGGTGAACACCGAGGCGCCGCAGTCGCGGATGTCCGCCGCCGGGAACCCCGGCGTGAACGACGTGCTCGCCACGCGGCCGCCGATCTTCCGCTCGGCCGCGGCATAGATCGACTTCGACGGCTCGATCGTCGAGCACTGCCAGGTGAGCGGGATCAGGTAGGGAGCCTGCCGGTATGCCTTGGCCGGCCGCTCGCCGCGCGCCAGGATCTCGGCCAACAATCGGCCGGTCTTGGCCCCGGTGTCGGCCATGTCCACGTGCGGGTAGGTCGTGTAGGCGATCATCGCGTCGCTGAGCTCGAACATGCGCGGCGTCGTGTTCGAGTGCAGGTCCAGGCTGGCCGCGATGACGGGCACGGGGCCGGTCACCGCGCGGATGCGTGCCAGCAGCTCGCCCTCTGGGTCCTCCAGGTGCTCGGTCACCATCGCACCGTGCAGGCTGAGATAGACCGCGTCCACCGGCATGGCCTCGCGCAGCGCTTCGATCATCATGCCTGCGATGCGCTCGAACGCGTCCTCGGTCACGTAGCCGGCCGGGACCGTCGAGGCCCAGACCAGCGGCAGCAGCGTCGCCCCGGTGGGACGGAGCGCCTCCAGCGCGCCCGCGATCGACTGGTTCATCCCGTCGAACCGTTCCAGCAAGGCGGGGCCGCGCACGATCGGCGGCCGGTCGCCGGCCTCGGCGAAGTCGGCGTAGGTCGTCTTCTGCGGCTGGAACGTGTTGGTCTCGTGCATGAACCCGCCGACGGCGATCCGCTTGCCGGTCAGGCGCGGCGCGACCTGCTCCTTCATCGTGACCCTGCCTTCATCGCGTCAGTATAGGCCTGCATGCCAGCGAGGCAATGACGCTTCAGCGCGCCGCGGCCAGGCCTTCCGGCAGGTCATCTCGGCTTCTCGTCTTGGTTTCGTTTCAGAGCGGACGCAGCGACTCGACCTCGAACTCGACGCGGTTGCGGTCCCGATCGAGCTTGCCGGTCAGTTCGACCATCTGGCGCTCATCGATCGGCCGGTTCGCCGGAAAGCGCCGTGCCGGGATCTCGGCGCGGATCCGCCCGGTCGAATCCTCGAAGGTGTAGTCGTCGCCGCCCTCGTGCGAGACGATGCGGCCGCGCAGCACCGCGCGCTGGTCGTCGCGGCCGCGGTCGATGAGCGTCTTGACGTCGCTCGCCGGAACCGAGCTCGGACCGACGTACTGGGCAGCGGCGCCGTGCGTGGCACTCAGCGCGCCGGCGAATGCGAGCGCGGCGACCGCGGCGATCGCGGACCGGCGGCGGCGGTCGGTCGTGAGGCTGCTGGCGGTCGGATCGTAGTGGATCATGAAAGCGACTCCTGAAGTTCGTGGAGTCCTCATTGCACCAGCCGAAGCTGAAGCGAGTCTGATCGCCGGCGGCGATCTTCAGCCGCGCGGCGGAAAGCGCAGCGTCGCGCCGAACCCGCGGCCGCCCAGGCCCGGACCGAACGTCAGCGCAGCCCCGTGCAGCCGGGCGACCCGGGCGACGATGGACAGGCCGAGCCCGCTGCCCGCACCCTCCGTGCCGAGCACGCGATGGAAGCGATCGGTCAGCCGTTCCCGCTCGGCCGGATCCACCCCGGGGCCGTCGTCCAGCACCGACACGATCGCCGCCTCGGCCTGTCGCGGGTTGCCGAGCCGGTCGCCGAGCCGATCGCTCTGCGCGACGATCCGGACGAGGCCCTGCGGACGGCCGTGGCGGACCGCGTTGTCGAGCAGATTGCGCAGCGCGACGAACAGGCCCTCCGGGTGCGCGGTCAGCGTTTCGACGCGGCAATCGACATCGATGCGGATGCCGCGGCTGGTCGCGGCCGCGGCGCAGGCGGCCCGGACCTCGGCGATCAGCGCCGGCAGGTCGACGGCTTGCCGCGGCATCGCAGCCGCGGCCTCGGGGTCGAGCCGTGCCAGCTCGAGCAGGTTGCCGACCAGCGCCGTCGTCCGTGCGACGTCGACACGCAGCTGCTGCAGGTCGTCGGCCAGCGGGCCGCCGTGCGGCACCCGCCGATGCATCAGCTGGATCCGCGAACCGATCGCGGCGAGCGGGGTCCGCAGTTCGTGGGCGGCATCGGCGGTGAACCGCCGTTCGCTCGCGAGACTGCGGCCGAGCTTCGCCAGCAGCGCGTTCATCGCCACGAGCAGCGGCTTGACCTCGCGGGCCTGTCCGGCGGTGTCGACCGGCGCCGCATCGTCGGGAACGCGGCTCGCGATCGATGCCGCCAGCCGCTCGAGCGGCGCGAGCAGGCGGCGGACGGCCCACCAGTTCGACAGGCCGAGCAGGCCCCACAGCACGACCAGCGGCCAGACCAGGTCCTCGATCGCATCGTCGATCAGTTCGGTACGCTCCTGCATCGGCTGGGCCACCTGGACGGTGAAGTCCGGATCGCGGTGGCGGGCGACGTAGACGCGCCAGCGCACGTCGTCGACCTCGGTATCGACGAAGCGTTCGTCGCGCGGCCCCTCGTCGACGAACGGCCTGCGCGGAGCCCCGGCCGAACGCCGTACCACGTCGCCGTCGTCGTCGATGATCTGGTACTGGACGGTCGCCCCATCGTGCGAGCGGTCCACCGAGCGGCCTTCCTCGAGCCCACCCACGGCCGCCAGACCGGAACCGATCGACAAGGCGAGCCGTCCGCCCTCCGACAGCGCATCGTCGAAAGCCTCGTTCGCCTCCTGCCAGGCGGTCGCGACGACGATCGCCGTGCTGATCAGGCCGACGACGATCGACGACCCGAGCGTCGTCGCGATCAGCCGCCGGCGCAGCGAATAGTCGCGGGAGCCGGTCACGCCGCCGTTCGACCGGCGGCGAGCCGGTACCCCTGGCGGCGGACCGTCTCGATCCGGCTGGCGCCGAGCTTGCGGCGCAGGTTGTAGACGTGCACCTCGATGGCGTTGCTGTCGACCTCGTCGCCCCAGGCGTAGAGCGCCTGCTCGAGCCGCTCGCGGGACAGTACATGGCCCGGCCGGCGGATCAGCGCATGCAGCACCTCGAACTCCCGCGCGGTCAGCGAGACGGCCGCTCCGGCCAGCGCGACGCGCTTGCCGGCCGGATCGAGGGTCAGATCGCCATGGCGCAGTTCGCCGCTGCCGTGGCCGTCATGCCGCCGGGTCGCGGCGCGGATCCGCGCCGACAGTTCCTCCAGATCGAACGGCTTGACCAGGTAGTCGTCGGCACCCAGGTCGAGCCCCTCGATGCGATCGCGCAGCGCGTCGCGGGCGGTGATCAGGATCACCGGCGTCGTGTCGCGGCGCACGCGCAGCCGGCGGAGCAACCCGTCGCCGGTCAGCCCGGGCAGGCCGCGGTCGAGCAGCACGCAGTCGTAGCCATGGGCCGCGAGCGCCGTTTCGGCCGAGTCGCCGCGCACGACCCGGTCGACCGCAAAGCCGTCCATCTGCAGCCACGACTCGATCGTCGAGCCGAGCGACTCATCGTCCTCCGCGAGCAGGATCCGCATCGGCGAACTATGGTGCGCTCAATCGAACGTCGGCGTCTCGACGCCGAGCACCGCGTGCAGCTTGGTGCTGGTGGTCGTGTACTGCAGATGGATCCGCTTGGCCGGGAACACGTAGCCGGCGGCGCCGAACGCGGCCAGCGCCGCTTCGTGGAAGCCGCAGAGAATCAGCTTTTTCTTGCCCGGGTAGGTGTTGATGTCGCCGACCGCGAAGATGCCGGGCTCCGAGGTCTCGAATTTCTCGGTGTCGACGCGCAGCAGCCGCCGTTCCAGCGCCAGGCCCCAGCCGGCGATCGGCCCGAGCGAGGGCGAGAGGCCGTAGAGCACCAGCAGCAGGTCGACCGGTACTGCGGTCGCCACGCCGTCGTTGCCGGTGACGGTGACGGCGGCAAGCCGCTCGCCACTGCCCGCCTGGTCGCTGCCCGCCTGGCCATCGGCAGCGGCACCGCCGTCCGCCGCAGCGGCCACGTCGTAGCCGGTGATCTGGCCGACCAGCAACCGGATCCGACCGGCATCGCGCAGCGCCTGCATCCGCGCCACCGTTGCCGGCGCGGCGCGGAAGCTGTCGCGGCGATGGACCAGCGTCACGCTGGCGGCCTGCTCGACCAGCGCGACGGTCCAGTCGAGCGCCGAGTCGCCGCCGCCGGCGATCACGACGTGACGGCCGGCGAAGCGGGCGATATCCGGCACCTGGTAGAACAGCTGCCGTTCGTCGAATCGGGCGATGCCGTCGAGCAGCAGCCGGCGCGGCTGGAACGCCCCGGCACCCGCGGCGATGAATACGGTCCGGGCCACCAGCTCGGTGCCGGTGCTGGTGCGCAGCCGGAAGCGGCCGTCGGACCGCCGCTCGAGCAGCTGGACCTGCTGGTCGAGATGGAAAGTCGGGCTGAACGGCCGGATCTGCTCCATCAGGTTGTCGGCGAGGCCGCGGCCGCTGACGACCGGCAGCGCCGGAATGTCGTAGATCGGCTTGTCCGGATAGAGCGCGACACACTGGCCGCCGACTTCGGCGAGCGAATCGATCACATGGGCCCGGATCTCCAGCAGGCCCAGCTCGAAGACCTGGAACAGGCCGACCGGACCGGCGCCGATCACGACCGCGTCGGTCTCGATCGCGCCGGGGGGGATCGGGTCGGCCGCGGCACCGCTGCCGACCGCAGCACCGTCTCCTGGCGCGGCATTGTCGCCAGGCGCGGCACCGTCACCGGGCGCGGCACCGGCGGCCGGGAGTGCGCCGGCGTCCGGACCGGCGGCTGGGGGCGCAGCGGCCAGGGGACCGGCGGCTGGGGCATTCGCCTGCATCAGGTGATTCTACGTGGCGGCGATACCAACATCCACGGCGCGGCCATGCTTGGAGATCGGCCGGGGCAGCACCTATAGTCACGCTCCAAACGAAGAGGCGGCCCATGAGCAAGAAGGCGGTTGAAACGATCACGCCGTTCGTCGAAGAGCATCCGTCGACACTGATCGCCGATCTGCTCCAGTTGCTGAGCCAGCGCGGCAGTGCCGGCATCGACGAGGCTATCGTCTCGGCCTACCTGCTGCGCGTCGCCAATTGCGATGGGGTACCGGACCCGATCCGGACGATCGCGATGCAGATCTACAAGGACTGGGATCTGGAAGCGGTCAGCGCTTCGGCGTCGGCAATCCTGACGCTCGGCGGCATGCTGCACTGAAGCGGAACACGGAGGCGGCGCGGCCGGCCGCGCGCCCGGCGGGCCGTGCGGTCAGCGCCGGGTCAGGATGACGGCGAGCTCGTAGAAGCCGGCCGGATGTGCGATCGCCGGGTATGGCGGCTTCGGCCATTCCCAGTCCGCAGCGGGAAACAACGCCCGCATCGCGTTGATGTCGCAGTGGTACGGCGGGCCCTCGACGAAACCGGCATCGGCGGTGTCTCGGCGCACCTGCGCGAACATCGCGAACAGCTTGCCGCCGGGCCGCAGCCAGCGCTGCAGCTGCAACGCGTAGCCGATCCAGTGATCGGGGTAGAGCGCGCACAGGCAGGTCTGCTCGTAGACCCCGTCGTACAGCACCGCCGGCCGGTAGTCGAGGACGTCGCACTCGACGACCTCGGCGCGATTGACCTGAGCGCCGCAACGCGACGTCAGCAAGCCGCGCAGACGCGCGCGGGTCCGCTCGGTGGCGGCCGGCGCGTAGTCGACGCCGGTCACGTCGAAGCCCCACTCGGCCAGCATCGCGACTTCGTAGCCCGAACCGCAACCGGGCACCAGCACCCGGGTCAGCCGCGGGTCGTCGCCGCCGATGCCACGCGCCTCGGCACTCGACGACGGCTGCAGCTGGCCGGAGCGGACCCATTGCTCGAGTTGCGGATTGACCGCACCGCGATCCCAGGGCGTCGCCCGCGATTCGAATCGTCGTTGCCAGAACGCAACATTCGGGCCGGGCACGGCGCCCCGATCGGCTGCAGCGGTCATCGCCCCCCCTTCATCCGGTCGCCGTTCCGGCGGATTGGCCGACCGCGGCCTCCCGCATCGCGCGGATCCGCTGGCAGGCCCCGCGACTATAGCAACGTTCGAACCAGCCCCGGATCGTGGCATGGCGCTCGAATGCCGCCGGCATCGTCCGCGCCCGGTCGAGGATCGCCGCGGTATTCATTCCTGGTTCCTGGCCGGGGAGATCGCGATTCGACCTATGATAGCCAAACCCCTCATCGCCGATCGCCGCCGTCTCGCTGGTATGTCCGTCGAATCGAATTCCGCCGAGAGCGGCACCGGCCAGCCGCTGCTGACCGTCGCCGGCCCGGTCGCGACGATCCTGCTGCGGCGGCCGGAGCAGCACAACCGGATCGACCCGGATGACCTGCCGCTGCTCGGTCGCCAGCTCGATCGCGTCGCCAACGACCCGGCAATCCGGGTCCTGGTCATGCGCGGCAGCGGCCAGCGGACCTTCAGCTCCGGTTATACCGTCGACGCGATCCTGACGCGGCTGCACGAACGCAGCCTCGAGGCCTTCCTGAACCGGCTCGAGCAGTTCCCGAAACCGACCATCGCGGCGATCCAGGGCGGCGTCTATGGCGGCGCGACCGATCTGGCGCTGTGCTGCGACTTGCGCATCGGTGTCCACCGCAGCCGGATGTTCATGCCGGCGGCGCGCTTCGGCTTGCACTACTACCCCGACGGGCTGCGCCGCTACGTCAGCCGGCTCGGCGCGACCGCGGCACGGCGGCTGATGCTGACGGCGGCGACGATCGAGGCCGACGAGATGCTGCGGATCGGCTTCCTGACCGCCTGCGTCGCGCCGGAAGCGCTGGACGCGGCGGTCGACGCCGAGATCGAACAACTGCTCGCCTGCGAGCCCGGCGCGATCGCCGCAATGAAGCAGAGCCTGAACGAGCTGGGCCGCGTCGATCCCGCGGTGATGGCCGCATTGGAGGCGCGCTATCTGACGTCGTTGCGCTCCGACGTGCTGAAGGCGCGACTGGCCCCCGACTCCTGCAACCGATGATCAAGATGCCGATGCACTCGAAGCCGCCGCAGGCCCCGATCCGGCGCACCGCGCCGCTGGCCGCGCCGGCAACCAACGGGCCGCTCGCCGCGCTGGCAACGATCGCGGTGCTGGCCGCGCTGGCTGCCACGCCGGTCGCAGCGCAGTTCAAGCCGATCGAGCAACAGACCGAACGGACCGCGATCCGGCTGGTCACGCTGGCGCACGGACTGGAGCGGCCGTGGTCGCTGGCGTTCCTGCCCGATGGCCGGATGCTGGTGACCGAAAGGCCCGGCCGCCTGCGGATCGTCACGGCCGACGGCACGGTGTCGCCGCCGGTCGCCGGCGTGCCCGAGGTCCTGACCCGCGGCCAGGCCGGCCTGCTCGATATATTGCCGAGCCCGGACTTCGCGCGCGATTCGACGATCTTCTTCAGCTATGCCGAACCGTTCCAGGGCGGCGGCCGCACCGCGGTCGCCCGGGCAGTGCTGCGCGGCACCGCGCTGGCCGACGTGCGCGTAATCTTCCGCCAGGCGCAAGGCGGCAGCGGCGGCAATCACTGGGGTTCGCGACTGGTGTTCGCGCGCGACGGCACGCTGTTCGTCACGCTCGGCGACCGCTACGAGTTTCGCGACCGGGCGCAGGATCTGACCAGCCACTACGGCAAGGTGGTCCGGATCAACCCGGACGGATCCGTGCCGCGCGACAATCCGTACGTCGGCCGGGCCGGCGCACTGCCCGAGATCTGGTCGATCGGCCATCGCAACCTGCAGGGCGCCGCGCTGCATCCGGTGACCGGACAGCTCTGGACCCACGAACACGGCGCGCAGGGCGGCGACGAGATCAACCGGCCCGAAGCCGGCAAGAACTACGGCTGGCCGGTCATCACTCACGGCGTCGACTACTCGGGCGCGCCGATCGGCATCGGCACCGCGGCGCCGGGCCTCGAACAGCCGCTGCTGCACTGGACCCCGTCGATCGCGCCGTCGGGCATGGCGTTCTACACCAGCGCCCGGATCGCGCCCTGGCGCGGCAACCTATTCGTCGGTTCACTGAAGAACCGGCGGCTGGTCCGGCTCGAGCTCGACGGCGAGCGGGTCGTTCATCAGGAATCGCTGCTGACATCGATCGGCCGGCGAATCCGCGACGTCCGGCAGGGGCCGGACGGGGCGCTCTATCTGCTGACCGACGAACCGGCCGGGATGCTGCTGCGGATCGAGCCAAAGGGATGAGTCAATCCCCCTTGGGCCTTCGGCCCTACCCCCTTTGAAAAGGGGGCGTCGCCTGCGGCCGGGCAAAGCCCGCTCCGCGGCGACTGCTTGGTGTGGGGCGCTGTGTGCGGCTCAGGACAGCGGTGTAGGCGCGAGAGCGGCACCCGATGACAGGGGCGAGGCGCCGCCTGCGGCCGGGCCGAAGCCCGCTCCGCGGCGACTGCTTGGCTCGACCTGTTTCATCAGGCAACGCGGTCAATGGCCGAAGCTGTGCCGACCGATCGCGACCGATGCCTCGTTGACGATCGAGCCGCCGCCGCCGGACCGCGCCTTGGCGCGGGCGGCCTCCTGCCAGAACCAGCGCCGCGGCGCCGCCTTCGAATCGACCGCCAGATAGCTCTGCAGGTTGATCCGGCAGAAATAGTCGAGCGATTCCAGCGACGAGAAGAACGGCGTGACGCGACGGCTGACCGCGTCCGGATCGTTCGGATCACGAGCTTCACCGAGCGCGATCTGGGCCGGCTCGCCTTCTCCGCGGATTTCGAGCAGGCGCAACCCCAGATGCTCCGAAACCCGTGCAATGAACGGGAACTTGGCCGCGTCATAGATCTCGAGCGGCTCGGCGCGACGGCCGAGCCCCCAGGTCCGGTACTCCGACACGCGGGCTTCCCGATCCGTATTGGCCATCTGTCGCAACTCCCTGTTTCGCCCTGCGTCCCCCGGCCGGTCGGCCATCACGCAGAACTCCGATTAACCACAACGCTGACGGGTGCCATTCGGCAGACCGCCCTTACATTCGGTACGAATTAGTTGCTGCTCCGCAACAATTCCATTCCGTATGACACCTCGGGTCCAGACAACTAGTTGGACGCTGTCGCGGCGGATTCAAGCCGCTCCTGCCGGGCGCTACCGAATCGGCAAACCCCGTGCCCAAGACCCTGTCCCGATCAAGGCGATGCTCGAATCGGGCGGAGCTTGACGGAGTCGACCCGGTTGTCGAATCGACCCCGGTTGCGGTTGCGGCCCTGGTCGCGGCCCCGGTCGCAGTCCCAGTTGCGGCCTCAGTTGCCGCTCCGGTTGCCGAATCGGCCCCGGATTACCGGTTGCGACCCGTGCGGCGGATCCGGTAGATCGCCTGTGTTGCGCGCGGCCCGGTGAACCAGCGCAGCAGCCGGCCTTCGGACAGGAACACGCGCTCGACGATTTCGAGGTCGAGGTGCGCGACCAGATCCTCGAAATCGCGGATCGTCGTCAGATGCAGGTTCGGCGTGTCGTACCACTGATAGGGCATTTCCCGGGTGATCGGCATCCGACCACGCAGGATCGACCAGATATGGAACCAGTGGCCGAAGTTCGGGAACGAGACGATCGCTTCGGCGGCGACCTCGCTCATATCGCGCAGCACCGTCTCGGTCCGGTGAGTCGCCTGGATCGCCATCGACAGCACGACCACGTCGAAGCGGCCGCCGCGGAACATCTCGAGGCCGTCCTCGATATTGCGCTGGACCACGTTGACGCCGCGCCGGGCGCAGGCGAGCACCGCCGCGTCGTCGATCTCGACGCCGTAGCCGCGGCAGCGCTTGGCCGCAACCAGATGCGCGAGCAGCGCGCCGTCGCCGCAGCCGAGGTCGAGGACATTGGCGCCCGGCGCGATCCAGTCGGCGATCACCGCCAGATCGGGCCGCAAGCCGTTGCCGGGAATCGCCGGGCCGTCGCCGATTGCGTCGCGGGCGACGCCGGTGGAGATCCGGCCCGAGTCGCGGCGATTCGGCGCGCTCATCGCTGGGTTCCTGCGATGGGCGCCGGGCTGCCTGCGGCCGGCACCGTCCGCGGCACCGGTGCCGGCGCCGCGCCGGCGTCGAGCTCCAGCGCGATCCGCTCGAAGTAGGCACGCACCAGCGCATGGTATTGCGGGTCGTCGAGCAGGAACGCGTCGTGGCCGTGCGGCGCGTCGATCTCGGCGTAGGTCACCGGCACCTGGTTGGCCAGCAGCGCCTTGACGATCTCGTGGCTGCGCTGCGGCGGGAAGCGCCAGTCGGTGGTGAACGATGCGATGAAGAAGCTGCAGCGCGCCGGCGCCAGCGCCCGCGTCAGGTCGCCGTCGTGCGCCCTGGCCGGGTCGAAGTAGTCGAGCGCGCGGGTGATCAGCAGGTAGGTGTTGGCGTCGAAGTAGCGCGAGAACTTCTCGCCCTGGTAGCGCAGGTAGCTCTCGATCTCGAACTCGACGTCGAACGAGAAGCCGTAGTCGCCGCGGTTGGTCAGCAGCCGGCCGAATTTCTCGGCCATGGTGTCGTCCGACAGGTAGGTGATGTGACCGATCATCCGGGCGACCTGCAGGCCGCGCGCCGGCACGACGCCGTGCTCGTAGAAGCGGCCGCCATGGAAATCCGGGTCAGTGACGATCGCGCGGCGCGCGACCTCGTTGAACGCGATGTTCTGCGCCGAGAGCCGCGGCGCCGTCGCCATCGCGAGGCAGTGGCCGAGCCGGTCGGGGAACAGCGTGCTCCAGGCCAGCGCCTGCATGCCGCCGAGCGAGCCGCCCATCACCGCGGCGAAGCGCGCGATGCCGAGCGCGTCGGCGAGCCGCGCCTGGGCCCGGACCCAGTCCTCGACGGTGACGACCGGAAAGTCCGGGCCGTACGGCTTGCCGGTGGCCGGGTTCGGCGACATCGGGCCGGTCGAGCCGAAGCAGCTGCCGAGGTTGCTGATGCCGATCACGAAGAAGCGGTCGGTATCGAGCGGCTTGCCCGGCCCGACCATGTTGGCCCACCAGCCTTCGTCGTCGCGGGTGCCGGCGGTGATGCCGGCGACATGGTGCGAGGCGTTCAGCGCATGGCAGACCAGCACCGCGTTGCTCTTCGCCGCGTTCAGCTTGCCGTAGGTCTCGTAGACCAGCTCGTACGGGCCGAACGACGCGCCGCTCGCGAGCGGCAGCGGCTGCTCGAAGCGCATCCGCGACGGCGTCACGACGAGCGGCGCGACGAACGGCACGGCCGGGACCGCGGCCGGAGGATCGTTGGCGGTCACGACGCGGTCGACTCGGCGGCGGGATCGGTGGCCTGTTCCCAGCGGCGCGTCACCATCGGGTCGCGGCGATCGACCAGCCGCTCGAGCGCGGCCCGGATCCGGACCGGATCGTCGTGCAGCAGCAGCCGGCGCACCCGCGACGACAGCCGCGAGGCATCGCCGCGCAGCACCTCGCGCTTGACCCGCAGCAGGCTGGCCGGATGCATCGAGAATTCGGTCAGCCCCATGCCGAGCAGCAGCGCGGTCGCGCTCGGCTCGCCGGCCATCTCGCCGCAGACCGAAACCGGCTTGCCGGCCTTGTGCCCGGCCCGGATCGTCAGCGCGATCAGCCGCAGCACGGCCGGATGGAACTGGTCGTACAGATGGGCGATCCGGTGGTCGGTGCGGTCGATCGCCAGCGTGTACTGGACCAGGTCGTTGGTGCCGATCGACAGGAAATCGAGCTTCTGGACGAACCAGTGCGCCGACAGCGCCGCCGCCGGCACCTCGATCATGCCGCCGACCGGCACCGCCTCGCCGAACCGCACGCCGCGGGCGCGCAGCTGCTCGCGCGCCCGCGCCAGCAGCAGCAGCGTGGCGTCGATCTCCTGGGTGTGCGACAGCATCGGCAGCAGGATCCGCAGCGGGCCGTGGACCGCCGCGCGCAGCAGCGCCCGCAGCTGGGTCAGGAACACGTCGGGCTCGGCCAGGCTGTAGCGGATCGCGCGCTGGCCCAGCGCCGACTCGACCGAGCGCGCCTGCGGCTGGCCGCCGCCGGCGTGGCCGGGCAGCGCCTTGTCGGCGCCGACGTCGATGGTGCGGATCGTCACCGGCCGGCCGGCCATCGCCTCGACCGCCGTGGCATAGGCCTGGTACTGCTCTTCCTCGTCGGGCAGCCGCGCCTTCTTCAGGAACAGGAATTCGGTGCGGAACAGTCCGATGCCGGCGGCGCCGAGCCGCAGCGCCTCGTGTGCCTCTTCGGGCTGCTCGATGTTGGCCATCAGCTGGATCGCGCGGCCGTCGAGCGTCGTGCTCGGCACCTTGATCAGCCGGCCGAGCTTCTGCGATTCCAGCAGGGCCAGCTGCTGGCGCTCACGGAACTCGTTGAGGATCGCCTCGTCCGGATTGACGATGACGACGCCGGCGTCGCCGTCGAGCACCAGCATGTCCTCGTCGCGGACCAGCCGGCTCGCGCTCGGCGCGCCGACCACCGACGCGACGTTCATGCTGCGCGCCAGGATCGCGGTATGCGAATTGGAGCCGCCCTGCTCGATCACGAAACCGAGCGCGCCCTTCAGCTGCAGCATGTCGGCCGGCGCGATGTCGTGGGCGACGAAGATCAGCGCCTCGTTCGGCTCGCGCCGCAGCACTGCCAGCCGCGAGCCGGCGAGCGCGTTCAGCAGCCGCGCGGTGACCTGCTCGACGTCGCGGCCGCGCTCCTTCAGATACGGATCGTCGATCTCGCGGAACTGCGCGGCGAGCTCCTCCGCCTTCTCGGAGATCGCCCACTCGGCGTTGATCAGATCGGCCGCGACCTTGTCGCAGGCGGCGTCGATCAGCGCCGGGTCGTTGAGGATCATCGTGTGGACGTCGAGCAGCGCCCGCGCCTCGGCCGGCGCATCCGGCGGCAGGTGCGCGGCGACGCCGTTCAGCTCGGCGGTGACCGCGCGCACGGCGAGCTTCAGCCGCTCGAGCTCGGCCGCGGTCGCGTCGTCGCCGAGCCGGTAGCGCGGCACGTCGATCAGCCGCGACTCGACGACACAGGCACGGCCCATCACGATGCCGCCGCCGATCGGCGTGCCGAAGATGGTGAACATCTCAGCGCCGCCCGGCCGCCCGAAGGCGCTGAGACGCCCCCTCGGGGGGCAGCGAACGCAGTGAGCGTGGGGGTCGTTCCATTCTAGTGGCGCCCGGGCTTCATTCCGCGCCCTCGCCGAAGCCCGAGCCGATCAGCTCGGCCAGTGCCGCCAATGCCTGGTCCTCGTCCTTGCCGCTGGCCTCGATCACCAGCGTGCTGCCGCGCGCGGCCGCCAGCATCATCACCCCCATGATGCTCTTGCCGTTGACCCGGCGGGCACCCTTGCTGAGCCAGACCTCGGCGGCGAAGCGGGTCGCGAGCTGGGTCAGCGCGGCGGACGGCCGGGCGTGCAGGCCGAGCCGGTTGACGATGGTGACTTCGGTGCGCTTCAACGGAATCTGTCTCTGGATGGTCGCCGGTCGCGGACGCCCGCTCGTTCACGGTCCGGTTGCTCAGGCCTTTCCGATCATCTCCGGCGTCACGATGCCGATGCTATCGTTAATCGACGCCCGCAACTTCTCGACCAGATCCTCGAGCGAGACGTTGCGCCGGTAGTTCAGCGTCTTCAGCAGCATCGGCAGGTTGACGCCGTGGAACACCACCACCCGGCGCGGCTCGGCCAGTTGCACCGCGACCCGTGCCGGCGTCGCGCCGAACAGGTCGGTCAGCACGATCACGCCGCTGCCGTCGTTGATCCGCGACGTCAGATCGCGCGCCGCCTGCAGCGCCGCCTCCGGGTCCTCGTCGGGCAGCACGTCGAGCGCCGCCATCTGCCCGGGCAGGCGCTGGTAGATGTGCCGGGTGCAGTGGATCAGCGCGGTCGCGAGCGGCTCGTGCGCGATCACCAGCACCGAGATCATGCGGCGCCGGCCCCCGCCACGCGCCGTTCGAGCCGCTCGACGAAGCGGCCGGCGACATCGCAGTCGGTCTGATCGGCGATCTCGCGAAAGCAGGTCGGGCTGGTCACGTTGATCTCGGTCAGATGCTCGCCGATCACGTCGAGGCCGACCAGGAACAGCCCGCGCGCCGCCAGCACCGGCGCCAGCCGCTCGGCGATCGCACGGTCCGATGGCGACAGCGGCTGCGCCCGGCCGGTACCGCCGGCTGCCAGATTGCCGCGCGATTCGCCCTGCTTCGGGATCCGCGCCAGCGAATACGGGATCACCTCGCCGTCGATCAGCAGGATCCGCTTGTCGCCGTCCTTGATCGCCGGCAGGTAGCGCTGCGCCATCACGGTCCGGGTGCCGAACTGGTTCAGCGTCTCGATGATCACCGACAGGTTCGGGTCGTCGCCGCGGACCCGGAAGATCGACGCGCCGCCCATGCCGTCGAGCAGCTTCAGCACCGCCTCCGGCTGCTCGTTGACGAAGCGACGGATCCGGACCGGGTCGCGGGTCACGATCAGCTCGGTGGTCAACTCAGGAAACTCGGTGATCGCGTACTTCTCGTTGTGGCTGCGCACCGCCGCCGGGTCGTTGAACACCCGGGCCCCCTGGCGCACCGCCTGTTCGAGCAGATAGGTCGAATAGACGTACTCCATGTCGAACGGCGGATCCTTGCGCATCAGCACCGCGCCGAACGCCGCCAGCGGCTGCGTCTCGACCGGGCCCGTGCGATACCAGCGCGGCGCCTCGCCGGTCAGCGTCAGCTCGGTGAAGTCGCCGATCACCTCGCCGCCGACCATTGCGAGCTGGCCCTGCTCGCACGCATACAGCCGGTGGCCGCGGGCGGCGGCGGCGGCCATCATCGCGACCGACGAGTCTTTCTCGATCTTCAGCTTCGCCAGCGGATCGACGATGAACGCGATTTTCATGGGGCCTCCGGGTGCGCGGCGGCCCGGCCGGCCGGGCCGCCAGAGCGCGGGGAGGAACCATTCTACGCAACCCGGCCAAAACGAAGACGCCCCCGGCTCTGCCGGGGGCGTCGGTGGAATCGATCCGGTTGGCCCTCCCGGCCGGCCGGGTAATGGCAGCGCCGGTCGGGCCCGGATCGCCCGGGCCGGAGCAGCGTCAGCCGTGATAGGCCGATTCGCCGTGCGACGTGATGTCGAGACCTTCGCGCTCCGAATCTTCGTTCGGACGCAGGCCGATCAGCATGTCGACGATCTTGAACGCGACTGCCGCGACGATGCCGGACCAGACGATCGTGATCAGCACACCCTTGACCTGGACCGCGAACTGCGAGGCGATGGAGTACTCGGCCGCCTGCGTGCCGCCGAGACCGGGCGCCGCGAACACGGCGACCAGCAGCGCGCCGACGATGCCGCCGACCCCGTGGACGCCGAACACGTCGAACGCGTCATCGGCACCGAGCATCCGCTTCAAGCCGTTCACGCCCCACAGGCAGACCAGGCCGGCAACCAGGCCGAGCACGATCGCCCCCATCGGGCCGACGAAACCAGCTGCCGGCGTGATCGCCACCAGGCCCGCCACCGCGCCGGACGCGGCGCCGAGCATCGAAGGCTTGCCCTTGCCCAGCGCCTCGCCGACGACCCAGGCCACGGTGGCGGCGCCGGTCGCGACGATGGTGTTGATGAAGGCGAGGCCGGCAACCGGGCCGGCGGACAGCGCCGAGCCGGCGTTGAAGCCGAACCAGCCCACCCACAGCAGCGAGGCGCCGATCATCGTCGCGGTCAGGCTGTGTGGGGCCATCACTTCACGGCCATAGCCGAGTCGCTTGCCGACGATGTAGGCACCTACCAGGCCGGCGACCCCGGCATTGATGTGGACCACCGTACCGCCAGCGAAGTCGAGCGCGCCGTCCTTGAACAGCAGACCCGGTTCGGCCCACACCATATGCGCCATCGGGATGTAGCAGAAGGTGAACCACAGCACCGAGAACAACAGCACCGCCGAGAACTTGATCCGCTCCGCGTACGAACCGACGATCAGCGCGGTCGTGATGCCGGCGAAGGTGGACTGGAACGCGACGAAGACCAGTTCCGGGATCGTGCCGGACAGGGTATCCGGCGCGATGCCCTTGAGGAACAGCTTGTCGAAGGTGCCGAAGAACGACCCGCCACCGGCGAATGCCAGCGAATAGCCGTAGATGGTCCAGAGCACCGTGATCAGCGAGAAGATCACCAGCACCTGCATCAGTACCGACAGCATGTTCTTCGAGCGCGTCAGGCCGCCGTAGAACAGCGCCAGACCGGGGACCGTCATCAGGATGACCAGCATCGTCGACGTCAGCATCCACGCGGTATCGCCGCTGTTCAGCGTCGGAGTCGCCGCTTCCGCTGCCGCAGCCGGCGCCGCATCGGCCGCGGGGGCCGCCTGAGCGAGCAGCATGACCGGCTGCGCGCCGTCTCCGGTCGTCGCGGCGCCGGCCAGGCCGGGAGCGACGCCGATGACGAGCAGCAATATCAGGACCATCCATTGAGCGATGGGCTTTTTCATGATGTTCACGATTGAAATTTGTCCTTCCAGGGTGTGGGAATCCGCACGCGCGAGGATCACAGCGCGTCGGCGCCGGTTTCGCCGGTGCGGATGCGGACGACCTGCTCGAGGTCGAAGACGAAGACCTTGCCGTCGCCGATCTTGCCGGTCCGCGCGGCCTTTTCGACCGCCTCGACGGCGCGCTCGACGATGTCGTCGGTCACCGCCGCCTCGACCTTCGCCTTGGGCAGGAAGTCGACGACATACTCGGCGCCGCGGTAGAGCTCGGTATGGCCCTTCTGCCGGCCGAAGCCCTTGACCTCGGTCACCGTAATGCCCTGGACACCGATCGACGACAGCGCTTCGCGCACCTCGTCGAGCTTGAACGGCTTGATGATCGCTGTGATCAGTTTCATGGTTGCTCCTGGGGTACTTCCCGTGGTGTCCGATCGGAAATCAGAACACCTTGCTGACCGACAGAACGAGGCCGGCCTTGCCCAGCTCCTTCGTCTTGCCGCTCGGTTTGCTGAAAGGAATGTCCTCGCTGGCACCGACCACCGCGGCACCCCACGTGAAGCCGTACCAGTCGTAGGTCACGCCGAACTTGTAGTCCTCGTAGTCGGCCGAACCGTTGTTCTTGAACCGCGACATGCCGAGATGGCCGACGATGCTCAGTCCATCGAGCCCCGGGACCGGATATGCCGCGTTCAGCTCCAGGTAGCCGGAGCCGCGCGAATCGAGCAAGCCGAACGTCCGCTTGCTGATCGAGTGCGAATACTTCGCGGACAGCCACTCCCAGCTCGCGCCGAGGTAGAGTTCGGTCGTGTTCCACAGCGACTCGCCGGGGTACAGGTATTGCAGCAGACCGACGTCGCCGGTGATGCCGGTGCCGCCGATCGGGAACTTGTAGCCGCCGTAGATGTCCCACTCGATGCCCTTGGTATCGGTCAGGAAGTCCTTGTCGACGGTCGACAGCCAGGTGCCGATATAGGCGCCGCTGCCGTGCGCGAAGTCCGCACCGCCCTGCAGCGCCGGGCGCTTGAACGTCTGCGAAATGCCACGAAACCGATAGTCCGAAACCACCGCGACGTTGGCGGACAGCTCGTCGTCAGCCAGCGCGACACCCGGCATCGCGGCAGCGGCAGCCAGAATCGTTGCGGCGATCGCCGCCGAGAACCCGTGCAAGGAGCCCAACCCGTTCGATTTCAATTTCTTCCCTCTCGATGTCTTCGTGGTGCGATGCCGCATCGGCAGGGACTGAGCATTTCTTGTGCCACCCCGTTGGCGGGCTGGCGCGGCTGAAAGACGGGTATACGGGCAACGGCGTCGGGATCGGAACGAATCGGTGCCGATCGATCGCCCCAATAGTGGGCATCATCCATAACTCTGAACGCTGGAACGCCCACTCCTGGTGCGTTGCGCGATCGATGCCAAAGCCTGGCCGCGCGTCCCTGTACATCCGTTCGCCCCGGAGCCCATTCGGCCCCGATCGATCCACGATCGAGCCGCTCGCTCCATCGAACCGCCCGCTCCATCGAGCCGCTCGCTCCGCTGCTCGACCTAGGACGATCGATTGCCGCACCGACGAAACCGTCAATGCCTGCGTGCTATCCTGGGTTTGGTTCGTCGCAATCGGGGCCAACGATGGAAAAACAGCACTTTATTCAGGATTTCCAGCAGAAGCTGCTCGAGCTGTTCCGAGCCAGCCCGGCTGCCGACCTCGAACGGAACATGAAGGCCCTGATGAGCCAGACCTTCAACCGGCTCGAACTGGTGACGCGAGACGAGTTCGAAGTCCAGGTCGAATTGCTGCGCGCGCTGCGCGCCCGGGTCGACGCGCTCGAGGCGCGGCAGGCTGCCGAGCCGCCGGCCGCCGAGATCGACCGCTGAAGTCTGCGGCTCGACCGCTGAAATCCCTGGCAGCACGGCTTCCCTGCCCCGGCTCGGGGCCGCCATCCGTGTCCGCCATCCGCCATTTACCGGCCGCCGGCCGCTCCGAGATGACCGAACTCGCGGTTTCTCATAGCCGCGCGCTGCGCGGCCTCCGGGCGCCACCGGTCCGGGTCGAGGTCCATCTCGCGAACGGCCTGCCGTCATTCATGATTGTGGGATTGCCGGAAGCGGCGGTCCGGGAAAGCCGCGAACGGGTCCGTGCCGCGATCCTGCAGAGCGGCTTCGAGTTCCCGAGCCGACGCATCACCGTCAATCTGGCACCGGCGGATCTGCCGAAGGACTCGGGCCGCTTCGATCTGTCGGTCGCGGCCGCGATCCTCGCCGCCTCCGGCCAGTTGCCGGCCGCCGCGCTCGAAGGGGTCGAGCTGATCGGCGAATTGTCGCTCAACGGTGCGCTCCGGCCGGTCCGAGCGATCCTGGCACTGTGTATTGGCGTGCTTCATGACATAAGTACGCGCTCACTGATCATTCCGGTCGACAACCTCGCCGAAGCACGCTGCTGCGGCCTGACCGGGCTGTTCGGCGCCGTTTCGCTGCGGGCGGTCTGCGACCACCTGCGCGGCACGACACCGCTCGACCGGGCCGAACCGGTACCGTTGCCGGACACCGCGTCGACGAGCATCGCGCCAGGCGCCGCGCCCGGTAGCGGCGCGATCAGTGCCATCGGTGCCATCGGTGCCATCAGTGCGATCAACGCCATCGGCGCCAGCAGCACCGATCGCGACGATGACGCAGCCGGCGCCGATCTCGCCGATGTCATCGGCCAGCCACTGGCCCGGCGCGCGCTCGAGATCGCCGCTGCCGGCCACCATCACTTGCTGCTGACCGGGCCCCCCGGAACCGGCAAGAGCCTGCTGGCGCGCCGGCTCGCCGGACTGCTGCCGCCGCTCACCGATGCCGCCGCCCTCGAAGCGGCGGCGATCGGCTCGGCGACCGGACGGCCGCGGGCCGGCGCCTGGCGCCGGCCGCCGTTGCGGCAACCACATCACACGGTCTCTGCGGCCGGTCTGATCGGCGGCGGTCAGCCGCCCCGGCCCGGCGAGGTCAGCCTGGCACACCATGGCGTGCTGCTGCTCGACGAGCTGCCCGAATTCCCGCGCGCCGCGATCGAAGCGTTGCGCGAGCCGATCGAAGCCGGCCGGATCACCATCGTGCGCGGTCCGTACAGCGAGACCTTTCCGGCGGGCTTCCTGCTGGTTGCCACCATGAACCCGTGTCCGTGCGGCTATCTCGGTGACACCGGCCGCGACTGCCGCTGCAGCGGCGACCAGATCCAGCGCTATCTCGGGCGGATCTCCGGACCGCTGCTCGATCGCTTCGACCTCTGCGTACAGGTCGGCCGCGAAAGCGCCGTCGATCCGGCAACGGCTCCGCCGGCTGCCCCGGAGGCAACCGCAGCCGTCGCGGCGCGGGTCGCAGCGGCGCGCCGTCGTCAGCTCGAGCGGCAGGCCGTCTGTAACGGCTGGCTCGATCCCGGCGCGCTCGAACGAGCCGGCTGGCTGCAGGATGCCGCGGCCCGGCTGGCGCTGCAGGCGGCACAGCGCTTCCAGTGGTCGGTCCGCGGCCGGCACCGGGTGCTGCGGGTTGCCCGCACGATCGCCGATCTCGCCGGCCATGCCGATGTCGAACCGGCTCATGTCGCCGAAGCGATCGCGTTGCGGCGCGCGCTCGAATTCGATTCAATCGCGGCTGTCCAGCCGCTGCGCGCTTGAGCACGCACGGCCGCTCCGAAGCGCGAATCCCGGAGCGCGTAGCGCGGAGGGGAGTCCAGTGAGCGCGCCGGGCCGCCACAGGCGCGGACCCCGGGGCACGCCAGCGCGGAGGTCAGTCCGGTGAACTCCGGTCCAGACCGTGACGTCGCCCCGCTCGCCGGGCTGCATGTCGTCGAATTGCATGCGATCGGCCCGGTGCCATTCGCCGGCCAGCTGCTGCGCGGCCTCGGCGCCGAAGTGACCCGGGTGTCGCCACCGCAGGACCCCGGACTCGGCATCGATCTCCCGGCCGAGTTCGAGGTGCTGAACCTCGGCAAGCGCGCGGTCGCACTCGACCTGAAGACGGCCGCCGGGCGCGATGCTCTCGAAGCACTGCTCGCCGGCGCCGATGTCCTGCTCGAAGGCTTCCGCCCCGGAGTGCTGGAGCGCCTCGGCTTCGCGCCGGCGCGACTCGCCGTGGATCGGCCCCGGCTGGTGATCGGCCGCCTGAGCGGTTGGGGGGCGCATGGGCCGCTGGCCGCCCGCGCCGGTCACGACATCAACTATCTGGCGGTGACCGGCGTGCTGGCGGCGATCGGCGCGCCCGACGCGCCGGTGCCGCCGCTGAATCTGGTCGCCGACTTCGGCGGCGGCGCAATGCATCTGGCGGTCGGCGTACTGGCGCGGCTGGTCGGGCGCGGCATCGACGGCCGCGGCGGCTGCGTGACCACCAGCATCGCCGCCGGCACCGCCGGCCTGACCGGCATGTTCTACGGCATGCTCGCCGCCGGCCGCTGGCAGCTCGTCCGCGCCGGCAACCTGCTCGACGGCGGCGCCCCGTTCTACCGGACCTACCGCTGCCGCGACGGCCGGTTCGTTGCGGTCGGCGCGCTCGAACCGAAGTTCTACCGCGAACTGCTGGCGGTGCTCGGCCTGGCGACCGCGATCGACCCGGCGGCCCAGTACGACCGGGACGGCTGGCCGGCGCTGGCAGCACGGCTGGCAACGTGCTTCCTCGAAGCGGACCGCGATACCTGGGCAGCCCGCGCCGCCGACCGTGACTGCTGCCTGTCGCCGGTGCTGGATCTGCTCGAAGCGACCCGGCATCCGCAGGCGCAGGCCAACCGCTGGTACGCCGACACGCCGTTTCCGCAACCGGCCTCGTCGTTCACGTTCTCGCTTTAGCGGTCAGGTTCTCGCGTTGGCGCTCACGTCCTCGCGCCGCGCGGGCCGCCCATCCGGCCCGGACCACGGCCAGAGGACGAACGCGAGCCACGACAGCGCCTGCAGCAGCACGACCGCGGCGACCGCCAGCCGGAACGCCGAGATCGTGTCCAGGCCGGCGCCGAGGGCGACGTCGAGCAGCAGCCCGAGCCCGGTCTGCAGCACGAACGCAGCAACGAAGATGATCAGGTTGAACGCGGTCAGCGCGCGGCCGGCGAGTCGCGCCGGAAAACTCATGCCGACGCGCGCCTGCACCGGCGTGAACACCGCACTGGTGGCGGCGAACAGCAGCCAGGCCCAGACGCCGGCGAACGCCGGCGCCGCCGCGATCAGAACCAGCGGCAATACGTTCACGCCCGCGGCGCCGCCGGCGAGCCGGACCGCGCTGCGCTCGGTGTGACCGAGCCGCGGCGCGACCGCGCCGACCAGCAGGAACGCGATCATCAGCGCGGTATTGAACGCGAACAGGCCGGCGGCCGACTGCGCCGGCGTGAGCCCGAGCACACGGCCGAACCAGGGGCCGATCCAGAGCGTCTGCAGCGCGATGAAGCTGCCCTGCAGCGAGACCGCGAGCAGCGCCATCCGCCAGAAGAACGGGCTGCGCCCGACTTCGCCGTAGCCGCCAAGCGAGGCAAGGAACGACTGGCCGCTGCGGCCGTTCGGCTCGCGCGCGCGCGGGATGCCGAACCACATCGTTGCCGAGATCGTCAGCAGCAACGCCGCGCAGAACCAGAACACGCCCCGCCAATCGGTCACGGTCAGCGCCGCGCGCACCGGCAGCGTCGCGCCGAGCACGCCGGCGCTGCCGATCATCAGCGTCCAGGCGGCGAGCCGGGTCTGCTGCGCCGGCGCGAACCAGGCGCGATAGAGCGCGTACGGCGCCATCAGCCCGGCCGCAAAGCCGACGCCGAGCAGTGCCCGTCCGACCCACAGCCCGGCCAACCCGGACGCGCTGGCGAAGACCGCGCAGCCGGCCGCCGCCACCGCCATCAGCAGCGCGTCCATGCGGCGCGGTCCGTAGCGGTCGAGCCAGACGCCGAGCGGCAGCTGCAGGATCGCGAAGGCGAGCAGATAGGCGCTGGTCAGCATGCCGAGTTCGCCGTTGCCGAGCCGCAGCTCCTCGACCAGCTCGGGCGCGATCGTCGCGTTGATCGACCGCAGCCCGTAAGACATGAAGTAACCGGACGCGATGGTCAGGAACAACCGCAGGCCGAAAGCGCCGCTCGCCCACGGCGCGGACGGGTCTGCCGGCCTCATTGCCCGACCAGCCGCAGCGACTCGAAGAACTGCTCGCTCTGCTGTGGATCGACCGGCGGTCCGACGATCACCGCCTGCAGCGCATGCCCCTGCCAGCTGCCGAAGCGCGCCTCGATCCGTTTGCCGGCATGGCTGCCGCTGCCGTCGGCGGCGACCGCCTGCAGCGGCAGCTGGCCGAGCGCCCGGCCGTCGCGGTCGATCAGCGCGACCGCGACCGTGGTGATCGGCGCCGTCACCGGCGCCCCGACGTTGCGCAGCATCTGCGTCCGCATCGCGTTGACGATCCGCTCCGCGTCGGCCGCCGGCGCCGGCACGACTGCAACGGTGAACGCGACATCGTCGACCTGCGCGCCGAGCATCGCCATCTCGACCTCGAGGTCCTCGAGATGGATCCGCCGCGACAGCGTCGCCGGCCGCGCCGGCAGCCGCACCCGGTAGTCGGCACCTGCGGGGGCGGCCTCGCGCCAGTCGTACTTCGGGGTGCAGGCGGCGAGCACGGCGAGTCCGGACAGGCCGCCGAGACGAACCGCACCGCGAACGACACCGCGAACCACCCCGCCGAGACCAGCCGCGCCGCCACAATGGATCAGGCCGCCGGCCAGCAGCACGCGGCGCCGCCGACGGCGCGCCGGCCCGGCCGGCGCGCTCGCGGCCGCGCCGGTGCCGAACGCAGGGATCGTCTCCATTGCATAATGGTAGTGCGTGCCGGCATGGAGTCGGCCGATTTTCCGGACCGGGCATTCGCAGGAGACGATCGTGCTTTATGAGTTCAAGAGCCGCGCAACCGGCAGCGTCACGATGACCGGCGATGTCGGCAAGATCATCCTCGAGATCATCGGCAAGCGTCCGGAAGCCCAGGGCATCATCACGGTCGCGCAGATGCCGGCCGCGATCACGGCGTTGCAGGCTGCGGTCGCCCGCGAACGCGCTGCCGGGGCCGCCGGCGGCTCCGGTGGCGCCGGCGCCGACTCCGGCAGCAGTGGTCGGGGCGACGACGGCGACGCGGATCGCGACGACCCTGATTCCGGCTACGCGGTCGGGTTCGCGCAGCGGGCCTATCCGCTGATCGACATGCTCCAGCGCGCGCATGCCGCAGGCAAGGACGTGACCTGGGGTGTCTGATCCGGCGGCCGGCGAAGACGGGGCGTCCGAGTCGGTGCTCGAGCCGTTCAGCCGGCCGCTGGCCGGCTGGCGCAAGCTCTGGCGCGATCTCGGCTCGATCTACTTCACCAACGGCCTGATCGGATTCATCTTCGCGGCGACCGGTCCGGTCGCGGTGGTCCTCTCGGTCGGCGTGGCCGGCGGCCTCACCGAAGCCGAGCTCGCCTCGTGGATCTTCGGCGCGTTCTTCCTGAACGGCCTGCTGTCGATCGCGTTCTGCCTGCTCTATCAGCAGCCGCTGGTGTTCTTCTGGACCATTCCCGGGACCGTGCTGGTCGGACCGGCGCTGACCCATCTGAGCTTTCCCGAAGTCGTCGGAGCGTTCCTCGCGACCGGCGTGCTGATGCTGGTGCTCGGGCTGTTCGGCTCGGTACGCCGCCTGATGAACGCGATCCCGATGCCGATCGTCATGGGCATGGTGGCCGGCGTGTTCCTGCGCTTCGGCACCGAAGTGGTCTTCGCGGTCCGCGACAGCTGGCTGATCGCGGTGCCGATGATCGTTACGTTCTTCGGCCTCTCGGCCTGGCCGGCCGGCGGCCGGCGGTTGCCGCCGCTGCTCGGCGCACTGCTGATCGGCACGCTGCTGGTGCTCGCCGGCGTCGACGCGGCCGGGCCCGGGCTGACTGCCGTCGGTGCCGCCGGTGACGGCGTCGCAGCGACCGTCACCGCGTCCTCGACCCTGCCCTCGACCCTGCCCTCGACCCTGCCCTCGACACTGTCCTCGGCTCTGTCCTCGACCGCGTCCTCGTCCGTTCCCCCGTCGGCGACCGCGACCGCAGCCGTGGCCGCGGCTGCCGCTGCGGCCGATGCCGCCGCGCCGGCCGGCATGACCACCGGCTGGTTCGCCGCGCCGGTCGTGCAGATTCCGCAGCTGTCGTGGCAGGCGCTGGTCGAGTTGGTGGTGCCACTCGCGATCACGGTGCTGATCGTGCAGAACGGCCAGGGCATCGGAGTGCTGACCGCCGCCGGTCATCCGCCACCGATCAATGCGATCACGACCGCCTGCGGCGCGCTGTCGATCCTGACCGGCCTGGTCGGCACGGTCTCGACCTGCCTGACCGGCCCGACCAATGCGCTGATCTCGAGTTCCGGCGAACGTTCGCGCCACTATGCGGCCGGCGTCGTGGTCGGCGTGCTGGCGCTGGCGTTCGGCCTGTTGTCGCCGCTGTTTACCCGGCTGCTGCTGGCGACGCCGCCGGCCTACATCGCAACGCTCGCCGGCCTGGCGATGCTGCGGGTGTTGCAGACCGCGTTCGTCATCGCGTTCAAGGCGCGGTTCTCGCTCGGCGCGCTGGTCGCGTTCGTCGTCACGGTCGCCGGCGTGCCGCTGGCGAACATCGGCGCGCCGTTCTGGGGGCTGGTGTTCGGCTTCGCGACATCGGCGCTGCTGGAGCGCGCCGATTTCCGCGCCGACGGCTGATCATCGGCACTGCCCCCGCCGAGACGCCGTCGCGGATACCGCCGAAGCCGGTGCCAACGCCCTCTCAGCCAGCGAGCCAGCCATGACGTCTCCGTTCGAACCGTTCTCGCGCAGCTATGCCGAAGCCCGCCGCAAGTTCCTCGACGCCGCCGGCGCCGCCGGCTTGGCGGCGACCGAGCATCGCCATCCGCTGCCCGGGCGCGGCGGCGAAACGCTCGCGCTCGACGTCGTCGTCGACGGCGATCCGGACGCCACCGACCTGCTGATCGTCAGCAGCGGCTGTCATGGCGTCGAAGGCTACTGCGGCAGCGGCGTGCAGGTCGCGGCGCTGCGCGACCCGGCGTGGCGCGCGGCCGCCGCCGCCCGCGGGGTCGCCGTCGTCTACCTGCATGCGCTGAATCCGTTCGGCTTTTCGCATCTGCGCCGGGTCACCGACGAAAACGTCGACCTCAACCGGAATTTCCACGACTTCGGCAAGCCGCTGCCGGTCAACGCCGAGTACCGGACGGTCCATCCGCTGCTGATGCCGCAGTCCTGGCCGCCGTCACCGGAACACCTGGCCGAGGTCGAGCGCGTCATCGCGGCCCGGTCGTTCCCGGTGTTCCAGGCGATCGTCAGCCGCGGCCAGCACGAGTTCCCCGATGGCCTGTTCTTCGGCGGCACCGAGCCGACCTGGAGCAACCGGACGCTGCGCACGGTGCTGCGCGCGGTCGCCGGCCGCGCCCACCGGATCGCCTGGATCGATCTGCATACCGGGCTCGGCCCGACCGGCGTCGGCGAACGGATCCATGCCGGCCCCGACGATGCCGCGATGCTCGCGCGCAGCCGCGCCTGGTGGGGCCCGCACGTGACGTCGATCTACGACGGCTCGTCGGTCTCGGCGCTGCTGACCGGACTGATGTTCCAGTCGGTGCTCGAGGAATGCCCGCAAGCCGAATACACCGGCATCGCGATCGAATACGGCACCCAGCCGATCGAGGCGATGTTCGGTGCGCTGACCGCGGAGAACTGGCTGAACAACCATCCGGAAGCGCCGGAGCCGCTCGCCGCCGCGATCAAGCAGCAAATGCTCGAGGCGTTCTACGTCGATACCGACGTCTGGCGCGGTGCAGTGCTGATGCAGGCGCGCGAAGCGATGCAGCAGGCGATCGACGGGCTGTCAGGGCGTACGGGACTCGGCGCCACGGGCTGAGCCGGCGCACCCCCGGGTCGGATCGGCGCGCCCTGGCTGCCGCCGTCGACGCGCGGTTGATCGTGCTATCTGACCTTCACCTCATCAAGGATCCACTGCTGGAACGCCAGCACCTTGGGGATCCATTGCGCCGCGGTCGGAAAGATCAGGTGCCAGGCCATGTCCGATCCGACCCTCGTCTCGAACGGCATCACCAGCTCCCCGCGGGCGAGTTCTCTCTCGACGAACTCGCGCTGGCCGAGCGCGACGCCGAGGCCGACCCGGGCGGCTTCGACCGCGAGCAGCGTGGAATCGAAGATCGGACCGGAGCGCCAGTCGAGCCGAGGCACGCCGGCGGTCTCGAGCCAGGTCGGCCACTCTTGCGGCAAATAGCGCGAGCGCAGCAACATGTCCGGCTGCAGATCATCCGGACGCTCGAGCGTGGCGGCCAGTTCCGCATTGCACAGCGCCACCGTCAACGTCGGGAACAGTCGATAGGCGCGGACGCCCGGGAATTCGCTGCCGTAGACGATCGCGACGTCGGCCTGCTGGTCCGCGAAGTCGAACTGCACGCTGCCGGCGCTGACGGCGAGCGACAGCTCGGGATGCCGCGCCCGGAACGATGGCAGCCGGGGAACCAGCCATTTCATCGCGAAGTTCGGCTGCGCCACGATGCGCAGAGACTGCCCGGCGTCTTCGCCGCGCATCGCCTCGGTCGCCTCGACCAGGATGCCGATCGCGTTGCTGACCGAGACGTAATAGTTGCGACCGCGCTCGGTAAGACTCAGCCCGGCCGGCCCGCGATGGAACAGCTGGATACCGAGCACGGCTTCGAGCAGCTGGACCTGCTGCCCCACTGCCGCGCGCGTCACGGACAGTTCCTCCGCGGCCGTGGTCAGGCTCAGGTGACGCGCTGCGGCCTCGAACGCACGCATCGCATTGAGCGGCGGCAGCTTCGACCGTGAGCCACTGTCTGGATGGTGCATGGGGACCGCCGTCGGCGCGCGTGGCGGGTCACGGCTGCGCCATTCGTCAATACGACTTGGGAAGGCCCAGAATCTTCTCCGAGATGTAGCTGAGTATCAAGTGCGCGCTGACCGGCGCGATCCGCGCGATCATGACTTCGCGCAGATAGCGTTCGACGTCGAACTCCTTCGAGTAGCCCATGCCGCCGTGCGTCAGCACCGCAGTCTCGCAGGCGCGGTAGCCGGCCTCGCCGGCCGCGTACTTGGCCGCCGCGGCGTCGGGGCCGCACGGCTGGCCCTGATCGTAGCGCCAGGCAGCGCGCATCGTCAGCAGGTCCGCTGCTTCCAGGTCGATCCAGCGTTGCGCGAGTGGATGCTGGATACCCTGATTCTGGCCGATCGCCCGGCCGAACACGATCCGCTCGGCCGCATACGACCGCGCCCGATCGAGCGCGGCGCGGCCGGTGCCGACCGCTTCGGCGGCGATCAGGATGCGCTCCGGATTCATACCGTCGAGGATGTACTCGAAGCCGCGCCCTTCCTCGCCGACTCGATCCTCGATCGGCACTTCCAGGCGATCGATGAACAGCAGGTTCGAGTCGACGCACCTGCGGCCGTGCTTGTCGATCTCGCGCACTTCGATCCGGGTGCGGTCCAGGTCGGTATAGAACAGCGTCAGTCCGCGCGCCGGCGCCTGCAGATCACGCTCTGCAGTGCGCGCCAGCAGCATGATCTTGTCGGCGACCTGCGCGGTCGAGATCCAGACCTTCTGCCCGCTGACGAGGTAGCGATCACCGTTGCGCTCGGCGCGGGTCTGCAGGTCGAGCGTGTTGAGGCCGGCGTTCGGCTCGGTAACGCCGAAGCAAGCCTTCTCGCGACCGGCGATCAGCGGCGGCAGCCAGCGCCGGCGCTGCTCGGACGTGCCGTGGCGCACCACCGGATGCAAGCCGAAGATATTCCATGTGCACTGCCGACGCGCCGCTCAGCCCGGCGCCCGAGGCGGCAATCGTCCGCATCATGATCGCCGCCTCGGTGATGCCCAGGCCGGCACCGCCGACATCCTCCGGCATCGCGATGCCGAGCCAGCCGGTTGCGGCGATCGCGGCATGGAAGTCTTCGGGGAATCCGCCTTCGTCATCCTTGCGCCGCCAGTACGCCGCGTCGAAGCGGGCGCAGATCCGCTCGATCGCCTGCTCGATCTCCCGCTGTTCTGCGCTGGGCTCGAAATTCACGGCTACCTCGCTCGGTTCATGCTGCGTCGGCAATGACTTCGGCCTGCAGCAGGTCGTCGATCTCGGCGACGTCGTAGCCGGCCTCGGTCAGGACCGCGACGGTATCTGCCGCATAGGCCGGCGCCGGCCGGTGCCGGTCGCGGCGGCGCCCGTCGAAGCGCAGCGGCTGCGCGACGCCACGCAGCGGCGCGTCGGCCGCCCCCGCGTCGATCCCCCCCGCGTCGGCCGCCCCCGGGTTGGCCGCCCCCGGATATCCGAACACCATCCTGGACGCGTGCAGTTGCGCTGTCGCGGCGAATTCGCCGAGGGTATGGAGCGGCGCGCACGGGATGCCACGGTCGTGCAGCAGCGTCATCCAGGCGTCGCGCGAGCGCTCGGCCAGCAGCGCCTGCACCGCCGCCACCACTTCGGCACGATGCGCGACGCGCTCGGCATTGGTGGCGAAGCCGGGCCGATCGACGAGCTGTGGCGCCGCGGCAGCCGCGCAGAAGGCGCGCCACAGCGCATCGTTCGCGATGCCGAGCACCAGTGGCCGGTCGGCGGTCTCGAACACCTGGTACGGGCAGAGCGACTCGTGTGCCGCCCCGACGCGGCGCGGTTCCTGACCGGTCAGCCAGTGCCCCTGCAGGCCGTAGGCCAGAAAGCCGGCTGCGGTGTCGAACAGGCTCGCCTCGACCCGCGTGCCGCGACCGCTGCGCTGCCGCTCGAGCAGCGCGGCGAGGATGCCCGAGAGGGCATGCAATCCCGTGCCCTGGTCGAGCGGCGAGAACGGGCTGCGCCCGGGCGGGCCGCCGGGCTCGCCGGTCATCGACATCAGGCCGGTGTAGGCCTGCATCACGAGATCGTAGCCCTTGCCGTCGCGCAGCGGCCCGATGCTGCCGAACCCCGAGATACTGCAGCACACCAGTCGCGGATTGACGCGTGCCATTATCGCGTGGTCGACCTGCAGCCGCTCGGCAACCCCCGGTCCGAAGCTCTCGACGACTACGTCGGCCGTTGCGGCCAGCCGATGGCAGACCGCCTGGCCGCGCGCACTCTTCAGATCCAGCGCAATACTGCGCTTGTTGCGGTTGACGCTCAGGAATATCGTGCCGCGGCCCTGGTCGAACGGCGGCCAGTACCGGGTATCGTCGCCGCCACCCAGCGGCTCCACCTTGATCACGTCGGCGCCCATGTCGGCGAGATACTGGGTGCACAGCGGGCCGGCCAGCACTTTCGAGAAGTCGAGCACGCGCACACCGCGCAATGGTGCGAAGTCGGCGTTCACCATCATGCGTCCGGAGCGGCCGGCGAGTCACTCACCGGCATCGTGCACGCCGGGCCCGTGCCATCGGGGGGCCAGGCCGGCATCCCGGGTTCGAGCGGCAGCTGCAGCGTCCGGAACAGGACCGCGAGGCCCGCCCAATGATTGGTCGCCGCGACGACCTCCAGCGTCAATTGCGGATCGCCGAGTGCCTCGGTGCAATCCGCCCAGTGCGCGGGCCGGACCGTGCGGTGATCGAACACGTCGTCGACGACGGTGAGCACCGCGCGCTCGACCGGACCGAAGCGGTCGGACGCACGCCAATCGCGTAGCGCGACGAGATCGCCAGCCCCGATGCCCGCGGCGACGGCGATGTTCCAGTGCTGTCCCCATTCATAGGCGCTGCCGGCGCGCCACGCCGTCCGCATCACCAGGAGCTCACGCAGGCGCTCGCTCAACCGACCGTGGTGCCGCAGCGCCAGGTGCTGCGCGAAGATGCCGCGCGCGAGCCGATGGTCCGCGGCCACCGCGCGGAACGCGAGCAATCGGCCGGTCGCCGCCGGGAGGCCGATCTCGACGGCGAGCCGCTCGCCCTCTGCGATGTCGATCGGTCGAATCCGCGTCAGCATCGTTGCCGCCCTGTCAGCATCATTCTCGACCCGTGTCAGTCCAGTTTCAATCCCAGCGTCTGCACCAGATCGCCGTAGACCTTGATATCGCGCCGGATCTGCCCGGCGAATTCTGCCGGGCTGTTGTCGGCGCGCTCGGCACCTATCTTGGCCAGGGCCGTGCCGACCTCGGGCTTGTCCATTACCTTCCTGACCGCGGCGTTGAGCGTGGCGATCACCGCGGGCGGCGTGCCGGCCGGTGCCAGCAGACCTTGCCAGACGTCGGCGTCATAACCGGGCAGCGCCGCTTCGGAGATCGTCGGCAGATCCGGCAGCATCGCATTGCGCCGCGGGCTGGCGACCGCCAGCCCGACCAGACGCTTGTCCTGCTGCAGGAAATTGATCACCGAGGGCATGTTCGCCACCATCACCTGCACCTGACCGGCGATCAGGTCCTGCACTGCCGGCGGATTACCCTTGTAGGGCACGTGCAGCATCCGCACGCCCGCCATGTGGTTGAACAGCTCCATCGCCAGATGGGCGTTCGAGCCGCTGCCGCCGGAGCCGAATGCGAGCTTGTCCGGATTCGCCTTCGCGTACCGGATCAGTTCGGGGACCGTGCGCGCCGGTACCGCCGGATGCACGACCAGCACGCTCGTCAGCGTCGCGACGTTGGCGATCGGCGCGAAGTCGCGTTGCGGGTGATAGGGCAGGTTCGGATAGAGGCTCGCGAACGTGCCATGGGTGGCGCCCGTGCCGAGGATCAACGTGTGTCCGTCAGGCGCCGCGCGCGCCACCGCGGCCGTGCCGATCACGCCGGCGGCGCCAGGGCGGTTCTCGACGATCACCGTCCAGCCGTACTCGGCCGTGAAGTGGCCGGCCAGCAGCCGCGCCTGGATGTCGGCCGAGCCGCCGGGCGGATAGGCGACGACGATGGTGATCGGGCGCTCGGGAAAGGCCGCGGCCGTTGCCAGGCGATGGCCGGCGAGCGACACCGTTGCGCCGGTCAGCAGCCGGCGGCGCGAGAGCAGAAAGCGATGTGCATGCGACATGGCCGGTCTCCAGAGTTAGCTGCCCAGACTCAGAACCACGCCGGACAGGTGGCGCGCCCGCTCGGAAGCGAGGTAGACGATGCTGTCGGCGACCTGCGACGGCTCGATCGGCGCCGGCCAGACCTTGTCGTGCAGCAACCGCTCGGTCTGCCGCTCGTCGCCGTAGCGCGCCCGCGCCAGCTGTTTCATCGCGGTCTCCAGGCGTTCGGTACGGGTCGCGGGGGGAAGGACACCGACGACCCGAACGCCGTAGGCCTTCGAACCCGAGCCCACGGCGCGCGTGAAGGCCAGCAGTGCGGCATTCGCGGTCGCACCGCAGACGTAGTCGTACGACGGATTCAGCGCCGACATGCCGATCACGTTGACCACCACGCCGTCGCCGCGGGCCCGCATCGATGGCAGGACGCCGCGTGTCAGGTCGATCGTGCCGTGCAGCTTCAGCTCCCAGGCGGCGCGCCACGCGCTGTCGTCGATCGCTTCGAGCGCGCCCATCGGGATGTCACCCGCATTGTTGACAAGCACGTCGACGTCGCGAATCCGATCGACCAGCGCTGCACGCTGCACCGGGTCGCGCAAGTCCATGACGTGGATGCCGACCTCGGCCCCATGCTCACGCTGCAGCGTCCCCGATCGCTCCTGGAGCGCGCCATGGTCGCGCGCGACCAGTTGCAGGCGGCAGCCTTCGGCCGCGAATGCGCGCGCGCTTGCCCACCCGATGCCCTTGGTGGCACCGGTGATGAGGACGCTGCGGTCAGCGAGCCCCAGGTCCATGCCCATCCTCCCTGGTGCGGCGCTGCAGCTCCGCGAGCAGGCCGAGCGCCTGCTCGCTGGCCTGCTCGCCCCCGGCGAAGTCGCCACGTACGTGCCCCGGCCGGAGCATTTCGATCTGCAGCAGCAGATCGACCAGGCCAGGGGCCAGCAGATCGGCCTTGATGCGTATCGGGCCGCCCATGTATTCGGCGTGCACGATGTCGTTGTGCGCTTCGGTGATGCCGAGCCGATGCAGGCCCGCATTGAGCAACTGGGTGCCGGCGAGCATCGCCGCCTCGATCCGCATCTCGTGGTCCTGCGCGGTCAGCTTGCCGAGCGCGCGCAGGACCTGCTCGGCACGCGCCGCATGCAGCTCCGGTGTCATCGCCGATCCTCCGGGAACAATTCGGCCACCTGCAGCACGATGGCGTAGTTTTCGAGAATGTCCGAGACCAGTTGGGCCGTGACCGGGTGCTCGCCGCGGACGCAGGGGTTGCGCCATTGCTCGATCGCCTCCATTGCGCGATACGCCGGCGCGACCCGCGCCGGTACCGATGGCAGCGCCGGAATCCCGATATGGATCAGGTCGCAGCGGGTGCCGATCTCGTAGTGCCAGGTCGTGTCACCGTCGGCGACCGCATAGACGTCCGGGATCTGCGTCGCGAAATGGCGATTCTCGTCGAGCGTGCCGAGGCGATGCAGCGCGGCATTCATCAGCGCGGCCCCGGCGGAGCTGATGGCCCAGTACCACAACACGAAGTCGTCGATCGGGTCGAGCCGCTGCCGTGCCGATTCGAACCGGCGGAACTTTTCGAGATGAGCAGCGATGTCCATGGGATTGCCGGATCGGAAGGGCGATATCGGTCAGACGGAAGCGGCGGCGCTGCCGTCGACCACCAATGCCGCGCCGTCGAGGTAGCGGCAGCGCGACGATGCGAGGAAGGCGACCAGCTCGCCCAGTTCCTCCGGCGCGCCGTAGCGGCGCATCGGCAGTCCCTGCTGCCGGATGCGCAGCTCGTCGTCCGTGCCGCGGCCGCTTTCGCGGGCAGCCTGCTCGACGATGGTCCGCAGGCGGTCGGTCAGAAAACCGCCGAGGCACAGGCTGACGACCCGCACGCCCGACGGGGCCAGATCGGTCGCGAGCGCCTTGTGGCTGTTGGCGAGCGCCGCGTTGATCGCACCCGAGACGATCTGCAGCGGGCTCGGCTCCTTGCCGTACAGGCCGGTCAGCGTGATCACCGTACCCTGCGCGCGTTTCAGGTGCGGCAATGCATTGCGGATGACGTCGAGCGTGCCGAGCAGCTTCACTTCGATCGACTCGACCCACTCGCGCGCGCTGACCTGCTCGAAGCTTCCGTTCGCTACCCGGCCGGCCGCGTTGACCAGCACGTCGAGTCCGCCCAGCGCGGCGACCGCGTCGCCGACGCCGCCGGCGATCGAGCCGGACGCACCGAGATCGATCCGGATCGGCAGCGTCCGAACGCCGGCGGCCTGGCCGATCCGGTCGGCGAGCGGCGCCAGCTGCGCCAGGTCGCGACCGGCGAGCGCCACGGCACAGCCCGCCCGGGCCAATGACGCGGCGATGGCGCTACCGAGGCCGCCGCCTGCGCCGACCACCAGCGCGCGCTTCGCGGCAAGCGATCCTTCGTTCATCGGCCGGAGATCAGCGACGACATCGCACGGACTTCGGCATCGGGTCAGCGCACTGCCCGGACGGGCGCACCGACCTGTCCTGGCACACGGTTCGGCGGCAGCCCGAGCCGCGCGAGCGTCTCCTCCGGACCCTCCCAGCGCTCGCCGATGCGGTAGATCCGGCGCGCCTCGTCACCGTCGGCAACCTCGCGCCCGAGCTCGCGTGCGATGCGCACCATCTTCTCGATCTGCTGCACCGTCGTCATGCGCTCTCCCTTGCGGCCCCACAGGTTGTCCTCGATGCCGACCCGCACGTGCAGCCCCATCGCGATGCCCATCGTGCACATCGGCAGCACCGACCGCATCGTCGCCTCGATGGTCAGCACCGCGCCGTCAGGCGTGCGCCGGACGAACTCGATCAGGTCGGCCGGATGATGGCCGGCACCGCCACCGGACGCCGCGACGTAGTTGAGATTCAACGGCCCGGCATAGATGCCGCGTCGGATCAGCCGCTCGACCGTCTCGAGCTGATGCACATGCAGCAGCATGAAATGCGGCTGGACCTGGGCCGCGGCAAGCCGACGCAGGTGTTCGATGTAGAACGACGGGTTCGCCTCGACCACCATTTCGGTGTAGGCGTGAGCGTATTCGGGCGTCGCCCACGAAGTCCCGGCGATCTCGTCCTCGCCGGTGAGCTCCAGGAAGTTGAGCTGATTGGTATTGACGACGATCGTCACCTGATCCGGCTTCGGCGTCAGCTCGGCCAGCGCATGCCGTGTGTCCATGTCGAGCCATCGCGCGACATCGCCCTTGGTCTCGGGCGCGAACGAGATCGAGCCACCGACCTGCAGCAGCATTTTCGGCACCGCCTCTCGCAGCCGCATCAGCATCTCGTTGAACATCGAGAGGCGCTTGGAGCCACGGCCATCGGCTTCACGGACGTGCACGTGCAGTACCGTCGCGCCGGCGTTGTAGCAATCGACGGCCTTGCGGACCTGTGCCTCCATGCTGATCGGAATGTCGTCGGAATCGGAGACCAGGAAGCCCGGTGCGTAAGGGGCGGCCTGGATGACCAGCTTGGGCTGGACCTCGGGCAGCAGGGAGTCGTCGAGAAAATTCATGGCAGTTTCCTTTGCTGGCGAATGGCGCCGCCCATCCGGTGCCGCGCGCGGCACCGGATGGCGTAGTGGTCGATCGCGCCGCGAAGCGCGCTTAGTTCTCGGGCTTGATGCCGGCGTCTCGGATCACGCGCGCCCACTTGGCGACCTCGACCTGCAGGAAGCTGCCGAGGCGCTCCGGGGGCCCGCCCTCGATCGTGATCCCGAGGTCACGCAGGCGCGTGGCGATTTCAGGCCGCTCGATCGTCCGATTGATCGTCTGGTTCAGTGTCCGGACGATCTCGGGTGGCGTTCCGGCCGGTGCGAAGATCGCGTGCCAGGAGCCCGCGGTGTAGCTGTCGACCCCCTGCTCTTTCAGCGTCGGCACATCCGGCAGCAACGCCGAGCGCTGATCGCTGGTGCTGCCGACCGCCTTCAACTTGCCGCCGCGCACCAGCTGGATCACCGAGGACACATTGAACAGGCCGAAGTCGATCTGGTTGGCCACCAGATCGACCGCCGCCGGCGGGTCGCCCTTGTAGGGCACGTTGAGCAGCTCGACGCCGGCCGTGTTCGCCAGCAGCTCGGTGGCCAGGTGGTCCGAGGCCCCGACTCCGCCCGACTTGTAGCTGACCTTGCCGGGGTTCTGCCGTGCCCGCGTCAGCACGTCGCCGAAGTTCGCGGCGTGCGACTGGGCGCTGACCACCGCGAGCAGCGGCACCGAACCGATCAGCACGACCGGTGCGAAACTCGCCTCGGCGTCGTACGGCAGCTTGCGCAGGCTGCCGGTGATCGCATGGCCGGACGGGAACAGCCCGAGCGTATAGCCGTCGGCCGGCGAGCTCGCGACCGCCTGCGTGCCGAGGATCGCATTCGCGCCCGGCCTGTTGTCCACCAGCACCGGCCGCTTCAGCGCGTCGGCCAGCGGCGCCGCGATCAGCCGGGCGACCTCGTCGCTCGTGCCGCCCGGCGGGAACGGCACGACGATGCGGATCGGCCGATTCGGGTAGGCGTCCTGCGCCATGACCGGCGCGGCGGCGGCGACCAGAACGGCCGCGGCCAGCCAGCGCACCCTGGCTCTGCTGACGATACCCATCGATTCGCCTCCTGCCCCTCTTGATTGCGAGGCAGTCTAGGCGAGATCCCGGATGACGTCTGTCGAGCGTTGCTACAGGCCCGGTAGAAAAGCTTTCGCTCGGCGGTCCGATCGGCGGTGCCGGGGCCGGACGATCCGTACCGTCACGTCGCAGCCTCCGTCAGGGTCGCGATGCCGGGATCGCCGCGCCGCACCAGCGCGTCGTGGACGCGGATCGCCGCGTAGGCATCGTTGGCGGCGTAGAGCAGCTGCCGCTCGTTCAGCCGCGGGCTGGCCCAGTTCGACGTCCCGATCTTCTTCGACTTGACGAAGCGCTGACCGAACACCATCGCGACCGCCGACTTCAGCCCGATCGACCGCCGGTAGCCCATCGCGCGGAACGCGTTGTCGAGATCGACGATCCGGTTCGGCGCGGCACCGAGCCGGGCCGCAAGCAGCGTGCGGTCGGAGTCGAGACCGAAGCCCGCCTTGGCGATCGTCCGCGAGGCGAGCAATGCCATGACCGCATCGATGCACGCTGCGCCGCGTAGCGGGAACAGCCAGGCGCGCTCGAGCGTCGCGAACTGCACCAGGTGCGGTCCGTCGGAGATCTCGCCGCGCACGAACGTCGGTTTCGATTCAGTGTCGAAGCCGAGCACCGGGCTGTCGCCGAGCTCCGCGGATGCGGCAGCCACCGCGTCGGGCGTGTCGACCAGCACGATCCGGTCGAGTCCGAGCATCTCAAACGGCGGTAGCGCTTCGATCGCGTCGCGATCGGGCGGCTCGAGGCGCGACGACGCCTGGCGCACCGACTCGCGTACCGGTACGCGTACCGGTTTGCGTACCGGTTCGATGCGCGGCAACGGTGCCACGGCCTCGGCCTCCGGGCGAACCACAGGCCGCTGCAGCAGCGCGGCGCGACGCGGCGGCCGCTCGGGCGCACTCACTGGACTACCCTCCGGTCGCTACGCGACCACCTCCCCGGAGGAGGGCGAGCACCCTTCGGGCGGCCTTGCGGGCGCGCTCGTCGACCGAACCTGGGACTCTCGCTCATCCGGCAGAGTTTAGCGTGGCGGCCAGCGAGACGCCGGCGGCTCAGCGCCAGGCCAGCGCTTCGGCCGCGGCGCGGCGCAGCGCTTCCGGCGTGATCGGCTTCTGCAGCAGCGGAAACTTCTGCCGGTGGGCGGCGGCGAGCGCATCCGACGAGGTCTCGCCGGTGACGATCAGGACCCCGTACCGGCCGGGGCTCGCGAGCAGCCGCTGCGCGAGCGCGGCGCCGTGCTCGCCGTCGCCGAGCCGCAGGTCGACCAGCAGCAGGTCCGGCGGCCCGCTGGCGGCGAACAGCGCGTCGACCTCGGCGACGCTGCCGGCAGTCCGGACCTCGAGCCCCCAGAGCGTCAGCAAGGTCTGCATGCTGCGCCGGATCTCCGGCTCGTCGTCGACGACGTAGACCCGGCGGGCATCGAGCCGGGCCTCGACGGCAGGCGCCGAGACGGCGGCGCCGGCGATCTGCAGCGGCTCGGCCGGCAGCGGCAGCACCAGCTCGAAGCGGGCGCCGGCGCCCGGCTGCGACTGCACGCCGATCCGTCCGCCGAGCAGCTCGCAGAGCCGCTGGACGATCGCGAGCCCGAGCCCGACGCCCTTGGCACGGTCGCGCGCTTCGTTGTCGAGCTGATAGAACTCCTCGAAGATCCGTATCTGCTCCGCCTCTGGAATGCCCTTGCCGGTGTCCTGCACGGCCACCACCGCGCTGCCCTGGCGCGCGAACACCTCGACCGTGATCCGGCCGGCGTCGGTGTATTTCAGCGCGTTGTCGAGCAGGTTGCGCAGCACCCGGCCGAGCGCTCCCGGGTCGCTGCGGACCGTCACCGGCTCGAGCCGGCAGTCGAGCGCGAGCCCCTTCTCCTCGATCGGCACCCGCATCTGCGCGATCACGTCGGCGGCGACCTCGTCGAGCGCGAACACCCGCAGGTCGGGCACGTAGTGGCCGGACGACAGCCGCGACAGGTCGAGCAGGCCGTTCAGCAGATTGCCGAGCGCGCGCACCAGCTGGTCGATGCTGCGCGAGACCTCGGCGAGCGTCGGCGGATCCGGACTGGCGGCCAGCACCGCGCTGTAGATCGACAGCGCATGCAGCGGCTGGCGCAGGTCGTGGCTCGCGGCCGCGAGCACGCGGGCCCGTGCCAGCGCCGAAGCCTCGGCGGCGGCGACCGCGACCTGGACATCGGCGTTGCGCTGCTCGAGGTCCTGCACCACCCGGTCGCGCTCGCGCCGGATCCGGATCGACCGCGACAGCAGCCGCTCGCCGTCGCCGGCCAGCAGGATCAGGAATCCGCAGTAGAGGGTCGCCAGGCCGGTGGTCGCCGCCGCCTGGCTCGGATGGGCCAGCCCCCAGGCGATCGCGGCCGGCGTCAGCATCGAGATCGAATAGGCGGCCAGGATCGCCTGCGACGACGCCGACACCGCGACGCCGCCGGCGGTCATCGCGAAGTAGATCAGCGCGAGCAGAGCCTGCAGTTCGGCCGGCAGCCGCGGGAAGAACAGCAGCGCCGAGGCGCCGACCGCGGCGCCGGCCAGGCCGGCGAGGACGACCAGCCGGCGGTGCACGACGACCTGTTCTTCGGCACGCCGGGCGGCCCGCTCGAGCAGCCTGCGGCCGTACCAGGCGCGCGCGCCCTCGATCGCGAGCAGCGCGATCGCCCAGCCGGCGAACAACGGCGTCGGGATCCGGTCGAGCGCCTGCAGCGCGACCGCGGCGACCACCAGCAGCACGACGATCGGCATCCGCAGCAGCACCCGCGCGTGCAGCGCGACCAGTTCGTCGATAACCTCGAGTTCCTCGGCACGCGCGCCCGGGGCCGCCGGCCGCGCCGGCTCATACGCCCCCTCGGGCTTCGCCCGGTCCCCCAAGGGGGACGCGAGTCCGGCTTGGGGCGGCCCGGCACCGGACTCAGCCGAGGCGCCACCGGCTGGCACGGATCACCGCCTGCGTCCGGTTGTGTACGCCGAGCGCGCGGAAGATCGAGGCGATGTGTTCCTTGACCGTATGCTCGGACAGGTCGAGCTCGCGCGAGATCGACTTGGTCGGCAGCCCGCGGTTCAGGCAGCGCATCACGTCGAGCTGGCGCGGCGTCAGCGCCGGCGGCGCCTCGCCGGCCGGCTGCGCCGCGTGCATCGCCGGCGGCAGCCAGACGGTACCGGCGAGCACATGGCGCAGCGCCTCGACCAGCACATCGGGCGTCACGCTCTTCGGGATGAAGCTCATCGCGCCGGCGTCGATGCAGGCCTGCATCGTCGCCACTTCCTCGCTGCCGGAGACGATCACCACCGCGACGTCCGGCGCCGCGGCGCGGATCTGCGTCAGCGCGTCGAGCCCGTGCTCGCTCTTCAGCGACAGGTCGAGCAGGCACAGCTGCAGGTCCGGATGACCGGCGACCTCCGCCAAAGCCGCGCCGATCGTCGATGCCTCGATCACCTCGGCCTCGGGCCGGATCGAGCGCATCAGCATCCGCAGCCCGGCACGGAACAGCGCGTGATCATCGACGAGCAGCGTTTTCATGCCGGGATCCCGCAGTCGGCACGGATGGGGGCGGCGCGCAACGCGCCGGCTGGGATAGCGCGCCGGCTGGGATTCTAGTACCAGCCGGTGCGTCGGCCCCACCTCGATGCTTTCTCGACCAGTGCAGGCGCCGACGGATCAGCGAGCTCGATCATGAAACGGATCCCGGAGGTCCGCTCTGGCGGCGCTGGCGTCTGCGAGAGCCGGAGAACGGCTTCGGCACCGCGGCGACGAGCGCCTGCGTGTAGGGATCCTGCGGATCGTCGAACACTTCGCCGGTCCGGCCCTGCTCCACGAACCGGCCGTGATGAATGACGGCGACACGATCGGTGATGGCGCGGACGACGCCCAGGTCATGGCTGATGAACAGATAGGAAAGGCCGAATTGCTCCTGCAGGTCCATCATCAGGTTCAGGACCTGGGCCTGGATCGACACGTCGAGCGCGGAGACCGGTTCGTCGGCGACGATCAGCGACGGCCTGGTGACCAGCGCGCGGGCGATCGCGACCCGCTGGCGCTGGCCGCCGGAGAACTCGTGCGGATACTTGTCCGCGGACGCGGCGGGCAGGCCCACGGCTTCGAGCACCTCGGCGACGCGCTGGTTGCGCTCGGCTTTGCCGACCCCGCGCTCGAGCGACACGATCGGCTCGGCGATGATGGTTCGAACGGTGTGGCGGGGATCGAGCGAGCCATAGGGATCCTGGAAGATCGCCTGGAAGCCTTTGCGCGCTTCGCGCAGGCCGGCGCGATCCAGCGCGTAGATGTCCTGCCCGGCGAACAGCACCTGCCCCGACAGCGGCCGCTCCAGCCCCATGACCGCGCGCGCCAGCGTCGACTTGCCGGACCCGCTTTCTCCGACGATTCCCAGGCTCTCTCCCCGCGCGATCTCGATGCTGACGCCGTGCAGGACTCGCAGCCAGCGCTGCTTCGAGAGAATCGATGGGCGCGGCAGGCGATACTCCCGCACCAGGTCGGTGACCTTGAGCAGGGGCTCGGTCATGGGCGCACCGGATCCTGGCGGGGATGCAGGCAGGCCGCGCGATGCTCCACGCCGTCATGAGCCGTGATCACGCGAAGCGCCGGCATGCATTGCCGGCAATCCGCTTCGACGACCGCACATCGGTCCGCGAACGTGCAGTAGGGCGGGCGCCCGAACGGGTCGGGCACGACGCCGGGGATGGCGGTCAACCGGGGCCGGCCGGCCCCCGGCGGCCTGGGCAGCAACCCCGCCCCATGCGGCGAAGCGGCGAACAGGCCGCGCGAATAAGGGTGCGCCATCCGCGCGAACACGTCGTCGGTGCGGCCGGTCTCGACGATGCGGCCGGCATACATCACCGCGATCCGATCGGTCATCTCGGAGACGACGCCGAGGTCGTGCGTGATCAACATCAGCGTCATGCCGGTGTCGTCGATCAGCTCGTCCAGCAGGTCGAGAATCTGGGCCTGAACCGTGACGTCCAGCGCCGTGGTCGGCTCGTCCGCGATCAGCAGGTCCGGTTCGCAGGCAATCGCCGAGGCGATCATGACCCGCTGCCGCTGGCCGCCCGAAAGCTGGTGCGGATAGAGGCCCGGATCGAAACGCGGCGCGGGCAGCCCGACCTTGTCGAGCAGCAGGCGCGCCCGCTTCTCCGCCTGCCTCCGGGATTCGCCGAGATGCAGGATGCGACCCTCGGCGATCTGCGCGCCGATCGGCTTGACCGGATTGAGCGCGGTCATGGGCTCCTGGAAGATCATTGCCATCCGCCGGCCCCGGAACTTGCAGAACTGCTCTTCCGGCATGGCCGCCAGGTCGTGCCCATCGAAGATCAGCTGCCCGCGCACGCGCATCTGCTGCGGCAGCAGTCCCATGATGGCCAGCGCCGTGATCGACTTGCCGCTGCCCGATTCGCCGACGACGCCGAGGCGTTCGCCGCGGTCGAGCTCCAGATCGATACCGGCGATGATGTCGACCGTCCGGTCGCCGGCCGAAAGCTCGACCGACATGCCGGCCATGCGAAGCAGCGTTCGGGTCATCGCTGGCGCCTGACTTTCGGATCGAGGATATCGCGCAATCCATCGCCCAGCAGGTTCAGGCCGAGCACCGTGATCGTGATCGCCAATCCGGGGAACACCGCCAGCCAGGGCGCATCGTAGATGAACGTCTGCGCATCGTTCAGCATCTTGCCCCAGCTCGGCATCGGCGGCTGCACGCCGAGGCCGACATAGGAAAGTCCGGCTTCCGCGACGATCGCCAGCGCGAACTGGATGGTGATCTGCACCAGCAGGACGTGATTGATGTTGGGCAGGATGTGCAGCAGGGTGATCGCCGTGTCGCTGCGGCCCGCACAGCGGGCGGCCTGCACGTACTCCCGCTGCCACAATCCCATCGATGCGCCACGGGTGATCCGTGCGAAGACCGGGATGTTGAAGATGCCGATCGCGATCATCGCGTTGACCGCGCCGGGCCCGAAGATCGCGGTGATGATGACCGCGGTCAGCAGCGCCGGAAACGCGAAGGCGAGATCGCTCATGCGCATGACCATGCCGTCGACCCAGCCGCCGCGGGCAGCGGCCACCGCGCCGAGCGGAACGCCGATGCCGGCGCCGACGATCACCGCCACCAGCGAGACGCCGATCGAGTTGCGTGCGCCGACCATGATCATCGAGAAGACGTCGCGGCCCAGATTGTCGGTGCCGAACCAGTGCGACAGGCTCGGCGCCTGCAACTTGTCGCGGAAGTTCAAGCCGGTCGGCGAGTAAGGCGTCCAGACGAAGGAAACGAGCGTCAACCCGACCAGGATGACGGTGACGATCAGGCCGAACATCAGGTTTCGGCTTGCCAGGATCCTTGCGACGACGCCGGGCTCGATTGCGGCAGCCGGGCCCGCTGCCGCGGCCGGCCCGGCATTCACGAGCGCATCGTCCGGGCTGCTCATCGGAGCGACCCTCTCGAAAGACGCGGATCGAGATAGCCGTACACCACGTCGACGACGAAGTTCACGACGATGATGGAAGCAGCCAGCAGCGTCACCAGCGACTGCACGGTCGTCAGGTCACGTTGCGCGATCGCCTGGAACACCAGGCGTCCGACACCCGGCAGGTTGAACACCTGCTCGATGATGATCGTGCCCGCCAGCAGGAAGGAGAACTGCAGGCCGATGATGGTCACGACCGGGATCAGCGCATTGGGCACCGCGTGCTTCCACAGCGCCGCGGTGCGGCTCAGACCCTTGGCACGCGCCGTTCGGACGAAGTCCTCGCCGAGCGCTTCGATCACGGCCGAACGCGTGACGCGCCCCAGGATCGCGGCCAGCGGCAATCCCAGCGCCAGCGACGGAAGGATCAGGGAACGCAGGCCGCGCCAGATTCCGTCCCCCCAGCCGCCGAACCCCGATGCCGGCAACCAGCCGAGCCGCAGCGCGAACAGCAGGATCAACAGCAGGGCGAGCCAGAAGTTCGGGACGGCGACACCGATCTGGGCGACGCCCATCACCACGGTATCGCCGAGCTTGCCGCGATTGGCCGCCGCATAGACGCCGATCGCGAGGGCGACCACGACGGAAACGAGCATGGACAGCAAGGCGAGCGGCAGCGTGACCTTGACGCGCTCGGCAAGCAAGTCGGCGATCGGGACGGAGTAGGTGATGCTGTTGCCGAAATCGCCGACGAAGAAACCGCCGATCCACTCGAAGTAGCGGACCCACATGGGCTGGTCCAGGCCCAGTTGCTTGTGCAACGCGGCGATCGTGTCGGGCGAGGCGTTCATGCCCAGGATGACCAGGGCCGGGTCGCCGGGCAGAACCTGCATCAGCAGGAAGACGACCAGCGAGGCGACCAGCGTCGTCACCAGCAACGACAGCAGCCGGCCACCCACGAAGGACACCATCTCAATCTCCCGACCCGGCGCCGGCCAAGGCGACCTCCGCGCGGAGCCTGGTGCCGCGGGCCGCAGTCCGCCCCTCTCCGGCGGACGCCCTCATCGGTCGCGTCTAGGGCCTGTTAACGCTACGGACGCCGCCGCGCCGGTTCCAGCCAGCCCGCAGGGCAAGGCGCGCGTGAGGCCGCGTGCCGGGCGCACGCAACGAGCGCGCAACCCGGCCCAGCGGGCAGGCAGGCA
>JBFWQR010000010.1:0-82079 GCA_050249335.1 Lautropia sp.
CGGAGCCGCGGTGCGCGACGTCGTGCACGCGACCACGGTCGCTACCAACGCGGTGATGGAGCGAAAGGGCGTCCGGACCGGTATGGTCAAGACGCACGGCTTTCGCGACACCCTCGAGATCGGGCGTGAAGCGCGCTACGACATCTACGATCTGCAGCTGAGCGGTCCGCCGCCGGTCGTCGAACGACCGGCCTGCATCGAGGTGCTCGAGCGGCTGGACTATCGCGGCGAGATCGTGACGCCGCTCGACGACGGCAGTGTCGATGCAGCGATCGAGCAGCTTGCGCGGGCCGGCGTCCGCGCGGTCGCCGTCTGCCTGCTGTACAGTCATGTGAACGCGGCGCACGAGCGGCGGGTGGCCGAGCGCATCCGCGCGGCACTGCCCGATCTCGAAGTCAGCGTCTCGAGCGAGGTCGCGCCCGAGGCGCGCGAGTTCGAACGGATGTCGACGACCTGCGTCGACGCCTATGTCAAGCCGCTGGTCCGCAACTACATCGTCCGGCTCGAGCAGGCGATGCGCAAGCTCGGCGTGCGGCAGCAGCTTTCGCTGATGCTGTCTCACGGCGGTATCGGATCGGCGGCCGACGTCGTCTCGCGGTTTCCGGTGCGCATGATCGAATCCGGCCCGGCGGCCGGCGCGATCGCTGCCGCGCACTATGGCGAGCAGGCGCTCGGGCGATCCGACGCGGTCGCGTTCGACATGGGGGGAACCACGGCGAAGATCTCGCTGATCCGCGGCGGCGTGCCGGCGGTGACGCAGGAGTACGAGGTCGGACATGTCCACCGCTTCAAGCGGGGCAGCGGCATCCCGCTGCAGATCTCGGCGATCGAGCTGCTGGAGATCGGCGCGGGCGGCGGCAGCATCGCGAGCCTGAACCGGCTCGGACTGCTCGGCGTCGGTCCCGAGTCCTCCGGGTCGGAGCCGGGCCCGGTCTGCTATCGCCGCGGCGGTACCGAGCCGACCGTCACCGATGCCGACCTGGTACTCGGCTACCTGGATGCCGGTTCGTTTCTCGGCGGCGACATGGCGCTCGATCTGGAGGGGGCCCGCCGGGCGATCGGCGAACGGATCGGCGAGCCGCTCGGAATGCGCATCGAGGATGCCGCGCGCGGGATCCACCGCGTCGTCAACGAGCGCATGAGTGCCGCGATCCGCGCGCATGCCGCGGAGAAGGGCGTGGATCTGCGCCGCTTCAGTCTGATCGCGTTCGGCGGCGCCGGGCCGGTCCATGCCTACGCGATCGCGCGCAGTCTCGGCATCTCGCGGGTTCTGTGTCCGTTCGGCGCCGGCGTCGCATCGGCGATCGGATGCCTGGTAGCGACCCCGGCAGTCGATCTGATCGCGTCCTATTCGGGCGAGCTCGCCGCCGTGCGGTGGCAGCAAGCGGCAGGGCAGTTCCGGGCGATGCGAGCCTCGGGGCTCGAGATGATCCGGGCGCTGGTCGGTCCGGAGGTGCCGGTCGAACTGGTGCCGCAGTTCGAGATGCGGTGCGTCGGGCAGGGCTATTCGGTGATCGTCGCGCTCGCGCCGGACACACCGATCGACGGATCGGCAGCGGCTGCCATCGCCCGCGAGTTCGAGCAGGTCTACGGGCAGACCTATGGCCACCGGCCACCGCCGGTGCCGCTCGAGATCGTCAATCTCCGGGCCCGGGTCCGCGCCGTCCGGACGCTGCGTCCGTTCTCCTTCGGAGCCGCCTCGACGGCGCGCGCCGCGGGATCGTCCCGGAAGGGCGAGCGCAGCGTCTTCTTCGAGGCCGCCGCGAATTTCGTCGCGACGCCGGTCTATGACCGCTATGCGCTGCGGTCGGGCGAGCGCATCGCGGGTCCGGCGATCATCGAGGAGCGCGAGACCAGCATCGTCGTGGGGCCGGATGCCAGGTTCTCGATCGATCCGAATCGAAACCTGATCATCGACATCGAGGCCGCCGATCCGCATGCCGGCGGCGAGCAGGGGGCACGATGACTATGCGTACCGAATCGCAGGCCGGCAGAGCCGGTGCGGGCGGGCAGATGGATCCCGTCACCATCGAGGTGCTGTGGACGCGGCTGATCTCGCTGGTGGACGAGGCGGCGCTGTCGCTGCACCGGACGTCGTTCTCGACGGTCGTCCGTGAATCCCACGACTACACCTGCATGGTGCTCGACCCGTCCGGGCGTGCGGTCGCGCAGGCGAGCCGCAGCGTGCCGTCCTTCATCGGCACGCTGCCGATGTCGGTCCGGGCGTTCCTGCAGCAGTATCCGGCCGATCGTCTCGATCCCGGCGACGTGATCATCAGCAACGATCCGTGGATCGGCACCGGCCATCTTCCGGACATCACGATTGCCGCGCCGCTGTTCTTCATGGGCAGGCTGGTAGGGTTCGGCGGCGCCATCGCGCACATGCCGGACATCGGCGGCCGCCGGCGCGCCCCGGACGCACGCGACCTCTACGAGGAGGGGCTGCAGATCCCGATCCTGAAGCTCTACGAGCGGGGGCAGCCGAATCGCACGCTGTTCGACATCATCACCCGGAACGTCCGGGTGCCCGACGAGGTCCTCGGCGACCTGCACGCGATGGTCGGCGCCACGTCCAGGATCCAGCACAGTCTCGAGGAGCTGATGCGCGAGTACCGGATGCCGGATCTCGCCGAGCTGACCGACGAGATCGTAGGACGCACGGAGCGCGCGATGCGCGAGGCGATCCTCGCGGTACCCGACGGCAACTATCGCGCAACGACGATGATCGACTCGTTCAGCACCGAGAAGCCGCTGACGATGCAGTGCGCGATCACGATCGACGGCAGCAACCTGCACGTCGACTATGCGGGCAGCTCGCCGCAGAACCCGTCGCCGCTGAACTCGGTGCTGGGCTACACGCGCGCCTACTCGACGTACGCGCTGAAGTGCATTCTGCTGCCGGACGTGCCGAACAACGAGGGCAACGTGCTGCCGATCCGGATCGATGCGCCGGAGGGTAGCTTCCTGAACCCGCGCTATCCGGCAGCGGTCGAGGCGCGCTCGACGGTCGGCCACTACACGACCAGCGCGGTGCTGAACGCGCTCGCCCTCGCGCTGCCGGACCGGGTACCGGCCGAGGCCGGGATTCCGGTGCATGGCCTGACCGTCAGCGGCCGAACGGCGGATCGGTCGTTCTCGGGCATCTTCTTCTACAACGGCGGCTTCGGCGCGCGGCCCGGCCAGGATGGCATCTCGACGCTGAGCTTTCCGACCAACGTGTCGAACACGCCCACCGAAATCCTCGAGCGGAAGTTCCCGCTGCGGGTCATCGAGAAATCGCTGCGGGCCGGTTCCGGCGGCGCGGGGCAGTACCGCGGAGGGCTCGGGCAGCGGATCGTGCTGCAGGTGGTCAATCCCGAGGGGATGGATGCCGTCCTGCTGTCGCAGCGGCTGCGCTTCGCCCCGCGCGGCCGCAGTGGCGGTCGCGACGGCGCCGTCGAACGGTTGCTGTTGAATGGCCAGCCGATCGAGGGCAGCAGGCCGTTCCGATTGTCGCAGGGCGACGTGATGGTCCTCGAACTGCCGGGTGGCGGCGGCTTCGGCCCGCCGGAGCAACGCGCCGAGCAGGCGTCCCGGCGGGATCGGGACTGGGGCTATGTCTGAGCTCGGCGAGGCTCCGCCTGGCCGGCCGAGGCGGTTGACTACTGTAATCTTGTCTGTCAATATGCTTAGCAGCACGTAACCTGATCCGAGACCTGAGAGGATGAATGTGCTGACGGACAAGCTCGGCACGCAACTCGGCGAGAATGGTGGAGCGACGCTGATGGCCGTGCGGCCGGTCGCGGCGCCGGTACGGCAGCAGGTCGTCGACAATATTCGCGCTGCACTGGTCTCGGGGGCGTTGACCGCGGGGCAGCGCCTGATCGAACGGGAACTGTGCGAACGGCTGGGCGTGAGCCGGCCGTCGGTGCGCGAGGCGCTCCGGCAGCTCGAGGCCGAAGGCCTGATCGAGAACATTCCCAACAAGGGTCCGATCGTGCGCGGGCTGACCCGGGCGGATGCGGAGAGCGTGCTGCAGGTTCGCGGTGCGCTCGAGGCACTGGCCTCGCGTCTGTTCGCGCTGCGCGCGACCGACGCCGAGATCGAGGTGCTGGAGGCCGTGGTCCGGCAGAGTGCCGAGGCGGCTGCAGCGGGTGACGACGAACGCGTCATCGCGCTCGTCGAGCGGTTCTACGACATGCTGGTCAGCGGCTCGGGCAACGACGTGCTGCCGGGGCTGCTGCGGTCGATACGCTCGCGCATCCAGATCTTCAGGCGTCTGTGCTCGCCGATGCCGCGCCGCGTCTCCGAAGGCCTGCGGGAGATCCGCGAGATCGTTCGGGCGATCCGGCAGCGGGATCCGGATGCGGCCGCGGCGGCATCGAATCGACATATCGAGCGCGTCACGGACGCGACGCTGCGCGCGCTGCCGTCGGCGCTGTCCGATGACGGCGACAGCGGCGCGCAGACCGGGAAGGCGGATGTCTCCAGAGCCGGGCGCAAGACCAGAGGGGGCCGCGTCTGACGAAACCTTGAAGAGCGCCGGTGCCGCGAGACCGGCAGGGTCGCGCGGCGTCCGGGCGTAGCGTGTTGATCGATAGCGACAAGAAGAGAGAGGAGACCATGCGTAGAACCGCTTTCCTGATCGCCGTCGCAGCCGGCATCACATTCAGCCTGATCGGCGCGCGCGCATCGGCGCAAGGCAGCTACCCCGAGCGGCCGATCCGGATCGTCGTGCCCAGCACGCCCGGCGGCGGCGCCGATTTCATCGCCCGGCTGCTGGCGCAGAAGCTCGCGGAGACGCTGAAGGCCCAGGTGGCGGTCGAGAACCGGCCCGGCGGAGGGCAGCTGATCGGCACCGAGGTGGTTGCACGATCGGCGCCCGACGGATATACGCTGCTGATGACCTATACCGATCACGTCTACGCGCCCTTCCTGCGCGATTCGCTGCCGTACGACACCGTCAAGGACTTCAAGCCGATCTCGATGCTCGGGTCGCTCTCGTTCCTGATGGCGGTCAATCCGGCCGTCCCGGCGCGCACGATCCAGGAATTCGTCGCGCTCGCCAAGGAGAAGCCGGGGACGCTGAACTTCGCGTCGGCTGGCAACGCCTCGTCGCTGCATCTCTCTGCCGAGCTCTTCAACTCGGCGGCACGGATCTCGACGATTCACGTGCCGTACAAGGGCAGCGCGCCCGCGATGTCGGACCTGGTCAGCGGCCGCGTGCAGTACATCTTCGCCAGCCCGGTGTCGCTGGTCGGCCTGATCCGGGACGGCAAGCTGCGCGCACTGGCGTTCGGCGGCGCCGCCCGCGACGCGGCGCTGCCCGACGTACCGACATTCGCCGAATCCGGCTTCCCGGGCTTCGAGCCCGGTATCTGGTACGCGATGCTCGCGCCGGCGGGTACGCCGGACGCCATCATCACGAAGCTGAACAGCGCGCTGCGCGACGCGCTGGCCTTGCCGGACGTCCGGGAGAAGCTGCGCGCCCAGGGCGTGACGATCTCCTCGAGCACGCCGGCGGAGCTCGGCGCGAAGATCGACGCCGAACTGGCACGGTGGGGCAAGATCATCCGCGACGCGAAGATCAAGCTCTAACCGGGTCGTCGTTGGCCGATATCGATCGGAGAGAAGCCGAATGCAGGAGCTGGCCTCGGGACTGCGCTTCCCGGAGGGACCCGTCGCGTTGCCCGACGGATCCGTGCTGGCGGTCGAGATCCATGGCAGGACGCTGACGCGGATCTCGGCCTCGGGCGAAAAGCGGGTCGTAGCCGCGTTGGCCGGGGGGCCCAACGGCGCCGCGATCGGACCGGACGGACGCTGCTACGTCTGCAACAACGGCGGACTGAACTTCCACGTGAAGGACGGAGTCACGTTCCCCGGGCTGCCCCCGGACGACTACGCCGGCGGATGGATCGAGTCGGTCGATCTCGAGACCGGCGAGAGCCGGGTGCTGTACCGCAGTGCCGGCGACATCCAGCTGCGCGGCCCGAACGATCTGGTATTCGATCGACATGGCGGCTTCTGGTTCACCGACACCGGCAAGGTCATGAGCCGGCAGCGCGACCGCGGCGCGGTCTTCTACGCGACCATCGACGGCAAGCATATCCGCCAGGCGATCTTTCCGGTCGACGGCGCCAACGGCATCGGCCTGTCGCCGGACGACGGCACGCTCTACGTCGCCGAGGGGCCGAGCGGCCGCGTCTGGGCCTACGAGATCGCCGCTCCCGGCGAAATCCGCCGATTCAGGGGCCCGGTGCCCTGGGAGCGCGGGCGTCTGCTGGCGGGCCTGGGCGGCAACACGCGATTCGACTCGCTGGCGGTCGACGGCGACGGCAATGTCTGCGTGGCCACCATGCCTCATGGAGGCATCAGCGTAATCGCGCCCGACGGGCGGCTCGTCGATCAGATTCCGATGCCCGATCCGTTCACCACCAACATCTGCTTCGGCGGCCCGGACCTGCGAACGGCCTACATCACGCTCTCGTCGACCGGCAAGCTGATCGCGATGCCCTGGCCCCGCGCCGGCCTGCCGCTGTACTGGTTGAATCGGCGCCCCGCGCCGGCATGAGTCCGCACGGCGCAGGCCAGGTAGCCGGGGCGCACCGGACGCGGCGGTCAGCGCGACGACAGGATCGTATCGATACCTGAAACCGGCACCACGCGCGTCTGCCCGCTGAAGACTTTCCCGGTCAGCACCCGGTGGACCTCCTCGTCGGGGTCGCCGCACGCGTCTTCGACCACCACGATGTCGTAGTCGAGATCGGCCGCGGCCCGCACGGTCGACAGCACGACGCCGCTGGTGAACAGGCCCGCCAGCACCAGCGTTCGTATGCCTCGTGCTCCGAGGAGCGTATGCAGATCGGTCGTGCCGAACGCGCTGACACGGCGCTTGACGACGATCGGCTCGCCGCGCAGCGGCGCGAGCGACGCGTGGATCGCAGCGCCCGGAGAGCCCTCGAGCAGCAACCCCGCCGACTTGAGACGGCTGAACCCCATGTTGGCCGGATGCACTTCCGGATAGCCCTCGCGGAAAGACACCGTGACGTGAAAGACCGGCACCTGCGCCGCCCGCGCCCTGGGCAGCAGGTCTGCGGCATTGGTCATCGCGGTTTGCCGCCTGGGCTCGGGCACCAGGTCGACGATCGCGTTCTGGAAATCCATCATCAGGAGCCCGATACCCGCCGGGCTGCTCGGCCGCTGATCCATCTGCGCTCCTCCTCTGTTCCGATCAGGACGATGGGCCGGCGGCAGCGGCGAGCTCCGATGCCTGGACTCGTCGGCCGATTGTCTTCGAGCTCCGCAGCTGCTCGATCTTCTCGTTCGAGTAGCCGATCTCGGCCAGCAGTTCGTCCGTATGCTGTCCCAGCAAGGGCGGTGACCCGAAGACCTCCGGCTCGTCGGTCAGCTTGATCGGGTTCCCCACCGTCCGGAAGGTGCCGGAGACCGGATGGTCGATCTCCACGACCATGTTCCGTGCCAGCACCTGCGGATGCGCCATGCCCTCGGGCAGGGTGTTGACCCGGTCGCAGAGAACGCCTTCGGCCACGAACGCGTCGACCCAGTGGGTGACCGGCTTCGCCTTGATGGCCGGGATCATCGCATCGAGGATCATCTGCTTGTGCTTGCCGCGGCCGGCCATCGTCTTCAAGCGCGGATCGTCGCCCCATTCGGGCTTGCCGATGACGCGGCATACCCCCGGCCAGAAGCGATCGTCCGCCGCCATCAGCACGATATAGCCGTCGGACGCCTCGAAGTTCTGCAGCGGCACATTGAACGGATGACCGGAATACGGCACCTTCTGCGGGACTTCGCCCGCGTTCAGGTAGTAGGCCGCGACGTAGGTCAGCACCGCCACCATGCTGTCCAGCAGCGATACGTCGGAGGATCGACCGCCGCCGCCCCGGCCCTTCTGAACGAGCGAAGCGAGAATCGAGATGGCTGCATACAGACCGCCCAGGTGGTCGACGATCGAGATCCCGGTCTTCTGAGGCGGCGAGCCGGGCTCGCCGGTCAGGCTCATCACACCGCTGATGCCCTGCATGATGAAGTCGGCACCGGGCCGGTCCGCGTAAGGCCCGTTGCGGCCGTAGCCGGACAGCGAGCAGCAGATGATATCCGGTTTGATTTTCTTCAGCGTCTCGGCGTCGACCTTGAGTTTGTCGGTCACGCCGAAGCGGAAGTTGTCGAACACGACGTCCGCGGTCTTGACCAGGTCGTAGAACACCGCGAGGCCGTCGGCAGATTTCAGATCGAGCGCCACGCTCTTCTTGTTGCGATTCAGGCTCAGGAAGTAGACGCTCTGACCCTGGATGAAATGCGGCGGCGCGCGCCGGGCGAACTCGAGGTCTTCGGGATGCTCGATCCGGATGATCTCGGCGCCGAGATCGCCGAGGATCATCGCCCCGAAGGGGCCGGCGAGGTAACGAGTCAAGTCGAGGATCCTGATACCCGCCAAGGGCAAGGCCATGGTCTTCTCCGGATGTGATTCTGATGGCGTTCAGTCGACGTCGAGCCGCGGACCCGGTCGTTGCGCGCTCAGGAATAGGTGACGCTCAGGAATAGGTGGGAAGAATCCGATCCTGCTGCAGGATCCGAAGCCAGTCGAGCCACATCTCCTCGCTGTCCTGAAACTCGAGGAACCCGAACTTCCGGGACTTGATGCCGCTGATCGAGGTATAGCCGGGGCGGGACCCGTAGCCGAACAGCCGATTCGTGAACTGCCAGGTCGGAACGAGCTGCTCGAGCTTGTACGGCTTGAGGTTGTGTTTCGCGACGATGCGATCCCACACCGGCCCCTTGTCCGCCATCACCGTCACCAGCGAGCAGGGCGCGATATGACCCACTTCCATCTGGAACAGCCTGGCGATCTTCGGCCATAGCGCCGGCCACGTGAAGCAATCGCCGTTGACGATATTGAAGATCTCGTTGCCGCAGCGCGGCGTCGTCGCGGCCCATCGGATCGCCTTGGCCAGGAGCCTGGCGTCGGTGGCTTCGGTCACCCGCGGCTCGCCGCCGGGGAAGCGCAGCGGCATGTTCAGCTCACGGCTGATGGCGGCGTAGACGCCGACCGGCGTGAGCCCGTTCAGCGAGCTGGACAGCGCGTGTCCGCAGATGAACTGCGGCCTCAGGACGGTCCAGGTCCAGCGCTTGCCTTGCTGCAGCTCGCGGACATAGTCCTCCTGCGGATAGTAGAAGTTCGGCGCCAGCGAACGAGGGTCGTCTTCCTTGCCGGGGATCTTGATCGGGCCGACGGCGCTTCCATACGCCTTGGTTCCTTGCAGCAGGATCAGGCGTTCCAGACTTCGGGAACGCGGCAGGGCCGCGTCGAGAAGATTGCGGAGCATCGCGAAGTTGGTATCGACGTGCTCCTGCTCGGTCCACGCGGACACCACCCCGCTCGGCTTCTCGAAGTTCGCCGTGTAGACGATATGCGAGAAGTCTCCCAGCTCCGACAGTTTCTCGTGGCAGTCCCGAGGATCGCGCAGGTCCACCGAGACATACCTGGCCGGGCTCTCGTAGTCGGGCGAACGGCGCGACAGCCCGACGATATCCCACCCCCCCACATCGGCGAAATGCCTCACCGCGTTGCGGCCGCAAATCCCCAGAGCACCGGCGATCAGGACTCTGTTGCCCATCGTGTCTCCTTGTCGGTCTGTGAGGCTTTCAGTATAGCTTGTATGCTTGTCAGACACAATGAATCGGCATGCCGAGGCACCCGCGCCGAGGCGATCGAATCGACCGCCGCCGAGTCAACGCCATCGAACACAGATCGCTTCGGAACAGCGGGGCGGACGATGCTGCCGCCTTCAGTGGGCGTCCACACCGATCAGGTGGGCAGTGTCATCGCCGCCGGAGACGGCTGGCGACCTCGCAGCGGTCGATCCTTTGTCTTTAGCCGAGATGCGCGAAAGCTGCATCGTCGATCGCGATTTCGCGACCTATGAACCGGTAGTTCCAGGCCGCCTCGGTCGACAGTCATCCCGTGCGGGCATTGCCGATCTTGGTGAACGAGCCGTGCCGCAGGCGGTTGCGCTGGACCGAGCTGAACAGCCGCTATTCCTTGAGATCCATCTTGCCGATGACTTTGGACCAGGCATCCCGGTTTTCGCGGATGACCTGGGTGAAAGCATCGCTTCCACGCCCCACCGGGATCAAGGAAAGGCTCCTCAATCGGTTCTGCACTTCAGGAGCCTTGACGGCTGCGATCATGGCATCCGCAAGCTTGTCGACGATCGGCTGCGGCGTGCGGGTCGCGACGACCAGGCCGTAAAAGCTGTCGACACCGAGCTCCGGCAAGCCCGCTTCGGCGGGCGTCGGAACATCAGGCAGCTCGGGTATCCGCTGCGTGCCGACGATCGCCAGTCCCTTCACTCTGCCGCTCTTGATCGTGGTCGCGACCGCGGCCGTGACGAATGCGACGTCGATCTCCTCCGCCAGCAGCGCCGGAATCAATTGCGCATCGCCCTTGTACGGTACGTGCAGAAGATCGACGCGGGCGACGTCCTTGAGCTTCTCGCCCAGGACGTGTTGCAGGCCGCCCGTGCCGGACGATCCGTACTTCAGTTGTCCGGGTTGCGCCTTGGCGAGCGTGACGAGGTCGCGCAGCGTATTCGCCTTCAGGTTCGCTCGCGCCGCGAGGACCAGGGGTACATTGCAGATGTAGCCGAGCGGGATGAGCCGTTGCGGGTACGTCAACGACGGCTTTGCGAGCGGCAGCACCACCAGGGCGGACGCGGTCGTGAGTCCGATGGTGTATCCGTCCGGGTCCGCGTTCGCGACCGCATCCATCCCGATCGCTCCGCCTGCGCCGGCGCGGTTCTCGACGATCACCGGCTGGCCGAGGCTTGCCGCCATGCGTTCGCCGATGACTCGAGCCACGATATCGGACGCGCCGCCGACCGCGAACGGTGTGATGATCTTGATCGGTCTGGCCGGGAACGCCTGGGCGGCGGCGAGCCCGGCCTGCAGCGTGAACGCCAAAGCCAGCAGGAGTTTCGCGCCGCGGTTGCGGGCCCTTCCGATGTGTTTCATGCAAGTCTCCCTTTCATGCAAGTCTCCGTGCGATCGATGGATGGCCGAATGCCGGCCTGCTACATTTCGAGAACGATCTTCCCGCGTAGCCCGCCTGCTTCTGCGAGCGCTTGCGCCCGGCTCGCTTCGGCCTGCGGCAACACCGTGATGTGCGGCGGGCGAAGTCTTTCCCGGCGGACCTGCTCGAGCACGCGCTCGAGCAGGGGTCTGCCGCGTGCCACGTCCGGCCTGCAGCTCCTGATGGAGCCGTGCTTGGGAGGAGGCGGGGCGTCGGAGCTGGTCAGGAACGCGGCACGGCCGCCCGGGCGAAGCACGGCAAACGTCCGGCTCGTCGCCGACCCGCCCGCCGCGTCGATGCCGACATCCAGGTTTCGAAGCAGCCGAGCCACGTCGTCGCGCCGGTGGTCGATGACGATGTCCGCACCGAGCGTCCGTACGTATCCGTGATTCTGTTCGCGTGCGGTCGCGGCGACCCAGGCCCCCTGCGCCTTGCAGAGCTGGACCGCCATTCCGCCGACGCCGCCGGCGCCTCCCTGGATCAGGACGCGTTCACCGTCCTGCACCTGCAGCGTATCGACTACGGTCGCCATCGCCGTGAGTGCCGCCAGGCCGAAAGCGGCGGCGACGGCGTGCGACAGGGCGGGCGGCTTGCGCGCAACCAGGCCCGAGTCGATGACCAGCAGTTGGGCGTAGGCCCCTTCCTCATGGACCGGGCATACGCCGAACACTTCATCGCCCGGGTGCAGGTCGCTGTCGCTGCCCGCTTCCTCGACAACCCCTGAGAAGTCCCGGCCGAGAACATGCGGGAATCTCAACGAGAGTCCCGATGCGCCGCGCCGTGCCCGCAAGTCTGCGGCATTGACGCTCGCGCAATGCACGCTGATCCGCACGTCTCGTGGCATTCGCAGGGCAGGCTGCGCGAACTCCTCGACCTGGAGCACGTCTGGGCCGCCGTGAGCGCGGATGCAGACGGCTTTCATGCCGGAAGACCGGAAGCCTGTCCGGGCGGACTGGAGCACGTGATGGCCGCATCCAGGGCGATCACCCCGCGCTCCCGGACCAGCAGCGGATTGATGTCGATGCTCTGGACGTCTGCTGCACCTGCTGCCCAGGCCGAGAAGCTGCAGATGGCATCGAGCAGCGCGTCGACGTCGAGGGCGGGCGCGCCGCGCCACCCGCCGAGCATGAGCCGGGTCAATTTGACGAATGTGCAAACCGTGTGCTGCGTCGCGCGCACGGGCAGCTTCGCCGCTGCAGCGAAGAAGCTGTATACGACCCCCTCGACGATTTCCGCGCGGGTCAAGGAGCTCGAATCGTCCCTCGGCTTCGATCTTTTCGCGCGTACGGCGCGAAAGGCGGTCCTGACGGTGCGGGGGCGCGAATTCGTTGATGCGGCCGAGCCGCTGGTGCTTCAGTTCGAAGGGCTCATCGACGCGTTCGAGCCGGCGCGGGGCATGGCAGGCCGAATACGCATCGGCGTGGCCCATATCTGCATGACGTGGTTTCCCGAAGCAGTTCGGGAGGCACGTCAGCAGATGCGCAACCTGTTCATAGACCTCGAAACCGGGATGACCGGAAGGCTACTGCAGCGCCTCGAGTCGGGCGATCTGGATCTGGCAGTCGTTTCGGGCCCGATGGATTTCTCCAAGTTTCACGTGACGAGCCTGGGCATCGAGGCCATGGGGTGGTTTGTCTCGCCGTCGCTGCTGGAAGCGGTTGGTCACGAGATCGTGGAGACGCTTCCGCAACCGAGCGAGGCTGGACTCAGCCTGTGGTCCATGCCGCGGCACTCCTACTACTTTGCGAATGCTTTCGAACCTCTGCGAACGCGGGGCTATTCCGTGCGCCAGATGAACAGCAGTTCTGATATCGCGGTCATATTGGGCCTCGTGCTGGGCAAGGCGGGCATCGGCATGCTTCCCGAGGAAATGGTGCGTCGATATGTGCAATCAGGCCAGGTTCTTCAGGTCTTTCGTGATTGTCCTCTTCCGCCCATCGAGCTCTTTCTTGCAAGGCGCCGGGAACACACTCACCCGGCGGTGGAGCGGATCATGCGCTTGACGACAGAGTTGCGGATCGCCATTCGAGCAGGCAGCGATGCAGTGGCATTGCCAAGTCGTCGCTTGACTCCCGGTAAGCGGTAGCGCGATCGAGGCGTTATGGCCGCGGTCAGCGCCGGTCGCCGCGCTCGCGCCGCCAGCTCCGCACGATCGAGACCACCAGCCAGATGCCGCCGAGCACCGACGCGACGAACGCGATCAGCCCGAGCGTCGGCCAGATCGAACCGGGGACGCTGTCGCGCGCGCCGACGATCGAGCCGCCGACGATCAGCGCTGCGACGACGATGCCGACCGTGAGCCGGCTGACCGCGCGGTCGAAGCGCTCGGCGAAGCGGTCGAGCGGCGCGACGTCGATGTCGACCTTCAGCCGACCGCGGCGCGCCAGCCGCAGTACGCGATCGAGATCGGCCGGCAGATCGTCGAGCAGCCGCGCGAGCTGCGCCACCGTGCGCCGGCCGCGGCGGACCAGCGCCGCCGGCCGGTGCCGGCGCGCGAGCGAGAGGGCGATGAACGGCATCGCGGTGCCGGCCATGTCGAACGTCGGATCGAGCGCGCGACCCAGCCCTTCGAGCGTGATGAACGTCTTGATGGTCAGCACCAGGTCGGGCGGCACCGGCAGCCGCTCCTCGCGCAGGATGGCCAGCGCGTCGGTCAGCAGCGCGCCGAGGTCGAGTTCGCCGAGCGGTATGCCGTGGAACGTGTCGATGAATGCCTCGACCCGGGCCTCGAGCGCCGCGGCGTCGGTGGCCGGCACGTCGGGGCCTTCCTGCGCGTCCGCCCAGTCGAGCAGGGTCGTCGCGACCGCGGCGGCATCGCGCGATGCCAGACCTTGCAGCAGCAGCGCGATCTCGGTACGGCGCCGCTCGGACAGCCGGCCGACCATGCCGAAGTCGATCAGCGCGATCCGGTTGTCCGGCAGGTAGAACACGTTGCCGGGATGCGGGTCGGCATGGAAGAAGCCGTCCTCCAGCATCATCTTCAGCACCGCGTCGGCACCGCGCGCGGCGAGCAGCCGCCGGTCGAGCCCCGCCGCGTCGACCGCGTCGAGGTGGCGTCCCGGGATGCCGGCGATCCGGTCCTGCACGTTCAGCGTCTCGTCGCACCAGGTCCAGTGCACCCGCGGCACGACGATCTCGGGGCGGTCGCGGAAGTTCGCCGCGATCCGCTCGGCGTGACGGCACTCGGTCTCGAAGTCCAGCTCCAGCATCAGCGAGCGGGTGAACTGCCGGACCACCTCGCGCAGCCGGAACCGGCGCAGCTCCGGCAGCGTCGCCTCGGCGAGCTCGGCGATCCGTGCCAGCAGCTGCAGATCGGCTTCCACGACCGGGCGGATGCCCGGCCGCCGGATCTTCAGCACGACCGCCGTGCCGTCGGCGAGTGTCGCCGCATGCACCTGCGCCAGCGACCCGCCCGCGAGCGCCGTCGTCTCGATCGTCGGGAACACCGCCTCGGGCTCGGCGCCGAGCACCGCGCGAAGCTGCGGCCGCAGCGCGTCGAACGGCACCGTCGGCGTCTCGTCCTGCAGCCGGCTGAACTCGGCGATCCACGGCGGGTCGAACAGGTCGATCCGCGTCGCCAGCACCTGGCCGAGCTTGACGAAGGTCGGACCCAGCTCCTCCAGCGCCCGGCGCATCCGTGCCGGGCGGTCGAGGCCGGCATGATCGTCGGGGACGTGCCAGTGCAGCGCGCGGCCGGCGCGCGCCAGGGTGCCGGCTAGGCCCATGCGGCGGACGAGGTCGCCGAAGCCGTAGCGGATCAGGATGGCGGCGATTTCGTGGGCGCGGGCGATGTTTTCGAGCATGGGGGGAGCATAGCCGAGAGCGGGTCGGATGCTGCCCGGCGTTTCACGCGCCGGTGATCAGTCGGTGGAACGCCCGTCCTGCCGGACTCAGGTCCGTCAGGGTGCGGACTGCGGCCACCAGCTGGCGATCGACCCAGGGCTCGTCCAGCGCGATCGTGGCCAGCCCGAGCGGCGCCGCCAGCAGCCGCCCGACCTGCTCCGGGACCAGGCTGACGCCGAGCCCCACCGCCACGATCTTGCACACCGCGTCGTAGCTGCGTACCTGGACGCGCAGCCGCAGCGGCTTGTTCAGCCGCGCCGCTTCCGCGGCCACCTGCAGCTGCAGGGCGGTGCCGCGCGTCAGGCCGACGAAGTCGTGGTCCAGCAGCTCCTCGAAACGCACCTTGCGCCGGCGGGCCAGCGGGTGCGTGCGCAGCGCGATGGCGACCAGGCTGTGCCGGTCGCAGACGGTCGTCTGCAGCGACCACGTGGGCGTGGTCCCGGCGAAGATGCCGATCTCGGCGCGGCCGTCCGTCACGGCGCGCACGATGGCGTCGCTGAATTCCTCCTCCAGGTCGATGCGCACGCTGGGCTCCAGCCGGGCGAATTCGACGATACGCTGCGGCAGGAAGCCGTTCACCGCCGAGGTGTTGGCCCAGACCCGGACCCGCGTGTCGATGCCCATGCGGTGCTCTTCGAGCGACAGCTCCAGCCGGTCCGCCTCGCCCGCCAGCCGTTCGATGTGCTCCAGCAGCGTGTTGCCGGCAGCCGTGGGGCGCACCCCGCTCTTGCTCCGCACCAGCAGCGTGTTGCCGAGGTGGCGCTCGAGCTCGGCGATGCGGCGACTGGCCGCACCGAGGGCCAGCCCGAAATCGTGCGCGCCGTGCGTGATGGAGCCGCTGGCGCAGACGGCCTTGAACAGCACGAGCGAAGTCAGGTCGAGGTGACGCAATGCCATGGCGGTCATCCTTCCCGGAAATCGAAGGATGACTGTAGCAAATAGGCGGGCGTGCCCGACTGTCGGCAAGAACAATACCGCCAGCGGGCATGACGCGGAGGAGGGGCCTTGAGGATCGCCAGCATGACCACCCGGGTATTGCGGCTGCCCGTGTCGCGGCCGATCGTGACGGCCACCATCGCCTCGCACGACATCTGGCTGCTGCTGGTGGAGCTGCGCGAGACCGAAGGGACCTGCGGTCAGGCGCATATCTGGTCGTATAACGCGCACCTGTCGCGCTGCCTGGAGGCGATGGTGGCGGAGCTGTCGCGCCATGCGATCGGCGCCGATCCCGGACACGCCGCCGGGATCTGGCGGTCGATGTGGAAGGGCACCGTGCAATGGGGCCATGCCGGCATTACGGTGATGGCGATGGCGGCGATCGACATGGCGGTGTGGGACCTCGCCGGCAAGCTGGCCAACCGGTCCGTCGGCCGGATGCTGGGTCTGCGGACCGAGCGGGTGCCGATCTATGCCAGCGGGCTGTGGCTGTCCGACGATCTGCCCGCGTTGCAGCGCGAGGCCGCGGACTACGTCGACATGGGGTTCGGCGCGGTGAAGATGCGCGTGGGCCGCGCGCGCCTGCAGGACGACGTGGCGGCGGTGCGGGCGGTACGCGAAGCCATCGGTCCCGAGGTCGGCCTGATGGTGGATTTCAGCTCGGCACCGTCCCGCGAGCAGGCGGCGCGGATGAGCCAGGCGATGGAAGCGTTCGACCTGCTGTGGATCGAGGACCCGATCGCCGACGAGGATCCCGCCGACCACGCCGAGCTGGCGCGCAGCACGCGCACGCCGATCTGCTTCGGCGAGAAAGTCTACACGCCGCAGGGCTTCATGCGGCTGATCGAGGCAAGGGCCTGCGACCATCTGATGGCCGATCTGCAGCGCGCCGGCGGCGTGACGGCCTGGACGCGCATCGCGGCCCTGGCGGACGCCGCGCGTCTGCCGTTGAGCACGCACATCCTGCCGGAATTCAACGTGCAGCTGGTGGCCTCGGCACCCACCGGCGCATGGCTCGAATATCTGCCTTGGGCCGAGGCGCTGGTCGCCGAGCCGCTGACGCCTGGCGACGGCCATTGCGCGGTGCCGGACCGGCCGGGCTTCGGTCTGACCTACGACGCCGATCGAGTCCGGGCTACGCAGCAGGACACGCGGACGATCACCGCCCAGGCGGGACCATGAGGAGGAGACGACGATGCGGGACAAGTCGACCCGCCGCACGCTGCTGTGCAGCGCGGCGGCGGCAACGGCGGCGACGTGGCTGACGGCGCCGTGCGCTCGCGCCCAGGGTAGCTTCCCCGGGGGCAAGCCGGTAACCCTGATCAGCCCCTGGGCGCCCGGCGGCGTCGGGGACACGACGGCGCGCCGCATGGCCCAGGCGCTCGCGGAGATCTGGGGGAGCCAGGTCGTGGTGGACAACCGGGCCGGTGCCAACGGCAACATCGGCGCCGCCCTGGCCGCCCGCGCCGCCCCCGATGGCCACACGCTGCTGCTGACGCTGCACGACGGCATGGTGACGGCCAAGGCGGCCGGCTTCCAGATCGGCTACGACCCGCTCGACGACCTGACGCCGGTGGCGCTGATCGGCGTCAGCGACATCTACTGGACGGTCTCCGGAACCTCGCCGTTCAAGACCATCGGCGATTTCATCGCGCATGCGAAGGCCAGCCCGGGCACCATGAACTTCGGCAGCAACGGCATCGGCAGCTCGCCGCACCTGGCGATGGAGCTGCTGAACCATGCCGCGGGCATCAGCGTCACGCACGTGCCCTTTCGCGGCGGCGCCCAGGTCGTGCCGGAGATCATCGCGGGCCGGATCCAGGCCTTCATGGCCACGCCGCAGCTCGGCTTGCAGCACTTCAAGGCCGGCACCCTGCGGCCGATCGCCCTGGTGGGGCAGCAGCGCTCGCTGCTCTTTCCCGACATCCCGACGATCGTCGAATCCGGCTATCCCGACGTCTCCATCTCCATCGGCGTCGGGATCTTCGGGCCCAAGGGGCTGCCCAGGGCCATCGTCGACCAGGTGAACCGCGACACCCGCAGGATCCTGAGCGAGCGGAGCATGAAGGCGCGGTTCATCTCGGAGGGCTTTCCGCCGGCCGATCTGACGCCGGCGCAGTATCAGGAGATGCTGGCGAGGGAAGTGGCCCGCATGAAGCCGCTGGTCACGCGGATCAAGTTCCAGCAGTCGTGACCGCCCGCCCGTCATGAACTCCCTGAAACGGAAGCTGGAGGCGGGCAGGATCGTCGGCTGCATCCAGACGATGACATCGGCCGACGTGACCGAAGTGCTGGCCGGCACCGGCATCGACATGCTGATGATCGACCACGAGCACGGCTTCGGCGGCCTGGGCGACGTGGTCGCGCAGCTGCGGGCGCTGAAGGGCACCGACGTGCCCGCGCTGGTCCGCGTGCCGTCCCACGATCCGGCCTACGTCCACCGGCTGCAGGATGCCGGCGTGGCCAGCATTCTCTTTCCGGGGGTCGAGCGGGCCGAGGACGCGCATGCGCTCGTCCGGGCGTGCCGCTATCCGCCGGCCGGCGTCCGCGGTGCCGGCGGCGGCCTGCGCGCGACCGACTACGACCGCGAGCCGGGGTACTTCGCGCGCGCCGATGCGGACACGCTCGTTGCCGTGCAGATCGAGACGGCGCGCGGCGTGGCGGCGGCAGCGGACATTTGCGCGGTCGACGGCATCGGTCTGGTCGTCATCGGCCCGCGCGATCTGTCCGGCTCCATCGGCAAGCTGGGCCGCTTCGACGATGCGGCGGTCCAGGCGCTGTTCGCCGAAGCGGAACGGCGCGTGCTGGCTTCCGGCGTGCCGATGGGATCGACGATCTATCCGGGCCTGACGATCGCCGAGATGTTCGCGCGCGGCCACCGCCTGATCCTCGCCGGCACGGACGTGGCGTTCCTGTCGAAGTCGGCGCGAGACGCGGCCCGGGCGCCGCGCTGAAGCGTCGCGGCGGAGGACGGCGCCGGTGACCACCGTGATCGCGCTGATCGGCTTGGGCACGATGGGTGCCGCCATCGGGGCACGGCTGGTCCGCGGCGGCGCGACGGTGATCAGCCCTCTGCAGGGACGCAGTGCCGCGTCCCTGGCGCGCGCCCGGCAGGCCGGCGTGCTGGATGCCGCCGACGACGCGCTGGCGCGGGCCGACTACCTGCTGTCCATCGTGCCGCCGGCCGAAGCGCAAGCCGTGGCCCGCCGGTGGGCGGCGGCCTTCGAGCGCGCGCCGCGACCGCCCGTCTATGCGGACTGCAACGCTGTCAGCATGGAAACGTCGGCGCGGATCGGGGAATGGTTCCGCGATGCCGGCGTGCGCTACCTGGACGGCGCGATCATCGGCGCGCCGGGCCGGCCCGAGAGGCCGGGTCCGGCGCTGTACCTCTCGGGCGAGCGGCCGCAGGACGTCGCGGTGTTCGTCCGGCACGGCCTGCGCGCGCGTTCGACCGGCGGCCCGGCCGGCGCGGCGTCGGCGTTGAAGATGGCCTACGCGGGCTTCAACAAGGGCCTGACGGCCCTGGCCGCGGCGATGGTGCTGGCGGCCCATCGGGCGGGCGCGTCGGACGCGCTGCTGACCGAGCTGGGCGAGAGCCAGCCCCAGCTGCTGGCGCACATCGCACACACCTTGCCCGACATGTACGGCAAGGCCTGGCGCTGGGACTTCGAGATGCGCCAGGTCGCGCAGTTCGCCGGCGGCGACGAGGAACTGGCCCGGCTCTACGACGCGATGGCGGATTTCTATGCCCGGCTGGGCCGGGACTGGGCCGGCCCGCGCGAAGCCGCCCGGCGGATCGATGCGTTTCTGCGGCGCGACGGAATGGGTCCCGATCCCGACGGCGGTACTCCCTGACCGGGGGGACAGGCGGTCCAGGCCCCTGACCTCGGCGACGAACGTCGTGCCGAGCTTCTCGAATTCCAGCGCCATGAACAGCATCCCCTCCGGTGCGCGGCGGCCCGTGGCCGCGCGTCGGGGACGGATCATGGTCGGACTGTGCCGGTGCGTCGAGCGGTGATTTCGGAATCCTGGAATCGGAAAATCCGAAGGGTCGACGGCCGGCCGCGATCGAGCAGCCAGGTCGGCAGCAGCGCGGCCGCGAACACGAAGGCGGTGATCAGGAAGCAGTCCCGGTAGGCGAGGGTGCTCGCCTGCAGATGGACCATGCTGCCGAGGAAGCCGAGGGCCGCGGGTGTCTGCTGGTAGTCGGGCAGTCCGGCCCGTCCGGCGATGCCGGCCACGTGGCCGAGCAGGCTGACCATGGCGGCGTTGTCCGGCGTCTGCGTCGCCGCGAAGGCGTCGGAATGGAACATCGTGCGCCGCTCCAGCATCACCGCGAGCAGATTCACGCCGAACGCGCCGCCGAGCTGGCGCATGAAGTTGACGGCCCCCGAGCCCTGCGCCATCAGCGTCCCGGGCAGGACCCGCAGCGAGCCGACGCTGAGCGCCGGAAAGATCAGGCTCATGCCGATGCGGCCGATCACGGTCCACCAGGCGAGCAGCCAGAAGCCGGTGTTCACGTCGACCGCGGCCATCAGCCACGAGGACCAGCCGAACAGCAGCAGGCCTGCGCCGATCAGCAACCGGGGCGAGAGCCGGTCGCTCAGGCGGCCCGCGATCGGGAATACCAGCACCATCGCGAAGCCCGACGGCATCAGCAGCAGGCCGGCCTCGGTCGGCGTCATGTGCTGGATCGTCTGCACGAACACGGGCAGCAGATAAGTCGTCCCGAACAGGCCCGCGCCGAGCACGAAGCTCAGCGCGGAGGCCGCCACGAAGGGGCCGACGGCGAAAAGGCGCAGGTCCAGCATCGGCTTCGCGGTGCGCCGCTCCCACCATACGAAGGCGACGATCGCGATCGCGCCGCCGGCGAACTCGAGGAGGACCGAATCGGCGTCCCAGCCGACCCGCTGACCGCTCGCGAGCGCCGACAGGAGGGCGGTCAGGAAGGCGGCGAGCAGGCCGCAGCCGATCCAGTCGAAGCCCGGGCGCGGGCCTCGTTCGGCGCGGCCGGGCAGAAACAGGCCCGCGAGGACGATACCCAGCACGGCGAAGGGCACGCCCAGGTAAAAGACGGAGCGCCAGTCGAAACCGTCCATCAGGAGGCCGCCGACCCAGGGCCCCAGCGCGGGCGCCAGCACGACGCCAATGCCGAAGATGCCCATCGCAGTGCCGCGATCCTGCGGCGGAAAGACCCGGAAGATGATCAGCATCGCCAGCGGCTGCACGACGCCGGCGGCGGCGCCCTGGATCACGCGCGCGAGGATCAGCACGTTCTCGTCTGGCGCGATCCCGCCCAGCACCGAGCCGGCGCAGAACAGGCCGAGGGCGATGATGACGGTGTCGCGCTGGCCGAAGGTGCGGTCGGCCCAGTCGGTCAGCAGCATCGTCGCCGTCATCGCGGCCAGAAAGCCGGTGGAAAGCCATTGCGCCTTGGTCTGATCGATGCCGAAGGTGCCCATCACCTCCGGGATCGCCACGTTGACGATCGTCGCCGACAGGATCACCGAGATCGATGCCATCAGCGCGGTACCGGTCGCCAGCCAGCGATAGGACGGGCCGTAGCGCTCGAACAGCGTCTGGGTGCCGACAGCGTCGCTCACGATGGTTCAGTCATCCCTGCCGCTGCCCGCCGCCGCCCCGCCGGCCCGCTCGGTGGAGAGGCCCGCGCGACTGCCGCGGAACGGGCCGGGCTCGGCCGCTGGCGACCGAGCGATCGACTCGGTCTCGATCGCCAGCTCCACCATCATGCCCGGCCGCAGCAGGCCGGCGTCCTGCTCGACGGCGACGCGCAGCGGCAGCCGCTGCGTGACCTTGGTGAAGTTGCCGCTCGGGTTGGGGCTCGGCAGCAGCGCGAACTCGCTGGTCGCCGCGTGGCCGAGCCGCACTACCTCGCCCCGGAAGGGGCGGCCGGGATAGGCATCGACCGCGATGGTCACCGGTGCGCCGATTCTCAGCCGACGGAAGTCGGTTTCCTTCACGTTCGCGTCCACCCACACGGACTTCGGATCGTGGTACAGGACGAGACGCGTGCCCTGGGCGACATGCTCGCCGACCTCGACGAAGGTCGCGTCGACCACGCCGTCGAACGCGGCGCGGATCTCGCGATCCTCGATGTCCATCTGCTGCTGGGCGCGGCGCGCGGCCAGCGCCGCGCGCTGCGCGTCGAGCGCGGCGATGCGGCGGGCGAGCACCGTCACCTCGTCGGCCTCGGCCTCGATCACCGCCAGCGCGGCGCGTGCCGAATCGATGCCGGCGCTGGCTCGCAGCGCCTGCTGCTGGCTGGTGAGGAAGCGGGCCAGGCCCTCCTCGAGATGCTGGGCCGAGACCGTGCCGGAGCGGCGCAGCACGGTGAGCCGCTGGTGGTCGCTGCGTGCTGCTTCCAGGCCGGCCTGCGTCGCGCGGTGCTCGGCCTCGGCGCCCTTCACCTGCGTGCGGCCGGCCTCCAGCCGGCTCGCCACCTGACGGCGGACCATCGCCTGCTGCGCGCGCAGCTGGTCCTGCTGCGCGGCCACGCCGGCGATCTCGGCGTCGAGCTCCGCCAGCTTCAGCCGGGCCTGCCGGCTGTCGATCGCCACCAACAGGTCGCCGGCGGCGACGCGATCGCCGGCCACCACCGGGATCGCGATGATCCGACCGGTGACTTCGCTGCCGAGGGTGACCAGGTTCGCGGCGATGCGCGAGTCGTTCACGTAGACGTGGGTCCAGCGCAAGTACAGCCAATGGCCCAGTGCGATGGCGACGGCGAGCAGCACGATCAGGGCCAGCCCGATGCGCCAGCCGCGCCCGCCGGACTTCGGCGGGGTCGCCGGGCCACCCTCGGCGCGCGTCGGACCGCCCTCCGCCCGCTGCGCGGACATCTCCCCGAGGGCGATCGCACCGCCTTCGGGCGGCTGGGCTGCGGTGCTCAAGATCCGTCCAGTCGGTCGCCGATCCGGCGCAGGACGGCGATGCAGGTCTCGAGCGACGCCCTCGGGATCGCGCCGAGCAGCTCGTGGCGCAGTTCGGTCGCGGTGCGATCGATCTCCGCGATCAGCGGCTGCGCTGCCGGGGTCAGATGGAGCGCGTTGGCGCGGCGGTCGCCATCGGCCCGGCGCCGCTCGACCAGCCCCTGTCGCTGCAGCGCGTCGATCAGCCGGGCGATGGTGGGACCCTCCACGCCGACGCGGGCAGCGAGTTCGCGCTGCGACATGCCGGGCGCGCCGCGCGAGAGCTGCAGCAGGGCGTACCAGCGCGCTTGGGTGAAACCCTGGTCCCGCAGGCGGCCATCCAGGACGGTACGCCACGCGCGGCTGACGCGCGCGAGCTCCTGACCGAACGAGTCCTCGGCTTTCATCGACACGGCATGCCTCGGGGCCGCGGCTGCAATTGCATAGCTTGCTAATTAATAGGAAGCTCATTATATGCAGTCTATGCAGTCCCGGGGCACCAGGACGTGGTTGCATTCCGGTCGATGCGTCCGATCGCAGGGCGGTTATCAGGCTGGTTTTGCAGTGACAATACCTGCACGGACTCCAAAACCTGCACGGATTCCGGCCCTGTGCTTGCACGATGAGCACACGAGTGCGTCACGCGTCGTCATCCCGACGCTGTCGCATGGACGAACGATTGCCGCACCATGGACAACAAGCAAAAGACGCTCAAGGACATCGCCAGCGAACTTGGTCTGTCGCACACGACGGTCTCCCGCGCTCTGAACGATCATCCCCGCATTAGCCCAGAGACGCGCGCCCTCGTTCGTTCTACATCCGATCGGCTCGGCTACGTCGTCAATTCCTCCGCACGCCGCCTGCGCGGTCATCCATCCGCGCTGATAGGGCTCATCGTGCCAGAGATCCGCAATCCGGTCTTCAGCGAGATCGCGCGCATCGTGTCCGAGCACCTATCGGGCACGCACTACCAGCTCGTCTTGGCTGTAACCGGAGACGATCCCGAACGTGAAGAACGAAGCCTGCGCGCGCTTGCCGAAGCACAGGCCACGGGCGTGCTGCCCGTACTGTCGCCCATGCCAACACTGGGGACCATCCGCCTGCTGCATCGACTGAGAACGACGATGCTCATCCGCCAGCATCGCGCCGTGGCAGCCGACTACGTAGGTCTGGATGAGCAGCAGGCAATTGCCTGCGCAGTGGAACATCTAACAGAGCTCGGCCACCGCGAGATCGGCTTCGTCGGCATCCATACACTGACCTCCACGGGCACGAATCGCCTGCATGGCTTCATGGACGCCTGCGCGCGAGCGAGTCTAGCCACCGATACGCGTCAAGTGCTGCTTGGGCCTTCGACGGACAACTTCGGCCGACAAGCCATGGGCGCGCTTTTCGAGGGACCGGTCAAACCACCCACGGCAGTGGTCATTGGCGGCGCGCAGCAGGCATTGGGCTGCATGCAGTGGCTGCAGGAGCACAACCTGCGTACGCCGGAGCACCTGTCCGTCGTGACCTTCGGCGATCCGCCATGGATGAATCTCATCCATGGCGGGCTTACGGCCGTTCGACTTCCCGTGCCGGAGATCGCGCAGGCCGCGGCGCGGCTGGTACTCCAGCATGCTGAAACTACCGCTATGCCGCGTGCACGAACGATAGAGGAACGCTTCCCATCCACGCTGGTGAAGCGGTGCAGTTCGGGTCCGCCACGCAAGCGCTGATCTGCGCTGCGATTCGCGTTTGCCCTAGTACCTTGGAGCACACGTGTGCATAAAATGATCCTGCCAAGGTAGAACGCCAGCAGGGCACGCGCCGGAGCGGCAGCGCGTGGAGCGGGCCAACACGCAGGAGCAGGAGCACGCATGGGGTCGAGGCAGACGCGGTTGCATCGGGAGAAACCCAATCATGACGCAGCGGTTCGATCGCAGCGGCTTCGTCTTCGAATGCTAGGCGCCTTGTCCCTGGCGACAGCCCTCCCCACATGGGCGCAGGAACCTTGGCCCGCCCGGCCGATCCGCATGGTCGTACCTGCTCCCGCGGGCGGTGGCACGGACAATATGGCACGCGCGCTGTGCGACAAGCTGCGCGAGATCCTGAAGGCGACGATCGTGGTCGAGAACCGCGCGGGAGCCACGACGGCTATCGGCACGGAGCACGTAGCGCAGTCCGCGCCAGACGGGCTCACGCTGTTGTTCGCGTCTCCGCCCGGCTTTACGATCGTGCCTCATCTGCGCAGAGTGAAGTACACGCTGGAACAGTTCGAACCGGTCGGCGCGATCGGCAACGTCGCGACCATGATCGTCACGCGCCAGGATCTGCCGGTGGAGACGCTGGCCGACTTCATCTCGTTGGCGAAGAAGTCCCCCGGCAAGCTCACCTTCGGTTTTCCGGGCGTGGGCTCGCTAGGCCACATGGCAGGCGAGGTGTTCGTGCGTCAGGCCGGCATCGAAGTGCTTAACGTACCCCACAAGGGTTCCGCAGACACGATCGCTGCGGCGCTGGGTGGCCATGTGGATTTCATCTGCAATGACGCGGTCGTGGCCCACGTCAACAGCGGCCGGCTGAAGGCCCTTGCGGCCTTCGCGGACCGGCCGCTCGCCAGCCTGCCGCAGGTGCCTACGATGCGGCAGGCCGGCTTCACCGCCCCGATTCCGCTCACGCCAATGGGTGTCCTCGCGCCCAACGGCACGCCCCGTGCCATTGTCGAAAAACTGACTGCAGCTATTCAACAGGCAATGTCCGATCCGTCTTTCACGGACCGGCTGTCTCAGTTCTCCGTCGTGGCGCAGTGGCAACCGCCGGAGGAATTTCTGCGCCTGCTCGTGCAAGGTCGAGATGCCTTCGGCGCGGTGATTCGTGAGAAGGGCATCAAGGACACGGGGTAAGAGCCGCGATTCGCTGCTTGGTGGCTGCCAGTCCTATTGCAGACCGCCGCCCCAGTTGCTGCGCGAGTTGCGCGGCGTGGCGCAACAGTGCTTCGCGCGGCACAACCTCGTTGACGAGCCCCATCGCCAGCAGTTCGGCAGCGCTGTAACGCCGGGCTGACAACGCGATCTCGGTCGCGCGCGCGCGACCGACATGGGCTAGCAGCATGCTCAGCGTGCGCTCGGACAATGGTCGTCCGTACTCGACCTCAGGGAACCAGAAACTGGCGTCGGCCGCCGCTATGCGGAAGTCGCAAGCCAACGCAAGGCCCCAGCCCCCGCCCGAGGCAGCGCCCTGAATCGCAGCGACAGTCACCATGTCCGAGTTCTGCACCGCCGTCATGAGGCGAACGAGCGCAGGCGTGAGCGTCCGCGCTCGTTCGGCAAAAGCTCGCTCGCGCTCGGCAGGCGCGATGCCCTTGAGGAAAGAGATGTCTGCGCCCGCACAGAATGTGCTGCCTTGCGCGCATAGCAGCGCCGGCTCGCCGGGTGCTTGGCGTGCGAGGCTCTCGAAGCTGCTGGCGAGCGCATCTGCAAACGTTTCGTCCAACGCGTTGCGGCGCTCAGCGCGTTGCAGCTCGATGATCCAGAAGCCGTCTGCACGCTGCACCCCGTGCCCCAGGGGCGTAGGCAAAGCGGTTGGCTCGGCCATCGGCGTACTTGCTTCGCTCATGTGTTCCCCTCGCGTCCGAAATGCAGTGCAAGACCCGCGCTCGACTCGGCGATGATCGCTTCGATCTCGGACTGGGCGAAGCCACTCTCGGCAAGCACGCTCGCCGTGTGCTCACCCAGACGCGGGCCCGCATCGCGGATCCTGGCGGGAGTCCTGGAGAACCAGGTGGGAATACCCGGAAAGCGCATGGGTCCCTTCGTCGTCTCCATGGGCTCGAAATAGCCGACCTGTGCGAGGTGCGGATCGCGGATGGCCTGCTCCAGCGATTGCACGGGCGCGGCCGGGATGCCGGCCTGCTCCAGCGCCTCCAGCCAATAGGCGGTCGGCTTGCGCTGCAAGTGGGCTTCCACGCGATCGTAGAACTCCCCGAGGTGCTGCCACCGCATGCTCAGTTCCGCGAAGTATGGATCCCGTGCCCACTCCGGTTCGCCGACGAGCTCGGCGAACTTCTGGAAATGACCGTCGGTGTATACGGTTACGGATATCGAGCCGTCAGCCGTGCGGTAGGGTCGGCGTTGCGGCGACACCGCACGGTCGTAGCGTGGGGGGCCTACGGGTGGATCGAACAGGTGGCCGCCGATGTGCTCGACCATCAGGAAGGCGACCATGGTCTCGTACATGCCCACCTCCACCTCTTGTCCGTCGCCAGTGCGCTCGCGATGCAGCAGCGCGGCCATCGTTGCATAGGCGGCCGTCATGGCCGTGACCTTGTCGGCGATTACGGTACTTACGAAATTGGGTCGGCCGATCAACTCTTCCTGCAGGTGCGCCAGGCCAGAGATGGATTGGATCGTGTCGTCGTAGGCTGCCTGATTGGATCGCTGGCCCCTGCGGCTGAAGCCATAGATGTTGGTGTAGATTACCTTCGGGTTGACCTCGGCAAGGCTCGCATAGTCCAGCCCCAGGCGTGCGATCGCATTGGTGCGCATGGAATGAACGAACACATCGGCGTCAGCGGCCAAGCGGAGCACCGCCTGCCTGCCCGCGGGCTTCTTGAGGTTGAGCACCACGCCGCGTTTGCCCCGATTCAGGTTCAGGAACATGCCAGACATGCCGGGCTCTTTGCCACCCGGCAACCTTCGGGTCGTGTCGCCCGAAGGGCTTTCCACCTTCACGACGTCTGCGCCCAGGTCCGCCAGAATCTGGGTACAGAATGGCCCCATGAGTACGGCCGTGAGATCGAGAACACGGATTCCAGCAAGAGGCCCCTGCCGGGCAGGAGTAGCAACGCGTTGTGTAACCATGTCGGCATGGTATGCACACGTGTGCGCCTGGAAATTGGGGTAAACACGGAATCCAGCCGCCGCTCCGCTCAGAATCGCACCCGGCACCGCCGGGGCAGTCGCGCTCCAAGATGCCGCCGACCACTATCCGGGGGCAGGCCTCGCATCGCGGCGACGGGTCCAATCAGGCCGTGGGCAGCGCCAGCAGCGGAAGGCCGGTCATGTCCGTGAACTGCCGATGCAACGACTCGGCGATCGCGATACCGAAGACTCTGGATGCGCAATCGATGAACTTCCTCTTGAGCCGCTGCTCATCGGCGGGCGCGAACGGCATTCCGGTGGCCGCGAGCACGGTCGCCGAAAGATTCGATCCGTCATCCAGCACGAGCTCCACGCTGGCCGCCTCGGGAACCTGCTGCATGTCTTGTCCGGTCGTGATCGAGTGATCCGGCACGACGCGGATTCTGTCCATCAACTGCGTGATCTCAGGCGCAGCCACGACCGCCGGGCTCAGATGGTCGATGCCGACGTCGCCGTGTAGCAGCGCGCAGGCCACGGCGAACGTCAGGCTGAACTGCGCCTGGCCGGGCGATGCCGGGTGCCGATAGGGCAGGCACCCGACCGCGAAGGGCGTCGCGCGACAGGTGATCGCGGATACGGAGCGAGACCCGATCTGCGGCCTCAGGGACAAGCTCGCTTCGATGGCCGCCTGCGTCGCCGAACACAACGGGTAGAACTTGTACGCGATGCCGGGCGTTCGCAAGCTCCAGCGCTGCCCCAGCGCCTCGACGCATTCCCGGCGAAAGACACCTTGGTTGTGGACGGCGGCAAATCCGAAGGGCCCCAGCAACGCGCCCGATGTGCAGGTTACGCCGGCACGGGCGGCCAGTGCGCACTCGAGGCCGATGCGGGCCGCATGACCGCAGAGAAACGGCTTGGCGTCGCTGCCGTGGCTAGACCGCATTCCCGGGGCCATCTGCGCCGCCAGCCGCACGGCCTCGGCGACCTGCGTGGCCGACATTCGCATGCCCTTGGCGGCGCCTACTGCAGCCCCCATTGCCCCGAGCGTTGCGGTCGTCCAGTATCCTCGTTCATACAGTGCATCGGTGAACGCGTTTCCCAGGGCGCACTCGGCTTCGATGCCGCAAACGTAGGCCAACAGCATGTCGTCGGCCGATGCCTCGGCAATTTCGCATGCGGCGTGCACGGCCGGCAGGACCACAGCCGAGCCATGGACGATGCCCGCGAAGCAGGTGTCGTCCAGGTCCAACGCATGCGCTGCCACGCCGTTCAGCAGCGCTGCGTCGCCGGGATGCGCTGCTCGCTTGCCGTTGAACAGGGCATGACGCCCGCCCTGTTCCAGCATGTGATCGATCGTCGAATGGATTGAAGTCGTGGTGCCGGCAATGGCGACGCCGATCGTGTCCAGAATCGAGGTCGTCGCGGTCTTGCGTACGTCGGGTGGAACGGCGCTGAGCTCGAGCCCGGCGCACCAATGCCCGATGCGTGCCTCGACGTCGATCGTATCGCTTGCACCGGCGATTGCGCTCACCTGGCTCCGCTCCGGTCGAGCCCCATGCGCTCGGCCGCCTTGCCGACCCTGTCGAAGCCCGTCACGACGGCGTCGGCGGTCTCCTTGGGAGACGCATAGACCGGAACCCCGCGATACTTCTCGCAGAACTCTGCAAAGCCCTTGTCGTTGTACATGTCGCGGAGCAGATCGTCCCACCACTTCACGGCGCCGGCAGACATTCCGTGCGGACCGAGAACTCCATAGACTAGCGGGATGGAAAGCGAGTATCCGAGATCCTTCACGGTCGGGACGTCGGGAAGCGGTCGCCGATCGCCGGTCTCCGCGATCAGCCGCACCTTGCCTGCCTCCAGCAGTGGGCCGAAATCCGCGGACACGACTGCATCGATGTGACCCCCGAGCAGGGCAGTGATGGCATCCGCACCTCCTCTGAAGGGAACCTGAGTGGTCTCGAGCCGCTCCTCCATGAAGGCCGCCCCCATCACGATATGGCCGAGATTGTTGTTGCCCACCGTTCCCCAGCTGAACTTGCCGGGATTGGCCTTCGCGTACGCAACCACGTCGCTCCATGCGCGGATCGGGCTCGACGCGAGGACATACAGGGGCTGTGGCTGCGACAGCAGCGTCCCGAGATACGTGAAATCCTTCTTCGAGTCGTACGGGACCCGGGTGAAATGGGGAAAGATCATCATGGTGCTGGGGGTGTGCAGACCCACGGTATAGCCGTCAGCCGCAGCATTCTTGACCGCGGCCGCGGCGATCGAGCCTGCCGCGCCGGTCTTGTAGTCGACGACGATGGTGGCCTTCCGGGTGAGCTCGGCATATCTGGAGATTTGCCGCACGAATGCGTCGCCGATACCGCCTGCCGAGTAGCCCAGGACGAATGTGATCGGCTTGGACGGATATCGGTCTTCCGCGTTGGCGCCGGAAGCCAGCAGCGTGGACGCGATGAAGGTTCCGACAGCAAGGCGAACGATGGCCGTGATCGAGTTCATCTGACTCTCCTGTTCGTGTTTGATGGGGAGCTGCTAGACCGAGCCGAGCCGATAGATCCGGGCAGCCTCATCCTGCGAGATCCGCTCCTGCGCGATATCCAGTTCGATCCGCGGCCGATCCCGCTCTCGGGCTGGCTCGAACCCGCCGCCGCCGGGGGTGTCGATGACGAGGCGGCGGCCGGCGGGGATCAACTGGCGACCCTTGGGGCGCAGCGGCGTACCGTCCGAGAGATAGACGCGCCCCGGGGCGCCGGCATTGCCGCCGAGGTAGCCGCGCGCCGGATTCTCGACACGATCGAAAGTGGCATTGAGCACGAACGGCTCCTCGTCGACATGTCCCACTTCCATCGTCTGGCCGTCGCCTCCGCGGTACCGGCCGGCGCCGCCGGAATCCCGTCGCAGTTCCTTGCGCCAGAAGACCAGAGGCGAGATCGATTCGATCACCTCGAGCGGGACGTTTCGCACGCCGGACGGAAATGCGGTGGCGGCCAGACCGTCCTTGCTCGAGCGGGCTCCCACGCCGCCCGCGTTGAACGTGGTGATGTGAAAGCGAGGGCCGTTGACGTCCTCGCCGACGGGGATGCCGGGCGTGCCGCGACCGCCGGAGAGCCGCAGGTTCCACAGCACGGATGAACTCTCGGTCTGCACGGCCTTCGGCGTCACTTGCGCCAGGCATCCCATGATCACGTCGGGGAGCATCAGGCCGATCATCGATCGCGCGGCAACGGGCGCCGGATACGGCGCGTTCAGCAGGCAGTCCTCCGGAGCGGTGACCGTGATGGCCGAGAGGGAACCCTCATTGTTCGGCACCCGGCTTCCGACGATGCATCGGATTCCGTACGTGGTGTAGGCGGCGGTGTAGCAAAGCGGAACGTTGATACCGAACTGAGACCGCTGCGACGTGCCGGACCAGTCCACCAGGATCCGGTCTTCCTCGATCGTCATGCAGGCGGTCAGCTGCAGCGGCGCTTCGACGCCGTCTATGGTCATCGAGTTGCTGAACACTCCCTTCGGAAGCGGCGAGATCGCGGCCTTCATGGCTTCCAGCGACTTCCGCCGAATACGCTCGCTCAGCTCGATGAGATCCTCGAGGCCCATCTCGTCGAACATCCTGGTCAAAGCCATGCAGCCGGCCATGGTGGAGACGGCGAGGGCGTTGAGATCGCCGAGAACGGCGACCGGATCGCGTACGTTGCTCCGGACCAGGGCTTCCAGCATCGGATCGAACGTGCCGGCTCTCATCATCCGGACGATCGGAACGTACAGCCCTTCCTGGTGCACATCCTTGGCCTCGATGCCCACGCCCAGGCCGCCGACATCGGACACGTGAACCGTTGCGGCGAACAGACCTACCGGCTTGTGCTTGTGGAAGGCCGGGGCAACAACGGTGAAGTCGTTCAGATGACCACTGGCGAGCCATGGATCGTTCGTGACGTAGACGTCGCCGGGAGACATCGTCTCCAGCGGGATCGGCTTCAGGAAGTGCCGAACCGCCTGCGCCATCGTGTTGACGTGCCCGGGTGTGCCGGTCACGGCCTGGGCGATCATTCGCCCTTCGATGTCGAAGACGCCCGCCGACAGATCCCCCGCCTCGCGTGTCGAAGGCGAGAAGGCGGTACGGACCAGCGTCTGCGCCAGCTCGTTCACGACCGAGATCAGCCGGTTCCAGATGACCTGCTGCTTCAGCTCGTCGATTGCGCTCATTGCCGGGCTCCGTCGTTCTGCAGCATCAGGTGACCGGCCGCCGTCCGGAATGCGGACCAGCCCCGGGGAACGAACGTGGTCGTCTCGGCCTCGGCAATGATGGCGGGACCACACATGACCGCGTCTGCGGCGATCCGGTCCCGCTCGAATACGCCGAGCGACGAATGAGTGCCCGCGGCCGGGTCCAGGTATGCGCTCAGCCGTGGCGGATCCAGCCGGCCCTGGGGACGCTTCACCGCATCCTTTGGAAGCTGGACGGATTCCGCGAGCGCGACGCGAACCTTCCAGCTCACGATCTCGCTTGCGAGCCGTGGGATCCTGAGGCCGTACAGCCGCTCGTACGTCTGCTCGAACTGCCGATGTATTTCGGCGGGCGCCGCCGGGCCGAGCGCCAAACCGTTCAGTGGAACCTCGATCTCGTAGCCCTGACCGGCGTATCGCATCCGCAACGACACGGACGCCGACAGGGATGCACGCGCATCGGGTGAATCCGGGAGCTGCGCTCGACATCTGGCCACTTGGCGCTGCAGTCGTTCGTTCGCGGCGCTGACGTCGAGCGTGCTCGTGGTCTGGATCCATGTTTCCGCGCTTTCGAACGCCATCGGCGCCCATAGGAACCCGATCGCGGATCCGACGCCGGCGCCCGACGGAATCAGCACCGTGTCGATGCCGAGCTTCATGGCCACGCGGGCCGCATGCATCGGGGCGGCGCCGCCGGAAGCCAGCATCGTGTACGCGGATACGTCGCGGCCGCCCTCGATGGCATGCATTCGGGCGGCGGCCGCCATGTTCTCCTCGACCGTCTCGGCGATCGCCAACGCAGTTTCCGTCGCATTCCACCCGAACGCGGCGCCGAGGGCGGACAATGCGGAGCCCGCGGCGGCCTCGCTGACGGTCATCTGAGAGGCAAGCTTCTCCGCGTCGAGTCTTCCGGCGAGCAGGTCTGCGTCGGTGACCGTGGCATGCCTGCCGCCACGCCCATAGCAGGCTGGTCCGGGCTCGGCGCCGGCGCTGTCCGGCCCGACGGTAAGACGCCCAACTTCGTCGACGCGGCCGATCGAACCTCCACCGGCACCGATTTCGACCAGCTCGATCACCGGGATGCGGAGCGGCAAGCCGCTGCCCTGGCTGAATCGGTAGACGCGCGCAGCTTCGAAGGTCTGCGCGGTTTGCGGCCGGCCGCCGTCGATGAAGCAGAGCTTTGCGGTCGTGCCACCCATGTCGAATGCCATCATCCGTTCGATGCCGCACTGCGTTGCAATGCTGCTCGCCAGGATCGCGCCGCCGGCGGGGCCTGATTCGATCAGTCGGACGGGGAACGCCCGGGCAACTTGCGGACTGGTCAGGGAGCCGCCCGAGCTCATCAGGTAGAGCGGGCACGAGAATCCTTCGCTGGTCAGCTCCTGCTCGAGTCGCCCGATGTACAGATCCAGCGCCGGACGAATGTACGCGTTCGCGCACACGGTCGAGAATCGCTCGTACTCGCGGATTTCAGGACTGACTTCCGATGAAATGGAGATGGACAGGCCGGGCATCGCTGCGGCGATCAGATCTCTCGCCGTGCGCTCGTGACTGTCATTGACGAACGATTGCAGGAAGCCGATTGCCAGGCTCTGGACATGGAGCTTCTCGAGCGCCTCGATGACGCCGCGGATGCCCTCCGTATCGAGTCCGAGCAATACCCGGCCGGCCGCGGAGATGCGCTCGCCGACCGTGAAACGAAGCTCCCGCGGCACGAGCGGAGCGGGCTTCTCAATTGACAGATCGTAAAGCTCGTACCTGCTTTCATGCGCGATCTCCAGGACATCGCGAAATCCGGCAGTGGTGAGAAATGCGGTCTTGGCCCCCTTTCGTTCGATCAGTGCATTGGTTCCGAGCGTCGTGCCGTGAATGATCATGCCGACCTCGTTCGGCGTGACGCCGGCCAGTCCGAGCACCTTCTTCACGCCGCGGAGGAACCCGTTCTCCGGGGCGTGAGGCGTCGTCAGAACCTTGGTCGTCCAACGCTTCTCGCCGCGCTGAAGCACGACGTCCGTGAACGTGCCACCGATGTCGACCGCCAAGCTGCATGCTCCGGCTTCAGACTGCTTCATCCTTGAACCCTACGGACGTGACGATCAGCACCGCGACATCGGTTGCCCGGATCAATCCGCGCTCCAGGGCACGGCAATAGGCGGACAGAACGCTCGCGCTCGAAAGCTCCGCATAGATCCCTCCGCGCGCCAGCTCGGCATGCGCATCCTCCGCCTCTCCGTCCGGCACCGCGATGGCGAGACCTTCGCTTCGGCGTAGTGCCTCGTATGCCTGAAACGTGACGGTGGTCCCACCGGTCGAGAGTTGTCGGGTACTGCCCTCGAATGAACCGCGGTAGTCCGCCCCTTCCAGGACGAGAGCGAGGCGGGGGAAGGGCTCGACAGCGATCAGTCTCGGTACCTGCTCGCTGACTCCGCGTTCCGCCAGCTCGGCGAATCCGGCGTGGATGCCCCATAACAGGTCGCCCCGGGATGCGGGCACGAATACGACGTCTGGCGCAGCGCCGAGATCCTCGAGGATTTCATGGGCGATCGCCTTGTAGCCTTCAACGCCGATCGGCGGGCTTCCGACCGGCGGAAGAAGGTAGTTCGTCCCGCTCATCGCGCCGTCGCGCTTGACCCGTTGCTCGGCGTAGGGCCAGCGGCTGAGGCTGTCCGGAAACTGCGTCAGCGTCGCGCCGCAACGCTCCATGGCCAGCCGGAAGATCCGGTTGCAACTCCCCGTGATCGCGATCTCGCATCTGATGCCGGCGCGCGCGGCGTAGGCGGCGATGGCGACGCCGGCGTTTCCGGTGGATGCCGCAACGATCTCGTTGGCATCGCTCTCGATGGCACGATTCATCAGCTGGGCCGCCATTCGGTCCTTGTGCGACCCGGTAGGATTCATCCCTTCGAGCTTCAGATGCACGGCAGAACCCGCGCGCGGCTCGAACCGGATCAGCGGCGTGGCGCCTTCTCCGAGCGAGATGCCGGACACGTAGGGCAGCTGACACCGGGCGGGGCCTGCCTGCGGATCGCCGTGGCCGTATCTGCCGTACAGATTGACGGGGTACCCTTCAGCCAGGCATTTCGGGCAGCCCTCCACATGATCTCCGAACTCGTACTTCGCCGAGCATCGGATGCATTCGAAATGAAGAAAGTTCGGGTTCCGCTGGACTGCTACCTTCATCGGACCACCTCGGCCGTCTTGCGTATGAGTTGGACAGACTCTTCCAGGCTCATCAGTCCCATGGCTTGAAGTTTGCTGACCAGCGATACACCTTCCTCGAGCGCCTCCCGAACGATTGTTGCCGTGGGTTCGTAGCCCAGCCTTTCGATGAATGCCGTGGAGATGGCGGGTGACCCCAGAAGGTTGCGCTCATTGACGTCGATATCTGCGGTGATGCCCGAGACGCACTGCTCCGCGACGGCACGGATGCCGTTGGTCAGCAAACGGATGGAATCGAACAGCCGGTGCGCGACAACCGGTTCGAAGTGATTGATCTCGAGCTGGCCATTCTGATTGGCCTGTGCAATGCACGTGTCGTTGCCGACAACCGCGAAGCCGATCTGAACGAACGCCATGGGGATGACCGGGTTCACCTTGCCCGGCATCATCGATGAGCCCGTCTGCACCGCGGGAAGGCGAATCTCGCCGAGGCCGCCGGCGGGGCCGGACGACAGCAGGATCAGATCGGAACAGATCTTCGCGAGCGACGTGGCGCATGTTCTCAGCTCCGCGGATAAGCGGCTGAAGACATCGAGGTTCTGCATGGCGTCGAACGGATTCGTCGCGCTGATGAACGCGATTCCCGATATCTCGCGCAGACGCTCGAAGACGGTCTGCTTGTAGTTCGGCGGCGAGCCGAATCCGGTGCCGATTGCGGTCCCCCCCAACGGAAGCACCGTCAGCTCCTCTTGAATGGCCTTCAGTGACCTGCCCAGGCGCCGGCAAAGACCTGCATATCCGGAAAAGAGCTGGCCCAGCGTCATGGGCTGTGCATCCTGCAGACAGGTTCGGCCCAGGTGCAGCACGCGCGAGAACGCCTCAGACTTCATGTCGAACGAGCGGTCGAGCACCTGCAGTGCCTGGAGCAGGTCGTCGAGCTTGATATAGGCCGCGATCTTCATCGCGGACGGATATACGTCGTTGGTGGACTGCGAACGATTCACGTGATCGTTGGGATGGATCGACTGGTACGATCCGGCGCATTTCCCCATGATCTGAAGGGCTCGATTCGCGATCACCTCGTTCACGGCCATGTTGGTCGAGGTTCCGCCGGAACCTTCGAGCACATCGACGCGCATGAACCGGTCCAGCCTGCCCTCGACGACTTCTCTGCATGCGGCGACGATCGCCTCGGACCGAGCGGCGGAGACGACGCCGAGATCGCGATTGGCAAGGGCTGCCGCCCACTTGCAGAGTCCGAACGATTTCACGAATTCCCTTTCGGCGCCGAAAGGTGTTCCGGATAGCCGGAAGTTGCGTTCTCCGCGAATCGCATTGATGCCCCTGAGATCGTCCTCGCCGATCTCTACCAATCCGATGCTGTCCTTTTCTGTTCTGACAGGGCCAGGGCTGCTACTCATCTGCTTTCCAATCTTTGATTCTTATGGACTTTTCGAGCGCGACGCCGATCTTGCGCAACGCCGGCACGGCGTCTTCCTCGAGGACGGCCCGGCCATGGAGGAAGACGTCCTTTACCAAGGTCTCGTATTCGCCATCTCTTGCCAGGACATAGATCGATCGCGAGGAGGCGAGCGCCGGAACCATGCGAATTCCGACGTTCCTTGCGTGTTGCGCAGCCTGCATCACGCAAAGCGGCGTGGTGATGGCCCACCCGAGTCCGCCGGCAACCATGGAGGTGAGGGTGTCGGCCGTGTCGACTTCGATATGCCGCGGCGCGCGAATTGCGTGCTGGCGCAGCGTCCGCTCGATCTGAACGCCCAGATGCGATTGCTGGTTGAAACGGATCAGCGGCAGGCGCTCGGGCAGGCGACGCAGGTCGCCGAGATTAGCTGGCGTCGGCGTCATCGAACGGGGCGTGATGAGGAAGAAGCTTTCGCTCATCAGCTCGTGCCGGGCGATCCCGCTCATGTCATCGAGAGGGTCCGTCGTCAGAATGACGTCGAACTCTCGGCGAAGCAGGTCTTCGCTGAGATTCGGGGTCAAGCCGGTGCGAACGGAGAGATGATCGACGTGGCGGATCAGTCGACGCGCCAAGGCCGTGCCGCAGGTTGCCGCGAAGGAGTCGACGAGGCCGATGCGCAGGTCCGGCTTGATGCCCTGACTGGCGTCGATCACCGATCCACGCAGGTTCAACGCCTGCGAAAGCAGCGTGCTTCCGCGCGTTCTCAGATGCAGGCCCGCCGGCGTGAGCACCAACGGCCTGGTGGACCGGTCGATCAGCACGACGCCGAAATACTCCTCCAAGGCTCGAACGCTTTGCGATATCGCGGATTGCGTGACGTTGAAACGGGTCGCGGTAGCCGCCATGCTTCCGGTTTCGGCAGTGGTGAGGAAAACTCGCAGGGCGTGCAAATCGACAACTTTGTCTTCGTTGATCTGGCTCATCGGATTGTCACGCCTTTATGAAGTTGCGCTCAGTATGTGCGATTTAGTATTAGATAATCTTAATATGATGTTGACCGTGCCGCGTCGCTGCCGATCTGCGGGTTCGAGCGCCCGCGTCCGTCACCTGGCAGCGGGCGCTGGTACGCGCCGCTGAAGAGTCACTCGCGTTTGATGGGGTCGCCGCTGCCGACGATCCCGTCGGCGCTACCGCCGACGGTGATTGGTCGAAGCCGTGATGACCGGGCGTGCCGCGAGCCGATCCGCGTTCGACTCGGCCCTCCGGCTCCGTCCTCGGCCGGCTCGCGGGGTGCTTCGCTCGCTGGCCGAAATTCGCCGCTATCTTCGGAGAGCAGGCGATATCGAAGCGATCACGTTCGGGCCGGCGCGGCGCTCACACGGCCGCGATGCCCTCCGGCGTCAGCCGCAGCAGCCGATCGGCGATCCGTTCGGCCTGGGCCGAATGCGTCACCAGCAGCAGCGCCGCGCCGCGGCTGCGCACCTGCGCGTCGAGCAGCGCGATCGCGGCGGCGGCGGTACCGGGGTCGAGGTTGCCGGTCGGCTCGTCGGCGAGGATCAGCGCCGGCAGGTGCACCAGCGCGCGGGCCAAGGCGACGCGCTGCTGCTCGCCGCCCGACAGCGTCGCCGGATGGTCGTCGCTGCGGCCGGCGAGGCCGAGCTCGGCGAGCACCGCGCGAGCGCGGCTGCCGGCGTCGCGTTCGGCGACGCCGTTGAGCAGCAGCGGCAGCGCGACGTTCTGCCACGCCGTCAGATGCGGGATCAGATGGAACGCCTGGAACACGAAGCCGAGCCGGGCGCGGCGCAACGCGGCGAGCGCCGGCTCGTCGAGCGGCGCCAGCGGCTGGCCGTCGAGCAGCACCGAGCCCTGGTCGGGCCGGTCGAGCCCGGCGGCGAGGTTCAGCAGCGTCGACTTGCCGACGCCGGACTCGCCGACCAGCACCACCCGCTCGCCGGCCGCGACCGCGAGCGAAACGTCGCGCAGCACCCAGCGGCTCGCGTCGAAGCGGCGCGCGACGCCGCGCAGTTCCAGTACTGGCGGCTTCGATACCGGCGGCCCGGCCGCGTCGCTCGCCGATGTCATGACCGGTGCCCGCGCGCCGCGCGCGCTGCGTGCTACGACGCGACCTCGACGATCGGCTCGCCGGCCGCGATCTCGCCGATCACCGTGGCGGCGCCGAATCCGTCGCGGCGGAACACGCCGAGCACGGTGTCGGCCGCCTCCGGCGTGCAGGCGACCAGCAGCCCGCCGCTGGTCTGCGGATCGGTCAGCAGCGCCTGCATGACCGGGTCGATGCCGGCGCCGAGCCGGATGGCGCTGCCGTAGCCGGCCCAGTTGCGGGCGCTCGCGCCGGTGATGCAGCCGGCGCGCGCGAGTTCCAGTGCGCCGGCGATCAGCGGCAGGCGCTGCGCGTCGATCCGCGCGGTCAGGCCGGCACCGCGCGCCATTTCGAGCGTGTGGCCGAGCAGGCCGAAACCGGTCACGTCGGTCATTGCATGGACCGCGTCGAGCTCGGCGAGCAGCGGCCCCGGCGTGTTGAGGCGGGTCGTGCTGTCGAGCATCGCGCGGTAGCCGGCGGCGTCGAGCCGGCCTTTCTTCAGCGCCGCCGACAGCACGCCGACGCCGAGCGGCTTGCCGAGGATCAGCACGTCGCCGGCGCGGGCGTCGGCGTTGCGGCGGACCCGATCGGGATGCACCAGGCCGAGCGCGACCAGGCCGTAGATCGGCTCGACGCAGTCGATGGTGTGCCCGCCGGCGATCGGGATGCCGGCGGCGGCGCAGACCGATTCGCCGCCCTGCAGGATCCGGCGGATCACGTCCAGCGGCAGCTTGTCGATCGGCATGCCGACCAGCGCCAGCGCGAGGATCGGCCGGCCGCCCATCGCGTAGACGTCCGACAGCGCGTTGGTCGCGGCGATCCGGCCGAAGTCGGTCGGGTCATCGACGATCGGCATGAAGAAATCGGTGGTCGCGACCAGCGCCTGGCTGTCGTTGAGCCGATAGACCGCAGCATCATCGGCGGTCTCGATGCCGACCAGCAGCTCCGGCGGCAGCGGCAGCCGCGGACCGCCGGGCGCGCGCAGGATCTCGGACAGCACGCCCGGCGCGATCTTGCAGCCGCAGCCGCCGCCGTGCGAGAACGAGGTCAGCCGCGGCTCGGCGGCGGCGACGTCTGCAGCTGCCGCCGCACCAGCCGCTGCACCAGCTGCCGCAGCGGCTCCGGCGGCGCTAACTAGACTACCCTCCGCGCTGACGCGCTCCGGGATTCGCGCTTCGGAAGTGAGACCGGACACCGTCAGTCCCTGCGGACCGACCGTGCCTGTCGAACGCCGACGGCCTCCGGCCGGCGGCGGGCCGTGCGCGCTCATGCTTCGCCCGCCATGCCGCCGACGGTGGTCGAGAAGCCGCCGTCGACATAGGTAATCTCGGCCGTGACGCCGGCTGCGAGCTCCGACAGCAGGAACGCTGCGACGTTGCCGACGTCCTCGGTCGTGACGTTGCGCCGCAGCGGCGCGTTGGCCGAGACGAAGTCGAGGATCTTGCCGAAGCCCTTGATGCCGGACGCGGCGAGCGTCTTGATCGGCCCGGCCGAGATGCCGTTGACGCGGATGCCGCGCGGGCCGAGCGATTCGGCGAGATAGCGGACCGTCGCTTCGAGCGACGCCTTGGCGACGCCCATCGTGTTGTAGTTCGGGATGGTCCGCACCGCGCCGAGATAGCTCAGCGTCAGCAGCGCCGACCGCCGGCCTTGCAACAGCGGCAGCATCGCGCGGGCGAGCGCGACGAAGCTGTACGACGAGATGTCGTGCGCGATCCGGAAGTTCTCGCGGGTGGCGCCGTCGAGGAAATCGCCGGCGATCGCTTCGCGCGGCGCGAACGCGATCGCATGGACCAGGCCATCGAGCCCGTCCCACTTCGCCGCCAGTGCGTCGGCGAGCGCGGCGATCTGCGCGTCGTCGGCGACATCGCACGGAAACACCAGCTCCGAGCCGAACTCGGCCGCCAGCTCGGTGATGCGGTCCTTGAAGCGATCGCCCTGATAGGTGAACGCCAGCTCGGCGCCTTGCAGCCGGCACTGCCTGGCGATGCCGTAGGCGATCGACCGGTTCGACAACAAGCCGAGGATCAGGATGCGCTTGCCGGCCAGAAAGCCGTTGCGCGCGTCGGTCTGCCCGGTCTGTCCCACGGTCGGTTCCTTGCTCGATTGGATTGCGACGATTGTCGCATGGTGGTCGGGCACCTGCCGGCGATGACGATTCCGGATCGGGTCGCGGCGGAGATCGAGTCGTTCTTCAGCCGCCCGCGCTCTTAGGGCGTGTTCCCGCTACGGACGCCCGCCATGCCGGCCGGCTGCCGGGCCCAGCGGATGTACAGCATGATCGCCGTGTAGGCGGCCGTCGCCAGCACGAACTCGATCCAGCCGAGCAGGGCCGACGGCTGCGGATCGCTCATGCCGCGCACCACGCCTTCGCAGACATAGAGCAGGATTGCCATCGACCACCATTGATAGGCGCGGATCGCGCCGCCGCGCAGCGGCGGCAGCGCCAGCGCGAGCGGCAGCACCTTCAGCGCGAGCAGCGTGCCGCCGGGCCGCAGCGGCGCCAGCACCGTCTCCCACGCGAAGCCGAGCAGCGCCAGCAGCAGCACCAGCGCGACGGTTGCGTGGCGGGCCTGGACGGCGCGTCGCGATGGCGCCGGCGGATGCGGTGACGTGTCGCGCGGCACCGCGGCGGCCGGCACTGCGGCGTCCGGAACCGCAGCGGTCGGCACCGCAGCGGCCGGCGGCGAGGCGGATGGCGGCATCACTCCGCCGGCGCGGGCGTCGCGGCGACTTCGGCGAGCCAGCCGCGCAGCGCATCGAGCGTCTCGTCGGGCCGCTCGGCCATCAGGTTGTGGCCGCAGCCGGGGATCACCACGACGCGCTTGTTCGCGGTCGCGTCGATCGCAAGGCGCGCCGCCGAAGGCGGCGTCATCTGGTCGCGCGCGGCCAGCAGGTAGAGCGCCGGAACCGCCAGCGCGCCGGCACGATCGAGACCGGCGGCGTAACCGTTGCAGGCGGCGAAATCGTTGGCCAGCACGCCGGGCCGCTGCCGCTCCATCAACCGGCGGTTCTGCACGAAGGTCGAGAAGCCGGGCCCGGGCGTGCCCGGACGATGGTTGATGCCGGCGCTCGACCAGAAGTTGATCATGTCGAAGGCGCGCGCCTCGTCGTCGCGGGCGGCGGCGAGCAGCGCGTCCGAGACCCGCATCGGCACCGCGGTGCCGAGCAGCGCGACCGCGGCGAGCCACGGCGGCGCCTTGCCCGCAGCCGCCGCCGTGGCTTCGAGCGCGATCAGCGAGCCCATGCTGTGGCCGATTACGACGGTCGGCGGCACGGCGCCGATGCCGGCCGCCTGGCAGGCCGCCGGGATCGCCGCGCAGAGCCAGCCGGCCATCGCCTCGATGGTCGCGAGCGGCGCGCCGCCGCTGCGGCCGTGGCCGGGCAGATCGAAGGCCAGTACCGAGTAGCCGTGGTGCGCCAGATAGCGCGATTGCAGGCCCCAGACCGAATGGTCGTGCTGGGCGCCGTGGACGAACGCGAGCAGCGGCTGGTCGGCGGCGAGCGGGCGGCCGCCGGTGTAGGCGTAGATATCGTCGCTGCCGGTGCCCGCGGCGCCGGCGGGAACGCGGAACTTCATCGCTGCGCTCCTTCGGCGCGTTTCAGCGCGCGCTTGAGATCGGCGATCAGGTCGTCGGCGTCCTCGAGGCCGATCGACAGCCGCAGTGTGCCTTCGCCGATGCCGGCGGCGGCGAGCGCGGCGGCATCCATCCGGAAGTGGGTCGTCGAGGCGGGATGGATCACCAGCGAGCGGGCGTCGCCGACATTGGCCAGGTGCGAGAACAGTTCGAGGCTCTCCACGAAACGCCGGCCGGCCTCGCGGTCGAGCCGCAGGTCGACGCTGAACACCGAGCCGCAGCCGCGCGGCAGCAGCCGCTTGGCGAGCGCATGATCGGGATGCGATTCCAGCTCGGGGTAGGCGACCTGCGCGACCAGCGGATGCGCCGCGAGCCAGGCCGCGACCCGCCGCGCGTTGTCGACATGGCGCGCCATCCGCAGCGACAGCGTCTCGATGCCCTGCAGGATCTGGAACGCATTCATCGGCGACAGGCAGGCACCGAAGTCGCGCAGCCCTTCGCGGCGGGCGCGCAGCAGGAACGCCGCGACGGTCGATTCCTCGCTGAACACCATGCCGTGGAAGCCGTCGTAGGGCTCGGTCAGCTCGGGAAACTTGCCCGAGGCGTCCCAGTCGAAGCGGCCGGAATCGACCACCAGCCCGCCGAGCACGGTGCCGTGGCCGCAGAGGAATTTGGTGGCCGAGTGGTAGACCAGGTCGGCGCCGTGCTCGAACGGCCGGATCAGGTACGGCGTGGTGAAGGTCGAATCGACCAGCAGCGGCAGGCGGTGGCCGTGCGCGATCTCGGCGACCTGCGCGATGTCGAGCACTTCCAGCGCCGGATTGCCGAGCGTCTCGCCGAACAGCAGCCGTGTGTTCGGCCGCAGCGCCGCGCGCCAGGCGTCGGCGCTGCGCGGGTCGACGAACGTGGTCTCGATGCCGAAGCGGCGCATCGTGTAGTGCAGCAGGTTGTGCGACCCGCCGTACAGCGAGCGGGATGCGACGATGTGCGAGCCGGCGCCGGCCAGCGTCGCGATCGCCAGATGCAGCGCGGCCTGGCCGCTCGCGGTCGCGATCGCACCGACGCCGCGTTCGAGCGCGGCGATCCGTTCCTCGAGCACCGCGCAGGTCGGATTGCTGAGCCGCGAATAGACGTGCCCCGAGCGCTCGAGGTTGAACAGCGCGGCGGCGCGGTCGGAGTCCGGGAAAACGAAGGCGGCCGACAGATGGATCGGCGGAATCCGCGCGCCGCTGCCGGGATCCGGCGCCGCGCCGGCGTGCACGGCCAGCGTGTCGAGCGCGTAGTAGTCTCTCTGGCTCACGGTTCGTCCCCCGCTCGTTGCGCCGTTGCGTCGGGCGCCGACTGTAGCATGGGGCGCCGCGCCGTTGCCGCCGGTGGCGGGGCTGCGACCGCCCGTCGGCGGGTCGCCGTCGCAGTGTGGGCCGTGGCCAACTGCGCTGCCGCGGCGCGGCAGCCGACATTCACAATGCCCGGCATGTCCACGACGCTCACCCGCCGCCCGGTCGTTCGCATCGCCTCCGCCGGGCTCGATCCGCGCGACGTACGGCTGATCCAGATCGTGTTCGAGCACAGTCAGTACAACAAGTACGACTACCGGATGCTCGACGTGCTCGATCTGACGCAGACCGACATCCTGATCGCCAATCCGGCCGATCCGGCCGGACTCGACGCGATGTCGGCGGTCGGCGCGCGGGCGCGGGCGCGGGCGATCCCGACGGTCGCCGCCGTGCCGCGCGGCGCGCAGACCAGCGCTCGCCATTCGATCGCGATCGATCGGCTGACGCTGCAGCTGCTGCCGATCCTGAATCGGGTCGTCGAGCGCGAGAACATCGAACTCGGTGCGGTCGACGTGCCGCCGCTCAGCGACGAATTGACCGATATCCATACCGATGCGCAGCCGGCCGATCCGGTGCGGGCCGCGACCGTCGGTACCGCCACCGCGACCGACGCGCCGGCGGCTGCCGCCGGCAGCGGCACGATCGATCCGGCCGGCGGCCGGTCCGCCCAGCGGCTGCCGCCGCCGCCGCAGGTGCGATCGCTCGAGCCGCTCGCGTCGGGGCGGGTCGCCGAAGTCATCGCACGCGCCACCAGCCGCGCCGCCGAAGTCGCTGCCGCGCACGCGAGCGAGGTCGCCGAAGCGACTGCTGCCGCCGCCAGCCGCGCCGCCGGACGCACCGCCGGACGCACCGCCGAGCGGGCCGCGGATCGCGGCGGAGCCGAGCCGGGCGCGGATTCCGCGACGGTCACGGCGCCGGCCGCGCCGCGCATGCCATACCCGGTCGACCCGGGGCCGGCGACCCGCCCGATCAACGACGATCCGCCGCAGGGCGAACGGCGGGCGCAGCCACGGCCGGCGCCGCCATCGGCCGAGCGGCCGGTCGATCCGCTGCCGGCCGCCGAAGCGCGCGCCGCACCGTCCTACACCGCACCGCGGCTGCGGTTGCTGGCATTGGCGGTGGCGCCCAGCCCGGTCGCGCAGCAGCAGATGAAACGGGCGCTGCGCCGGATCGGCCTGGAAGTCCAGTGTGCGGTCGGTAGCGCCGCAGCGATCCAGCTGGCGTCGCGCCAGTACTATGATCTGGTGGTCTGCGAGCAGGGTCTGACCGACGGCGACGGCTTCGACCTGATCCGCCGGATGCGGCAGATTCCGGCCTATCGTTTCACACCGGTGCTGCTGGTCCGCAGCCGCTCGCAGCCGCTCGATTCGGCGCGTGCCCGGCTCGCCGGCGATGTCGTGCTGCTGACCAAGCCGCTGTCGCGCGGCGCGCTCGAACACGTCGTGCGGGACACGCTGCGCCACACGGTCATCGTCGACGACCTCAACGAACTGCTGGTGCCGGCGGACAGTCTGCGCTGAACGCCGGGCCGCGAGTGCCCCTCGGGTTGCACGGCCTTGGCCGAGCCGCTACTCTGTATTCCGATACGCCACCGTCCCGGCAACGGGCCCGCGACGAGTGGGCGGCGGGAAAGGGGGTGATCCATGCAGGTCGGCGAGATCCTGAGTCTGAAGGGCAGCACGCTGTTCACGGCGTCGCCCGACATGATGCTGTCCGAGTGCGTCGTCACGATGGCCGAGCAGGACATCGGCTCGATCGTCATCATGGAGAACGGCCGGCTGGCCGGCATGCTGACCTTCCGCGAGGTGCTGAAGGTGCTGGCGCAGCGCCAGGCCGAGCATCGCAGCGGGCCGACGCGCCCGGTCGCCGAGATCGTCGTCCGTGAGGTCATGGTCAGGGAGCCGCCGATCGTCACGCCGGCCACCGAGGTCAACGAGCTGCGCCGACTGATGCTCGAGACCCACACCCGCTACGTGCCGGTGATGGACGGCGATACGCTGATGGGGATCGTCTCGTTCCACGACGTCGCGCGTGCGGTGCTCGAAGAGCAGAGCTTCGAGAACAAGATGCTGAAGGCCTACATCCGCGACTGGCCCGCCGAGGGGTGAGGGGGGCGCTGGGCTACTGCCCGGCCCGATCTCGACGCGGCGCTCCTCGCTTGGCACCAGCCAAGCTGCGGTGCTCATGTCGACCTCGGGCCGCTCGCTACGCCCATCGCACCCCTCACCGCTCCGTTGGAGAGGGCGGCTCGCTTCGCTCGCCGCTGGGGGGCAGGCCGAGGGCGTGTCGGATCGGGGACCGAAGAAGCAGGGATTGGGGTACCAAAGCGGCGCTGAAGCAGGGCCGGGCGCGGTGATGCGTCGGCGCATCGGCTGACGCCGGGCGGCGGGGGGCGTCGGGGCGGGTTGCTAGAATGCCTCGATGCGGATCCTGATCAGCAACGACGACGGCTATTTCTCGCCCGGTATCGAGAGCCTGGCGGCGATCCTGTCCGATCTCGGCGAGGTCACGGTCTATGCGCCGGAGCGGGATCGCTCCGGCGCGTCGAATTCGCTGACGCTGGGGCGGCCGCTGACGGTGCGGCGCGCCGCCAACGGCTTCCATTTCATCGACGGCACGCCGACCGACTGCGTCCATATGGCGATCACCGGCCTGCTGGCCGAACGGCCGGATCTGGTCGTCTCGGGCATCAACGACGGCGCCAACATGGGCGACGACACGATCTATTCGGGCACGGTCGCCGCCGCGATGGAAGGCTATCTGCTCGGCGTGCCGTCGATCGCCTTCTCGCTGGTCGAGAAGGGCAATGCGCATATGGAAAGCGCGGCACGATTCGCGCGCGAGGTGGTCGCGCGCTTCGTCGCCGATCCATGGCCCCAGCCGATGCTGCTCAACATCAATATCCCGAACCTGCCGTTCGACCGGCTCGGTCCGCCGGAAGTGACGCGCCTCGGCAAGCGTCACTATGCCGAGGCGGTGATCCCGGCGCAGAATCCGCGCGGCGAGACGGTCTACTGGATCGGCAAGGCCGGCGCGGCCCGCGACAACGGCCCCGGCACCGATTTCCATGCGGTCGCCAGCGGCCGCGTCTCGGTGAGTCCGCTGCACATCGATCTGACGTCGACTCGTGAACTGGCTGCAACGCGCCGATGGCTCAGCCGATAAAGCGCACCGATACCGACGGGCTGGTCTCCGAGCGCGCCCGGCTGCGGATGGTCGAGCTGCTGCGGCAGCAGGGCGTGCGCTCGGCGCCGGTGCTCGATGCGATGGCGACGGTGCCGCGACACGTGTTCGTCGAGCACGGCTTGGCCAGCCGCGCCTACGAGGACGTCGCGCTGCCGATCGGCCATGGCCAGACGATTTCGAAGCCGTCGACGGTCGCGCGGATGATCGAGCTGATCGCCGCGCCGGTACCGGCCGCGCAGCTGAAGTCGCTGAAGTCGCTGAAGGTGCTCGAGATCGGCACCGGCTGCGGCTACCAGGCCGCGGTGCTGGCACGGGTCTTCGCCGACGTCGTCTCGATCGAGCGGGTGCGCTGGTTGCACGAGCTCGCCAAGACCCACATCCGGCCGTTTCGCGTGCCGAACCTGCGGCTGGTGTTCGGCGACGGTTCCGCCGGCGTCGCGGCCGCCGCGCCGTACGATGCGATCATCAGCGCCGCGGCTGCCGATGCGATCGGCGAGAGCTGGCTGACGCAACTCGCCGTCGGCGGGCGGCTGGTTGCCCCGGTCAAGTCGGCCGACAGCGACGCCCAGGCGTTGCATGTGGTGGACCGGGTCGCCGATGACGACTGGACCCTGACGGTGCTCGACTCGGTGCGCTTCGTGCCGCTGCGGTCGGGCACGGCCCGCTGACGGCCCGCGACCGGCGCCGCGGCCAACCGCCCGAGGAGGAATTTATGGATCGCAAGCGAAATCGGACGAGGCGGGTGACCGCCGCGCTGACGGGGCTCGCGGCGGCATTGATCGTTGCCGGCTGCGCCAATCCGGTGCCGGCGCCGGTGGTCAACCGGACCGCGCCGATGCCGGCGCCGGCGCTGCCGCCCGGTGCGCCCGGCGTGCCGCCGATGGCCGGCCAGGTGCCGGGGCAACCGCCGGGGACGATGTCGGACCAGCCCGGCTCGGCCGGTCAGGGCATGGCGCCGGGCGGCGTCGAAACGGCACCGGTGCGCAGCGGCTCGATCGAAGGCAGCAGCATCGGGTCGGTCGGCGCGGGCCAGGCGATGCCGGCCGATCCGAACCTGCGCACCGGCCCGCTCGGCTTCAAGCGGCGGTTCGGCGAACTGGCCGCGGTCGATCCGCGGGCGGCAGTCGGCGCGCCGGGAACCGCCGGCGCGGCCGGTAGTGCCGGCGCCGGTGGTGCCGCGCGGAGCCAGCCGGTGATCATCTCGACCACGCCGAGCCCGGTCGGCACGCAGCCGGCCGCGTCGGCCGGCGCGGCGCCGCCACCGCTGATCGCGACCGCGCCGGCGACCGCACCCGCGACGGCGCCGCGATCGGTGACCGGTACCGGCAGCGGCGTGCTCGACGGCGTGAGGTTCTCCTGGCCGGCCGGCGGCACCGTGTTCGAGACCTTCGACGAGACCAGCAGCAAGGGGCTCGCGTTCAGCGGCAAGCCGGGCGAATCGGTGCTCGCGGCCGCCGACGGCCGGGTGATCTTCAGCGGCGCCGGGCCGCGCGGCTACGGCAACCTGGTGATCGTCAAGCACAACAACGAGCTGTTGTCGGTCTACGCGCACAACCGCAGCCTCGCGGTCAAGGAGGGCGATTCGGTGCGCCGCGGCCAGAAGATCGCCGAGCTCGGCAATTCCGGCACCGACCGGCCGAAGCTGCATTTCGAGATCCGGCAACAGGGCAAGCCGATCGATCCGCTGGCGGTGCTGCCGAAGCGATGACGCCGGTCCTGGTCTTCGACATCGAGACCATTCCGGACATCGCGGGGCTGCGGGCCGCGTGGGATCTGGCGGATCTGCCGTCCGACGAGGCGGTCGCGCTGGCGGCCTTCGAGCGGCGCCGGCAGAAGACCGGCGGCTCGGATTTCCTGCCGCACCACCTGCATCGGGTGGTCGCGATCAGCTGCGTGTTCCGTGACGGCGACGGCGTCCGGGTGCGCAGCCTCGGCACGCCGCAGGCTGACGAAGTCCGGCTGATCCAGGACTTCTACCGGACCGTCGACCGCTACACGCCGCGGATCGTGTCGTGGAACGGCGGCGGCTTCGACCTGCCGGTGCTCAACTACCGGGCGCTGCGCCACGGCATCGCATCGGCGCGCTACTGGGACACCGGCGACGGTGATCGCGAGTTCCGCTTCAACAACTACCTGAACCGCTACCACAGCCGCCATCTCGACCTGATGGACGTGCTGGCGATGTTCACCGGCCGCGCCAACGCGCCGCTCGACGAGGTCGCCAAGCTGTGCGGCTTCCCGGGCAAGCTCGGCATGGACGGCTCGCAGGTCTGGGATACCTGGCGCGCCGGCGGCATCGACGCGATCCGCGACTACTGCGAGACCGACGTCGCCAACACCTGGCTGGTTTACTGCCGGTTCCTGCTGATCAGCGGCCAGTTGAGCCGCGCCGAGTACGACGGCGAGCTGGCGCTGTTTCGCGATACGCTCGGCAAGCTGCCCGGTGCGCACTGGGTCGAGTATCTGAACGCGTGGCCGGTCGCGCCGGGCGACTGCTGAATTCCGCGCCGATGGGTCGTTCGGCGAAACGCGCCGCCGCGCCGGCGGCAGACCCGGTACCGCTCGCGATCGAATCGCTCGACCTCGAGGGCCATGGCATCGCGCACCACGACGGCAAGGTCGTGTTCGTCCGTGGTGGCCTGCCGGGCGAGCGGGTTCAGGCCGCGATCGTGCGCAGCAAGCCGCGCTTCGACGTCGCCGAGGTGGTCGCGATCGATGCGCCGAGCTGCAGCCGGGTGGTGCCGGCATGTCCGCACTTCGGCGTCTGCGGCGGCTGTGCGACCCAGCATGTCGAGCCGCGGGCGCAGGTCGCGTTCAAGCAGCGGGTGCTGGAAGAGACGCTGCGGCATCTCGGGCGGGTCGAGCCCGAGCAGGTGCTGCCGCCGATCGAAGGCCCGGCCTGGGGCTATCGCCATCGCGCCCGGTTGACGGTGCGCGACGTCGCGAAGAAGGGCGGCGTGCTGGTCGGCTTCCATGAACGCGGCTCGAGCTTCGTCGCCGACATGGGCGAATGTCGGGTGCTGCCGCCGGCGGTGTCGGCGCTGCTGCTGCCGCTGCGCCGCCTGGCCGAGGCGCTGTCGATCCGGCAGCGGCTGCCGCAGGTCGAGGTCGCGATCGGCGATCGCGACACGCCGCCGCGGCAGCCGGTCGCGCTGGTGTTCCGGGTGCTCGAGCCGCCGTCGGGCACCGATCTCGAACGGCTGCGCGAATTCGCCGCCGAGCACGCGCTCGAAGTCTGGCTGCAGCCGCGCGGGCCCGATTCGATCGAGCTGCTGGCGAGCGGAATCACGCCGGCTGCCGCCGTGCGCGGCGGCTCGGCGCTCGCCTACACGCTGCCCGAGTTCGGCCTGACGATCCCGTTCGCGCCGACCGAGTTCACCCAGGTCAACGCGGCGATCAACCGGCAGCTGGTTGCCCATGCCGTGCGGCTGCTGGCGCCGGACGAGCACGATCGTGTCGTCGATCTGTTCTGCGGGCTCGGCAACTTCACGCTGCCGCTCGCGACCCGGGCGCGCCGGGTCGTCGGCATCGAAGGGGCGCCGGCGCTGGTCGCACGAGCTCGCGAGAACGCGCTGCGCAACCAGGCGGCGCTGCGGGCGCCGCCCGGGCCGGACGGCGTCGAGTTCGGCGTCGACGATCTGTTCGCATTCGATGCCGACGCCTGGCAGCGGCTCGGCCGTGTCGACCGGCTGCTGATCGATCCGCCGCGCGACGGCGCGGTCGCGGTCGCGCGGGTGCTCGCCGACAGCGGCGCGCGGCCGCAGCGGATCGTCTACGTATCGTGCAACCCGGCGACGCTGGCGCGCGACCTGAACATCCTGGTCAACGACGGTGGCTGGCGGCTGCGGGCGGCGGGGGTGATCAACATGTTTCCGCAGACCGCCCACGTCGAATCGATCGTGCTCCTGGAGACGTGAGGAGAGAAAAAGGGGTCGGAGCAAGAAAAGGACGAACAGGACCCGGAGCGGATCCGGCAGGAGAAACGAAAAGGGCACCTCACGGTGCCCTTGACTCGGTGGCCGGCGGTGCAGCGCCGGCCGTACGCCGTCAGTCGCTGCTGCCGCCGCCGATGCCGATCAGCGCCAGCAGGTTGCTGAACACGTTGTAGACGCTGATGTAGATCGACAGCGTCGCGGTCACGTAGTTGGTCTCGCCGCCGTTGACGACCCGCTGCAGGTCATAGAGGATGAACAGCGAGAAGATCACCACCGCGAGCGCCGAGATCGTCAGCATCAGCGCCGGCAGCTGCAGCCAGATGTTGGCGATCGCCGCCAGGAAGATCACGACGAAGCCCATGATCAGCCACTTGCCCATGCTGGAGAAGTCGCGCTTGGACACGCTGGCGATGGTCGCCATCGTCGCGAACACTACCGCGGTGCCGCCGAACGCCGCCATGATCAGCATCGCGCCGTTGCCGAAGCCGAGCACGAAGCCGATCAGCCGCGACAGCATCAGCCCCATGAAGAACGTGAACGCGAGCAGCAGCACGACGCCGACGCCGCTGTCCTTGAACTTGTTGATCGCGAACATGAAGCCGAAGGCGATCGCCAGGAAGGCGATCAGGCCGATGCCCGGGCTGCCGGTGAAGAACGAGAAGCCGGTTGCGACGCCGATCCAGGCGCCGAGCACCGTCGGAACCATCGACAGCGCAAGCAGCCAGTAGGTGTTTCGCAGAACCCGATTGCGCGATTCGGCGGTGACGACGGCACCGTCGCGGCCGTAGCGCAGTGAACCTTGATCAATGGCCATCGATTGCTCTCCAGTCTCCAGGAACCCACTTGAAACAACGGATCAGCGGACTATAACCGCTCGGGATTACCAGCCAGCCTTGTCCTAGAATCCGTGTGTGTATTGCGACATTGGAACATTGGCAAGCAATCTGTCACATGGCGTCCGTCTCCGACCTTTTCAAGGGCTGTCCGCGACGTCGGGTCCCGGGTCGCGCCGACGCGGCGTCGCCACCGGCCGGGGGCGGGTTTCGCCGGGGTTTCCGGGTAGTCGACTGTTATACTGCCGGGTTGATTGCCTACCTGTCATCTCGGCCTGCCGGTTTGGCTGGCTACCTGTTACATCCCCCGGGATTTTCATCTCCGGAACCTCGATGGAGTGCCTAGATGGCCGTTGAAAGAACCCTGTCAATCATCAAGCCGGATGCGGTCGCGAAAAACGCGATCGGCCAGATCCTGGCGCGTTTCGAAGGCGCAGGGCTCAAGATCGTCGCGGCGCGGATGATGCAGCTGTCGCAAGCGGACGCCGAGGCGTTTTATGCAGTGCACAAGACGCGGCCGTTCTTCGGCGACCTGGTCAAGTTCATGATCTCGGGGCCGGTGATGGTCCAGGTGCTCGAGGGCGAGGGTGCGATCCTGAAGAACCGGGACCTGATGGGCGCGACCGATCCGAAGAAGGCGGCCAAGGGTACGATCCGGGCCGATTTCGCCGACAGCATCGATGCCAACGCGGTGCACGGTTCCGACGCCGCCGAGACCGCGGCGGTCGAGATCGCGTTCTTCTTCCCGTCGATGCAGGTCTACGGCCGTTGACGCGGCCGCGGCGCGATCGGATGCGCCGCAGGGTGGATTTCTGAGCGCAGACGGCAAGCCGATGATGCAGATCGACGATCAGGCGGCGCTGCCCGCCGCCGTCGCGGCGACCATGTCCGGTCCGGCGGCTCCGGAGGCGGGGGCTCGGGTCAATCTGCTCGGGCTCGATCGCGCCGGCTTCGCCGCGTTGTGCGCCGGCCTCGGCGAGAAGCCGTACCGGGCAACCCAGCTGATGCGTTGGGTTCACCAGCGCGGCGTTGCCGATTTCGCCGCGATGACCGATCTGGCCCGCGACTTCCGGGCGCGGCTCGGCGACATCGCCCGGGCGGCGGCGCTGCCGGTCGTCGCCGACCATACCGCGGCCGACGCGACCCGCAAGTGGCTGTTCGACGTCGGCGCCGGCAATGCGGTCGAGGCGGTCTTCATCCCCGAGGCCCGGCGCGGCACGCTCTGCGTTTCGACCCAGGCCGGCTGCGCGGTCAACTGCCGGTTCTGCTCGACCGGCAAGCAGGGCTTCTCGCACAACCTCGACACCGCCGAGATTCTCGGTCAGGTCTGGCTGGCCAACCGGCTGCTGTCGGCGCCGGGCGCGCAACCGCGCTGGCTCGATCCGCGTGCTGCTGCCGGCCCGGCGGCCGGTGAGCCGGTCGACGACCCGGCAGACGACGGCGGCCCGCTGCGGCCGATCAGCAACGTCGTCTTCATGGGCATGGGCGAGCCGCTGCTGAACTACGACGCGCTGCTGCCGGCGCTGCGCGCGCTGCTCGACGATCACGGCTACGGCCTGTCGCGCCGGCGGGTGACGGTTTCGACCTCGGGCGTGGTGCCGATGATCGACCGGCTCGGCGCCGATTGTCCGGTCGCGCTGGCGGTATCGCTGCACGCGAGTAACGATGCGTTGCGCGATACGCTGGTGCCGCTCAATCGCAAGTTTCCGCTCGCCGAGCTGCTAGCGGCGTGCCGCCGCTACCTGGCGGTCGCGCCGCGCGATTTCATCACGTTCGAATACGTGATGCTGCGCGACGTCAACGACGCGGTCGAGCATGCCCGCGAGCTGGTCGCGCTGGTCGCCGACCTGCCGTGCAAGTTCAACCTGATTCCGTTCAACCCGTTTCCGGCATCGGGCCTCGCGCGTTCCGGCGATGCCGCGATCCGGCGCTTCGCCGATGTGCTGGCAACTGCCGGCATCGTCACGACGGTCCGCAAGACCCGCGGCGACGAGATCGACGCGGCCTGCGGCCAGCTCGCCGGCGAGGTGGTCGACCGCACCCGGCTGGCCGAGCGGACGGCGCGGATCGCGCTGCCGGCGGCCGGCGCCCGCAACCGACCGCGGCCCGGCACCATGCCGGTCGTCTCACGGAGCCGTTGATGATGCGTCGTTCGCCGTCGGCCGATTCCGCCAACCCGGTCCCGCGCGCGGCGCGGGCGGCGCTCGCCGCGGCGGCGCTGGCGCTGGCCTCGCTGGCCGGCTGCGTCACCACCGAGTCGACCCGCGGCGCCGGCGCCGGTGCGCCGCCCGGCGGCTCGGCGGGCACGTCGGAGACCCGGACGCCGGACCGTCTCGGCTCGGACCGCGGCAGTTCGCCGGTGTCGAGCGTGACCTCGCCCGGCGACGAGACCCGCCGGCGCGCGCGGATCCGCCTCGAGCTGTCGGCCAATCACTATCAGCAGCGGAACTTCGCGCTGGCGCTGCAGGAAGCCGAGCAGTCGGTCGGCATCGACCCGAAGTTCGCTGCCGGTTACGGCATGCTCGGGCTGGTCTACATGGCGATCAACGACCGCAACCGTGCCGACGACAGCTTCCGCCGCGCGCTGCAGCTGGAGCCGCGCGACGCCGAGCTGAACAACAACTACGGCTGGTACCTGTGTCAGACCGGCCGCCAGCGCGAGGCGATTCCGTACTTCGACAACGCGCTCGAGGATCGGCTCTACCCGACGCCGTCCAAGCCGCTGCACAATGCCGGTATCTGCCTGCTGCAGATCGGCGACGACGCGAGCGGCGAGAACTATCTGTTGCGCTCGTTCCAGGCCGACCCGAGCAACCCGGTCGCGAACTTCAACCTCGGCGAACTGTATCTGAAGCGTCGCAATCTCGAGCGCGCGAAGTTCTATTCGGACCGGCTGATGAGCGGTTTCCAGCCGACGTCGGAGACGCTGTGGCTCGCGCTGCGGGTCGCGCGGCTCGGGCGCGATCAGGACTATGCGAACCGGCTGGCGTCGCAGCTGCGGTCGCGCTTTCCGCAGTCGCGCGAGACGGCGCTGCTGTTACGAGGAGCATTCGGTGACTGACGAGGTGATCGTAAAACAGAAGGCGGTGGTCGCCACGGCGGCCGAGCTGGCGGCCGCGCGCGAGGCGCGCAACATGAGCCAGGTCGACATCTCGCAGCGGATCAAGTTGCAGGTGCGCCAGGTCGCCGCGCTCGAGGAAGGGCGCTGGGAGGCGCTGCCGGGCCGGTCGTTCGTCCGCGGCGCGCTGCGCAGTTACGGCAAGCTGATCGACGTCGACGTCGCGCCGCTGCTGGAAACGATCGGCGGTCATGCCGAACCGTCGGTCCTCTACGCCGGTTCGGTCGCTGCCGCCGAAGGCGGGAGCCGGCCGGGTCCCGCCTTCGACCGCGGTGGTCGCGGCGGCACCATCCTATGGGTGATCGCGGGCCTGATCGGTGTGGTCGCGCTGGTGCTCTACTTCGGCGCCGATCGCGACCTGTCGGCGCAATGGCCGGGGTTTGCCGGGTCGAGTTCGCGCAGCGCCGGCGCGCCGGCGCCGGCCGGCAGCTCCGGTACGGCATCGGCCGGGTCGACCGCCGACGATCGCGCCGGCAGCGGCGCGGGCTCGGGCACGTTCGGTCCGATCGGCCTGGGTGGCTCCGGCAGCGGCGTCGCCGGCAGCGGTGGTTCGGCCACGCCGCCGGTCAGCAGTGCGACGCCGGCGCCGCCCGTGACGGCCAGCAATCCAATTGCCGCAGCACCGTCGGCCGCGACCTCGGCTGCCACAACCTCGGCCGCGACCACGCCGGCGGCCGCCGGCGGTTCACCGGCTGCGGCGCCGGCCGGGTCGCCGGCCGGGTCCCCGCCGATGAGCGGTGCGACCGGCGGTGCGCCGCCGGCGACGTCGGCACCGGGCATGACCGCCACGCCCGGTGCCACCGCGCCGGCGTCGGTTTCGTCGCCGCCGATCGCCGCGGCCCCCGCTGGCGGCGGCGCGGCGCCGGCGTCCGGTGCTTCCTCGGGACAACCGGGCGCGCAGTCGTCGGGACAACCCGGCGTGTTGCCGGCGAGCCCGGAGATCTCGCCGGCGGCCAAGGCAACGGAAGCGCCGGGAGTCGCCGCGGCGGCGGCCCCGGCGGCCGACGGCACCGGCTTCGGCGGCGCCGGCAGCGGCGGCGCGGGCGTGGTCCGCTTCAATGCGGTCGAGGACTCGTGGATCGAGGTCCGCCAGGCGGATGGCAAAGCGCTGCAGCAGGGGCTGGTCAAGGCCGGCAACAGCATCGAGCTGAAGGGCACGCCGCCGTACCGGATCATCGCCGGCAATCCGGGCAAGCTCGAGCTCTATTACGAAGGCCAGCAGCGCAACCTCGCACCCCATACGGCGCGCAACATCGCGCGGCTGACGTTGCAGTGAACACACCCGACGACGCCCCCGGTGCCCGGAGTACCGCTGCGGCAGGTTGCCTGCCGATGGCGGTCGGTCCGCTGGCGCGGCGCGCGGCGCGCCGGGTGATCGTGCGCGCCGGCGGCCGGCGGGTGCTGATTGGCGGCGGCGAGCCGGTGGTCGTGCAGTCGATGACCAATACCGACACCGCCGAGGCGATCAAGACCGCGATCCAGGTCAAGGCGCTGGCGCAGGCCGGCTCCGAGCTGGTGCGGATCACGGTCAATTCGCCGCAGGCGGCGGCCGAGGTGCCGGCGATCCGCGAGCAGCTCGACCGGATGGGCATCGACGTGCCGCTGGTCGGCGATTTCCACTACAACGGCCACAAGCTGCTGACCGATTTCCCGGACTGCGCCGCGGCGCTGTCGAAGTACCGGATCAACCCGGGCAACGTCGGCACCCGCGCCAAGCGCGACGACAACTACCGGCAGATGATCGAGGTCGCCTGCCGCCACGGCAAGCCGGTGCGGATCGGCGTCAACTGGGGCTCGCTCGACCAGTCGCTGCTGGCCCGGCTGATGGACGAGAACTCGCGCCGCGCCACGCCGTGGACCGCGCAGGAAGTGATGCGCGAGGCGCTGGTGACCTCGGCGATCGACAGCGCCCGCGAAGCCGAGCGGCTCGGGCTGCCCGGCGACGCGATCGTGCTGTCGGCCAAGGTATCGAACGTGCAGGACGTGGTCGCGGTCTATCGCGCGCTGGCGCGCCGCTGCGACTATCCGCTGCATGTCGGGCTGACCGAGGCCGGCATGGGCAGCAAGGGCATCGTCGCGTCGACCGCGGCGCTGGCGCTGCTGCTGCAGGAAGGCATCGGCGACACGATCCGGGTTTCGCTGACGCCGGAGCCCGGCGGCGACCGGACCCGCGAAGTCGTCGTCGCGCAGGAGATCCTGCAGACGATGGGGCTGCGCTCGTTCGCGCCGATGGTGGTCGCATGCCCCGGCTGCGGCCGCACCAGCAGCACCTTCTTCCAGGAGCTCGCCGACCGGATCCAGCGCTATCTGCGCGAGCAGATGCCGGTCTGGAAATCCCGCTATCCGGGGGTCGAGACGATGAACGTCGCGGTGATGGGCTGCATCGTCAACGGCCCCGGCGAATCGCGCCATGCCGACATCGGCATCTCGCTGCCGGGCGCCGACGAGGCACCGGTGGCGCCGGTGTTCGTCGACGGCGAGCGCACGGTGACGCTGAAGGGCGAGCGGATCGCCGAGGAGTTTCAGGCGATCGTCGACGGCTACGTCCAGCGCCGCTACGGCGGTGCCGCGTCGGCCGGGACGACCGCACAGGCCGGCACCACTGCGCAGGCCGGAGCGGCCGAGCGGGCCGAGGCAGCCGGCCCTGCCACCGCGACCGGGCCAGCCGCGGTGGCGGCCCGCGCCGACGCCTGAGTCCGGGGTAGCGATGGCCGCGGCGGCGAACCGGCTTGCCGGTGTCAAGGGGATGAACGACATCCTGCCGGCGGACTCGGGCCGCTGGCAGCGGCTCGAGGCGCTGGTCGCGAGCTGGGCGAAGAGCTACGGCTATGCCGAGATCCGCACGCCGATCGTCGAGCCGACGCCGTTGTTCACCCGCGGCATCGGCACCGTCACCGACATCGTCGAGAAGGAGATGTACTCGTTCGAGGACGCCTTGAACGGCGAACAGCTGACGCTGCGTCCCGAGATGACGGCCGGCGTCGTGCGGGCGGTGATCGAGCACAATCTGCTCTACGACGGTCCGAAACGGCTCTGGTACTTCGGTCCGATGTTCCGCCACGAGCGGCCGCAGCGCGGCCGCTACCGGCAGTTCCACCAGATCGGCATCGAGGCGCTCGGCTATGCCGGGCCCGACGTCGATGCCGAGATCATCGTGATGTGCCAGCGGCTCTGGGACGATCTCGGCCTGACCGACCTGCGGCTCGAGATCAACTCGATCGGCGATGCCGGCGACCGCGCCCGCCACCGCAGCGCGTTGATCGCGCATTTCGAGCAGCATGCCGAGCTGCTCGACGCCGATGCGAAGCGGCGGCTGCATACCAATCCGCTGCGCATCCTGGACAGCAAGAACCCGGCGATGCAGCCGTTGATCGAGGCGGCGCCGAAGCTGACCGAGTACCTCGACGCGCCGGCGCGCGAGCATTTCGCTACGCTGCAGTCGCGGCTCGCCGACCTCGGTATCCGCGCTCGCGTCAATCCGCGGCTGGTGCGCGGCATGGACTATTACAATCGCACCGTGTTCGAGTGGGTCACCGATAAGCTCGGCGCGCAGGCGACGGTCTGCGGCGGTGGCCGCTATGACCCGTTGATCGAGATGCTCGGCGGCAAGCCGGCGCCGGCCTGCGGCTTCGCGATCGGCGTCGAACGGCTGCTCGACCTGGTCGCGCAGCAGGGCGGCCTGGCCGATCGCGACGTGCCCGACGTCTATATCGTCGCCGGCGGCGCCGGTACCGAGTCGGCGGCGTTGCGTGCGGCCGAGCAACTGCGCAGCGCCGGGCTCGACGTGCTGATGCATGCCGGCGGCGGCAGCTTCAAGTCGCAGTTCAAGCGCGCCGATGCGAGCGGTGCCCGGCTCGCGCTGGTGATCGGCGAGAACGAGCTGGCCGCCGGTGCGCTCGGCCTCAAGCGGCTGCGCAGCGGCAACGACGGTGCTTCGGCGGGCGGCGGATTGGGTGCCGCGGCTGGCGGAACCGGTACTGCGGCCGGTGATGGAGCGGGCGCCGCTGCGGGCGCCGGCGCTGGCGGGCGTCAGGACTTGGTCCCGCTCGATGCGCTGGTCGAGCGGGTCACCGCGGCGCTGCTCGACGACGCCGATGCGGAATCGGACTGCGACGCGGAGTCGGATTGACAACAGGCCGGCGACGACCGGCCCGGCGGCACAGGAAAACGAATGGCATACAACCTGCAGGAACAGGAACAGCTCGACGAGCTGAAGGCATTCTGGAACAACTACGGCACCGCGATCCTCGCGGCGATCACGCTGGCGCTGTTCATCTTCGCCGGCTACCGCGGCTGGGGCTGGTACCAGACCAGCCAGGCGACCGCGGCGGCCGGCATCTATGCCGAGCTGAGCAGCGCGGTCAGCGCCCGCAATCTCGAGCAGGTCAGGAGCCGCTCGGCCGATCTGCTCGATCGCTACGGCAGCACCGCCTACGGCCAGATGGCCGGCCTGATGGCGGCGCGCGGCTATGTCGACGGCAACGACCCGGCGGCGGCCAAGGTCGCGCTGCAATGGGTCATCGACCATGCCAAGGATCTCGAGTTCAAGCAGATCGCACGGCTGCGGCTCGCCGGCCTGCTGCTCGACGAGAAGGCCTACGACGACGCGCTGAAGACGATCGATCCGGCGGCGGTCGGCACTGCCAGCGGCGAGATGGCGGCCGGCTTCGCCGACCGCCGTGCCGACATCCTGGTCGCGCAGGGCCAGGTCGATGCCGCGAAGGCCGAGTACCGCCAGGCGCTCGATCAGCTGCCGCAGCAGGCGGCGTTGCGCCAGCTGGTGCAACTGAAGCTGGACGCGCTGTGAACCGGATCGGGCGCGCCGTGAACCTGCTCGTGAACCGGATCGGGCGCCCTGTGAATCTGCTCGGCATGGCCGACCGGCGCAGCCCGGTCCGGGCCGCGCTGGCATTCGCCGTCGGTGCCGCCGCGCTCGGCGGCTGCGCGGCCGACCGGCCCGACCCGCCTCCGTATCCGGCGACCAGCGAACAGGCCGCCTGGCGTCCGTCATGGAACAGCGCTGCGGGCAAGGGCGCGCCCGGCTTTCGTCCGGCGGTCGTCGGCGATGCGGTCTGGGTCGCTGCCGCCGACGGCAACGTGCGGCGGCTGTCGAAGCGCACCGGCCGCTCCGAACTCGACGTCAAGCTACCGGCACGGCTCGGCGCCGGGGTCGGCGCCGACGAGGCGATCGTCGTCGTGGTCTCGCGCGATGGTGACGTGATCGCGCTCGATCGTGACGGCCAGCAGCGCTGGTCGACGCCGCTGCAGGGCGAAGTCGTGACCGCGCCGGTGGTCGCCTCCAGCGTCATCGTGGTGCGCACGATCGACGGCCGGATCGTCGCGCTCGACCGCGACGGCGGCAGCGTCCGCTGGACCTGGCAGCGGACGCTGCCGACGTTGACGCTGCGCCAGAGCACGCCGCCGGTGATCCGCGGCGACACCGTCTATGCCGGCATGGCCGGCGCGCGCGTGGTCGCGATCGACCTGCGGTTCGGCGCGCCGCGCTGGGAGACGGTGATCGCGACGCCGCGCGGTACCACCGAGCTCGAGCGGCTGGTCGACATCGTCGGCGCGCCGGCGCTGGCCGCCGATCAGATCTGCGCGATCGCCTACCAGGGCAAGCTCGCCTGCCTGCGGACCGACGACGGGCGGATCGCCTGGTCGCGCGACCTGGCGTCGTCGTCCGGCCTGTCGCTGCACGGCGAGACGGTGATCACGGTCGACGCCAGCGACGTCGTCCAGGCGGTGCGGCCGGCCGGCGATCCGCTCTGGAAACAGGACGGCTATGTCCGTCGCGGGCTGACCGCGCCGGCGGTCGATGGCGAGCGGGTGCTGTTCGGCGACCGGTTCGGCAATCTGACCGCGCTGTCGCTGGCCGACGGCACGCCGCTGGCGCGACTGACGCTCGACGGCACACCGTTCGCATCGGCCCCGGCGATCGTCGACGGCGTTGCCTATGCGCAGACCGTCGGCGGCACGGTCGCCGCGATCGCGATCCCGTGAACGATGCCGCGGACGGGGCGGCACCGATTCCGGTCATCGCGCTGGTCGGTCGGCCGAATGTCGGCAAGTCGACGCTGTTCAACCGGCTGACCGGCCGCCGCGACGCGCTGGTCGCCGATGTCCCGGGGCTGACCCGCGACCGCCACTACGGCCGCTGCCAGCTCGGCGACCGCCGGTTCGTGCTGATCGACACCGGTGGCTTCGAGCCGGTCGCCGCCAGCGGCGTCGCCGCGCAGATGGCCCGGCAGACCCGGCAGGCGATCATCGAGGCCGATCTGGTGCTGTTCCTGGTCGACGGTCGCCAGGGGCTGATGCCGCGCGATCGCGAGATTGCCGACGAACTGCGCCGCGCTGCGCCGCTGGTACGGGTCGCGGTCAACAAATCGGAGGGGATCGGCCAGCCGATCGCCGCCGCCGAGTTCCATGCGCTCGGTCTCGGCGAGCCGTACGCGATCGCGGCGGCGCACGGCGACGGTGTCGCGGCCGCGATCGAGGACTGTCTCGACGCGATCGACGCGCGCCGGATCGCGCGCGGCGAGCCGCCGGCGCCGCGGGTCGGCGACGAAGCGGCCGACGCGGTGGACGCGCAAGCGGGCGATGACGGCGGCGAGGCCGCGGGCGATGACGCGGCTGCCGGCAGGTCCGGCAAGCCCGGCAAGCCCGACACCGGCAAGCCCGGCAAGAGTGGCACCGGCAAGTCCGGCAAGCGTGGCGAGCCCGTCCAGCGTGGCACCGGCAAGCTCGACGCCGCCGCGACCGGACCGGCGTCGCCGCCGCCGCGGCCGATCCGGGTCGCGATCGTCGGCCGCCCGAACAGCGGCAAGTCGACGCTGATCAACGCACTGCTCGGCGAGGAACGGCTGATCGCGTTCGACACGCCCGGAACCACCCGCGATGCGATCCGGGTCGACTTCCGTCACGGCGGCCGCGACTACCAGCTGATCGATACCGCCGGGATCCGCCGCCGCGGCAAGGTGCACGAGGCGATCGAGAAGTTCTCGCTGGTCAAGACGCTGCAGGCGATCGAGGATGCCAACGTCTGCGTGCTGCTGATCGACGCGGTCGACGGCGTCTCGGAGCAGGACGCCGCGATCGCGAGCTACATCCTCGACGCCGGCCGTGCGCTGGTGGTGGCTCTGAACAAATGGGACGCGCTGCCGGCCGACGACCGTCGTGCCGCCGAGCTCGGCTTCGCGCGCAAGCTGTACTTCCTGTCATGGGCCCGGATGCATCCGATCTCGGCACTGAAGAAGCGCGCGCTGCCGCAGTTGATGCGATCGATCGCCGCGGCCCACGCCGCCGCCACCGGCAAGCTGTCGACGCCGAAGCTGACCCGGATGCTGCAGGCGGCGGTGCTGCACCAGGCGCCGCCGCGCCACGGTCCGGTCCGGCCGAAGCTGCGCTATGCGCACCAGGGTGGGCAGAATCCGCCGATCATCGTGATCCACGGCTCGGCGCTCGATCATGTCGGCGACAGCTACAAGCGCTATCTCGAGGGCTGGTTCCGCGAACGGCTGTCGCTCGAAGGCACGCCGCTGCGGATCGAGCTGCGCTCGGGCGCCAACCCGTTCGCGGCGAAGACCCCACGATAGAATAGTGGCCGACGATTCGGCTACAGTCCGGATACAGTCGCCTTCGGCGACCCGGCTCGCGGGCCGATTCCAGCCGATCGCCCGCGTACAAACTACCGTGAAATCAACGAACTGCCGCAGCGTTGCAAACTTGAAAAGAACCTGACGAGCCCCAAGAATACCGATCAGAACCGGAGCCGCCATGAGTAACAAAGGCCAACTATTGCAGGACCCATTCCTGAATCTGCTGCGCAAGGAGCATGTTCCGGTTTCCATCTATCTCGTCAACGGCATCAAGCTGCAGGGCCAGATCGAATCGTTCGATCAGTACGTGGTGCTGTTGCGCAATACCGTGACGCAGATGGTCTACAAGCACGCGATCTCGACGGTGGTGCCGTCCCGGCCCGTCGATTTCCATCAAGAGAGCACGGAGAGCTGAAAACCGCTGCCGTCAATTCCGCCGCTGCCGAGCCGCGCACCCGGGTCGCGCTGCTCGCGGTCGCGACCCATGGTCGGCGGCTCGACGTCGACGATCTCGACGAACTCGATGCGCTGGCCCGTTCCGCTGGGTTGGATCCGCTCCTGCGCGAGATCGTGCGCAGGCCGCGGCCCGATCCGGCGCTCTACCTCGGCAGCGGCGCCGCCGAGCGGCTCGCCGGGCAGTTCGCCGAGGCCGGTGTCGAACTGGTCGTGTTCGATCACGCGATCAGCGCGGTCCAGCAGCGCAACCTCGAGCGGGTCTGGAAGCTGCGTGTCGCCGACCGTACCGAACTGATCATCGACATCTTCTCGCAGCGGGCCCGCAGCAGCGAAGGCAAGCTGCAGGTCGAGCTGGCGCAGCTGCAGCACCAGTCGTCGCGGCTGGTCCGGATGTGGTCGCACCTGGAGCGGCAGCGCGGCGGTATCGGCCTGCGCGGCGGTCCGGGCGAGACCCAGCTCGAGCTCGACCGGCGGATGCTCGACGACCGGATCCGCCGGCTGCGCGCGCGGCTGGTCAAGGTCGAGCGCCAGCGCCGGACCCGGCGCCGCGCCCGCAGCCGCGGCGAGGCCTTGCGCGTCTCGCTGATCGGCTATACCAACGCCGGCAAGTCGACGCTGTTCAACCGGCTGACCGGTGCCGGCGCGCTCGCCGCCGACCAGCTGTTCGCGACGCTCGATCCGCTGACGCGGCGGCTGCGGCTCGACGATGGGACCGAAGTGGTGCTGTCCGATACCGTCGGCTTCATCCGCGATCTGCCGCACGGCCTGGTCGCGGCATTCCGCGCGACGCTCGAGGAGGCCGCCGAGGCCGATCTGCTGCTGCATGTGGTCGACGCCGGCTCTCCCGATCGCGCCGAGCAGATCGCCGCGGTCGAGCAGGTATTGGGCGAGATCGGCGCCGCGGGTGTCGAGACGCTGATGGTGATGAACAAGATCGACGGCACCGCGATCGAGCCCGGAGTTCGCCGCGACGGCTATGGTAGGATCGCAGGTTTGGCGTTGAGCGCCCGAACCGGTGACGGCGTCGATGCGCTGAGGCGGGTGCTCGCGGAACACGCGGCTGGTGATTCCGCGGCTGGCGATTCGTCGGCGCGCGATCCGGTCGGAACGGCAGTGGCGGCAGGGGTGGCAGCAACGGCGGCGGCAGATCCGATCGCAGCAGGCACGGTTGCCGCCGTTCCGGAAGCGAGCACCGGCACGGCAGCAGCGATCGATTGGCGGGTACTGTTCGGCGACGTCGCCGCCGGGGTGCCGGCGGCTCCGGCCGAGCGAACCGCCGGTGAACCGGCCGACGAGCCTGTGCGTGCACCCGCGGCCGAGCCCGCGTCGCTCGACGCGCCCTGACTGGGACTCCTGGGACCCCGATACGAATGTCCGCCATCTGGTCACGTCTTCGCGCCTCGATGTCGTCCAACGAGCCCGGCTGGGGGCGCAGCGGCGGTCCCGAGAGCAACGACTCGCAGTCGCCGCAGGATCGGCCGCTGCAGGACCGGCCGCCGCAGCAACGGCCGCCGCAGCATCGGCCGCAGGAAGGGCCGCCGGATCTCGACGAACTGTGGCGTGATCTGAGCCGGCGTCTGAACGGGCTGTTCGGCAAGGGTGGCAACCGCGGCAGCGGCGGCCACAACGGCGGCCGGGGCGGCGGCGGGGGCCCGGGCATCAGCGGCCGCGGTGCGCTCGCCGGCTTCGGCGTGATCGGCGCGATCGCCTTGCTGCTGTGGCTCGGCAGCGGCTTCTTCATCGTGCCGGAGGGCCAGACCGCGGCGATCCTGCGCTTCGGCGAGTTCAAGTACATGACCGAGCGCGCCGGCTTCCAGTGGCGGCTGCCGTATCCGTTCGAGCGCCATGAGATCGTCGACCGTTCGCAATTGCGCCAGGTCGAGGTCGGCTACCGCAGCAACGTCAAGAACAAGGTGCCGAAGGAGTCGCTGATCCTGACCGGCGACCAGAGCATCGTCGACCTGCAGTTCGCGGTGCAGTACCGGATCGACAATCCCGAGCAGTTCCTGTTCGAGAACAATCCGTCGCCGTCGACCGAGGAGCTGATCCGCCAGGCCACCGAATCGGCGATGCGCGAAGTGGTCGGCCGTCGCAAGACCGACCAGGTGCTCTACGAGGAGAAGGCGCAGGTCGCCGAGGAAGCGCAGAAGCTGACGCAGGCGATCCTCGACCGCTACAAGCTCGGCATCGGCGTGGTCGACCTGACCGTGCAGCAGGCGCAGCCGCCGGAGCAGGTCCAGGCCGCGTTCGAGGACGCCAACAAGGCCGACCAGGACCGCCAGCGGCTGATCAACGAGGGCCAGGCCTACGCCAACGACGTGATCCCGCGCGCGCGCGGTACCGCCGACCGTCTGCTGCTCGAAGCGCAGGGCTATCGCGACCGGATCACCGCGCAGGCCGAGGGCGATGCGCTGCGCTTCACGCAGATCTACGAGGAGTTCAGCCGGGCGCCGCAGGTCACGCGCGAGCGGATGTACCTCGAGACGATGCAGCAGATCTTCTCGAACACGTCGAAGGTCTACCTCGACTCGAAGGCCAACAACAGCCTGCTGTACCTGCCGCTCGACCGGCTGATGCAGGACACCCGCGCCCGCGCCGGAACCGATCCGAGCCGGCCGGGCGGGCCGGAGACGAGCCCGGCTGCGCAGCCGCCATCGGTCTCGACGATCGAGAGTGCGCGCGGTAACCTGCGCAGCCGCGATCGCGACAGCGGAAGGTGACTGGAATGAATCGACTGTTCTTGTTGCTGACCGCCGTCGTCGTCGCGTTCGTCGCGGCCGGCTCGTGCCTGTTCATCGTCGACCAGCGGCAGACCGCGGTCGTGTTCGCACTCGGCGAGATCAAGCGCGTGATCGCGGATCCGGGGCTGCACTTCAAGCTGCCGCCGCCGTTCCAGAACGTGATGTATTTCGACAAGCGGACGCTGACGCTCGACAGTGCCGACATCGACCGCTTCATCACCTCCGAGAAGATCAATATCCAGGTCGACTCGTACGTCAAGTGGCGGATCGTCGATCCTCGGCTGTTCTTCATCTCGCTGACCGGCAGCGAATTGCGCGCGCAGGACCGGATCTCGCGGCAGCTGCGCTCGGCGCTGAACAACGAGATCGCGCGGATGACGGTGGCCGACGTGATCTCGAGCCGGCGCGACGAGCTGGTCGTCAAGGTCACGCAGGAAGTCGCCAGCGAGCTGATCAAGGTCGGCGTCGGCATCGTCGACGTCCGGCTGAAGCGGGTCGACTTCGCGCCCGAGGTCGCCGAGCGGGTCTACGACCGGATGCAGTCGGAGCGCAAGCGCGTCGCCAACGAGCGCCGTGCCACCGGAACCGCGGACAGCGAGAAGATTCGTGCCGACGCCGATCGCCAGCGCGAGGTGCTGATCGCCAACGCCTACAAGCAGGCCCAGAACGAACGCGGCGTCGGCGACGCCAGCGCCAGCAGGGTCTATGCGGAAGCGTTCGGCCGCGACCCCGACTTCGCGAGCTTCTATCGCAGCCTCGAGGCCTACCGCGCGTCGTTCAACAGCCGCGGCGATCTGCTGGTGGTCGATCCGACGGCGGACTTCTTCCGCTACTTCCGCGGTGATGGCGGCGCGGCGCCGCGCAAGGCGCCGTAGCCGCGCCGCCGCGATCCCCTCCGCCCGCACGTCGTCGCCATCGTCCGCGTGACCGCATGTCGTTCGCTTCGCCTTTGCTGTTGGCGCTCGGACTGGTGCTGGTGATCGAAGGCCTGCTGCCGCTGCTCGCCCCGGCCGGCTGGCGCGAGGCGATGCGACGGATCGCGGCGCTGCGTGACGGCCAGATCCGGTTCGTCGGACTGCTCTCGGTCGGGCTCGGCCTGCTGCTGGTGCTGCTCTCCCAATGAATCGCTGGCAGCTGCCCGAGGCGATCTCCGACCTGCTGCCGGCCCAGGCGCAGTCGCTCGAGTCGCTGCGCCGCGCCATCCTCGACTGCTATCGCGCGAGCGGCTATCAGCTGGTGGTGCCGCCGCTGGTGGAGTATGTCGATTCGCTGCTGATCGGCCGCGGCGGCGACCTCGACCTGAAGACCTTCAAGCTGGTCGACCAGCTGACCGGCCGCACGCTCGGTGTGCGCGCCGACATCACGCCGCAGGTCGCGCGGATCGATGCGCATCTGCTGCAGGGCCGTCAGGTCACCCGGCTCTGCTATTGCGCGTCGGTGCTGCGGACCCGGCCCAACGGGCTCGAGGCATCGCGCGAGCCGATCCAGATCGGTGCCGAGCTCTACGGCCACGCCGGCGTCGAGGCCGATATCGAGGCGATCGACCTGCTGCTGCGGTCGCTGGCGCTGGCCGGCATCGGCCGGGTCCGTCTCGATCTCTGCGACATGGGCCTGGCGCGGCAGCTGCTCGCCGGGCTGCCGGCCGGCGTGGCCAACGACCGGCTCGAGGACGAAGTCTTCGAGCTGCTGCAGGCGCGCGATCTGCCGGCGTTGCGTCAGCTGCTGGCAGCGGCCGGCGACGAACCGGCGGCACGGGCGATTCTCGAGCTGGCCGATTGCTTCGGCCCGGCCGAGCGGGTGCTGGGCCGGGCGCGCAGCGCGTTCGCGCGCTGGCCGCAGGCGCTGTCGGTGCTCGATCAGCTCGAGCGTGTGATCGCGTCGCCGCGGCTGCGCCAGCATGCCGGCGCGGTCGAATTCGCGCTCGATCTCGCCGACGTCCGCGGCTTCCGCTACCACACCGGCCTGAGCTTCAGCGCCTACGCCGAGCGGCATGCCCGCGCGATCGGACGCGGCGGCCGCTACGACGGGATCGGCGCCGCGTTCGGCCGCAGCCGCGCCGCGACCGGCTTTTCGCTCGATCTGCGGCAGCTGGTCGAGCTGCGCGAAGCGCCGGCGCCGGAGGGCCTGGTCGTCGCGCCATGGTCGGAAGACGCGGCGCTGACCGCGCTGATCGACCGGCTGCGCCGCGAGGGCAATATCGTGCTGCAATTGCTGCCCGGCCAGACCGAGCCCGGTCCCGACCGTCCGGTCGAGAGAATCATCGAATGGGTGCAGGGGCGCTGGCAGGTGCTCCCGGCGCCGGTGCCCGGTGCCCCGTGCGGACGCACCGACGACAGGAGGCTGGAGCCATGAGCAGGAACCTGGTGGTCGTCGGCACGCAGTGGGGCGACGAAGGCAAGGGCAAGGTCGTCGATCTGCTGACCGACGAGGCGCAGGGCGTGGTCCGCTTCCAGGGCGGCCACAACGCCGGGCATACGCTGGTGATCGAAGGCAGGAAGCAGGTGCTGCGGCTGATTCCGTCGGGCATCCTGCGGCGCGACGTCACCTGCTACATCGGCAACGGCGTGGTGCTGTCGCCGTCGGCGCTGCTGACCGAGATCGCCGAGCTCGAGCAGGCCGGTGTCGATGTCCGTAGCCGGCTGCGGATCAGCCTGGCATGCACGCTGATCCTGCCCTATCACGTGGCGCTCGACCAGGCCCGCGAGCAGCGCCGCGGCGACGCGAAGATCGGCACTACCGGCCGCGGCATCGGCCCGGCCTATGAGGACAAGGTCGGCCGCCGGGCCCTGCGCGTCGAGGATCTCTATGCGCCCGACAGCGCGCGCGAGCGGATCCGCGAGGTGATGGATCACCACAATTTCCTGCTCGAACGCTACTACCAGGTGCCGACGCTCGATTGGCGCGAGGTCGCCGACGAGGCGCTCGCGCTCGGCCAGAAGATCGCGCCGATGGTCACCGACGTCGCCGGCGAACTGGCCGACGCACTGACCCGCGGCGATTCGCTGCTGTTCGAGGGCGCGCAGGGTTCGCTGCTCGACGTCGATCACGGCACCTATCCGTACGTTACCAGCAGCAACTGCGTCGCCGGCGCCGCCGCGGCCGGCTCCGGCATCGGCCCGCGGCACATCGACTTCGTGCTCGGCATCGCCAAGGCCTACGCGACCCGCGTCGGCAGCGGCCCGTTCCCGACCGAGCTGAACGATGCGATCGGCCGGCGGCTGTCGGAGCGCGGTCACGAGTTCGGCGCGGTGACCGGCCGGCCGCGGCGCTGCGGCTGGTACGACGCGGTCGCCATGAAGCGTTCGATCGAGCTGAACGACGTCACCGCGCTGTGCCTGACCAAGCTCGACGTGCTCGACGGCCTCGATACCATCAGGATCTGCACCGGCTACGAGTTCACCGGCCGGGACGGCGCGACGCAGCTGCTGACGCGGCTGCCGACCGGCGCCGCCGCGGTCGAGAGCTGTCGCGCGATATTCGAGGAGATGCCGGGCTGGCGCGAAGACACCCGCGGCGCCCGCCAGTGGAGCGCGCTGCCGCCGGCTGCGCAACGCTACGTCGAGCGCCTGTCCGAGCTCGCCGGCGTGCCGATCGATATCGTCTCGACCGGACCCGACCGCGACGAGACGATCGTCCTGCGCCATCCGTTCCGCTGACGCCACCACGCCGACCGCCATGAAAGACCTGCATGTCAGTTGGGACGAGTACCATCGCCTGATCGAGCGGCTGGCGCTGCAGATCCATGACTCGAAGTGGCCGTTCGACGCGATCATCTGTCTCGCCCGCGGCGGGCTGCGGGTCGGCGATACCCTGTCGCGGATCTTCGACAAGCCGCTCGGCGTGATGACGACCAGCTCCTACCGGGCATCCGGCGGTACGGTCCAGGGTCACCTGAAGATCGGCGACCAGATCAGCGCCGCCGAGGACGTCACCCGCGGCCGGATCCTGCTCGCCGACGATCTGGTCGATTCCGGCGAGACGCTGCGGCGGGTACTGCCGGAACTGCGCAATCGCTATCCGCAGATCGACGAGCTGCGCACCGGCGTGCTCTGGTACAAGAGCATCTCGGTCTACAAGCCCGACTACTACGTCGAGTATCTCGAGACCAGCCCGTGGATCCATCAGCCGTTCGAGTTGTATGAAGGCTGCAGCTTCGACGAGCTGCGGCAACGCGCCGGGTGATAGGGCCCCCGTTCGCCGGTCAGTCGGGCCGGCCTGGCGCCGATCGCAGTCCGGCTTCCGCCACGCCGGGCCGCCAGCAGCGAACCTGCCGAGCGCCGAGCGCTGTCAACGCCGGCCGCTGCTCACACGCGCCGACGCGGTAGCGGCAACGGCTGCGAAACGCACAGCCGGCATCCTCGCCGCTGAGATCGATCGCGCCGTCCGGGATCTCGACGAACGAAGGCCGCGGATGGCGCAGCCGCGGCACGCAGTCGAGCAGCGCGCTGGTGTACGGATGCGCCGGCGCGCGTACCATCGCGCCGACCGGGCCCTGCTCGACGACCTGACCGGCGTAGAGCACGACCAGCCGGTCCGCGATCTGGTTCAGCACCGCCAGGTCGTGCGAGATCAGCAGCACGGCCAGCCCGTCGCCGGCCAGCCGTTCCAGCAGTGTCAGGATGTCGCGCTGGACCGAGACGTCGAGCGCGGTGGTTGGCTCGTCGGCAAGCAGGATCCTGGAGCCGCAGCAGATCGCCATCGCGATCAGCACGCGCTGACACATGCCGCCCGATAGTTGCGACGGGTAGCTCGCCAGCACGCGTGCCGTGTCGGTGAGTCGGACCCGGCGCAACGCGTCGTTGACCCGCTCGAGCGCGGCCGCGCGGGTCAGCGGCGCGTGCGCCCGCGTCGCACGGACGAGCTGATCCCCGACGCGGACCACCGGATTCAGTGCGGTGACCGTCTCCTGGAACACCATCGCGATCTCGCGGCCGCGGATCTCGCGCATCTGGCGTGACGAGCGGCCGAGCAGCTCCTCGCCGCGGTAGCGGATCGAGCCGGTGACCCTGGCGGTCGACGGCAACAGCCCCATTGCTGCGATCGCCGCGGTCGACTTGCCGCTGCCGGACTCGCCGGCCATGCCGACGACCTCGCCGGCATCGAGCGCCAGATCGAGGTCGGTCAGCGCGCAGACCGGGCCGTTCGGGCCCGGGAACCGCACGCCGAGCCGGTCGATCTCGAGCAGCGGCATCAGCGCAGGCTCACCGAGCGCAGGTCCTGCTTGCCGAGGTAGTTCGGGACGTAGCCTTCGACGTTGCGGCCGATCAACGCGACCGCGGGCTGATAGACCAGCGGGATCGACAGCGGATCTTCGGCGCCGAGCAGAGCGATCTTCTGGCCGAGCTCGACGCGCCTGGCCGGGTCGCTGGTGGCCAGCATCTCGTTCATCAGCGTATCGACGCCGATCTGGTTCTTGCCGTAGTTGGCGAAGCCGCGCGAGTCGAACACGCCGAACAGCGTCATCGCCGGGTCCGGCCGGCCGGTCCAGCGGGTCAGGAAGCACGGCGACTTGCCGGCGGCCATGTCGGCGACGCCCTGCGCCAGCGTCCGTTCGACCAGCGTCAGCTTGATGCCGACCTTGGCCGCATTCTCGACCATCAACGGGCCGGCGATCTCGTAGCCGAGGCCGGGGAAATATGTGCATTCCAGCGCGACGTTCTTCAGTCCGGGATCCTGCATCGCCTTCTGCGCCAGCTCCGGCTTGTAGCCGAAGCGCGCCTCGATCTCCTTGCTGTAGTACGGCGAGGACGGCGGCAGCAGCTGCGTCGCGACCGCTCCGGCGCCGCCGTTGGTCGCTTTCAGGATGTCGTCGCGGTTGATCGCGTAGCTCAGCGCCTGGCGCAGCGGCTTCGAGTTGGTCGGCGGCAGCGAGCCGTTCAGCATCATCAGCGTGACCTCCAGGCTCGGCCCTTCCGAGACCTCGAAGTTGCCCTTGCCGCGCAGCGCGGCGACGTCGCGGGCCGGGATCTGCAGCGCGACGTCGAGCTGGCCGGTGACCGCGGCATTCTCGAGCGCGACGACCTCGGTGTAGGTGGTCCAGCTGACGCCGGCGAGCTTCGGCTGGCCGGCCCAGTAGTCGTCGAACCGCTGGTAGGTTACCGATGCGCCGGTGACGGTCGACGCGATCCGGTAGGGACCGGTACCGACCGGGTTCTGCGGGAACTTGTCGCCGAACTTCTCGACCGCGGCTTTCGAGACGATCATGCCGCCGCGATCGGCGAGGATCGCCGGCACCGATGAGTCGGGGCTCGCCAAGGTCAGCAGCACGACGTTCGGCGCCTTGGCTTCGGCGCGGCTGACGATCTTCAGGTCGGTCTGGACCTTGCGATCCTGGTAGCGGCGGATGCTCGCGACGACCGCATCGGCATCGAGCACCGAGCCGTCGTGGAACTTGACCCCTTCGCGCAGCGTCAGTTCGAGCTGCAGCCCGTCCGGCGAGAACTTCCAGGCGGTCGCCAGGCCGGGCTTGAGCTCGCCGGTCTGGCGATCGGCATCGATCAGCCGGTCGTAGGCGAGATACAGGTACGGATGATCCGAGCCGCCGCCCGACGATGCCGGATCGAGCGACGTCGGGTAGCTGGTGCTGCCGACGCGCAGCGTCCTGGCGACGGCCGGTGCAGCGGCGGCTGGTGTTGCCGCGGCTGACGCAGCTGCAGCCGGTGCGGCGGCGGCTGGTGCGGCGGCGGCCGGTGCGCTCGAGGTCGGCGCCGCAGCGGCCGGCGCGCTCGGGGCGGGCGCACTCGCTGCCGGAGCGGTCGTCGGCGCCGGCGGCGAATCCGCCTGCCGGTTGCAGCCTGCGGCCCCGAGTGCCGCGACCGCGATCAATAGCGGCAGCAGGGTGCGCGTCGGTCGAATGGTCGGCGTTGCCGTGAGGTCCATGGCGGTCTCCTTTCGTGTCGTCATACGGGCGGTATCGGTGGGTTGGTGGTCTGCCATCCAGGCGCGCCGCTCAGCCGGTGCGCAGCCATTCGCGCATGCCGTTGCCGAGCTGGCTCAGCAGGAACGCGAACGCTGCGATCGTCAGACCGGGCGCGATCGTCAGGAGCGGCGCGCTGCTGAAGTGCAGATAGGCCTTCGCGAGGTCGCTGCCCCAGCTCGGTGTCGGCGGCTGAGTGCCGAGGCCGAGGAAGCTCAGCGCCCCTTCGGCGAGCAGTGCCAGGCTCGCGATCGAGCAGAGCTGGACCAGCAGCGGCGCCATCGCGTTGGGCAGCACATGGCGCACCGCCACCGTCAGGGGGGACGCACCGAGCGAACGCGCGACCAGTACGAAGTCCGCCTGCCGCAACGGCAGCACCGCGCCGCGCAGCAGCCGCGCACATGAAGGCGCGTAGACGATGCCCATCGCGATCATCGCGTTGGTCAGGCTCGGCCCGAGCACGCCGCCGATCGCCAGCGCCAGGATCAGGCCGGGAAACGACAGCATCGCGTCGGTCAGCCGCATCAGCGCCTCGTCCCAGAAGCGGCCGAGATAGCCGGCCGCCAGACCCCACGGGATCGACAGCGCCGCGGCGACCGCGACCGCGATCGCGACGCCGCGGATCGATTCGCGCGCACCCCAGATCAGCCGGCTCAGCACGTCGCGGCCGGTCGCGTCGGTACCGAGCCAGTGTGCGGCGCTCGGGCCCTGCAGACGGCGCACGACCGCGTTCGCCAGCGGGTCATGAGGCGCGACCCACGGCGCGCAGAGCGCGGCCAGCAGCAGTACGCCGAGCAGCGGCAGGCCCCAGCGCAGCGACGCCGGCAGCGTCCTGAATCCGCCGACTGCACGGAGCAGAGCCGAGCCTTCGCCGTGCAGCGGGCCTCGCCCGGCCGCCGGCGACGCTCCACTGCTCGCGGGGAGCAGGACCGAAGGCCCGGCGGGGGCTGGCTTGGCGGTCGGCTTCACATCAGCGCCGTTGTGCTTGCCGGATCCGCGGGTCGAGCGCCTGCAGCGCCAGGTCGGCGAGCAGGTTCAGCACGATGACCGCGAGCAGGATCACCAGGATCACGCCCTGGATCGTCGGGTAGTCGCGGTTGTTGACCGCCTGCACCAGCCCGGATCCGAGCCCCGGGATGTTGAAGATCCGCTCGATGACGACGGTGCTGCCGACCAGTTGCGAGAACACCAGCGGCAGGAACGTGATCAGCGGCGCCACCGCGATCCGCAGCGCGTAGTTCAGATTGATGTCGCGCGGATGCAGCCCGGCGGCGCGTGCGGTGCGCACATGGGTGCTCTCGAGCACCAGCGTCATCGAGCTGCGCAGGTGGCGCGCGATCATCACCGTGCTGATGATCGCCATCACCAGCGTCGGCGCCAGCACCGAATGCAGGCTCGGCCATAGTCCGGCCGACAGCGGCACGAAGCCGCCGACCGGCACCACCGCGAGATGGACGCCGAAGTAGCCGACCACCAGCGTGCCGAGCCAGAAATTCGGCACCGACAGGCCGATGCCGGTCAGCGCGAGGATCGCGCGGCCGTCCCGGTGCTCGCGCCGCACCGCGGCCCAGATGCCGAGCGTGCCGCCGGCCAGCACCGCGACCAGCAGCGCGGCGACGACCAGCTCGAGTGTCGGCGCGAGCCGCTGCAGGATGAAGCGGCTGACCGGCTCCTGGCTGCGGAACGAGACGCCGAGATCGCCCGACAGCACGTCGCGCAGCCAGGCCCCGTACTGGACCGGCAGCGGCCGGTTCAGCCCGAGCCGCTCGTTGGTCGCTTCGACCGCTTCCCGGGTCATGTCGCCGCCGAGCAGCGCGGCGGCCGGACCGCCCGGCACCAGCTGCTGCAGCATGAACACGATCAGCGTGCCGATCAGGATCGTCGGCAGCAGGCTCAGCAGCCGTCGGCGGATCAGGCGGAGCATGGCTCGAGGTCGGGCACCGCATCGAGCAGGTGCCGCGTGTAGGGATCGCCGGGATGCTCGACGAGGTCGCGCGTCGCGCCCTGTTCGACGATCCCGCCGTCGCGCATCACCAGGATGCGGTCCGCCAGATGCGCGACCACGCCGAGATCGTGCGAGATGAACACGAACGATGCGCCGGTCTCGCGCCGCAGCGCCGCGATCAGGTTCAATACCCGCGCGCGGACCGAGACGTCGAGCGCCGAGACCGCCTCGTCGCAGACCAGGATCCGCGCGCCCGACGCGAGCGCCCGCGCGATGCCGGCGCGCTGGCGTTGTCCGCCCGACAGTTCGCGTGGCAGCTTCAGCGCCTGGTCCCGGGTCAGGCCGACCCGTCGCAGTTCCTCGAGCGCCCGCGGCAGCCAGCGGCGGCCGGTCGAGCGGCCGCCGCTGGCGGCTTCCGCGACGCTGCGCCAGATCGGCAGCCGCGGATCGAGCGCGGTGGCCGACTCCTGAAACACCATCTGGACCGAACCGGCATACCCGTCGGCGAACTCCAGCCGGCCGGCGCTCGGCGGCAGCAGCCCGGCGATGCAGCGACCCAGCGTCGTCTTGCCGGATCCGGATTCGCCGAGCACGCCGAGGATCTCGCCGGCCCGCAGCTCGAACGACACGCCGTGCACCGCCCGTACCGGCGTCGCATCTTCGCGTTCGAAGACGACGTGCAGGTCGTGCACGGTCAGCACCGGGGCGGCGGCGGTGGTCATGGTCGCCGGTCGGTCGCCGTCCGGCTCACCGGTCGCTCGAGCCCGCGCTCCACGACGCGTTGCCCGGAAGCTGATCGGTGATCCAGCGGGTGTGCTCGGCGATCTCGCCGGGGCTCCGCGGCACGCAGGCGAGCAGGCTGTGCTTGAAGTAGCTGCTGACCCGGCCATCGAGCTGCGCGATGCTGCGCGCCATCGCCTGCGCGGTCGCGAGCACCTCGGCGGCGGGCACGACCCGGTTGACGAAGCCGTACTGAAGCATCCGCGCGGCCGGCACGCGCTCGCCGAGCAGCATCATCTCGACCGCGATCTTGTGCGGGATCCGAGCCGCCAGGCCGCCGAGCAGGCCGCGCCCGACGCCCATGCGGCCCTCGGGATACTGGAACATCGCGTCGTCGCTGGCGACGCACAGGTCCGATTGCTGGGCCAGCACCAGTCCGACACCGATGCACCAGCCGCAGACCGCGGCGACGATCGGCTTGTCGACCTGAACGCCGATGCCGGGCACGTACCCGTAGCCGGTGACCAGCGGCGGATCCTTGAGGTCTGCGCCGACGGTGAACGACCGCGTGCCGGCACCGGTCAGCACCGCGACGCGATCGTCGCTGGCGACGAAGCGACGCCATGCGGCTTCCAGCGCCAGCGCCAGCGCCGGGTTCACCGCGTTCAGTTTCTCCGGGCGCGACAGCGTCAGCGTTGCGACGCCGTCTGCCGATGTATAGGTCACCAGTTCGGACATTGGGTTCCTCGTCGTGGTCTTGCCGTGTTGATTCATGGTCGTTCGCGGCCGATCGGCCGTCATGCGAGCCCGAGCTCCTGCAGCACGGCGGCGGTGTGCTCGCCGACCGCGGGCACCTGAGCGCAGGTCGGCGCCGGCCGGTGCAGCAGCTCGGCCGGCGCGACCCCGATGTCGCACGAGGTCCCCGGGATCGTCACTTCGCGGCCGTCGGTGAGCCGCGCGCGCCGGAACATCCGCAGGTCGTGCTGCTCGGCCTGACGGGTCAGTTCGTCGATGCTCCACACCGGACCGCACGGCACGCCGACCTCGCGCAGCGCGGCCGCCGCCTGTTCGCTGGTGCGCTCACGCATCCAGGCTGCCGTCGACGCCTCGAGATCGAGCCGGACCGCCTCGTTGCGGACGTTGATGCGGTCCGAGGTGACTTCGGGCGCGCCCCATTCGGGCCGGCCGATCACGTCGCAGAACGCTTTCCACTGGCCCGGCGTGATCGGCGCGATCACCAGATGGCCGTCGGCGGTCGCGAACGCGTTGATGAAGCGACGCGTCTGGCGGTTGCCGACCCGCGTCGGCCGCTCGCCGAGCGTCGTCGCCTGCGCCACGTAGTCGCCGAGCAGCGGCGCCAGCGACCGCATCATGCTGACCTCGACGAAGCTGCCGGTGCCGGTCCGTTCACGCAGGTGCAGCGCGGCCAGCGCCGCCATCGCCGCCTGGTGCGCCGTGGTCAGGTCACCGAACAGGATGTTGCTGACGAACGGCGGACCGGCGGGATCGCCGACCATGTCGGCGAGTCCGCTCATTGCCTGGATGACCGGATCGAACGCCGGGAACTGGCCGATCGGGCTCCATGATCCGAAGCCCGAGACCTGGACCATGACGAGCCGGGGGTTGATCTCGCGGACGCGCTCGTAGCCGAAGTTGAGCCGTTCCGGCACGCCAGGCGCGAAATTGGTCACCAACACATCGGCCCAGCGCAGCAGCGCCGGCAGCACGACCGTCGCGCGTTCGCTGCGCAGGTCGAGCGCGACCGAGCGCTTGTCGTGGTTGAAGGTCGCGAAGTACAGGCTCTCGCGCGCCGTGTCCGCCGTGAACGGCGGAGCGTGACGACCCGGCTCGCCGGCCGGCGGCTCGACCTTCACGACGTCGGCGCCGAGATTGGCGAGCAGCTGGCAGGCGAATGGCCCGGCGATGTAGTGCGACAGTTCGAGTACGCGGACGCCCTCCAGCGCCCGCGGCGGTGTCGCCGGACGTTCGGTCATTGCAGGGTCCTCGCATGGGCAGCTGCGCCGACGCCGGGCAGCTCGAGCTCGTCGGCGCGCCAGCAGCGAACCCGCCGCGATTCGCCGTGACGGCCGGTCTTCTCGATCAGCGGCTGCGCCTGTTCGCGGCAGCGCGGCAGCGCATGCGCGCAGCGCGGCGCGAACCGGCAGCCGTGTCCGGTCGCACCCGGGCTCGGCAGCCGGCCGGGGATCGGTTCGGGCAGCGCGCTGCCTTCGCGGACCAGCGGCATCGCCTGCAGCAGCCCCGACGTGTATGGGTGCGCCGGATCGAACAGCACGTCGTCGATCAGGCCTTCCTCGACCAGCTCGCCGGCGTACATGACCATCACCCGGCGGCAGATCTGCGCGACCACGCCGAGGTTGTGCGAGATCAGCAGCACGGCCATGCCGGCCTCGCGGCTCATCGCCTGGATCAGCTCGAGGATCTGCGCCTGGATCGTCACGTCGAGCGCAGTCGTCGGCTCGTCGGCGATCAGCATCGACGGGTCGCAGCTCAGCGCGATCGCGATCAGCACGCGCTGCCGCATGCCGCCGGACAGCTCGTGCGGATACTCGCCGGCGCGCCGTTCGGGGTCCGGGATCCCGACGCGCTCGAGCAGGCTGACGGCCCGGACATGCGCTTCGCGCCGCGACACGCTGCGGTGCGCACGGATCGTCTCGGCGATCTGCTCGCCGATCGGCACCAGCGGATCGAGCGCGGTCATCGGCTCCTGGTAGATAACGCTGATCTCCTCGCCGCGCAGCCGGCGCATCTCGCGCTGGGTCAGGCCGAGCAGCTCCTTGCCGGCGAGCCGAGCGCTGCCGGTCGTGCGCGCCTGGCGCGGCAGCAGGCTCAACAGCGACATCGCCGTCATCGACTTGCCGCTGCCGCTCTCGCCGACCAGCCCGACGATCTCGCCGGCCGCGATCTGCAGGCTGACGTCGCTGACGACCTCGACCAGCGCGCCGCCGCCGCGCGCACCGACGGCGACGTGCAGGCTGCGCACGTCGAGCAGCGTCTCGGGCGCGGCCGCAGGCATGGCCGTGGCCGGCGTCTCGGGCACGGCTGGCATCGTTCAGGCGACCTCGAACAGGCCGGCGGCACCCATGCCGGCGCCGATGCACATCGTCACGACGACGTACTTGACGCCGCGGCGCTTGCCTTCGAGCAGTGCATGGCCGACCAGGCGGCTGCCGGTGACGCCGTACGGATGGCCGACCGCGATCGCGCCGCCGTTGACGTTCAGCCGCTCGTTCGGGATGCCGAGCTGATCGCGGCAGTAGATCACCTGCACCGCGAACGCCTCGTTCAGCTCCCAGAGGCCGATGTCCTCGATCGCGAGGCCGGTCTGCTTCATCAGTTTCGGCACCGCGAACACCGGGCCGATGCCCATCTCGTCGGGCTCGCAGCCGGCGACCGCGAAGCCGCGAAAGATGCCGAGCGGTTGCAGGCCGCGGCGTGCGGCGGTCTCCGCGCTCATCAGTACCTGGGCTGCCGCGCCGTCGGAGAACTGGCTGGCGTTGCCGGCGGCGATCACGCCGCCTTCGACCGCGGTGCGGATCTTCGACACGCCTTCATAGGTCGTATCGGCCCGGATGCCTTCGTCGCCGGCGACCGTCACGTCGACGATCCGGGTCGCGCCGGTTTCCTTGTCGACGACTTTCATCCTGGTCGCCATCGGCACGATCTCGTCCTTGAACAGACCGAGCTCGCGGGCGCGTGCCGCCTTCAGCTGGCTGTCGACACCATAGCGGTCCTGCGCCTCGCGGGAGATCCGGTAGCGCTGGGAGACCGTCTCGGCGGTCTTCACCATGGTCCAGTAGATCGCCGGCTTGTTGGCGGCGATCCATTCCTCCTGCGCCATGTGCTGGTTCATCTCGTTCTGCACGCACGAGATCGACTCGACCCCGCCGGCGACGATGATGTCGCCTTCGCCGGTCATGATCCGCTGCGCCGCCAGCGCGACCGCCTGCAGGCCGGACGAGCAGAAGCGATTGACCGTCATCGCCGACACGGCCACCGGCATGCCGGCCCGGATCGCGATCTGCCGCGCGATGTTGAAGCCGGTCGCGCCTTCGGGATTGGCGCAGCCCATCACGACATCGTAGACCTCGCCGGCCTCGACCTTGGCGCGGTCGATCGCGGCGCGGACGACGTGGCCGCCCATCGTTGCGCCGTGCGTCATGTTGAAGCCGCCTTTCCAGCTCTTGCCGAGTCCGGTCCGGGCGGTACTGACGATCACTGCATCTTTCATGTGCTTTCCTTGGTTGGGGAATTGAAGCGCCCGCCGGCGGCCGCCAGCGCCGATAGGCGAGGCGACGGAGTCCAGTCGCTGCCGTAGGCGGCGTGGTACCGGTGCACCGTAGCGAGGATTCGCGGCAGGCCGACCGTGTCGGCATGGAAGGTCGGGCCGCCGAGCCGGCGCGGGAAGCCGTAGCCATGGGCATGGATCACATCGATGTCGCCGGGCGAGCGGGCCAGCCCGTCATCCAGCGTGCGCGCGCATTCGTTGATCAGCCGGGCCAGCAGGCGTTCGACGATCTCGCCGTCGGTGGTATCGCCGCCGGCGGCACGTTCGCGAACCCACGCCTCGAGGTCGGCGTCGGGTTGCGGCGGTGCGCGGTCGGCATAGCGATGAATGCCGGCGCCGCTCTTGCGGCCGAGCCGGCCGAGCGCGATCAGCCGGTCGAGCAGCTCGGTCCGCCGCAGACCCGCGAACGCGGCGACGCCGCCCGGCCCGCGCAGCCGCCTGCCGACGTCGAGTCCGATGAAGTCCATCAGCTCGAACGGTCCCATCGGCAGGCCGAACTCGCGCATCAGCCGGTCGACCCGGGCCGGCAGGATTCCTTCATCGAGCAGGCACGCCGCCTCGTGCAGGTAGGCCTGCAGCGTCCGCGTCGCGACCAGCGCCGGCCGCGGCGCGACGCAGACCGGGAACCGGCCGGTGCGCTTGATCAGCGCCGTCGTCGACGCCAGCACGGCCGGATCGGTCTCGCGCCCGGGTGCGACCTCGACGAGCCGCATCACCGGCGCCGGCATGAAGAAGTGGGTTGCGAGCACGCGTTGCGGCCGGGCCGCTGCCGCCGCGATCCGATCGACGTCGAGGTTGCCGGTGTTGATCGCGATGACCGTCTGGTCGCCGCACGCGCGTTCGATCGCGGCGACCACGGCGCGGGTCGCGTCGAGATCCTCGGCGACCGCGATGATCGCGATGCCGGCACCGGAACGGTCGAGCCGCTGCGCGACGGTGATCCGCGCGCGCTGCGCGTCGGCGTCGCTGCGGCGCACTCCGCGCCGGCGTACCGCCTGCTCGGCGACCCGATCGAGCTCCGCGGCGGCGCCGGCCGCCGCCGCGTCATCCTCGGTGACCAGCGTCACCGACAGTCCGGCAGCGGCCAGTACCGAGGCGATGCCGCAGGCGCCGCTGCCCGATCCGATCACCGCGGCGCGATCGAGGCGCCGGGCACCGGGCGGCGATTTGGCGGCGGCGCGCTCGGAGAAGAACAGATGCCGCATCGCCGCGGCCTCCGGTGAAACCACCAGGCGGTCGAACAGCCGGGCCTCGAGCGCGATGCCCGCGACGAACGGCCGCGTCGCCGCCGCCTCGATGCAGTCGACCAGCGCCAGCGGAGCCGGGCAGCCGGGCCAGGCCTGGCGCACGCGATCGCGTTCGGCCGCGAAGAACGCCGCGGCGGGTTCTCCGAGCGACACCGGCAGCTCGCTGGCGCGGCGCACGCCACCGGCGCGATCGATCAGCTCGCGCGCGAACGCCCTGGCCGCCGCATCGACGTCGCCGTCGACGATCCGGTCGACCAGGCCGAGGTCGAGCGCAGCGATCGCGTCGACCGTCTCGCCGGTCAGCACGAAATCGAGCGCACGCCGCACGCCGAGCAACCGTGCCGCGCGCTGCGTGCCGCCGGCGGCCGGCAGGATCCCGAGCCGGACTTCCGGCAATGCGATCAGCGTGTCGCGTGCGGCCAGCCGATGATGGCAGGCGAGCGCGATCTCGAAGCCGCCGCCCATCGTCGCGCCGTGCAGCGCGGCGACGATCGGCTTGGTGACCGTATCCATGAATGCGGTCAGCACCGGCGCGTCGGCCATGCCCGGTCGATACGGCGTACCGAACTCGGCGATGTCGGCGCCGCCGCAGAAATTGCGGCCGGCCCCGAGCAGCACGAACGCGCCGATCGCCGGGTTGGCTTCGCCGGCGCGCAGGTGGTCGAGCAGCGCCTGCACGAAGCCCTGGTTGACCGACAGCGCATTGACCGGCGGATTGTCGAGTGTGATCAGGCAGAGCCGATCCTCGACCCGGCAGTGGATCTGCGCGGCATTGCCGCTCCTGCTCGTGGCCATCATTCGCCTCGGTTCGCCAGGTCGATGCGCCAGTCGGCGACCCAGGCGCCCTGGCCAGGCCGGCCGAGCAGCACCGGGTTGAATTCGAGCACGTCGACGTCGGCCGGAATCGACGCGAACAGTCGCGCGGCATGCGCGACGACCCGCGCCAACGCGGCGATATCGGCGCCGGAGTTGCCGCGACGCGGCCGCAGCAGGGGCAGCATCACCAGCCGGTCGACGGCCGCCTCGACGTCGGCTGCGTCCTGCGGATCGGCGACGACCTGGGCATCGGCCCAGTCGTTGACATGCACGCCGCCGGAGCCGAGCAGCACGACGTCGCCGAAGACGCGATCGCGCTTGCAGCCGAGGAAGATCTCGGCGACCGGCGCGAACGGGCACATCCGCTGCACCAGGAAGCCTTCGACCAGGTCGCCGAGGCGCCGCCGGTCGTCCGCGCACAGCGCGCGCAACCGGTCGGCCGTGGCAACGCCGAGATGCACGCCGCCGACGTCGGACTTGTGCGTCTGCCGGCTGCCGTGGATCTTCAGCGCGACCGGGTAGCCGAGCTCGGCGGCCGCGGCGACGACGGCATCCGGGTCCGTGCTCGGTACATGCAGCGTCGCGAGCGCAGCGACGCCGGCGGCCGCGAACACGCGGCCGTGCGACCGGTCCCACGGCGCGGTCCAGAGCGCCAGGTCAGCGGCCGCGGCGCGGTCGTCCGCGGAGCCGCCCGCCATCGAGCCGCCCGCCATCGAGTCGCCGGTCGGCGCGCCGGCGGCCGGCGCCGACGCGTCGCGCCGAGCCGTCCGGCGCAACGGCGCCGGATCGACCAGCAGCCGCAGATACTCGACCGCGGCCG
>JBFWQR010000011.1:0-76700 GCA_050249335.1 Lautropia sp.
TCATACCCGACCTTCTACCGAGCCTGAACGCGGCCAGGCACGTCGATACGGCGCGTTTCCGCTGAAACGCGCCGGACTCCCGATTCCAGCTTATCGGGCCGGGCCGTCTGCGGCCCAGGCTCCTAGGCACCGGTACTAGGCACTGATAAGATGTTTTGTAAATTCTTCATACCTTTCCGCAGTCGCGTCGATTTGCCTGCGCGAGAACGGAAACAGAGCCACCATGCATCGCCGCCGCCTGCTAACTGGTCTGTCCGCCTTCGGGCTCGCCGGCTCGCTGCCGCGCCGCGCCGCGGCCGGCGAGGCGGCTGCTGAAGCGGCTGGCGAGGCCGACTTTCCGGAGCCGGGTCGCCCGATCCGCTTCATCGTGCCGTTCCCGCCGGGCGGAACGTCTGACCTGCGGGCCCGCCAGGTCTCTGCTGCGATCGAGCAGGCGGCCGGCTGGCGCATCATCGTCGAGAACCGGCCGGGCGCGAGCGGCACCATCGGATCGGCAGCGGCGATCCGCGAAGCGGCCGATGGCCATACGCTGCTGCTCGGCACGATCGGCACGCTCGCGATCAATCCGCACCTGCTGCCGAACCAGCCGTACGACGTGCTGCGCGACCTGCAACCGATCACGCAGTTCTCGCGCTCGGTCTCGCTGCTGATGGCGCACCGGCAGGCCGGCATCGCGAACCTGCCGGAGCTGGAGCAGCGCGTCCGCGCTGGCGGTCCGCTCGCGTTCGCGTCGACCGGCAATGCGACGATCGGCCACATGGTCGCCGAGATCTACCAGCGCCGCGCCGCCCTGCCGCTGACGCACGTGCCCTACAAGGGAACGGCGCCGGCCGTGCAGGACTTCGCCAGCGGCCAGGTCCCGCTGCTGATCGAAACGCCTTCGGCCGTCTGGCCGCTGCTGCAGTCGGGCGCCGCGGTGCCGCTGGCCGTGACCAGCGCGAGCCGCATGCCGCGATTGCCGGCGGTGCCGACCTTCGTCGAGCAAGGCTACCCCGACATGGTGTTCGACACCTGGCAAGGCGTCGTCACGCGGCGCGGGCTGCCGCAGTCCCGGTTGCAGACCTTGCATCGGCGGTTCGTCGCCGCACTGCGACGCGAGGACGTGGTCCGCAGTCATGAGGAGCAGGCCAACGTGGTGGTCGCCGAATCGCCGGAGGCGTTCGAACGGGTGATCGCGCGCGAGACGGCGCTGTGGCGCCGCGTGGTCCGGGAGACCGATGCCAAGTTTGGCTGACCCCGTCGGGCTGACCCCGCGCGCGGCTGCATCCGGATCGTCGCGCGACGCGTAGCGTCTCACCGGGGCGGGCGCATTCCCGCTCATCGTCGAAGGGAGTGGTCATGGTATCGACCTGGTCCGATGGGTTGCTGCATCCGCTGCACGGGTCCGATCACCTGATCGCGATGATCGCGGTCGGCATCTGGGCGGTGCAGTTCGGGCGGCGCGGCGGCTGGACCGTCGCCGTCGCCTTCGCGCTGGCATTGCCGCTCGGCGCGGTGGCCGGGCTCGGCGCCGGCGGCAACGCCTGGACCGCGACGATCGAGTCGGCGGTGGCGGCGTCGACGATCGCGCTGGCGCTCGCCTGCCTGTCGCGGCCCTCGCGGGCATCGGCGCTGGCGCTGGTCGCCGGCGCCGGGCTGCTGCACGGCTTCGTCCACGGTGCCGAGGCCGGCGCCGCGACGTTGTCGGCCGCATGGCCGTACTTCGCCGGCATGATGATCACCACGCTGGCGTTGCACCTCACTGGCGCCGCGCTCGGCCGCGCGCTGCAGTCGCGCTGGCTGGCGTGGCGGCTGGCGCCGCCGCTGCTCGGCGGCGGGCTGTTCGCGCCGTCGCTCGCGCCGGCTCAGACGCCGATACAGACGCCGGCACAGACGCCAGTACGGACGCCGGCGCAGACACCGGCTGCACCGGCCGCGCGTGCGCTTGCGGAGCGGTCGCCGGCCGAAGTCGAGCTCGCCCCGGTGACCGTCACCGGCAACTACGACAACGCCGTCGGCACGTCGAATGCCGCGTCGGCCGGCCGGATCACGTCGAACCTGCTGGCGACGCGGCCGGCACTCAGGCCGGCCGAGATCCTCGAGTACGTTCCGGGCCTGATCGTCACCCAGCATTCCGGCGACGGCAAGGCCAATCAGTACTTCCTGCGCGGCTTCAATCTCGATCACGGCACCGACTTCGCGACCTGGGTCGACGGCATGCCGGTCAACCTGCCGACCCATGCGCACGGCCACGGCTACACCGACCTGAATTTCCTGATCCCCGAGCTCGCCGATGCGATCGAGTACGAAAAGGGTCCGTACCGCGCCGCCAGCGGCGATTTCGCGTCGGCCGGCTCGGCCCGGATCGCGCTGAAGGACCGACTGCCGGGTCACACCGGCGCCGTCACGCTCGGCAGCCGCGGCTATCGGCGCGTGTTCGCCGGCTATTCGCCGCAGCCCCGCGACGACGTCATCGGCGGCCGCAACCTGCTGATCGGGGTCGAGGCGCAGCACTACGACGGCCCGTGGGCGGTCGCGCAGGATCATCACCGCCTGAACGGCATGCTGCGGCTGTCCGAGGGCACACGGCGCAATGGCTGGTCCGCGACGCTGATGGGCTACGACGCGAAATGGACCGCGACCGACCAGGTCGCGCAACGCGCGGTCGACAGCGGCGTGGTCGGCCGCTTCGGCTCGCTCGACCCGACCACCGGCGGCAAGTCCTCGCGCTACAGCGCGAGCGGCAACTGGCAGCGCCCGCTCGCCGGCGGCTCGGTGCAGGCGTCGCTCTATGCGATCCGCTATTCGCTGAACCTCTATTCGAATTTCACCTACTTTCTGGACAACCCCGACGACGGCGATCAGTTCGAGCAGCAGGATCGCCGCCGGGTCTACGGACTGAAACTCGGCCGGACCTGGAACGGCACGCTCGGCGGCCGACCGATGAGCAACGAGCTTGGCGTGCAGGGCCGGCTCGACCGGATCGACGTCGGCCTGTTCGACACCACCGCCCGCGTCCGGACCGCGACCACTCGCGACGACCGCGTCCGCCAACGCAGCCTCGGCGTCTACGGCGAGAACACGATCCAGTGGTCGGACCGGCTGCGCAGCGTCGCCGGCCTGCGGGCCGACCGCTACGACTTCCGCGTCGCTGCCGACCTCGCCGAGAACACCGGCCGCAGCAGCGACTCGCTGCTCTCGCCGAAGCTGTCGCTGGTCGCAGGCCCCTGGGCCAGCACCGAGGCCTTCCTCAACTGGGGGCGCGGCTTCCATAGCAACGACGCGCGCGGCACGGTGACCCGCTTCGACCCGAAGTGCGCACGCAGCAGCCCGCTCGCCGACTGCGCGGTCGACCCGGTTCCGGGACTGGTGCAGACCACCGGCTACGAAGTCGGCGTGCGGACCGAGGCGGTCGCCGGCCTGCAAAGCTCGCTGTCGTTGTGGCGGCTCGACGTCGGTTCGGAACTGGTCTTCGTCGGCGACGCCGGCACCACTGAGCCGAGCCGGCCGAGCCGGCGCCAGGGGATCGAATGGAGCAACCGCTACGTGCCGGTGCCGTGGCTGCTGTTCGACGCCGACCTGGCGTGGAGCCGCTCGCGCTTCCGCGACGGTGACCCGGCCGGCGACGCCGTCCCCGGCGCGGTGTCGCGCGTCGCCTCGCTCGCGGTCACCATCCGTGATCGCGGCCCGTGGAGCGCGACGTTCGGGCTGCGTCATCTCGGACCGCGGCCGTTGATCGAGGACCGCAGCGTGGTCGCGCGCTCGTTCACGCTGGCCAACCTGCGCGTCGCGTACCGGTTCGATCGCACGGTCGAGGCCGCGCTCGATGTCTTCAACCTGTTCGACCGACACGCCGACGACATCACGTACTACTACGAATCGCGGCTGCGCAACGAGCCCGGCGCGGTCGCCGACCGGCATTTTCATCCGGTCGAGCCGCGGCTGGTGAGGATGTCGGTCAAGCTGACCCTCTGACCTTCCGAACCTCTGACGCGTGCGCACTTCGCGCAGCAGCAGCAGCAGCAGCAGCAGCAGCAGCAGCAGCAGCAGCAGCAGGGCCTGAGCGTATTCGTCGCAGCCCGGGTTGCAGGACTGACCGCGGTGGATGTCACCGGTGCGCTGGCCGCAGCCGCTCCAGGTCAGCCGAGCAGCCGCAGCTCGCGCGCTCGCGCCAGCGCATGGGCACGATTGCGCACGCCGAGCGCCTCATAGGCCCGCTTCAGATACCACTTGACCGTCTCTTCGCCGATATGCAGCCGTTCGCCGATCTCGCGGTTCTTCAGACCCTGCGCGACCAGCGTGAGGATCTGCATCTCGCGCCGATGCAGCGGCGCGGCCGGTGCGGATGACGGCTCGGAGCCGCCGGCATCGGGCGGCATGATCGCCTGATCGAGGCGTTCGTACGCCGTCCGCAGCGCCGCGGCGAGCGGTCCCGCGTCGGGCTGGCCGGCCAGCGGAATCTCGAGCAGGGTGCGGCCGGCCGCGACGACCGGCAGCCACGCACCGCCGGGCGCCGCGAGCCGCAGCACGGCGGCGAGCAACACCGAAGCGGCATCACCGTGGCCCGACGCGCCGCCGGTGAAGGTGGGCGCAGACACGTCGGCCGGTGGCACCGCGAACGTCGCGCGCGCGGCGAGCGCGCCGAACTCGATCCGGTTGCGCACGCGTCCGGCCCGTTCCTCGAGGGCGGCCGCCGTGCGCGCGCGCCGCAGCAGCAGGTCGAACTCGCCGCTCCGTGCCAACCGGTGACAATCGGCGAGTTCGTAGTGCGCCCAGTTCTCGGTCGGCAGCTCGCGCTGCCACTGATCGCTGGCGATCAGGATCTCGCGCGCCTCGGCGAGCGCCGCTTCGGCGGCGGCCGCGACGCTGCGATCGTCGGCCGACGCGTCGGCGATCCGGATCCGCGCTTCGGCAATCGCGGCGCGGAAGCGGATCCGGTCCATCGTCCGGCCGGCGCCGAGCTCGCGTGCCAGCGTGATCTCGGCGAGCGCGGCGGCGACCCGCCCGGTCGCGGCGAGCACGCGGGCGCGCAGCACGCGCGCGACGCCGAGATAGGCGAAAGTGTGAGTGACCGACAGCAGGTCGATCGCGGTATCGAGCGCCGCCTCGGCCGCCGCGAATTCGAGCCGGTCGGTCGCCGCCAGCCCGAGCGCCGAGTGCAGGAACGCGGTGCTGCCGGCTCGCAGCCGCGGGCGGCTGGCGGGGTCGTCGAGCCATTGCCGCAGGCCGGCGATCGCCTGGTCGGGCCGCGCACAGAGCTGGTCGCCGATCGCGCGGTTGTAGCGCGCCATCAGGCCGACAACGGTGTCGTCGTTGGTGTCGGCGATCCGGATCGCCTCGATGAAATGACGCCGCGCCGCCGCCTGGTTGCCGTCGACGCGGGCGCCGTAGCCCAGCACGCACTGCGCCCAGGCGCGCTGCAGCGGCTCGTCGACGCCGAACGCGTCGGCCAGATCGGGCCGCAGCCAGGCGGTGTTGACCAGGTCGTAGCGGGTCACGCCGCACATCGAGCGGACCAGCACGATCTCGTCGGCAAGGCTGGCGCGCGCCGGCGGCGTCCGTGCGATCGCCTGGTCGGCCGCATCGAGCGCGGCCGCCGCCTCGATCGCGTCGCCGAGGTAGAGCTGGGTCCAGGCGTCGAGCACCGCCAGCTCGGCCGAGCCGCGCACCGCCCGGCGGCCGAGCGCGCGCAACTGGCCATGCAGCTCCTTGAAGTTGCCGTCGCGCAGCAGCACCCGCCCCCAGCCCTCGAGCAGCCGGATCGCCGCGACAGTGTCCTCGGCGGCGAGCGCGGCGCGCAGCGCGTCGGCCGGCATCGCGTTGCGCTCGAACCAGTGCGCCGCGCGCAGGCTGGCCTCGGCCAGCGCCGCATGGCCCTGCACTGCCTTGCGCCGGCGCAGGTAGAGCTGCAACAGATGGTGGTAGCGATACCAGATCTGCTCGCGATCGAGCCGGATGATGAACAGGTTGGCGCGTTCGAGCGCCTCGATCCGCTCGGCACTGTCGCTGCGCCCGGTGACCGCATCGCAGAGCGGCGCACAGAACTGGTCGAGCAACGCGGTATCGAGCAGGAAGGCACGCGTCTCGGGCGACTCGCGCGCCAGGATCTCGTCGAGCAGCGCGTCGGCGAAGCCGCCCGGCTCGGTCGCGGTCGGCGGGTCCGCCGGCGACGTCGCGAGCGCCGGCGGCAGCGACGGGCCGGACGACTCCGGCCGGGCCGGCCGCCCCGGCTGACGCAGCGCGATCGCCGCGAGCTGCAGGCCGCTGATCCAGCCCTCGGTCTGGTCGGCCAACGCGGCGACCCGCTCGTCGGGCAGCTCGATGCGACGGACCGAGCGCAGATAATCGCCGACCTCGGCCGCGTTGAAGCGCAGGTCGTCGAAGCCGAGCTCGACGACCGCGCCGCGCACCCGCAGGCGCGCGATCGCGAGCGGCAGCCGCCGCTGGCTGGCCAGCACGAAGCGGATCGTCGCGTCGGTGTACTGGATCAGGTAGCCGATCGCCGCGACGACATCGACGTTGCCGAGCGCCTGGCAGTCGTCGAGGAAGATCGCGAGCGGCCGCTCCCGATCCGGCCGCGCGGCAAGCTCGGCGATCAGCGCGTCGATCGCGTCGGTCAGCGACAGGCCGGCATCGATCGCGGTCGTGCCGGTCAGCGCCGTCTCGAGTCCGGGCCGCGCCAGCGCCAGCGCCGCGGCGAGCCCGGCGACGAAGCGCGCCGGCTCGTCGTCGAACCCGTCGAGCGACAGCCATGCGGTATCCCAGCCGTCACGGCGCAGCCGCTGGTACGCCTGCACCAGCAGCGTCGTCTTGCCGGCGCCGGATGGCGCGGTGACCACCGCGAGCTTGCGGTCGTGGAGCGCCGACAGCGCGTCGACCAGCGCCTCGCGCGGCAGCAGCGTCGCGTCGGTCGATGGCGGATGCAGCTTGGTCGGTGGCGGCCGGTGGCGTCTCTGGGACATCCCCTCTCGTTGGCAGGCGAATCCGGGTGGAGCTTAGCAGGTAGTCGGTTGCGAAGACGTTGATGCGGCGCAGGCTCGTCTTCGGGTCGAACGCTTGGCGCGGCAGAGAGACCTGTCGCCACATGTCGAGCGACGGGCGGAACGCCGCATGCAGGTCCAGCGCCTTGTGGGTCGGTTGCCAGCCGCTGTCCAGGCGGACCTGCACCGGGTCATTGAACAGCCGATGCGTCGCGCCGCGCCGTGGTTCGCTTCCGGAAGTCCGGCTCGACGCGAATGGCTGGTTTCTCGGGTCAGCGGGCGGGCTCGATGAGCAAGAGCCAGGAGGTCGAGGCGCCGGCCGGCACCGGCGCGCCGGAGTCGAGCAGATCGGCCCCGCTCCGCCGCTGGACCTCGCCGGTCGCGAGGTCGGTGACGACGTACGCGACGGCACGGTCGAGGCCCTCCGGGCAGAGCGCTGCGGGGCGCTCGCCGCCGTCGAGCAGGAACGCCGCGAGCAGATGGCGATCCCCCGCGCTCAGCTGCGCCACCGGGACGCGCTCGCCGAAGCCGCCCCGCTCCGGCGGCGGCGTGAGGGTGCGCAGCACGCCGTCGCGAACGAACGGGGCGACGGTCTCGCGGTACAGCCGGACGTGCTCCGCCAGCCGCGCGGCGAGCGCCGGCCGGAGGTCGGGCAGCCGGTAGCTTACCCCGAAGCGATGCAGCATCGCGGCGCGCAGGATGGTGTCGAAGGCCTCCGGCGACAGCGCGTCCCAGTCCAGCCGGGTGGGCGGGTAGTCGCCGCGCCACTGCGACCACGGCCAGTGCAGGATGCCCACGGGCGGCAGCAGCCGCGCGGCGCCCCATAGCACCTCGAGGTGGTGCTCGGTGTAGTCGGGATCGGAGAGGAAGAAGCCGTGCACATGCCGGGCGAGGCCGAGATCGATCCGCAAGCCGCCCGAGGAGCAGGACTCCAGCAGCAGGTCGGGGTGCCGTGCGCGCAGCTGGTCGAGCACCGCGTACAGCCCCTGGTAGTGGCGCAGCAGACCGTCGCCCGCGCCGTGGCCATGGTCGGTGCGGGTGCAGCCGGCGTCCGGGTCGACGTTGAAGTCGAGCTTGATCCAGCGCGCGCCGGTCTCCTCGATCAGCCGCGACATCGACTCCAGCACATACATCCGGCCGGCGGCAGAGCCGAGGCAGACGTAGCCGAGGAAGGTCGGGTCATCCGGGTCGAGGGACACCGTCATGAGGCGGTAGGACGGATCGTGCCGGCGGCCGTCGACCGCCAGAGCGAGCAGTTCCGGGTGCTGCCGGCGCAACTCCGAGCTGCGGCCGACGGCCTCCGCCTCGATCCACATCCCGGGGAGCAGGCCGGCCGCCCGGATGCTGTCGCCGAGCGCGCGCAGGCCGGAGGGGAACCGCCGGGTGTTGACGCTCGCCCAGTCGCCGCGCTGCTCCTGCCAGTCGCTCGCGGCGTCCGCGGCGCCGAACCAGCCGGCGTCGACGGTCGCGACCTGGATGCCGAGCTCGGCCGCCCGCGCGGCGTTGCGCGCGATGACGGTCTCGTCGACCTCCTGGTCCTCGTAGGGCCACCAGTGGTTCCACTCCACGGGAAGGCTGTCGGTGAACGGCGTGCGGGGCAGCCAGTCGGCGGCGACCGCGCGCTGTACCGCCAGGCCGGCCTCCGCGAAGCTCGGCGCGAGGGCGAGCACGACGCTCGGCGCGGTCACCGACTCGCCGGGCGCGAGCTCGACTTCGAGCTGCCACGGCGAGATCCCCGCCGTGATCGCACCGCGCGACAACGCGTGGATGTGCCAGTTGCCGCTCCATGCGGGCGCGACGACGACCCCCGCGCCGGGGCGCTCCAAACCAAGCCACGGCGCGACGCCGTGCGACGACCGGCCGGAGCGGCTCTCCAGCACCAGGTCGTGCGTGCTGCGCCCGGAGATCGGCCGGAACTCGTCGCCCCAAGCGCAGCAGTAGCCGTGCGTCGTCCAACCGTCGCCGAGCGCCAGGACGAGCGGGTCCATCCGGGTCACGGGGACGGGCTCCGCACCGACGTTCCGCAGCTCGAGACCGAACTCGAACACGTCCTCCCCCGCCACCCGCCGCGCGGTCCAGCGGGCGCGCAGCGGCGCCTCGTCGAGCACGCCCTCGACCGCGAGCAGGTCGCCGTCCGCGGTCACCACCGGTTCGGCCCAGCGGCCGGTCGGGCGGCGGCCGACCTCGACCAGCAGCAGCTCCGAGACGCTCAGTTCGGAGGCGCCGAGCACGACGGAGAGAATCCCGCCCTCCTCGGGTCGGACGCGCAGCGTCGCGGCGGTCATCTCCGGGTCCTCACGGTGCAGAACGATAGCGTGGCGTGACCAGGCGGCCGCTGTCAACCGGTGGCAATGGCGGTCTGGCGACGGCAATGAATCGCGCCCGCGCCGAACGCCGCACTACCGGCGCTCCAGCCCCGACGCCGACCCCGCCCCGGCCTGCCACCCCCGCCGAGCGCTCGGCCGCCGCGACGTCCGGCCGCCGTTCGAGCGTATCCGGGCAGTGCGGCCTGACCATGGCGCACCGGGGCACCTACGAGATCGATCTGCGCCGCCCGCGTCTGCGTCATGTTGACCGATCGATAAAAGGAACATACTTCCGCCATGCTGATCTACCAGACCGACCACTCCCCGTTCGTCGCACGCCTGCGCATGGCGGTGCATGCGAAAGGCATCGAGGTCGAATGGGCCGATCCGCCCGATGGGCCCGGCTCCGCCGCCTTCGCGAAGATCTCGCCGCTCGCCCGCGTGCCGGTGATGGTGGACCGCGGGCTGACGCTGCCCGAGTCGGAAGTGATCCTCGACTACATCGAGGATCGGCACCCCGAGCCACCGCTGACGCCGGCCGACCCGGCCGACGCCGCCCGCTCGCGTCTCCTGGCACGGCTGGCGGACACCTATCTCGCCGAGCCGCTACGCGAGCACTTCGAAGCGATCAAGGCGGAAACGAAACCGCCCAACGCCGTATACGAACAGGTCGATCGCGCACTCGGATGGATCGATCACTATCTGGGGGACGGCGGCTACGCCGTCGGCAATCGCCTGACCCGCGCCGATTGCGCGCTGGTCCCGCTGCTGTTCTTCGTCAATCGCTGCCGGCCACTGCAGCCTCACGACCGGCTGGCGGCCTATTGGCGGCGCATCGTTCAGGATCCGGTCGCGCGCCGCGTGGTTGACGAGATGACACAAGCCCAGGCCCGCCGCGCCGAGGAACGGGCGCGTACCGGCGCCAATCGCATCCGCTGACTTCATCAACCCGAGCGAGTCCCTGCTGTCATGAAACGCCGAAGCTTTCTTGCATTCACCGCAGCCTGCGCGATCGCGGCGCCAGCCGCTGCCCAGGACTATCGAGGAACCCTGCGGATCCTCGTTGGCTATCCACCCGGCGGGACCATCGACAACGCCGCGCGGATCCTGGCGGAAAAGCTCAAGGACGAGCTCGGCCAGACGGTGATCGTCGAAAACCGGCCCGGCGCCGGCGGCCAGATCGCGATGACCGCGCTCAAGTCCTCGCCCGCCGACGGTTCCACGGTCGCCCTGATCAACGATCACCAGGCGGCGATCATTCCGCTGACGATGCAGACGCCGGGCTACGATCCCGCCAGGGACCTGACACCGATCGGCCTGGTAGCCGATTTCGAAGCGTCGTTCGCCGTCCACCCGCGGACCGGCGTGAAGACCTTCGCCGAATACGTCGCCTGGGTGAAGGCCAATCCGGGCGATTCGAACGTCGGCATCCCGGCACCGGCAAGCATTCCCGAGTTCATGGTCGGGCTCATTGGCCAGTCAGCCGGCGTTCCGCTGAACCCGGTGCCATACCGCGGCGGCGCAGCCATGGTGCAGGATCTGGTGGGTGGCCAGGTCACCGCCGGCATCTCGACGCCCGGCGAGCTGATGCAGTATTACGAAACCGGCAAGGTTCGCGTCATCGCGGTGGCCGGCAAGGCCCGTTCGCCATTCCTGCCGGGCGTGCCGACCTTCAAGGAATCCGGGATCGCGGGGCTCGACGACGGCAGCTTTCTCGGTCTGGTGGGACCGGCGAACCAGCCGGCGGCGACCGTGCAGCGATACAACCGCGCGCTGAACAAGGCACTCGCGATGCCGGACGTCCAGGCCCGCTTCCGGGTGCTGACGATGCTCGCGGCCCCCAGCGCGCCGGAAGAACTGGCGACACGCACGCGCGAGTTCGGCAAGCACTGGGCCGGGGTGATCAAGGCCAGCGGCTTCACGCCGAAGTAGCGCGCAGCCCGGCCTCGGGAAGGCTCGATAGCGTTCGCATATCGGCTCGACCATGCCCGAAAGACGCTCCTGCTGCCATTCGACATGCTTGAGCAGATGGGTCGCGAGCAGGTTCTCGAAGCGCAGGGCATCATCGCCCTGGACGAGACCGGTGTCATGGAAGTAGACCTTCGGCTGCTGCAGGACCGACCGGGCGATGTTCCGGTGCCAGGGCCGGACCAGAAAGACGATGAACAGCGCCTCGAAGATGTCGAGGTAGCGGCGGACGGTGGGCTGGGAGATGCCGAGGTCCTGGCCGATCGAAGCCAGCGACAGCGGTGACCCCACCCGCGTACGCAGCAGCTCGAGCAGCAGCCGCATCGCGTTGACTTCATGCACGCGCGAAAATTCCAGGACGTCCTCCCGAAGCAGCCCATCGACGTACTGACGACGCCAGCGCAGCGGCTCCGCGGGGTCGTCCGCTAGCAGCGGCTCCGGAAAGCCGCCTCTTTCGAGCAGGCGCTCGAGTGCCTGCTCGCGCGCGTCGGGGGCGGGTTTGCGGCCTGCGGTCCGAACTCGAGCCATTCGCGGACGCTGACCGGGTGCAGACGGATCGCTCTGAAGCGGCCTGCGAGGGAGTCGCCGCCCTGACGAAAAGTGTCGAGGCGGGCGCTTCCGGTGACCAGGATCTGCTGCCCTGGCGGACGGCCGTCGCCGACACCCTTGAGCCAAGCCTTCCAGTTCGACATCTTGTGCAGCTCGTCGAACACCAGCAGCCGCGCATCGGGCAGCCAGGATTGCCGTTGCTGTTGGCGGAGCCCGCGCGCTGCTCAAGGACGCGCCCATTCTGCCGCTCGACGAGGCCATGCTGACTGCATTCTGGTGATGGACCACGGGTGCGTGGTGGAACGCGGGCAGCATGACGAGCTGCTGGCGCTGGACGGCCTTTATGCGCGCCTGTGGTCACGGCTCACGCCATCACGTAATATCATTTGTTACATGAGACGCGACAGCAAACTTTCCTCCGTGCTCCATGTGCTTCTCCACCTGGCGTACAGCGACCGTGCCCTGACTTCCGAGGAGCTGGCCAGGTATCTGGGCACCAACCCAGCGGTGGTCCGGCGGGTGCTGGGCAACCTGCGGGAACTGGGATACGTCGATGCCGTCAAGGGTCACGGCGGCGGCTGGTCGATTGCCTGCGACCTGAATCGCGTCACGCTGCACGACATCTACCGGGCAGTCGGATCGCCTTCTGTCTTTGCGATGGGCAATCGGGTGGAGCACCCCACCTGCCTGGTCGAGCAGGCGGTCAACGCCGCGCTGGACAGCACCTTCCGGGAGGCCGAGGCCTTGCTGAACGCACGCCTGGCCGGCATCACGCTGGCTGACCTGTCGGCGGATTTCAACCAACGCTTCGCGCAACACCGGAGCCAGGGAGCCTTTGCACATGAACACTGAATCTCCGCGCGCCTTCGATGTCGTCGTGATCGGTGGCAGCTACGCCGGCCAGTCGGCAGCGATGCAGTTGGCGCGCGCGCGACGCCGTGTGCTGGTGGTGGACGGGGGCCTGCGCCGCAACCGCTTCGCTGCGGCGTCGCATGGCTTTCTCGGACAGGACGGGCGCCCGCCCGATGCCATCGCGGCCGAAGGCAAGCGGCAGTTGCTGGCCTATCCGAGCGTGCAATGGCTGGATGGCAAGGTCACTCACGCCCGAAACGTGGAGGACGCCTTCCTTGTGCAGATGGGGTCTGGCGAGGCGGTGCGGACGCGCCTGCTCGTCCTGGCCACGGGTGTCGTGGACGAGCTTCCAGAGGTGCCAGGGCTGGCCGAACGCTGGGGCAAGCACGTTTTCCACTGCCCCTATTGCCACGGCTACGAGCTGGACCAGGGGCGCATCGGCGTTCTGGGGGTCAGCCCGATGTCCCTGCATCAGGCCATGATGCTGCCCGACTGGGGCGCGGTGACGCTGTTCACCAACGGCGCAATCGAGCTGGACGATACACAGCGCGACGCATTGGCCGCACGCGGCGTCGTGATCGAACCGCAGCGCGTGGCGCGCATTGCCGATGCCGCCACCGTCCAGTTGGCCGATGGCCGGGACGTCGTGCTGGACGGGTTGTTCACTGCTTCACGTACCCGCGTGGCCAGCCCGATTGCCGAGCAGTTGGGCTGCGTCCAGGAGGAAAGCCCCATCGGCACCTACATCCACACGGACACCTTCAAGGCAACTTCCGTGAAGGGCGTCTTCGCCTGCGGTGATGCCGCGCGCATCGCGGGCAATGTGGCCTTTGCCGTGGGGGATGGTGCACAAGCCGGTGTCGCCGCCCATCAGGCGCTGCTGGCTGGGTGAAGGCAAGGTCGAGGTGAGCGGCTTGCCTGCTCAACAGGATCGACCTCGAGCTCGTTGAAAGCGAATGGCCGGGCGCGGTGGCCCGGCACGGTCCGGCCGGCTACTGGGTGGGCCGCCGTTCCCCAGGAACACTGGCCGCGAGACCCTGAATGTCGGTGGTCAGCGCGGGCTGAGCATGGAAAACGCTTCCCCTACCTCGACGTAGTCCATATAGCCCATCCGTGCGATCGGCCGCAGCTTGCGGTGGTCCACGATGCCGTCGACGATCACCTCGTCGTTGATGTGCACCCCCACGACCTGGCCCAGCACGACCTTGCCGTGCGGCCCGCCCTCGCGCCGCGGCAGCACCACGCTCTGCAGGAACCGGCATTCCAGGTGCACCGGCGAGCGCGCGACGCGCGGCGGCCTGACGAGCGTCGACGGCAGGCTGTCCAGCCCCGCCACGTCCATCTCGCGCACCTGCTGCTTCGTAGCCGTCATGTTCATCTGCTCGCGCAATTCGTAGCCGACGAAGTTGCAGACGAACTCTCCCGTCTCCTCGACGTTGCGCAGGGTGTCCTTCATCCGGTCGCCCGTGCCGTATTCCACGCCGAACATGACGACGGGAGGATCGGTCTGGCAGCCGTTGAAGTAGCTGTAGGGCGCCAGGTTCACCACCCCGTCCTTGTCGCAACTGGTGATCCAGCCGATCGGCCGGGGGATTACCAGCGCCTTGAAGGGGTTGTACGGCAGTCCGTGGTTGCTCAGTTCAGGCTGGTAGAACATGGATGGCTTCTTCCGCTCGCGCGGTGGGCCGTGCTGCGGCCTGCTCAGCGGGATCCCGCGATCTGGTACAGCTTGTCGTTGAATAGCTGGATCGGGCGCAGCGCGGGCAGCGAGGCGAAGGACAGGGCCTCGCTCACCATGGCGGGCTCCACGCTCATCGTCCCGGACAAGGTCGACGCGACCAGGCCGTTGTAGATGTCATCCGCGATCCTGCGGTCGGTGATGCTGGAGAACTTCATCAGGTAGACGGTCGCGGCTTCCGGGTTGTCCTTCATGTGCTTCAAGGCCTTGAGGTACACGGCGGCGAACTTGCGCATCTTCTCGGGATTGCGGTCCACCACGTTGTCCAGCGCCGCCCAGCAGCCCGCATACTGCGGCGGCATGTCGCGCCCGAAATCGAGCAGGCGGCGCGCCTTGTTCTCGCGAAGCTGCGAGTACACCACCGGCGTCCAGGAGATGAAGGCCTGGATCTGCCCGCTGTTGGCGGCCGACTGAATCAGGTTGGCCGTCCCCAGCGGCACGCGGTCCAGCTCGATGCCATAGTTCTTCTCGGTCCAGGCGATCAGGAAATCCGACAACGACCCCGCCGCGGTGATGCCCACGCGCGTCCCCGCGAGCTGACGGGGGTCGCTGACCTTGCTGCCGGGGGGAAGCATGAGCGCCCAGCCGGTCCACCGGTCGGTCTGCGGCGCCACGCAGCGGTTCTTCACGCCGCGGATCACCGCCTGCGCCAGCGAGCCGAAGCCCGTGCTCACGATGTCGGAGTCGCCGGTCAACAGGCTCTCCTGCGCCGCCGAACCGCCCCGAAAATTCGTGATCACCACGTCCAGGCCGACCTCGCTGAAGTAGCCGAGCTCGCTGGCCAGGCCGATCGGCGCCACGTTCGGCGAGCCGGCCGTCGGGGATCCGATGCGCAGCAGGTCGGCCGCGGATACGCCGCCGTGCAGAAGCAGCAGCGCGAACGCTCCCGCCAGCAGGCACCGCAGCGGCATGCGACCAGGCTTGTTCATGACGCGTCTCCTCCTGGTCCGGGGCGTTCAGACACCCACTGTCGCGCGCGACGCCGCAGTGTGGACCGGCACCACCACCTGGGTCTCGTCCGCGATCCTCTGCAGGTCGGCGAGCCAGCGGCGGCGCACGGCGATCACGCCGGCGTCGGCCCGCCCGAGCCGCTCCGCCCGACGGTCCAGGACGTTCTCCTGGCCGATGAGCATGACGTGGTCTTCCAGGATGATGTCGTAGTACGGGTCGTGCTCGCCCATGGAGGCCTTGGCCGCCTCGAGCGTGAGCTCGCCAGCCAGCACCCTGTCGGCCAGCGCGTCCACCGGCGGCACCGGCAGGGCCCGCACCTTCTCGCGCGCCCGGGCATACTCCTGACGGGCCGGTTCATCCGGCACGTGCGCGAAGGTCAGCGAGAACGACAGGTGGCTATGGTCGTCCACCGGCACACGCCAGACGATGTAGTCGGTCCACTTGTTCTCGCCCTGCCCGAACGGCGTGGTCGTGCGCAGGATGTTGGGTACCAGGAACTCGTTGGCGCGCGTGCCCGAGTGCCGGTCCGAATACAGGAGCACGCCGTCGGCGCTGTCCACGGTCTTGAGCGCCGGCACTTCGACGATGGCCGAGAAGATCTCCTTGTGCGTGAACGAGACGTGGACGGCATCGAGCGTGTTGTCGATGGCGTTGAAGTAGTTGCACCTGCGGTAGTAGACGTAGCATTCCACGACGGCGTGCGGGTCCTCCACGTCGGAGAACTCGGGGAAGGCGGGGGCCTCTCCCTCGCCCAGGTAGGCGAACACGAGCCCATGGAACACGCGCAGCGGCCAGCTCCTGATGTGGACGGTCTCGCAGAAGGGCTTGTCGCGCTCGCCGGGCTGCTCCACGCACTGGCCGTCGGCAGCGTAGCGCCAGCCGTGGTAGCGGCAGCGGATGGAGTCTCCCTCGACCCATCCGGTGTGCAGCAGGGTTCCCCGATGCGCGCAGCGCTCGTCCGCGAGATGCACTTCGCCGCTATCTCCGCGGTAGAGGGTGTAGCGCTCCCCCATGATCTGCAGCGGCTTGGCCTGGCCGGGCGCGATCCCGGCCAGCAGGTGGATGGGCTGCCAGAACATCCGCATGTAGCGGCCCGCGAGCGTGCCCCGCTGCGTCGAGCCGACGTCGGCCATCGTGACTTTCGCCATGGACATTACCTCCCCACCGGATTTCAGCGCCGAACTGATCTTCGAGGAGATAGGGTCGAACGGTCAACGTTGAATTGATAATCAACAAGAAAAACCCCTAGCCGCCGCAGGCGCGCACGCACGTCAAACTCCGTACCTCCCTGCACCTGTCCAGCCACCTACGTGAACCCTTCGCGACCACCAGACTCGACGGAACCGCGCAGCGCATATGCGACGGCCGTCGAAGCGATGCAACTGCTGAACGTGCGCCGCCAGACGCTGTACGCATACGTGAGCCGAGGATGGATCCGCAGCATTCCGCAGGACGGGCAGAAGGCGCGGCTGTACCTGCGCGACGATCTGACGCGCGTCAGCGCGCGCTCCGCGGCGCGCGCAGGGCACGGCGCCGTGGCCGCGTCCGCGATGAACCTGGGTGAACCCATTCTTCCCACGTCGATCACCGAGATCACGCCGCAGGGGCCGCGCTACCGCGGAAAGCTGGCTGCGGACCTGGTGCGCGAGGGCGTTTCCTTCGAAGGCGTCGCGGAACTGCTGTGGACGGGCAGCTCGGCCATGCAGGCCCGATGGCCGGTGGCACAGCCCGATGCGCAACTGTCCAGGCTGCTGCAGATGCTGCCCGCCACCCAGGTGCGCGACAACATCCTGGAAACCTGCTCGCTGGTGATCCTCATGCAGGGCATGCGCAGGGGCTCGGTGGCCGAACGCCTGCAGCAGGGCCGCACGCTGCCGGCCGCACGCGAGATCATGCACACCGTCGTGGGCTGCTGCGGCTTCCTCGGCCCGGCACAGGCCTTTCTTCCGATGCACGGGGGCGACTCCATCGTCACGGGCCTGATCAAGGCCCTGGGCATCCGGGACTCGACCGAGAACCGCGAGGGGCTGCGCGCGATCCTCATCCTCATGGCCGACCACGAACTGCCGCCCGGCACCCTGGGCGCGCGCGTGGTGGCCTCCGCCGGCGGCTCGCTGCACAGCTGCCTGGCCTCGGCGCTGTGCGCCACCTCGGGCATCGAGGTGGGGCGCATGTACGAGCAGGTGGAGTCCTTCCTGCGGCGGCCGCTGAGCCGCACCATCCTGCTGAACCGTGCGCTCAAGCTGCACGCGCAGCACGCGCGGGTGCCCGGCTTCGACCATCCGGTATATCCGAAGGGCGATCCCCGCGCCGCCCAGCTGCTCGCGATCGCCCACGCGCGCAAGGAACGGAGCCGGGAGATGCGGGCGGTATTCCGCTTCCTGCAGGACGTGGAGGCCAGCACCGGCTTGCTGCCGCGCCAGGAACTGGCGGTGGTCGTGCTGACGCGGGCCATGGATCTGCCGCCGCAGGTGCCGGCGGCGCTGTTCGCGCTCGGACGCATCTCGGGCTGGGTCGCCCACGTGCGCGAGCAGCGCAGCGCCGGCATCATGCTCCGGCCCCGGGCGCGCTTCGTCGATGCCCCGGCTGCAGGCCCGATTGCCGAAGCCCGCTAGCCGGCCGGCGCGGGCGCGGCCAGTGTCGCCTCCACGAAGGCCGCGATGCCGGGGCCCAGCACGTCGTGCGCGGGCAGGCCCAGGTTGAAGATCGAGGAGAAGTGGTTGTGGCCCGGCAGGAACAGGTGGCGGAACACGCCGGCGGCGCCGCCGTGCATGGCGCGCAGCGCGGCTTCCTGGCCTTGTTGGTGGAAACGCCGCGGCTCCAGTTCATTGACGGCATAGAGGACGGGAAGGTCGAGCCCGGCGAGCTCCTGCGCCGGCGACATGGCCGCATACAGCACCGGATCTTCCCGGAAATAGACGGCGGGAACCTGTCCGTCGCGCGCGAGGGATTCCAGGTCGTACGACCCCGAGCAGAGCACGGCGCCCCGCACCGCCGCGCGCACGCTGCCCTCGCGGCCCAGCCGCGCCAGGCAGGTCGCCACGTGCGTCGCGCCGGCAGAATGGCCCACGAGGAACAGCTTGCCGGCGTCGCCGCCATGGGTCCGCACCTCCCGCTGCAGCCACCGCACCAGCGCGCAGACATCGTCGCCGGCAGCGGGGAACTGGAAGCCGGGTGCGAGCCGGTAGTTCATGGTCACGCCGACGAAACCCTGGCGCGCGGCCCAGTGGCCGACATTGTCGTAGAACGGCGAACCCGCAAGCTCCTTGTCCCCGCGCACGAACCCGCCGCCGTGCACGAAGACGAGGACCGGCCGCGAGGCCTGGAGTACGGCCCCGGATTCACCGGCCGGAGGCCCTGCGGGCGCGAACACGTTGCAGGCATGGCGCTCATGGGGCCCGTAACGCAGGTTGCGCAGCACGGCGCCGCCACGCCCGCGATGGGCCGGCGCATACAGGTCCAGGGTGGCGGACATGGTGTCGGGCCCGATGACGGCGCCCATGCCGCGCAACGTAGTGAGGATGCCGGACATGATCTGCCTCAGGGCATCACCCGGCCGCCGCTGACCTGGATCGTCTGCCCGGTGATGTAGCGCGCGCCGGGGCTGGCCATGAACAGGCAGACCGCGGCCACGTCCTCCGGCGTGCACAAGCGCTTGAGCGGGGTGATGCGCGCCAGGGCTTCCGCATCCAGCCAGCTGGTGTCGGCATCCTCGCCTCCGTGCCCCGTGCCTCCGCCCAGGAAGGGCGTGAGCATGCCGCTGGGCGCCACGCAATTGGCGCGGATCGCGGGCGCGTTCTCCAGGGCCAGCCCCTTCATCATGTTCGCGACGCCTGCCTTGGCGGCCCCGTAAGGACCGAAGCCCTCCGGCGGCAGGGCGCCGTGCAGCGATCCGATGGCGGTGATGCTGGCGTTCCTGCCTTTCTTCAGCAGCGGCAGGGCCAGCGTGCAGACGCAGGCCATCTGCAGCAGGTTGAGCGTGAAGAAGCGCGTCCAGTCGGCACTGTCGAAGGTCTCGAACCGGCGCGGCGGCGACACGCCCACGCCGACCGTGTTGACCAGCGCATCGATGCCGTCCCAGGAGTGCGCCAGCGCGGCATAGGCACCCCGGACCTCCTCCTCCCGGGTCACGTCCACGGCGAAGCGCAGCACCTCTTGCGGCAGCGCATGCCTCGCGAGCGAGGCTGGAAGGTCGAACACCGCGACCTGAAGCCCGTTGAGGAGCGCCGCCTGTACCAGGGCCTGGCCGATGCCGCCGCAACCGCCGACGATGAGCAGCCTGGAGCCCCGCGGCGGCGCGAGCCGCGTGAAGTCGATCGGTTCGGGCGATTGCGCTTCGCTCATGGTCGGTTGTTCTCGGGAGGTGTTTCACGCCAGCGGCCGGCGCGCCGCTCAATCGCGGCGAGCGCGCTGCTGAGCGCCAGTGTGAGCACCAGCGACAGCAGGATACCCAGGTAGATCTGCGGTGCGTCGAAGGTCGTACGGTGGTAGGAAATCCAGAAGCCCAGGCCGTTGAACGAGGCCAGCATCTCGGCCACGACGATGCCGATGGACACCAGCGTGATACCGATGCGCAGGCCGGCGATGATGCCGGGCAGCGCCATGGGCAGCATCACGCGCAGGATGGTCTGCACCCGCGTCGCGCCGAAGGACCGTGCCGCCCGAACCAGTTGCGCGTCCACGGCCTGGATCGCGTCGATGGTGACCAGCGCGACCGGCAGGAAGCCGGCCAGCACGCCATACGCGATCTTCGACTGCGCGCCCAGGCCCATGGTGATCACCAGCAGCGGGTACCACATGATCTTCGGCACCGCGTTGCCGGCATCCAGGAAGGGCACCAGGGCCTCCTTCAGCAGGGGCTGCGACCCGACGAGCAGGCCCACGCACAGTCCGAGCACGATCGCGATGCCCGCGGACACGACGATCTCGAACGCGGTGAGCAGGAAAGCATCGCGCAGGCGCGGAGGGACCGGCCAAGCGGCCTTCAGGATGTCGGACGGAGCGGCCAGCAGGATCGGATCGACCCAGCCCAGCCGGCAGACGCCCTCCCAGGCGAGCAGCAGAACCATGACGGGCAGGATCCGCTTGCCGGCACGCTGCAGGAGAATTCCGATCATGGATGCTGCTCTGTGTCCACGCCGAGCAGCTTCCACAAGCGGTTGCGCAGTTCGCCGAAGGCCTCCGACCCCATGATCTCGTAGGGCCTGGGCCGGGCGAACGGAACCTCGATCTCGGCGATGATGCGGCCGGGACGCGTGCCCATGACGAGGATGCGGTCGGAAAGGTACAAGGCCTCGGACAGGCCGTGTGTGATGAACACGACGGTCTTGCGCGTCTTGTCCCAGATGTCCAGCAGCTCATGGCCGATGCGCGTGCGGGCCTGCTCGTCCAGTGCGCCGAAGGGCTCGTCCATCAGGATCACGCCGGGATGCTGGGCCAGGCCCCGTGCGATGGACACGCGCTGGCGCATCCCGCCCGATAACTGGTGCGGCAGGTTCGATGCATGCTCGGACAAGCCCACCAGCGACAGCATCTCGCGCGCCCGCTTGCCGCGCTCCCCGGCCGGCACCCCCTGGAATTCCAGCGGAAACTCCACGTTCTTCTGCGCCGTCTTCCAGGGCAGCAGGTTGGCTTCCTGGAACACCATGGCCACCTGCCCCGGCAACGGGCCGCGCACCGGCCGGCCCTGGATATGGACCGCGCCCTGGGTGGCTTCCGTCAAGCCGCCCAGGATGCTCAGCAGCGTGGACTTGCCGCAGCCGCTGGGCCCGACGACGCTGAGGAACTCCCCCTCGCGTACGTCGAAGGAAATCCCCTCGAGTGCGGTGTACAGGCCGCCCTCGGGCTTGTGGAATTGCATGCCCACGCCACGCACCTCGATCGCCGCGCGCTGCGCGCGAGCCCCGCTCATGCACCATTCCTCCAATGCGACACCCTGGCCTCCAGGGCCCGGAGCAGGACGTTGGCCGCGATGGTGATGGCGGATACCACCAGCAGCGCCGCGTTCAGCCGGACCGAATCACCGGCCTCCTGCCATTGGTTCAGCAGCACCCCGATGCCCTGCCTCGAGCCGTACATCTCCGCCAGCAGTACTCCCAGGGAGCCGTAGAGGAAGCCGATCCTCAGTCCGCCGACCAGGCTGGGGAACATGGCGGGCACGTAGACCTTGCCGGCGATCTGCAGCGAAGAAGCCCCGAACGACCGCGCGGCCATCGCGTAGGACCGGGGGACCGTCTTGATCGCGGCGATGGTGATGACCGCCACGAAGAAGATGATGTGCGTGGCGCCGAAGACCACCTTCTGCGCCAGGCCCGTTCCCAGGACGAGCATGAACAGGGGCAGAAAGATGGACTGCGGCACCGTCATCAGGAAGCCGACCGCCCGCTCGGCGTGGCGCCCCACGGCATTCGCTTGCGAGCCCATCAGGCCGAGCGCGAAGGCGAAGGGCAACGCGGCTGCGAACGCCAGCGCCACCCGCCCCAGCGTCACCAAGCCTTCCCGCTGGAACTGGGCGTCCGCGACCAAGCGGCCGATCTCGCGCGCAGTCGCCAGCAACGAGGGCATCACGGTCGCGTCCAGCCAGCCCCTGCGCGAGGAGAGCTCCCAGAGCGCGCAAACGCCGAGGACCACCCCCGCCTGGACGGCCCGCACCATCCAGCGGCGTGCGGCATGGCGCGTCATTTCTGCGTCGCGATGGTGAAGAACCTCACATTGAAGGTCTGTTCGGCGGACATGGTCGTGGGCAGCTTGTTGAAGGTTAGCGCTTCGCGCACCATCTCGGGCTTGATCTCGGTGCTGATCGTCCAGTTCCGGAAGATGTCGCCGTACACCTCGGCGGCCACGTCGCGGCTCAAGCCGCCGATGAACTTCACGAGGAAGTCGATGCTGTAGTCCGGATTGGCCTTCATGTACTCCACCGCACGGTGGTAGGCGACGCCGAAATTCTGCAAGGCCTGCGCCCGCTTCTCGGCCGTGGCATCCATCGCGGCCCAGCAGCCGGTGTACTGCGGCACTACGTCCTTGCCGTAGTCGACCAGCCTGCGGGCGGTGCCCTTCCTGATGGCCTCGTAGGAATTCGGCGGCCAGGACACGAAGGCGGCGATCTGGTCGCCATTCGCGGCTGCCTGCAGCGAGCTCGCCGAACCGAGCGGGATCTTCTCCGTCTTCAGCTTGTGCTCCTGTTCGGCCCAGCCGACCAGGAGGTCGGACAACGAGCCAGCCGCCGTGATGCCCACGCGCTTGCCGTTGACCTGCGCCGCGGAGGTGATCTTCGAATTCTGCGGCACCATCAGCATCCAGCCGGTGTAACTGGCGTTGGCCACCGCGACGCAGCGCTGCCTGACGCCCTTGGTCACCGCGATGGCGAGGGTGCCGAAGCCGATGTTCGCGATGTCCGAATCCCCGGTCAGCAGGCTCTCCTGCGCGACGGCGCCTCCACGGTAGTTGGTCACCTCCACGTCCAGCCCCAGCTGCGAGAAGAAGCCCTGCTGCTGGGCGACCGCCAGCGGCACGGCATAGACGAAACCCGCGGCTGGGGTTCCGACCCTCAGTTTCTCGAGCGCGCTGGCCGCGGACGAGGTCGCGAGAAGCGAGGCGAAGAGCAGCGCGAGCGCTGCGCTGCGAGGCGTTACGGATCTGTGTGTCGTCTTCATGCTTGTCTCCATATGGATGCCTGGTGTCATCGAGAATGGATTTCACCGATTCAGCTGCTTTCTTCAACTTGGGCGTGGCGCATGAGCCCGCTGGCCATCGCGGCGCCATACTCACGCGCCACCAGCGCGTCGATGACGGCCACGCCACCGGCGCGGACCCGGGCCAGCGCCTCGTCCAGCGCCGTCTGCAGCTCGGCGGCCGAGCTCACCGGACCGAAGCCTTCCGCGCCCATGGAATGCGCCAGCGCCGCGATGTCGATCCCTTCGATGCGCTGACCGATGCCCTTGTTCTCCACCGGCCGCCCGCGCAGCAGCGCCACGCGCTCCTGGTGGATCTCGTCGTTGTAGAAAGACCGGTTGTTCGCGACCACCACCAGCAGCGGGATGCGGTAGTTGACCGCGGTCCACAGGGCGGTGGCTCCCATCAGGAAGTCGCCATCGCCCAGCACGGCCACGGGCAGCCGCGACTCACCGCGCAAGGCGAGCGCCGCGCCGACCGCCATGCCGGGGCCCGACCCCACGCCGCCGCCGCCGTCATAGCCCAGGTAGTCCAGGGGATGGTCCAGCACGTGGGCGTCCCCGGGCCAGCCGAGATTGGTGCGGACCAGGCAGGCGGGCCGCTGGCGCTCCAGGAACTCCGACATCTGCGAGGCGAAGGCGCTCACCGACATCTCGCCGGCATGCGGGTCGCCGGTGCCGGGAACGCGCTCGCCGGTGCCGGTGGCAGCGGCACGTGCCTGCGCGGCCATCGCGGGCTTGCTCCGGCGCCGCAGCTCCGACAGCAGGCAGCCCGTGAAGGCATCGGGGCAGCACATGGCATAGGCATCGGCGGGTGCGGCCGCCTGCTGCTCTCCGCCCACGCCCTGGTGCAGGCTCTCGTCCAGGGACACCTGCACGAGGTAGGCGCCGGGTTCGGCGGTCCCGAAGGCCGTATGCAGCGTTCCCGCCAGGTCGAGCCAGTCGAGGCTGAGGATCAGGTCCGCGGCCTTCAGCACCTCGATGGCCCGCCGGTCGAGCGCATAGCCCGCGGGCGCCGTGTGCAGCGGATGCCAGGTCGGGAAGGCGCCGGGCACCTTGAAATCGGTGATCACCTTCGCACCGAGGTGCTCGGCCAGAGCGACGCGGCGTGCCCAGTCGTCCTCCTTGCGGGACACGCGCCCCGCGAGGATGACGGGCGCCCTGGCGGCGAGCAGCCGCTGCGCCAGGTCAGCCACCAGCGCGGGCGCGGGAACGGACGGCGTAGGAGGGTCGTAGCGCTCGACCGACGGAAACCCGGGCAGCGCGTCGAACCAGGCTTCCTGCAGCTCGCTGTCGAAGCACAGGTAGGTCGGACCGCAGGGCGGTGTCGAGGCGATGCGGTAAGCGCGCAGCATGTCGTCACGTGCCGCTGCCAGCGATGCCGGTTCTCCGTCCCACTTCAGGAAGCTCCTGACCATGGACGCCTGGTCCTTGGTGGTGTGCAGCCAGTCGATCCAGGGCCGGCGCCGGGCCCCATCCACCGGCCCCGTGGCGCCGAATACCAGCATCGGCACGCGATCGCACCAGGCATTGAAGATCGCCATCGCGCCGTGCATGAGCCCGACGTTGGCGTGCAGGAAAGCGCCCATCGGCTTGCCCGTGACCTTGGCGTATCCGTGCGCGATCGCCACCGCATGTTCCTCGTGCAGCGTCGTGAGGATCTCGGGCGCGTGGTTGCCCAGGTGATTGACCAGGCTGTCGTGGATGCCGCGGAAGCTGGAGCCCGGTGTCAGCGCGATGTACTCGAGGCCCAGGCACCGCATCAAGCGCGCGAGGTAGTCGCTTCCCCAATTGCCGGTCTTGTCCATGGCGTCCATGGGTTCCACGCGCTCAGCGCAGCGTGATGTTGACGTTCTTGACCTGGGTGAACGCAAGAAGCTCGTCCTTGCATTCCTCCCGTCCGATGCCGGAGCTCTTGTAGCCGCCGAAGGGCGCGCCCAGGAAGTGGAGCGAGGCATTGTTGACCCAGACGTAGCCCGCCTGCACGCGGGCCGCGGCCAGGTGGGCGGTCTGCAGGCTGCGCGTCCAGATCGAGGCGGTAAGCCCGTACTCCACGCCGTTGACGGCTTCGAACAGGGCGTCCTCGTCCCGCCAGCGCAGCACGGAGAGCACCGGCCCGAAGACTTCCTCCTGCGCGATGCGCATCGCCGGGACGACATCGGCCAGGATGGTCGGCTCGATGAAGCAGCCGCTGCCCAGCGCCGGATCGGCGGGCCGCGTGCCGCCGCACACCAGGCGCGCCCCTTCGGCGATGGCGCCGTCCACATAGGAGAAATCCTTCTCCAGTTGCGCGGTGGAGATGACCGCGCCCATGGTGGTGCGCGTGTCGGTCGGCAGCCCGGGCGCATGCGCCCGGGCGGTCAGCTCGGCGACCTTGGCGAGGACCTGGTCGTGCACCGACTCGTGCAGGAAGAGACGGCTGGTCGATCCGCAGGATTGGCCGCACCAGGTGAAGTTCATGCCGCGCACGGCACCGGCCGCGGCCGCATCGAGATCCGCATCCGGGTACACGATCATGGCGTTCTTGCCGCCGAGCTCCAGCAGGACCTTCTTGAGCCCATCCGCGGCAGCGCGCATCACCGACTTGCCTGCCGCCACGCTGCCGATCAAGGCCACGGCCGCCACGTCGGGATGCGATGCCAGGGCCGCGCCGGTGTCCCGGTCACCGGTCACGCAATTGAGCACGCCCGGCGGGAAGATGCCCTCGACCAGCTCGAACAGCCGCAGCGTGGACAGCGGCGCCTGCTCCGGCGGCTTCAAGACTACCGTGTTGCCAGCGGCCAGCGGCGCGGCGATCTTGCCGGCCGCGAACATGAAGGGATGGTTGAACGGAGTGATGCGCGCGACCACACCCAGGGGCTCGCGCAAGGTGTAGTCCAGCGAGCCGTTGGCCGTCGGGATGGTCTCGCCCTTGAGCTCGAGCACGAGGCCGGCGAAGAATTCGAGCTGGCTGGCGGCCACTTCCGCGTCGTCCATCATCTGGGTGACCGGATTGCCGCAGTCGGCGGCATCGATCAGCGCCAGTTCCTTCGCGTTGCGCCGGATGACGTCCGCGACCTGCCTCAGCAGCGCGGCGCGGCGCAAGGGGGGTGTGGCCTTCCACTGCGGGAATGCGGCACGGGCGGCCTGCACGGCCGCATCGACGTCACCGGCATCCGCGACCGACCAGGGCCCCAGGTCGCCCTGCGTTCCGGGGCTGCAGCTGCGCTGCGTCCTGCCCGCGCCGGCCGGACGCCACTGCCCGCCGTAGTACAGGCCCCTCTGCGTGGGCAGGTTCGCGGCGAGCTGGGGCGCGAGGTCATGGGACGTTGGCGCGATGGACAAGGATGCTCCTGCTTTTCTTGCTGGAGCGGATCATTGCGGCATTCGCGTCGCTTATCAATCTTGATTGATGAATCAACGTGATGGGACGCTGGTCCAGTCCTGCCTTGGCCAGCCTCACGAAGGCCCAGCGTCAATCCGGCCCGAAAAGACCCAATGTCGTACGAGTCAGCGCGCTTTCCGGATCGGCGAGATCGACGATGACGCTGAAGTGATGCCGCCCGGGAATCACCAACGGGCCCGCATCACCACCCACCGGGCGATTCGCCGGCCACCCTTCCCAAATCAGATGCGTCTGGCGCACGAACGCCGAAGTCTCGTCGCCGCCCACTGCAACCAGCACCGGGGCGGGAGTCGCTGGCGGATACAGAACCGGAGACAAGCGCGCCGCCTCCGCCTCGTCCAGACGAATACCCAAACGTTCGCCCTCATTGACGAGCCAGGCAATCGCACGCCGGCATTCGGTGACGATCGTCCCGATCGACACGACCGGGCACAGGTCATAGTTGACCACCGCAACCGCATAGCCCCGAGCGACGAACACATCGGCGACGAACAGGTGATCAGCCTTGTCCATCGCCCTCCAATATCCGCCATGGATGAACACGAACGTGCCGCGCGATCCGGACTTCGGCACGAAAAGATCGAGCGTCTCCTTCGGGCCGGGCCCGTAGCGCAGGTCGAGCAAGGGTCGATGGCGTTCGCGTGTCTGCCGCGACAGATCGGCGAATACCCATCTCCGATCAACCGCGGTCCAGTGCTATCGAGAAGGGAACTCCACGATGACCTCCTTGGTGCCCGGCAGCTTGCTCATCACTTCGCGCGTGCGGAAGCACGGCGTGCCGTGGGCCGAGCAGGCCAGTCCGTTTTGCCCTATAGTTTGCACATCCATACGCGAACCGGCGTCGTTGACAAGGCCGAATCGGAGAAGCACGCGTTCGAGCGCGCGCCGCTGAGCAGAGCGCCGTTCCAGATGGCCGGCGACGAGCCGCCCTGACGGCGCCCGCCTCTTTCGCCAGAAACCGAGGAGACACCCACTCATGAGCTATTCGTCGTATCAGACGATGTCGGTCGCGATCGCCGACCGGATCGCCACTGTCACCTTCCAGCGGCCGGAGAAACTCAACGCCGTCGATGCGTTGATGCATACCGAGCTGTCGAAGATCTTCGTCCAGCTGCACGAGGACCCCGCCATCGACGTCGTCGTGCTCACCGGCGCGGGGCGTGCGTTCTCGGCCGGCGGCGACATCGACTGGATGCAGACGGCGATCGACGATCCGGCCAGCTTCGAGCTCACGCTACGCGAGGCGAGGCAGATCGTCTTCTCGCTGCTCGACTGCGAGAAGCCGATGATTGCCAAGCTGAACGGCCACGCGACCGGGCTGGGCGCGACCATCGCGCTGTTCTGCGACGTCATCTTCGCTGCCGAATCGGCCAAGATCGGCGATCCGCACGTGTCGGTTGGATTCGTCGCCGGCGATGGCGGTGCGGTGATCTGGCCGCAGCTTATCGGCTACGCACGCGCCAAGGAACTGCTGATGACCGGCGATCTGATCACCGCAACGCGTGCCGCCGAGATCGGCCTGATCAACCACGCGGTGCCGGCCGACCAGCTCGATGCCCGCGTCGACGCCTTCGCCCAGCGGCTGGCCAGGGGCGCGACCAAGGCGATCAAATGGACGAAGGTGTCGGTCAACATCGGCTTGAAGCAGCTGGCGCACACGATCATGGACGCGAGCCTGGCCTACGAGGCTTTGTCGAACCGCACGGCCGATCACGCCGAGGCGGTGGCGGCGTTTCGCGAGAAGCGCAGCCCCAAGTTCACCGGCCGCTGATCGATCCTCGTCCACCAGGAGAGCTCGCATGAACCTTCCGACTCAAGCAGATCCGATCCTTCAGGCAGACGGTGTCGCCACCGGGCCGCGCTGCGACCGATCGCGGCGTGCAGGCAGCGGTCGGCGCGCGCGCCGGGCCACGGTAGCGGCAGTCGTGCTGGCCGGTGTCTGCTGCACGATGGCGGTCAGCTCCGCTGCCTGGGCGCAGGCGAACTATCCGTCGCGGCCGATCCGGCTGATCGTCGGCTTCGCGGCGGGCAGCACCTCCGACATGGCGGGGCGCACGGTCGCCGAATCGATGAGCCGGGCGCTGGGCCAGCCTATCGTCGTCGAGAACCGGCCCGGCGCCGGCGGCAACATCGCCGCCGAAGCCGTGGCCAAGGCCGCGCCCGACGGCTACACGCTCCTGCTTGGCACCGGCTCGCTGTCGACCAGCGTGGGGCTGCGGCCCGAGGCGAAGTTCCAGCCGACGCGCGATCTGGAGCCGATCGTGCAACTGGTGAGCACGCCGCTGGCGCTCACGGTCAGCGACAAGGCGCCGTTCAAGGATTTCGATGGTCTGCTGAAGGCCGCCAAGGCCAAGCCCGGCGAGATCAACTATGGCTCCACCGGCGTGGGCGGCACCACGCATCTGAGCATGGAACTGATTTCGCAGAGAGTGGGCATCAGGATGAATCACGTGCCTTACAACGGCAGCTCGCAGGCACTGACCGGCCTGCTGTCCGGCTCGACGCTGGTCCAGCTCGATTCCGTGCTGAGCGCCAAGCAGGCGGTGGCAACCGGCCACGTGCGCGCAATGGCCGTGTCGGGCGGGCAGCGCTCGCCGGTGCTGCCCGACGCGCCGACCTTCGTCGAGCTCGGCTGGCCGAACCTGGACTGGCGGATCACAGTGGCGGCGATCCTCTCGCCCAGGGGCGTGGCGCCGGAAATCCTCGAGCTGCTGAACCGTCAGGCGAACCAGGCGCTGCAAGCCGCTGAGGTGAAGTCGCGGCTGGCCGATCAAGGCGGCCTGACGCTGGTGGGCGGAACGCGCGCCGACTATGCGCGCGCGCTGGACGAGGAAACGCGCATGTGGGTGGACGTCGTCCGCACGGCCGGTATCAAGGTCGAGTAGCCGGAGGGCATGGACGACCCTTGCCGGCCCGCTCATCGCGTCGGCCGGTAGTGCGCGAGGTCACTGTCGACGACGATTGCTTTGATCAGTGTCGCCAACCTGGCCAACGCGCCGCCGGGGAAGTCCTGGCGATAGGCGATCGCACCCTGGTGCGGCTCGATACGCGGTCGGGTTGGCAGGATTGCCACGCGGCCGGCGCGCATTTCCTCGCGCAGGATGCCCACCGGCAGCAGGCTGAGCCCGGTCCCGTCGCTGGCCAGCCGGGTCATGATGTCCAGGCTGTTGCAGGTGATGAATCGAGCCGGCTGGACACCGGCCCGCTGGAACCAGTCGGCGATGCTGAAGTACAGGTTCGACGGGCTGGGGTTCGTCAGGATCGGCACGTGCGCGATGTCGGCCGGACCGCTGCCGCGACGCCGGCCGCGTGACGCGAGCGCATCCAGCCGCGCCGGGCTGCCGACCCACTGCAACGGAAAATCGATGAGGGGCTGGATCTTCAGCAGCGGATCGGGCGTGGGCGCGGTCAGCACCGCGATGTCGAGGTCGCCGGCACGCAGCGAGACATCGAGCCGCCCGCTGAAGTCGACGCGCAGCTCGGCCTGGACCTCCGGGTGGCGGCTCTCGATCTCGTGCATCAGGCGCGAGCCGCAGGTGATCGCGAACGCATCGGCCGCACCGATGCGGATCGGCCCGGCCAGACTCTGCGCGCCGGCAAGCCGGCGCTCGAAAATCTCGGCCTGCTCGAGCACGCGCTCGGCCTGCCAGGCGATCTGGCGGCCCAGCGCGGTGGGCTGCGCGCGGTAGCCGCCGCGCCGGAACAGCTCGCCGCCCACTGCCTGCTCGAGCTCGCGCAGGCGCACCGAAATGGCCGGCTGGGTGATGCTCAGGCGCAGCGCGGCGGCGCGAAAGCTGCCGAGCCTGAGCGCCCAGACCAGTGCCTCGAGCTGGGGAAGCGAGAATTTCATGTTAATCGTACTTTATCGTGTTCTTTAAAAACAATTCAATTTCCTTTGCATGACCGCCTGCCGACAATGCCGGCACGGCAAACCGAAGGCGAGCGGTCTTGAGCGAAACGGCAGACGGGGTGCGTCACGTGCTGGGCTGCGATGTCGGCGGCACCTTCACCGACGTGGTCGTCACCGGCGGCGGGCGGGTCGTCACGCTGAAGGTGTCCTCGACTCCCGACGACTACAGCCGGGCGATCCTGAGCGCGATCCGCCAGCTGCGCGACGAGTTCGGCATCGATCCCGGATCGATCGACGCGGTCGTGCACGCGACGACGGTAGCTACCAACACCATCCTCGAGCACAAGGGCGCGCGCACCGCACTGGTCACTACCGAGGGCTTTCGCGACGTGCTGGAGATGCGCCGCCTGCGGATCCCGGTGATGTACGACCTGCAGTACGAGAAACCGGTGCCGCTGGTGCCGCGCCGGCGCCGCTACGAGATCGACGAGCGCCTGGACGCGCGCGGCGCCGTGCGCCGGCCGCTGAACGAGGCGCAGGCGCGCCAGGTGGCCGAGAGAATCGCCGCCGAGGACGTCGAGGCGGTGGCCGTGTCCTTCCTGCACGCCTACGTCGAGCCGCGCCACGAGGCGCGCATGGCCGAGCTGCTGCGCGAGCGGCTCGGGCCGGCGGTGTACGTGAGCACGTCGGCGCGCATCCTGCCCGAGATCCGCGAGTACGAGCGCACCAGCACCGCCGTGGTCAACGCCTACATCGGGCCGGTGGTGCGCCGCTACGTCGACTCGCTCGCGAAGCAGCTGCGCGAGGCGGGCGTGCGTGCGCCGCTGCAGATCATGCAGTCCAACGGCGGCACGATGTCGGCGCAGGCCACCGTGCAGCGGCCGGCGTGCATCGTCGAGTCGGGGCCGGCGGCGGGCGTCATCGCCTGCGCCGCGGTGGCCCGCGCGGCCGGGCTCGAGAACGTGATCTCCTTCGACATGGGCGGCACCACCGCGAAGGCCGCGATCGTCGAGGGCGGCGAGCCGGCCACCACGACCGAGTACGAGGTCGGTGCCGGCATCAACATCAGCTCGAAGCTCGTCAAGGGCGGCGGCTATGCGATCAAGCTGCCCTTCATCGACGTCTCGGAGATCGGCGCCGGCGGCGGCAGCATCGTGTCGCTGGACGCGGCCGGCGCCATCCGGGTCGGCCCGCGCAGCGCCGGCTCGGTGCCCGGCCCGGCGTGCTACGGACAAGGCGGCGACGAACCCACCTTCACCGACGCCGCGGTGGTGCTCGGCTACCTCAATCCGGAGCATCTCGCCGGCGGGCGCCTGCCGATCGACGCCGCGCGCTCGCGCGCGGCGCTGCGCACACGGGTGGCCGAGCCGCTGGGCCTGGCGCTGCACGAAGCCGCCTGGGGCGTCTATGCCATAGCGGTGGCCACCATGACGCGCGCCGTCAAGGCGGTTTCGACCTACCGGGGACGCGACCCGCGCGAGTTCGCGCTGGTGGCCTTCGGCGGCAACGGCCCGGTCGCCGCCGTGGCCATCGCGCGCGAGCTGAACATGCGCACGGTGCTGATTCCGCCCGCCCCGGGAGTGTTCAGCGCCACCGGCCTGCTGATCTCGCGCCAGGAGAGCGCCGCCCAATGTTCGGTGCTGCGGCGGGTGCGCGAGCTCGACCCCGGCGAGCTGGCCGCGCGCTTCGCCAGCCTCGAATCCGAGGTGCGCAACGAGCTGGGGCGCGACGGCTTGCAGGCCGACGCCATCGAGATCCGGTGCGTGGCCGACCTGCGCTATTCGGGCCAGGCGTTCGAACTGTCGATTCCGTTGCGTCCGGGCGTTGTCCTGCCATCGGCGATCGAAGCGGACTTCCACGCCGAGCACGCGCGCACCTACGGCCACAGCTCGGTCGGCGATCCGGTGGACCTGGTCAACATCCGCGTGATCGCCTCGGCGCCCGCCGTCGCCGATGCCGGGCTCACCGGCCTGCTCGGCCCGGCCGCGCTGTCGGCAGCGCCGCCGGCACGAGCGCGGCGGCTGGTCTGGTTCGGTCATGAGCCGCAAGGCATCCCGACGCGGGTGATCGGTCGCGGCGAGCTGCTCGGCGGCGCCATCGCCGGACCCTGCATCATCGAGGAGCCCGATGCGACCTGCGTCGTTCCGCCAGGCGCCACCGCGAGGCTCGACGCCGTGGGCAACATCCTGATCGACACCGGAGCCGGCGCATGAAGCCCGAAGCCGCCATCGACCCGATCACGCTGGAAGTGGTCAAGAACGCCTTGTCGTCGATCGCAGACGAGATGGCGCTGGTGCTGATGCGCAGTGCCTACTCGCCGGTGGTGCGCGATTCGATGGACTACTCCACCGCCTTGTGCGATGCCGACGGGCGCGTGGTCGCCCAGGGCCTGACGCTGGCGGTGCAGCTGGGCGCGTTTCCCGACGCGATGGCCCAGCTGATACGGCGCTGGGGCGGCGGGATGCACGCGGGCGACATCTTCGTGATGAACGACCCCTACGGCGGCGGCGGCCAGCACCTGCCCGACATCTACATCATCAAGCCGATCTTCGGCGCCGGCCGGATCGAGGGCTACGCCTGCACGATGGCCCACCACAGCGACGTCGGCGGGCTGGCACCGGGCAGCACCGCCATCCACGCCAGCGACATTCACCAGGAGGGCCTGCGCCTGCCCTGGCTGCGGCTGTACAGCGGCGGCGAGCCCGACCAGGCGCTGTTCGAGATCATCGAGAAGAACACCCGCCAGCCGGTGCAGGTGCTGGGTGACCTGCGCGCGCAGGTGTCGGCCTGCGCGGTGGCCGAGCGTGGCCTGCTGGCGCTGCTCGCGCGCTACGGCGCCGAACGCCTGCGCCCGTGCTTCGGGTCGATCCTGGATCAGGCCGAACGCCTGATGCGCGCCTTCATCCGCCAGATTCCCGATGGCCGCTACCGCGCCAGCGACTGGATCGACGGCCTGGGCGAACGCCCGCAGGCGCTGCGCATCGAGGTCTGCGTCGAGGTCAGCGGCGACGAGATCGCGATCGACTTCTCCGGCACCGCGGCGCAGGTGCCCGCGGCGATCAACTGCCCGATCGCGATGGTGCGCTCGTCGGCGTACTGTGCGATCCGCAGCGTCACCAGCCCCGACATCCCCAACTGCGATGGCTACATGCGGCCGGTGCGCATCCATGCGCCGGCAGGGAGCATCCTGAACCCGAACGAGCCCGCGGCCTGCGCGGCGCGTGGCGTGATGGGCTACCGCGTGTTCGACGTGATCATGGCGGCGCTGGCGCAGGTGCTGCCGCAGCGGGTGGTCGCCGCCGGTGAAGGCGGACCGACGTTGTTCTCCTGCGGCGGCTGGCACGAGGGCCGCCCTTTCGTGCTGACCGAGGTGATGGTGGGTACCTGGGGCGCGCGCGCCGAGCGCGACGGGGTCGAAGGGATCTCGAATCCCGCCGCCAATCTGTCGAATCAGCCGGTCGAACTGATCGAGGCCGAGTTGCCGCTGGAGGTGGTGCGCTACGGCATGGTGCGCGATTCCGGGGGCGCCGGCCGCAGCCGCGGCGGCCTCGCCTATGTGCGCGAGTTCCGGCTGCTGGCGGAACAGGCGGTGTTCACCACGCGGGCCGACCGGCGCGATCATCCGCCCTATGGCCTGGCCGGCGGCATGCCGGGAACCGGATCGGTGAACGAGCTGCTGAGCGCCCAAGGGGGTACGCCGGGCACGCGCGCGCTGCCGACCATGCCGATGGAGGCGCTGGCCTGGCGCCGCGGCGACGTGTTCCGCCACGTCAGCGCGGGCGGCGGCGGCTTCGGTGATCCGCTGCTGCGCGACCCACAGGCGGTGCTCGAGGACGTGCTCGACGACAAGGTCGGCATCGAAGCGGCGCGCCGGCTGTACGGCGTCGTGATCGCCGCCGATGGCCGCTGCCTCGATCTGGCTGCCACGCAGGCGCTGCGGCGGCGCCTGCAGGATTGCGCGACGGCACGGCCGTCGAGCACGGAGCCGGCGTGACCCCGCCCGACCTGCTGATTCGCGGCGGCAGCGTCGTCGACGGCAGCGGCGCGCCCGCGCGCCGGGCCGACGTGGCCGTCGCCGGCGGGCGCATCGTCGCGGTCGCGGATGAGCTGCCCGCGCCGGCAGCACAGACCATCGATGCCGCCGGGCTCACCGTGGCGCCGGGCTTCATCGACATCCACAGCCACTCCGACTACACGCTGCTGGTCGATCCGCGCGCGGTCAGCGCCATCGCGCAGGGCGTGACCCTGGAAGTCCTGGGCAACTGCGGCTTCGGCTGCGCGCCGATCAAACCATCGCTGGCGGCGGCCAATATCTACGGCTTCAATGGACGGGTCGCGCTGAGCTGGACCCGCGTGGGCGAGTACCTGGACGAATTGCAGCAGCGTTCGGTGGCGGTGAACACGCTGACGCTGGTACCCAACGGGCAGCTGCGCCGCGCCGTGGTCGGCGTGGTCGACCGACCGGCCGACAGCGACGAAGTGCGCCGGATGAATGCGCTGCTCGAGCAAGGCCTCGACGAAGGCGCCTTCGGCTGGTCGACCGGGCTCGAATACCCGGCCGAACGCGCCGCCGGCGAAGCCGAGCTGACGGCCCTGGCCGGCACCGTGGCACGACGCGGCGGGCTGTACGCGACGCATACCCGCCAGCGCGACGAAGGCGCCATCGCGGCGATCGACGAAGCCGTGCGCACCGCCGAGGCGAGCGGCGTGCGCCTGCAGCTGTCGCACCTGCTGCCGCGGCGCACCCGCGACGGCGAAGACCTGCGCGCGATCGAGCGGATGGAGCGCGCGCGCCGGCGCGGGCTGGACCTGCGCTTCGACATGCACACGCGCCTGTACGGCACGACCTTCCTGCACACGATCATCCCGCCCTGGGCCGACGAACGCGGCGGCGCCGCTGCCCTGCTGCGCTCGGCACAGGGACGGGCCAGCATGCGCGGCAACCCGAGCATCGTCGCCTCCGGCGGCTGGGAACGCGTGGTGCTGCTCGATCATCCGGCTTTTCCGCGGTACTCGCGGCGCAGCTTCGGCGAGCTCGGCCGCAAGCTGGGGCGTGATCCCTTCGACATCGCCTGCGATATCCTCGAGCACGACCTCGACGACCTGTCGCGCGCGATGGTGATCATCCGCGCCTACACTCCGGATCAACAGGCGCGCGTGTTCGCCCACCCGATGTGCATGCCCGGCTCGGATGCGACCACGCTGGCGCCCGACGGGCCCCTGGCCGGCGCGATGTTCCATGGCGCCTATTCCTGGGCCGCCTGGTTCTTCGACTTCATGGTGCGGCAGCGCCGCCTGCTGAGCGTGGAGGAAGCCGTGCATCGCCTGACCGGCTTTCCAGCCGACACGCTCGGCCTGCGCGAGCGCGGGCGCATCGCCGTGGGCATGGCGGCCGACCTGGCGGTGTTCGATGCCGCGTCCTTCCGGGCGCAGGCCGAAACCTTCGAACCCAACCGGCTGGCCACCGGCATGCGCCACGTGATCGTCAACGGCGTGTCCACCCTGCGCGACGGTGTGCTGACCGGACGGCGTGCCGGGCAGGTGATCCGGCGCGGTGGACCGTGAGCATCCGGTGGACCGTGAGCATCCGGTGGACCGTGAGCATCCAAATGGCTCCGCCGCACACCTCGTACGCGTCTTCGCACGCGCGCTGCCGGCACGCCGCCCGGCAGCGCGCCTTGTTCTCGTCCAGTCATCAACCCAGGAGGATGCGATGTATCCCAGGCAATCGAGGTTCGTGAAGGGGCTGCGTTCGACCGCGGCCGCGCTGTCGCTGCTCGCCCTGTGTGTACCCGCCGCGACGATGGCGCAGGCGCTGGTGTTCAAGATCGGTACCGTCGACAGTCCGACCTCGCATTCGGGGGCCGGGGCCGAGGCCTTTGCCGCCGAGGTGGCGAAGCTGTCCAATGGACAGATGAAGGTCGAGGTGTTCCACGCCGGCAAGCTGGGCAGCATTCCGGAGCAGGTGAAGAACGTGCTGCAGGGCGCCCAGGACATGCACCTGCTCTACCCCGAGTTCCTCACCAACCTGATCGACGAGACCAAGGTCATCTCGGTGCCCTACCTGTTTCGCGACCTGGACCATGCGCAGGCCTTCCTGAAAGGCAGCCTGTTCAAGCCCGGCATGGACAAGCTGCGCTCGCTGGGCGGTGTCATCCTCGACCCCGACTGGAACTGGAAGATCAACGACCCGCGCGGCCTGATCGCGGTGCGCCCGATCCGCACGCCGGCCGATCTGAAAGGATTGAAGCTGCGCATCTGGGAGTCGAAGACCGCGATCGAAACCTGGCGCGGCCTGGGGGCGAACACCATCGTGGTCGCGCGGCCCGAGATGTACCTGGCCTTCAAGCAGGGCATCATCGAGGGCGGCCCCGAGACGATCGGGTTGGCCTACGACCAGAAGAACGCCGAGCTGGCCAAGTACTGGACGCGCACCGAGGAGTACTACCAGATCATCAACATCATGATGAACGCGCGCAAGTACAACGGCTTGAGCGCCCAGCAGCGCGATATCCTGCACACGGCGGCACGCAACGCCTCGAAAGTGTTCCAGGAAGAGTCGGCCAAGGGCTTCACCGAGAAGCGCGAGAAGGCCGAGAAGGACTACGGCGTCACCGTGCTGCAGCCCGACCTGGGCCCCTGGCGCGCGCAGGCCAGCGGCATCGCGGCTGCACTCGAGCGTGACGGCGTCATCCCCGGCGGCCTGGCCGAGAAGGTTCGGGCGATGAAGTAAGAGCAAGGGATCGCGGACGAGATGAGGCAGGCCGCCGAGGACAGCCGATGAACACAGGCCACCCGTCAGGGCACGGTGGATTCGATCGCTGGAGCATGGCCTACCTGCTGGCCTCGGCGAAGCTGGTGCGGGCGGTGGGCGCGCTCGCGCTGGTCGTGATGGTGGGCTCGCATGCGCTCGAGATCGTCTGGCGGCAAGTCAACGGGCGGGGCCTGTCCTGGGTGCACGAGTTCTCGATCATCGTGGCGATGCTGCTCTATTTCTTCATGTACGCCGAAGTCTCCAAGACCCGTGACTACGTGCGGCTCGAGCTGCTGGAGCAGCATCTGTCACCGCGATCGGCGGCGGCGCTGGCCGGGGTCATCCGTGTCCTGGTGCTCGGCTTTCACCTGCTGGTGGCCTGGTTCGCGTTCGAGTCGGTGCGATTTGCCGCCAACTTCGAGACCACCGTGCTGGGCTGGCCCGAAACGGTGTACGTGCTGCCGCTGGCCGTGGGTTGCACCGACATCGCGGTCACCGAGGCGATTCACCTGGCGCGCCACCTGCTGGGCCTGCCGCAGCCGCGGCGCCTCGGCCCGCGCGTGCTGACCTGAGGCGACACGGCGCGGACCCGATGGCTTCCCTGTGGATGATCACCATCTTTCTCGGGCTGGCCGCCATCGGCGTGCCGATGTGCGCCGCCATGGGCATCGGCGCCTTCATCGGCCTGACGCTGCTCGACCTGCCGCTGGAGACCTTCGCGCGCTATATGCTGCACGACGTGCGCAGCGTGCCGTTGCTGGCCATCCCGTTCTTCATCTTGGGCGGCAACCTGATGAACGCCTTCGGCCTGACGCGGCGCATCTTCGAGTTCCTGCAGGCGCTGATCGGCTTCGTCCGTGCCGGCCTGGCGCAGGCGGCCGTGCTGTCCAGCGTGGTGTTCGCCGGCATCTCGGGCTCGGCGCTGGCCGACATCGCCGGCCTGGGCGCGATGCAGATCTCGGCCATGCACAAGGCCGGCTATCGCGCGGAATTCGCCTCGGCCCTGGTGATCGCCGCCTCGCTGCTCACGCCGATCCTGCCGCCCTCGATCATGTTCATCATCTACGCGGTGCTGATGAACGTCTCGGTCGGCCATCTGTTCGTCGCCGGCGTGTTGCCCGGCCTGCTGATCGCCGCGGTGCTGCTGATAAACAACTGGATCATCGCCGTGCGCGGCATCGAACCGATGCCGGCGGCGCGCCGCTCGTCATGGCGCGAGATCGGCGGCGCCTTCCTACGCAGCTTCCCGGCGCTGCTGGCGCCGCTGGTGATCCTGCGCAGCATGGTCACCGGCCTGGTCACGCCGACCGAGGCCAGCGTGCTGGCCGTGCTGTATGCGCTGCTGCTGGGCCTGCTCTACCGCGAGATCACCTGGCACAAGCTGTACGAGGCGCTGGTGTCGAGCGCACGCACGACGTCGATGATCATGTTCCTGACCGGGGTGGGCAGCGTGATCGCCTTCGTCATCACCTCGGAGCGCGCCGCCGAGCTGCTGTCGGCCGGCCTGGTGGGCTGGTCGGATGACAAGTGGGTGGTGTTGTCGCTGGTGGTGTTCGCGCTGATCGTGATGGGCGCCTTCATCGAGACCGTGCCGGCGATGCTGATCGCGATCCCGATGTTCGGGCCGCTGGTCGTGAAATTCGGCATCGACCCGGTACACTTCGGCGTGGTGCTGACCTACGCGCTGCTGCTGGGCATCGTGCACCCGCCGGTAGGCCTGGGGCTGTTCGCCGTATGCGCGCTGACGCGGCTGCCGATTGCGGCGGTAACCGTCGCGACGTTCCGCTTCTACCCGGCCTTCATCATCACGCTGCTGATCCTGACGTTCGTGCCGGCCTTGTCGACCTGGTTGCCTTCGGTGGTATTTTCCAAGCCGGCGGGCTGAGATCTTCCGAAAGCCCGTGCGGCGCCATGCAACGTTTCTCCCTGTTCAGCCTGCTGCGCAACGCGGTTTCCGATCATCGGAACTGGAAGCCGTTCTGGCGCGACGCAGCCCCCAGGCAACGCTACGACGCGCTCATCGTCGGTGGCGGCGGGCACGGCCTGGCAACCGCCTACTATCTGGCGAAGAACCATGGCATGCGCGACATCGCCGTGCTGGAGAAGGGCTGGATCGGCGGCGGCAATACCGGGCGCAACACCACCATCATCCGCTCGAACTATCTGTGGAACGAAAGCAGCGCGCTGTACGAGCACGCGCTGAAGCTGTGGGAGGGGCTGAACGAAGCGCTGAACATCAACCTGATGTTCAGCCAGCGCGGCGTGCTGAACCTCGCGCACAATCTGGGCGACGTGCGCGAGAGCGTGCGCCGGGTCGAGGCCAACAAGCTGAACGGCATCGATGCCGAGTGGCTCGGCCCCGAGCAGGTCAAGGCTTTCTGCCCGATCATCGACCTCTCCAGGACCGCGCGCTACCCGGTGCTCGGCGCCACGCTGCAACGCCGCGCCGGCACGGCGCGACACGACACGGTGGCCTGGGGCTATGCGCGCGCCGCCGATGCAATGGGCGTGGACATCATCCAGAACTGCGAGGTCACCGGCATCCTGCGCGAGGGCGGCCGCGTCACCGGCGTGCGCACCACGCGCGGCACGATCCTGGCGCCCCGGATCGGCCTGGTCGCCGCCGGCCATTCCTCGGTGCTCGCGGCGATGGCCGATATCCGCCTGCCGCTGCAGAGCCATCCGCTGCAGGCGCTGGTGTCCGAGCCGATCAAGCCGATCCATCCGTGCGTGGTGATGTCCAATGCAGTGCACGTCTATCTGAGCCAGTCGGACAAGGGCGAGCTGGTGATCGGCGCCGGCATCGACGCCTACAACTCGTACAGCCAGCGCGGCTCGTTCCATGTCATCGAGCATCAGATGGCGGCGCTGATCGAGCTGTTCCCGATCCTGAGCCGTCTGCGCATGCTGCGCAGCTGGGCCGGCATCGTCGACGTGTGCCCCGACGCCTCGCCGATCATCTCCAGCACGCCGGTCCGGGGCCTGTACATCAACTGCGGCTGGGGCACCGGCGGCTTCAAGGCCACGCCGGGGTCGGGCTGGGTGTTCGCGCATACGATGGCCACCGGCGAGCCGCATCCGCTGAATGCCCCGTTCACGCTGGAGCGCTTCACGACCGGTGCGCTGATCGACGAGCACGGCGCCGCCGCCGTGGCCCACTGATGCTGAGAATCGACTGCCCGTGGTGCGGCGCGCGCGAGGAGATCGAGTTCTCCTACGGCGGTCAGGCGCATGTCGCCTATCCCGCCGATCCGGACGCGCTCACCGACGAGCAGTGGGCGCAATACCTGTTCATGCGCGACAACCCCAAGGGCGTATTCCTCGAGCGCTGGGTGCATACGCACGGCTGCCGGCGCTGGTTCAACGCGGCACGCCATACGGTGACCCATCGGATCACGGCCACCTACAAGCCCGGAGAGGCGCCGCCGCAGACGCCCGCGCTGCAGGCCCCTGCGCCGCAGAATCTCATGCCGCAGACGCTCACGCCACAAGCCCCTGCACCGCAGGCTCCCGCGCCGCCGGGTGGAGCCGCTGCATGAGCAATGCCTTCCGCATCGCCGGCGCCGGACGCATCGATCGCGCCAGGCCGCTCGCTTTCCGCTTCAACGACCAGGCCTGGCAAGGCTTCGCCGGCGACACGCTGGCCTCGGCGCTGCTGGCCAACGGCGTGCATCTGATGGCGCGCAGCTTCAAGTATCACCGGCCGCGCGGCGTGCTGAGCGCCGGCCACGAGGAGCCGAATGCGCTGGTGCAGCTCGAGCACGGCGCCCACACCGAGCCGAACCTGCGCGCCACCGAGATCGAGCTGTACGACGGATTGCAGGCCGCCAGCGTCAATTGCTCGCCGAGTGTCGGCTTCGATTGGCGAGCGATCTATTCGCTCGCTTCGCCGATCCTGGTGGCCGGCTTCTACAACAAGACCTTCAAGTGGCCCAGGCGCTTCTGGCGCACGGTCTATGAGCCGGCGATCCGGGCGGCTGCCGGCCTGGGCACGGCGCCGCGTCTGCCCGACCCCGATCTTTACGACCGCATGCACTGGCATTGCGATGTGCTGATCGTCGGCGGCGGCCCCGCCGGGCTGGCTGCCGCGCTGCCGGCGGCGCGCGCCGGCCTGCGCGTCGTGCTGCTGGAAGAGGCGCCCGCCCTGGGCGGCAGCCTGCTCGGGCGCCCGGCCGAGATCGCCGGCATGCCGGGAGCGGCCTGGGCCGCGCAGGCTGAAACCGAGCTCGACGGTATGCGCAATGTGCTGGTGCTGCGCCGAACCTCGGCGTTCGGCTACTACGACCACAACTATCTGATGGCGGTCGAGCGGCGCACCGATCATCTCGGCCCCGGCCGCGCATCGGGCGTGGCACGCAAGCGCTTGTGGCACTTCCGCGCCCGCCACGTGGTGCTGGCCACCGGTGCCCACGATCGGCCGATCGCCTTCGGCGACAACGACCTGCCCGGCATCGTGCTGGCCGATGCGGCTTGCACCTACGCGCATCGTTACGGCGTGTCGCTGGGTCGAGCCGGCGTGGCCTTCGTCAACAACGACGCGGGGTTTCGCGCGGCGCTCGACACGCATGCGGCCACCGGCAATCTGAGCCACATCGTCGATGCACGCGATGCACCGGATCCGCAACTGTCGATGCGCGCCGGGCAGGCCGGCATCACGCTGCTCGCCGGTCATGTGGTGACGCGCGCCAACGGCGGCAGGCGCGTCAGCGGAGTCGAGGCGCGCCCCGTCAGCGGCACCGGGATGCGCCGCATCGATTGTGATCATCTGCTGATCTCCGGCGGCCTGAATCCGGTCGTGCATCTGTACAGCCAGGCGCAAGGCACGCTGCGCTACGACGACGCGCTCGCCTGCTTCGTGCCCGAGCGCTGCCTGCAGGCGGTGGCAACGGCGGGCGCGATCAACGGCTGCTTCTCGCTGCAGCGCGCGCTGGCCGATGGCGAGGCGGCCGGCGCGCGTACGCTGGCGGCGTTCGGCGGCTCCGGTGCGTCGCCCGGGCCCGCACCCGCGTCCACGTCCGCGCCCGCCGACGCGGGCCGGGCCGCCGATGGCGGGCACGACGACCTGCGCCTGCGCCCGCTGTGGTCGGTGCAGGCACTGCTGGGCACCCGGCTGCCGGGCAAGCATTTCGTCGACTTCCAGAACGACGTCACCGAGCGCGACATCCGCCTGGCTGCGCGCGAGGGCTTCCGGTCGGTCGAGCACACGAAGCGCTACACCACCAACGGCATGGCCACCGACCAGGGCAAGACTTCAAACGTGGTCGGCCTGGCCCTGCTGGCCGATGCGCAGGGCAAGCCGATCGCCGAGGTCGGCACCACCACCTTCAGGCCGCCGTTCACGCCGGTGGCATTCGGCGCGCTGGCCGGCCGTGACCGCGGCGCCTTGTCGGACCCGGTCCGCACGACGCCGATCCATTCCTGGCATGAACGGCACGGCGCGGTGTTCGAGGACGTCGGCCAATGGAAGCGGCCGCGGTACTTCCCGCTGCCCGGCGAGGACCTGCATGCAGCGGTCACGCGCGAATGCAAGGCGGTGCGCACCAGCGCCGGCGTGATGGATGCCACCACGCTGGGCAAGATCGACATCCGCGGGCCCGATGCCGCCGAGCTCCTGAACCGCGTCTATACCAATGCCTGGACCAGACTGGCGGTGGGCGCGTGCCGCTACGGCGTGATGTGCAAGCCCGACGGCATGGTGATGGACGACGGCGTCACCGCGCGGCTCGCGGACGACCATTTCCTGATGAGCACCACCACCGGCAACGCAGCACGCGTGCTCGACTGGCTGGAGGAATGGCTGCAGACCGAGTGGCCGGCGCTGAAGGTGTACTGCACCTCGGTGACCGAGCAGTGGTCGACGGTGGCCGTGGCTGGGCCGGCTTCGCGCAGGATCCTGCAGGCGCTGGCCCCGCGGATGTCGTTCGCCAATGCCGATTTTCCGTTCATGACCTGGCGCGAAGGCGTCGTGGCCGGCCTGCGCGCGCGCGTGTTCCGCATCAGCTTCAGCGGCGAGCTGGCCTACGAGATCAACGTGCCGTCATGGCACGGCCTGGCGATGTGGGAAGCGGTGATGGCCGCCGGCAAGCCGCACGGCCTCGTGCCGTACGGCACCGAGACCATGCATGTGCTGCGCGCCGAGAAGGGCTACATCATCATCGGTCAGGACACCGACGGCACGGTGACGCCGCATGACCTCGGCCTGGACTGGGCGGTGTCCAGGCAGAAAGACTTCATCGGCAAGCGTTCCTTCGCTCGCGCGGACACGATGCGCGCCGGCCGGCTGCAACTGGTCGGCCTGCTGCCGCAGGACAAGGCTTTCGTCGCGTCCGAGGGCTCGCATCTGGTCGCCAGCCCCGAGCACGCCGTCTTCGATCCCGCCCGGGGCAGCCGCTCGCTCGGCCATGTCAGCTCGAGCTACTACAGCCCGAGCCTGGAAAGCGGCTTTGCGCTGGCGCTGCTGAAGGACGGACGGGCGCGCCACGGTCAGACCGTCCATTGCGTCGCGGGCGGCAGCACGCGGGCGATGTGGGTATGCGATCCAGTCTTCTTCGACAAGGAAGGCAAGCGCCGTGACGGCATCGAGTGAGCAGACCCGGTTGCGCTCGAGCCCGCTCGCGGCCTGGACCGCGCGCCTGGCCGCGGCCAGCGCCGCGGCGGCGCACTTCTCGATCCGTGAGCAGCCCTTCGTCACACAGATCGATCTGCGCGGCGATCCCGGCGACGCGGCCTTCGCGGCCGCGACCCGGCGCGTGCTCGGCCTGGCGCTGCCCGCGGCCAATCGCTACGCCGGCGACGCGCAGCTTGCCGCGATCTGGCTCGGCCCCGACCAATGGCTGCTGACAGCGCCCGACGGCCGCAACGACGCATTGCTCGCGGCTCTCGGGGAGGCGCTGCACGGCCTGCATCATGCGGCGACCGACGTTTCGGCCAACCGCACGGTGATCGAGATCTCGGGCAGCGATGCACGGCCGGTGCTCGCCAAGGGCTGCACGCTCGACCTGCATGCCGCGGCCTTCGCGCCGCCGCGCGCCGCGCAGACGCTGCTCGCCAGGTCGCAAGTCATTCTGCAATGCCTGGATGCAGCACCCGTATTTCGAATTTATGTGCGCAATTCCTTCGCGCAATACGCGGCCGAATGGCTGATCGATGCCGCCGCCGAATCGGCCGCGGCGCGCGAGTTCGACGCCGAGCACATCGCCGCTCGTTTCGCCTGAGATCCGGCGTCGGGCATTCAGTTATTTCGCGGCTGCCATGAGGCTGCTCGCGAAGCCGTGCTCTGTCAGCAGAGCCTGGGTTCGCGTCGACGACCGTCGCTCCAGGAAAGCCGCGAGGTCGCGCGGCGTATCGATGTCGAGCCCGATTCCGGCCAGCCGGACGATGCGCGGGCTCAGGCCGAGAGATTCGGCCGCCGCCAGATGCGGCAGGCAGCTGTCATCGCCAAACTGAAGCGGCACGAGGCCGGGGGGCGAACACAACACGCCGTTCGATCCGCGTCCATCCCAGGCGGGCACGATCGTGAAGGCCGGCGCCTCGCCATGCGATGCAATGACTTGCGCGACCTCGGTCGAAGTCACTAGAGGAATGTCGCCGGGAATCGCCAGCATGCCGGCGGCACCTTCCGACTGGAGAAGGCGCGCCGCGCCGGCAATCGCCTCGGTATGGCCGACGATCGCGTCTTTCTGCAGCACGCGCGCGCCGGCATCGCGCGCGATCCGCGCGGCGTCGCGATCGACCGTCACCACGGCGATGCCATGCAACACCGGCACGCCGACCAATGCCGCCAGCACGTCCTGCAGCATCGTCAGCGCCAGCACACGCCGCATGTCCGGCGCCATCACGGAAGCCAGGCGCTGCTTGGCGTGCGTCGTCTCCTTCACCGGCACGACCGCCCAGATACCCGAAGGCGCGCTAATTTCGCGGCCGCGTTCGGGGGCAGCCTTCGTGGGATTCATGATCGGACGCGTGTGTGGACTTGCAGTCCCCAAAAGGCGGGGACGCTCTAGTGTAGCCCCCTTCACCCGGTACCTTCGTCAGTCGAACTTCGCGCGCAGTTTCGGCAGGACGCGCTCGCCAAACAGCCTGGTGAAATGCGCCGTATCCTATGCCGGGGCTGAAAGTGATCGCTCGGAAAACACTGACTCGAAGTCGGTCTGCCACTCAACGAAAGATTATCTAAGGTCGTGACTTAGCAGAACTATCGATTCACCCGGACTGCAATTCCTTTTAATAGGTCGCGAAACGCGAACCCGCGAGGAAGCTATACTTGCTTCGCAACCGACACGCGACGGCACCGGCATCAGCAGCTGATAATCACGTGACTACGACATGCTGGATGCGAACCACCAAATACGCGAATGCTTCGATCTGTGCGATCTTCGCCGTGGCAACATTGGCCGATCCCGGAAACAGCAGCCTTTTTCGATAGTTCTCCTTGCATTCGCCAGAAGCTGAACTTTCGTTGACTCTGCGAGCGGGTTCTGCCCTGGCTGGATGTCTGGATGAAAGAAAATTTTCGTAAGGGAGGACACCATGACAGGTAGAAAATCTCTTCGGCGCGTCCAGATTCTCGGATTCGCAGCCATGCTTACTGTCGGATACGCCGTTCCTTGCGCTTTTGCCAAGGATGTCTTGCGCGTTGGCGCGCTGCTCCCATTGTCGGCTCCAGGCGATGTCGAAACTGGAAAGAAGCTGTTGCGGACCATCGAATTGTTCGCGGAGGAATGGAACAAGAACGCAAGCTTCAGATATGAAGTGAAGATTGTTGCCACCGACACTCAAGACAAGCCTCAACAAGCTGCAACGGCTGCAGAACGGCTGATCACCCAGGATGGGGTCCATGCGATCGTCGGCGCTCATGCCAGCAGCGCAACTTTGGCCGCTCTGCCTGTCGTAAGGCGCTATGGCGTGCCTCTGGTGAATGCCAGCAGCTGGGCAGACGAAGTCACGAGCCTTGGTGTGCCGAGCGTGTTCCGTGTCGGCCCGTGGAACTCGCGCGTGGCCGACGAACTTGCGCGATGGATCACGGAAGCGAAGATCACCTCTATCGGGATCCTGGCGGAAGATACGGACTACGGCCTCGGCTTTATCAGTGCATTCAAGGACGCCGCCGGCACGCAGAGCTACAAGGGATCGATTGTCACCCAGTCGTTCGAGGCGAACGCCACTGACGTAACGCCGCAGCTGATTCGCCTGCGTGATGCAAATCCCCGACCCCAAGTGGTCTTCGTGTCGTCCGTCCTGCCCGCTCGCGCCCTGGCAATCGTGCAGGCTCGGGAGGTGGGGCTGACGCCGCAAACCGAGATCGTGGCCGGCTGGAATTTCCCGGAGCAGAAAAACTTCTGGGACCTCGTGAAGGTCGCTGGTCGTGGTATCAAGTACGCGAATTTCAGTTGCCCGAAGGTCGAGCCAACGACCGTTGGCGCAGAATTCAACAAGCTCTGGGAGTCTCGTACGGCGTTCGGACCCGACCAACGGGTATACATGTGGTGGGATTCGATGCTCGCCATTGCGCACGCCGCCGAGCAGGCCAAGTCCGTCAAGCCCGAAGCCCTTGTGGCAGCGCTGGCGGCCATCGACGTCCCGGGCACGGTCTCCCGAGTGAAGTTCGAATCCGGTCGTGGCGTCCGCTTTCATCAGCGCACGGAGATCCCGGTATGCGTTCTGAAGCTCGAGAACGTCGGGGATACTGCGGACAAGGCAGTGCAAGTCTGGCCTTAGAAGGCCGGAGACATTCGCGGAGTCGTTGACGGCGTCAGGTCGTCCGGATCTCCTTCGAGCATCGCAGGGGCAGGCATGCCGAGCGCCACGACAATTCTTCAGTTCATCGTTCTCGGCCTCCTGGTGGGCGGTGTCTACGCCCTCATGGGTGCGGGATTGTCGCTTCTCTATGGCGTCTCGCGCATCCTCAACTTCGCCCACGGCACGATCTTCGCCCTGGGCGCCTATGCCTACTACTACATGGCGACCACGATCTTGTCGCCTTGGCTTGCTCTGTTTCTCGTCGTGCCTCTCGGGTTCGCCATCGGCAGCCTGATCTACTGGCCGCTGCTTACACCGGTCACCAGAGGAAGTCTTCAACGGCCAAACGACTATATGATCGTCATCACGATCGCGCTCGCCGTTGCCATAGAGAAAGGCATCATCCTCACGCAGGGCGCCGAGACTCTGCGCCCCCCGTCGCTGATCGAGGGATCCTTGAATTTCGCCGGGCTCGATATCGCAATGGATCGCATCGTCGGCTTCATCGGCGCAGCAGTGCTGGTTGGTCTGCTCGCCTTGGTCGTGCGCTTCACCAGCATCGGCCGCGTCTGGCGCGCCATGGCTCAGAATCCTCTGGGCGCCGAGGTCGTGGGAATCGATCGTCAACGAAGCGCGTGGCTCGCCTTCGCCGTGGCTAGTGCGCTCGCAACAGCCGCTGGCGCGTTCCTCGCTCCGCTGCTGCTGATCTATCCGGCGGTTGGTACATCCGCGATTGTGAAGGGCTTCGCAATCATCGTGATCGGCGGCCTGGGGTCCGTGTGGGGTGCCTGCCTTGGCGGTCTGACGCTGGGCCTGGTCGAGGCCTTGGGCACTGGCTTGTTCTATCCCGGTCTCCGCGACGTCTACATGGTCGCACTCATGCTGCTCGTGCTGCTGTTCGTGCCGAATGGGCTGTTTGGCGAGCGAGTACGCAACGTTTGATACGCGGCACCGAAAACCCTGACAAAACCTGGATGAGGTTCTGATGAAAGAAGGCTTCTTTCATGCTTTCCTGTTTCCTTGGGGGCGCGACGCGATATCGGCCGCTGACCTGCGAGACTTGGCCCAAGCCGCGGAAGAGCTGGGATATGCCAGCGTTCAGGTGCCCTATCACGTGACTGCGCCGAACATCTGGGTCTTCGAGCGTTTCGCCGGGAACAAGAATGTCCTCGATCCGACCGTCGTGCTTGCAACCGTGGCATCCGCAACGCGGTCGATAGAGATTGCCACCGCGTCGATCGTGGCACCTCTTCTCAAGCCGTATTTCTGGGCCAAGTCGCTCGCGACCATCGACCAGCTCAGCGAAGGTCGGCTCATTGCCGGCATGTGCGTCGGTTGGTGGGAAGAAGAGTTCCGCATCATGGGCGTCGACTTCGAGAAACGGGCCGCGCTCACCGATGTCGGGATTCCGGAAATCGTTCGATTGTGGGAAGGCGAAGCGGGTAGCGACGGGGTGTCATTGTTCCCACTGCCGTGTCGTAAGCCGCGCCCTCCAATTTGGATCGGAGGTGGATTGCCGTCCCTGCACCGCGCGGCGAAATGGGGCGAGTGGTTTCTCGGCTCGAGCCCTTCACCGGAAGACATCCGCAACACCTTCATCCCCAGATACGACAAAGCTCGCGCTGCAACTGGACGAAGCCCGAAGTTCGCGATCACGAACTATGCGGCCGTGACCGAGAACGACGCAGAGTATCGCGATGCGTACGAAGAGCATTCCTTTCTCGTAGGTCTGCGCCATCCTTCCGGTAAACCCGATGCGGTCACCATCTTAGGGACGCCGGAACGTTGCGCTCAGCGCATCGAAGAGTTCGTTCAGGCGGGTGTCGATGGGATGGTTCTGGACTTCCAAGGGCACGGCATGCGGTCGACAGCTGACGCCATCGAGCAGATGAAGCGCTTCTCCCAGCGCGTGATGCCGCTCGTCGCGTAGCGCCTCGGAAGGCCCATGCTGGAGATCAAAGGTCTCGTCAAGCGTTTTCCCGGGAGGACCGCGCTCAACGGTGTGGACCTGACCATCAAGCGTGGCGAACGCATCGGGATCATCGGACCGAATGGATCGGGCAAAAGCACGCTCCTCGGCACCGTTCTCGGCATGATCGAACCGACTGCGGGCACGGTGACGCTCGACGGCAACGACATCACGCGGCTGGCGCCCTCGCATCCGCGGCGGGCTCGAATCGCGTGCATGTTTCAGACGGCGTCGGTCTTCCCGCCACTCAGCGTTCTCGACAACGTCATGCTCACCGCACTTGCCACCGGCAAGGCATTCAAGACCGCGAGAGCAGACGCGCAGACGATGATCGGTCACCTCGGACTGGCCGCCGCCGCCGAGCGTGATGTGGTGGCGCTCTCCGGGGGCCAGCGGCGCATTGCCGATTTCGCCCGTGCGCTCGTGACGGAGGCAACCTTTCTACTGCTTGATGAGCCGACCTCTGGCGTCAACCTGGCCGTGCAAGCGATCATGTCGAAGATGATCCTGGATCTCGGCGCATCAGGCGAGCGCAGCGTTGTCATCGTCTCGCATGATATGGAATGGCTATTCCCCCTGGTGACCAGAGTCGTGGTGATGCAGTCGGGGGAGGTCAGCACCCAGGGCACGGTCGCCGAAATACGCTCGAATACAGCGGTCATCGATGCATTCCTCCGCTGATTCAGACGACGCCGCGGTTCTGCAGGTATCCGGCATCACCGCGGGCTATGACCCCACGGTCGCGATTCTGCAAGATGTCTCGTTTACCTGTCGAAGGGGCGAGATCGTTGCCATTCTCGGGCCGAACGGTGCCGGGAAGTCGACCTTGCTCAAGTCTGTCGGAGGGATCCTGGCGCCTTTTTCCGGCCGGGTGATGCTGGACGGCGTGGACGTGACGGGCCAGCCTGCGCGCAACCTGCTGCGCAATGGCTGCGTGTTCGTTCCACAGGAGTCGAGCTTGTTTCCTTACATGACAGGCAAGGAAAATCTCCAGCTCGGCGGACTGGCTTTGAACATCAGCAAGGCCGAGCTCGAGCGCCGGATCGCGCTTGCCATGGACTTTTTCCCCGAAATCACCGATCGCCTGAACACGTCTGCCGGAAATCTCAGCGGTGGTCAGCAGAAGATTCTCGAGCTTTCACGCGCGCTGATCGCGACGCCGAAGCTATGCCTGCTTGACGAGCCGACTGCCGGCCTGGCGCCGAGGGTCGCAGAAACCGTCTACCGTGCGATCAAGCGCATGAGCGCCTCCCAGGTTGGGGTGGTACTCGTGGATCAGTACATGACGCAGGCGCTGGCAGTCGGTGATCGCGCCGAAATTCTCAACCTCGGGCGCATCGCTTTCTCGGGCACATGCGCGGAGGCAACGATCGCCCTGCCCTCACTCGTTCGGAGTTGGATGGGCACCGAAGGGGCGCAGGAGCACGGTTCGTGCAAAAGCTGACTCTGGTGGTCTGGGTTGCCATCGCGCTGGCAACGGCTGCGTTTCCGCTCTTTGCCGCGAACCCTTATCAGATTCGGGTCGGCACCGTCTCCTTCTACTATTTCCTGCTGGTGGCAAGCTGGTCCCTGCTTTTCGGGCGGGCTGGACAGTTCTCGCTTGCACACGTCGCGATCGCGACGATCGGCGCCTATGTATCGATCGGCCTGTCGGCAGGCCTTGGTCTGCCAGTGGCAGTCGCAATGCCGGTGGCCGCCATTTGCGCTGCGCTGCTTGCGACGCTGCTCGCGTTCGCGAGCCTGCGCTTGACAGGCATATACCTCGCGCTGCTCACGCTCGCCTTCGCAGAAGGCACGAAGGCTGTTCTGCGCAGCGCAGACCACGTAACCGGAGGCGCGCGGGGCCTGTTCGCCCCCTACCTGTTCGAAGGTAACTCCAATCTCCCCTACTACTATCTGGGGATGGCACTCGTCATCGTGTTTCTTCTGACCCAGGCGGGTCTGCTGCGTACGCGAGCTCGACTCTACCTGGCCGCCATCAGGCATGACCAGGAACGAGCCAAGGGGATCGGTATCGACGTGCTGAAATGGAAGTCGCTCGTCTTTGCCTATTCCGGTGCCTGGGCAGGTCTCGCCGGCGCATTTCTCGCGCATTTCCAGGGGATCGTGAGCCCCGACATGCTCGACAGCAGCGAGATGGCGCTCGTCATGATCATGGCCATGATCGGCGGCATCACCACGACCTTCGGGCCCGCGCTCGCCACCATCGGCGTACGCATCGTCAGCGAGATGTTTCATGCCTGGTCGGCCGAACTAGGCGTATTCCTCATCGCCTCGGCGCTGGTGATCTATGTTCGTCTTGCCGCGCCGAACAGGGCAAGAGGCCAGAAGCGTGCAAGCCAGCGCTGATCAAGCTCGAGGCCAGCGATAGCTCTGCCATCGACCGGAGCCGGCGCCTCGCCTCGCGCCCTCCTTCCTCGAACGAGACCCTTGCCTAATTCCCACGGGCTCCTTGGGCGAGCGGCAGGATCTTGTCGGCGTGGCAGTCCCCTTGAGGAAATTGATCCAAGACCCAATTCTGAAATGCAATCACCTCCGGCCGATTGCTTTTCTCCGCTACGATGAAATAGTAAGAGCCCTCTGTCTGCAGGACGCTCGGTAGGGCGCGAACCAGGGCCCCCCGCTCTAACAGGACATCTGTCAGCAGGCTCCAGCCGAGCGCGATACCTTGGCCTTCGCAAGCGGCTTCCAGCAGGAGAGACAGGTTATTGAACTTGATGCGGCGGTAGTACCTGCTGCGAATCCCATGGCTTGCGAACCACTGAGGCCAATCGACCGCGGTTGCAACATGGCTGTCCAGCACCAGCAGCGTCTCATCGAGAAGTTCGGCGATCTCGGCCGGCGCGGGACGCGAGCGCAGGTAGGCCGGGCTGCAGACGGGAAACACATCGCCTTCACGCAGCCGGGCAGCCCGAAATCCGGCCCACGTGCCGCGGCCGAAAACCAATCCCGCATCGATGCTGTCGGCCACGACATCGAAGCCGCGGTCAGTGGTCTCGATACTGACGTCGATATCGGGATAGTGGAGGCGGAAATCCTGCAGCCTCGGGATCAGCCAGAATCTGGCGATCGCATTGCTCGTACCGACAACGATGGTCGGCTTCTGCGAGGCACGAACCTCATTGATGCCGGCGGTCATGCATTCGAGTCCCATGCTCACTGCGCGGCACAAGACTCGCCCGGTATCGCTGAGCACCAGGCGACGGTTGTCGCGTTTAAAAAGGGAGACTCCCAGTTCGCGTTCCAGCGCGCGCACCTGCTGGCTCACCGCGGCCTGAGTAACATTCAGCTCACGTGCCGCGATCGTGAAGCTAAGGCAACGGGCAGCCGCTTCGAAAACGACCAAGCCCGTCATGCTTGGAAACTTGGTAGTCGACCGTCGCATAGGGCCACGAGTCCGAGTTGAGTTTGCTCTATTTACCACTTCGACTCGGTTGTAGTCTACGACTTCCCGGCCGTCGACGTCGCCACCGCGGTTGCGGCGGGCTGCGCCGCCCGCGTCGTCGCGAACCCGCGCGACTGTACGCAGCGCTCGGGCGACTGCGAGAGCCCGGCGTTCGATCCGCCGCTGCTGATCGGGCCGTGACCGCTGCGTTACCATCGGCCGCCGCGAGCCGCACGGGCCATCACCTGCAGCGGCTGCTGGACGAGGCAACATGACGCCAGGGCTCTTCCGCTACGAGGCGATCGCGCTGGCCGGCGTGCCGGAAATCCAGGCCGGCGACGATTTGGCCGCGGCAATCGCCGGCGCGCTCGCCGCGTCGGCGCTGGAACTCGCGCCCGGCGATGTGTTGGTCGTTGCGCAGAAGATCGTGTCGAAGGCCGAAGGGCGGCGCGTGCGGCTCGCCGACGTCCGGCCGACGGCGCGCGCCGATGCGCTGGCTGCCCGGGTCCGCAAGGACCCGCGGCTGGTCGAACTGATCCTGTCGGAGTCGGTCCGCGTCGTGCGGGCGGTACCGAACGTGCTGATCGTCGAACACCGCCTCGGCTTCGTTCATGCCAATGCCGGCATCGACCAGTCCAACGTCGCCGGCGACGACGGCGCGGAAGCGGCGCTGCTGCTGCCGCTCGACCCAGATGCGTCGGCGGCCCGGCTGCGCGCGGGGCTCGCTGCGCGGACCGGCAGCGCGCCGGCCGTGGTCATCAACGACAGCTTCGGGCGGCCGTGGCGGCGCGGCACGGTCGGCGTCGCGATCGGCGCTGCCGGATTGCCGTCCTGGGCGGACTTGCGCGGCCTGCCCGACCGCCACGGCCGTGCGTTGCAGTCGAGCGAACTCGGTCATGCCGACGAGATCGCCGCCGCCGGCTCGCTGCTGATGGGCCAGGCGGCCGAGGGCCGGCCGGTCGTGCTGCTGCGCGGCGTGGTCTCACCGGCGCGGCCGGCACTGCCGGCGAAAGCGATGCTGCGGCCCGCGGCCGAGGATCTGTTCCGTTGATCGTTGCGCTGTCGGGCGGCATCGGCGGCGCCAAGCTGGCGCTCGGGCTGGCGCGCACGCTGCCGGCCGGTGAGCTGACCGTCGTCGTCAATACCGGCGACGACTTCGAGCATCTCGGCTTCGCGATCTCGCCGGACGTCGACACGCTGACCTACGTGCTGGCCGGCCTGGACGATCCGGTGCGCGGCTGGGGACGGCGCGACGAGACGTGGCAGTTCATGAAGGCGCTGGGCGAAGTCGGCGGGGAGACCTGGTTCTCGCTCGGCGATCAGGATCTGGCGCTGCATGTCGAACGAACGCGCCGGCTGCGCGCCGGCGAACCGCTGTCGGCAGTGACCGCCGCGATCGCCAGCCGGCTCGGCATCGCCAGCCGGGTCTTGCCGATGAGCGATGACCCGGTCAGAACCGAGGTGGCGGTAGACACCGGCTGGATCGCGTTCCAGGAGTACTTCGTCCGCCAGCGCTGCGCCCCGGCGGTCCGGGCGATCCGATATGTCGGCGCCGACCGCGCCCGGCCGGCCCCCGGCGTGATCGAATCCCTCGCCGCGCCGGACTTGCAGGCCGTCGTGATCTGCCCATCGAATCCGTGGCTCAGCATCGACCCGATCCTGGCCGTGCCCGGCTTGCGCGCCGCGTTGGCCGCCGCGCCGGCACCGGTGCTCGCGGTCTGTCCGCTGGTCGGCGGCCAGGCGATCAAGGGACCAACTGCCAAGTTGATGGACGAACTCGGTATCGCGCGCGGTATCGCCGCGATCGGCGAGCACTATGCCGACTGCATCGATACGCTGGTCATCGACCGGATCGACGCCGGCACACCCTGCCCGATCCCGATCGCGGCGGCGGATACGGTGATGAAGACCGCCAAAGACAAGGAGTCGCTGGCGCGCGCCGTCATCGCGATCGCGGACGGGATGACCGTGCGCGGCCCGGGCGGCCGGCGGCGGCGTTGAAGAGCGCCGGCGTCCAGGCTATCGGCGCGACACCGGTCAGCCGATTCGCCGGTCAGCCGAAGCGCCGGCGCAACCGCGGCAGCACGTCGCGCGCGTAGCGTTCGATGAAGCCGGCCTGGTCATCGCCGGGCGCATGGAAGACCAGATGATCGAAGCCGAGCGCGACGTACTCGGCGATCCGCTCCACATGCTCGTCCGGATCGGTCGAGACGATCCAGCGCCCGGCAGCCCGCTCGATCGGCAGCGCTTCGGCCAGCCGCTCCATCTCGAGCGGATCCTCCACCGACAGCTTCTCCTGCGGCGACAGCGCCAGCGCCGCCCAGAACCGCGTGTCTGCCAGCGCCCGTGTGCGATCCGGATCGTACGAGACCTTCATCTCGATCATCCGCTCCACCGCGGACTCCGGCCGGCCCTCGGCCTCGCGGCCGGCGGCGAGATTCGGCAGCAGCGTCTCGGCGTACAGCTCGCGTCCTTTGCCCGACGTGCAGATGAAGCCGTCGGCGAAGCGGCCGGCCCACTTCGTCACCATCGGCCCGGCGCCGGCGACATGGATCGGCACCGGCGTTTCCGGCCGGTCGTAGATCGTCGCACCCGCGGTGCGGTAGTACTGACCTTCGAAGTCGACGCGCTCCTGCGTCCACAGCAGGCGGATCAGCGTCATCGCCTCCTTCAGCCGCGCCAGCCGCTCCTTCGGCTCCGGCCACTGCATGCCGGTAGCCGGCACTTCGTTCAGCGACTCGCCGGTACCGACGCCGAGCACGACCCGGCCGGCAAACATCGCGCCGAGCGTCGCGAAGCACTGCGCGATCACCGAGGGGTGGTAGCGAAACGTCGGCGTCAGCACGCTGGTTCCGATCACCGCGCGCGATGTCGCGGCGCCGAGCGCGCCGAGCCACGCGATCGCATTCGGCGCGTGCCCGCCGGTATGCCGCCACGGCTGGAAGTGATCGCTGACGAAGATGGAATCGAAGCCGGCCCGGTCGGCGCGGATGCCGAAGTCCAGCAGCTTCGCCGGTCCGAACTGTTCAGCCGAGGCCTTGTAGCCGAGTTTCAGCATGATGTCGTGCTATGGGCCGGCCGCTCGGTCTGGCTGGAGGGGAGCCGGCTGGGGCAGGAAAGCGGGGCCGGGCGTTCGACCGGCTGGTAGAGCGTCGTCCGCTCTTCGATTCGCCGGCCGGCGGCGCGGGCGATATCGCCGAGTTGCTCCGCGGTCATCTCCTGCCCCCAGTCGGAGCCGGCGGCGCGCGAGATGCTCTCGCTCATCAGCACGCCGCCCAGGTCGTTGACGCCGGCGCCGAGCGTCGCCGCGATGCCGGCCGGGCCGAGCTTGACCCACGAAGTCTGGATATTCGGGATCAGCGGATGCAGCACCAGCCGCGAAACCGCGTACATCAGCACGGTTTCGCGCCAGGTCGGGCCATTGCGCGACGCATGGCGCTTGAACATCGGCGTGTTCATCGGCACGAACGGCAGCGGCACGAACTCGGTGAAGCCATGCGTCCGCGCCTGCAGATCGCGCAGCGCCAGCAGGTGGCGCGCCCAGTGCACCGGGGCGTCGACATGGCCGAACATGATCGTCGACGTCGTCGGGATGCCGGCCTCGTGCGCTGCGGCGATGACGGCGAGCCAGGTTGCGGTATCGATCTTGTCGGGGCAGATGATCGCTCGCACCGCGTCGTCGAGCACCTCGGCCGCGGTACCGGGCAGCGAGCCGAGCCCGCGACGCTTCAGCTCGGCGAGGAACTCGGCGACCGGGACGCCGAGCGTGGCCGCGCCATGCGCGACTTCGAGCGGCGAGAACGCATGCACGTGCAGCGCGGGCTCGGCGGCCTTGACCGCGTCGAGCAGGCCGAGATAGGTATTGCCGTCGAAGGACGGGTGGATGCCGCCCTGCATGCAGACCTCGGTCGCGCCGCGACGGCGGGCCTCGCTCGCCAGCGCCGCGACCTGCTCGAAGCCGAGGTTGTACGGCCCGTCGACCTGCCGCTCGCCGCCGCTGCGCTTCGAGAAGCCGCAGAACGAGCACTTGTAGCCGCAGATGTTGGTGTAGTTGATGTTGCGGTTGACGACGTAGCGGACCAGGTCGCCGCAGGTACTCGCCCGCAGCGCATCGGCCGAGCGGACGACGTGGCGGTAGTCGGCGCCTCGCGCCTCGAACAGCCGCACGATGTCGGCGACGTCGAGACGCTCGCCGGCCGACGCGCGAGCCACTGCGGCCCGGACATCGGGCGCGGGTTGCTCGCCGGCCCGGACCGGCACGGCCGCGAGCGGCGGCTGCGCGGCGCGCGTATCGCCGGGCCGCCAATCGCTCTCGCGGCCGTGGCCGGTCGCATCGGCCGCGCGCAGAGTCCGCCCGTGCAAGCCGGGGTCGATCCACTGCGCCGCGGCCCGCACCCAGGCGGGGTAGACCGGCAGCCGCGGCACGAGCGCGTATCCGGCGGTCTCGAGCGTGGCCGCGAGCGACGCGATCCGCGGCCAGGCCGCTTCGGGATTGACATGGTCGATCGTGACCGGCGAGATGCCGCCGAGATCGTTCGCGCCGGCACCGACGAGATCGACGACCTCGCCCTGGACCAGGTTCGGCGGCGCCTGGACCGCGACGTCATCCGGCAACAGCAGCCGCGCGGCCGCGATCGTCCAAAGATGGTCGGCGTGCGACGGTTCCGGATGCGCGCGCATCGGCGTGTTCGGCTTGCCCCGGAAGTTCTGGACGATGACTTCCTGAATGTGGCCGTGGCGCCGGTGCAGATTGGCGATCGCGACGAGCGCCTGCAACCGCTCGAGCCGCGTCTCGCCGATGCCGATCAGGATGCCGGTAGTCATCGGGATCCGCAGCTCGCCGGCTTCCTCGAGCATCCGCAGCCGGACCGCGGGGTCCTTGTCCGGCGAGCGGTAGTGCGCGCCACCCTTGGCGAGCAGCCGGGGCGACGTCGATTCGAGCATCAGCCCCATCGAGACCGACACCTCGCGCAGCCGGGCCATCTGATCACGCGACAGGATGCCGGCGTTGACGTGCGGCAGCAGCGTCGACGACGCCAGCACTGCGCGGCAGCGATCGTGCAGGTAGTCGACGGTGCTTGCGAAACCGTGCCCGGTGAGCCATTCCCGCGCGACCGCGAACCGGTCCTCCGGCCGGTCACCCAGCGTGAACAGCAGTTCGGTGCAGGCCTGCGCGGCACCGGCCCGGGCCAGCGCGACGACGTCCGCCGGCGCCATGTACGGCGCCGTGCCGGCCCGCGGCCGCCGGGAGAACGTGCAATAGCCGCAGAAATCGCGGCAGAGCTGAGTCAGCGGCGCGAACACCTTGCGCGAAAAGCTGACCGCCGACCCGTGCAGCGCCCGCGCCCGCTCGCCGCCGGCCGATACGACCGTGCGCCCGTCGGCCTCCAGCAGCCACTCGATGTTCACGACGCGCCGCCCCCGGACACATCCTCCGCGCACGCCCCCTCTGCAGACACGCTGCCCGGCCTCCGCCAGCCCGGTCCGCGCGCCATTACGTCAGCAGCGAACCATTCGATCTGATCGTCCATCTCGCTCACGCCGTCGGTCGGGAACATCGGCGCGCAGCAATGGCGGATGTCGATGCCGCGCAGCACCTTGATCTTCTCAATTATAGCTTTTGCACGCAGCGGCCGTCTGGAACGTGAAGAAGAAATGCTTCGACTTCGTCACTGAGAAATGCTTCGACTTCGTCACTGGCTCCGCTGCCTCGCGTGGCCGCGAATGTCCGCGCAGCCACTGCGCGAGCGACGCTTCATTCAGCGCATCGGCGGCCGCGTCCGGCATCGTCGGCGTCGCGTCCGCCCGCGAAGCTGCAAGCCGCTGCGAGTTGCCGATCCGGGTCAGCTTGAGGGTGATAGGCACGGGGCGGATTTCGGTATAACTTTCGTTAAACTGACCGACGCAATCGATCTCCGCAACCGGATTCTCGATCCGGGTCCCCGTGCGTCGTGGTCATTCATCCTGGCCTGGCCGACTCTGGTGACCGCGATGCCCGAGGACCTCGAGCTGACCCTGCCGCAGGCGCTGGAACTCGGCCTGCGACTGCTGCGCGACGACCAGCTCGACGCCGCTGCTCACGTCTACGGCGGCGTGCTGGCGCACTTCCCCGATCAGCCCGACGCGTTGCACTACAGCGGTCTGCTGCAGCACCGGCGCGGTGAGCGCGACGCGGCGGTCGCGTCGATGCGGCGGTCGATCGCCCTCGCTCCGGGCCACGCGTGGATGTGGAACAACCTGGGCAACGTCCTGCTGGAACAGCGCCGGCTGGACGAGGCCCGCGACGCCTATGAATACTGCATCGCGCTGGACCCGGAAGCGGGCGACGCACTGAGCAACCTCGGTGCGCTGCACCGCAAGTGCGGGCGCCTGGCCGACGCCGAAATCGCTTGCCGCCGCGCCGTCGCGCGGCGGCCGGACTACGCGATCGGCTGGTTCAATCTGGCACGCGTGCTGATCGAACGCGGCGAGATCCGCGAAGGCCTGGTCGCGAACAGCAAGGCGGTGGTACTGGCGCCCACGTACCAGACGGGCCGCCAGCAGGTTGCCAGGGCGCTGGTCCTGCTCGGCGAGCTCGACCGCGCGGCAGAGGTCTATCGGCAATGGCTGGCCGAAGAGCCGGACAATCCGCTGGTGCGGCACCACCTGGCGGCCTGCGTCGGCGACGACACCCAGCCGCGGGCGCCGGACGCCTACATCGAACAGGTCTTCGACGGATTCGCCAGCAGCTTCGATGCGAAGCTCGCGAGCCTCGGGTACCGCGCGCCGCAACTGGTCGCCGGCCTGCTGGCTGGCTACCTGCCGGCTCCGGCCCGCCAGCTGCAAGTGGCCGATCTCGGCTGTGGCACCGGGCTCTGCGGGCCGCTGGTACGCGAATGGGCCGGGCTGCTGGTCGGCGTCGACCTGTCGGCCGAGATGCTGGCGCAGGCCCGGCGGCGCGCGGTCTACGACCGATTGGAGAAGGCCGAACTGGTCGACTGGCTGCGCTGCCATCCGGCCCGGTTCGATCTGCTGATCTCGGCCGACACGCTCTGCTACTTCGGCGAGCTCGCCGATTTCGCTCGAGCAGCCCACGACGCGCTGCTGCCGGATGGCCGGCTGTTCTTCACCGTCGAGGCACTACCCGAACCCGCTGCCGCGCCTTATCGGCTTCAGCCGCACGGCCGCTACGCCCATTCCAACGCCTGCGTGCAGGCCGTGTTCGCCGAGGCGGGCTTCATCGTCGATAGCCTGGAAGCCGAAACGCTGCGCCTCGAGGCGGGGCTGCCGGTCCCGGGCTGGCTGGTGCGCATGCGCAAGGCGCCGATCGGGCGCGCAGCACGCTGAAAATCCGTTGCCGACGTGCGGCCTCGGCCCCTACCAGACCATATCACCTTCCCGGATCAACATCATGCAGCGCCGGTCGCCGGTGAATGGCGCGTGCGGCACACCGCAAGGCATCCGGAACCAGACCCCTGCCTCGTAAGCCTGGTATTCGTCACTCAGGCAGCCCTCGAGCACCAGAGTCTCCTCGCCGATGGAATGATCGTGCGAGGGGAGCTTTCTTTCGGTATGCACATGGCCTATTCGCGCCGTCTCCAGGCCATTGAGATCACGGTACAGATGCAGGACGTCGGCGCCGCGATGCGGGAACTCCAGCCACTGGGCGGTCCTCGCGTCGATGACGATCCTCGGCCAGGCTTCCTCCCCCCGGTAGATCGGCACGCGGCGCTTGCGGTAGATGACGCAGCCTTCCTTCGATGAAGGCCGGTGGCGAAAACCGGGCAAGTTGCGGATGAAGGTGCGCTCGGAGTAGTCGCCGATTCCGTCGGAATAGGTACCGCTGACCACGAAGATCTCCTGGCGATGGTCCAGCAGCTCCTCGGGCAGGCTGGCACCCGGATCGAACTTCACCAGCGCGGTCTCGCGCCCCTTCCTCGGATCGTCGAAGCGCTCCAGCGTCCTCATGGAGACACCCGCGTGCCCGGTCGCCTCCCAGGGCATGGCGTTGGTATCGACCACGGCGACCTTGCCAGGGTCGTCGTTGATGCGCGGGCCTGCGAATCGGACCATGGCTGCCCTCCCCCTGGCAAGCCCGATGGGTATCGGGTCGACGAGCCTATTAACGGTTGACTAGCAGATTAACGATAACGAGAATGTCTACCGATAGTCAAGCACCACCGCGAGGCGATGACGATGACGAGCTTTCCCGATGAACCTGTGATCGCACAGAAGGGGCCTTACAAGGTGGACCTTCTCGCCGAGTACCGCTATGCCTGGTGCGCATGCGGCCTTTCGAAATGGCAGCCCTTCTGTGACGGCTCGCACACGAGCACGAAATCCGGCATCAAGCCGCTGATCTGGACGCAGGAGAAAGACCAGACCGTCTTCCTGTGCGGCTGCAAGCGCAGCGGCAAGCCCCGACTATGCGATGGCACGCACAATACGCTCTGAGGTAATCCCTCTTGCCCGGGGCGCCGTTGCCCAGGGCTCCGTTCGGTCTGCGCCGCAGCGGGGCATGACGCTGGCGGCAACCATCAGCAACCGCATCCGTGCCGGCATCCTTTCCGGCGAGCGGAAGCCGCTGTCGCGGATTCGCCTGGAAGATCTCAAGGAGGAATTCGGAGTCAGCTGGAGTCCCTTGCGCGAGGCGATCTCCCGCCTGGTGGCCGAAGGATTGATCCAGACCGATGAAGGGCGGGCCTACCGCGTCGCCGCTGTTTCGCGCTCCGACCTCGCCGATGTCATCCGGCTGCGATGCGTACTGGAGGGGATGGCATTGCGGGCCTCCATCGGCAACGGCGACGACGTCTGGGAAGCAGAGGTGCTCGCCGCACATCACCGGCTGAGCAAGCTCGAAGCGCGGCGCGAGATGAAAGAGGACGTGGGGCATTGGGAGTCCCGGCATCGGGCGTACCACGACGCTCTCATCGGCGCTTGCGGCTCGCCCCTGTTGCTGCAGCTGTGCGCCCAGCTCCATGATCTCAACGCTCGCTACCGGCGCCTGTTTCTTTCGGTGAACCCGTTCGACCGCGACGTACCCGGCGAGCACGGCGCGCTGACGGCGGCGGCGATTGCGCACAAGCCGGACCGGGCCTGCGCCCTGCTCGAAAGGCACATCGAACGCACCGGCCGCAATATCCTCGCGGCCATGGCCGAGCCCGGCGGCAGACAGAAGGTCGGCTGAGCATCCATGGATCTGCAGATCAGCGGGCGACGGGCGATCGTTTGCGGCGCGAGCAAGGGGCTCGGCCGCGCTTGCGCCGAGTCCCTCGCGCGCAACGGCGTAGCGCTTGCGATCGTGGCGAGAAACCCGGAGGAGCTGGAGCGCACGGCCGCCGATATCCGGAACGAGACGGGCGTATCCGTGAGCGCGATTGCCGGCGACCTGAATTCTGCCGACGTCCGGGCGCGAATCGTCGCTGCCATGCCCGATCCCGACATCCTCGTCACCAATGCGGGCGGCCCGCCCCCGGGCGACTTCCGTCAGTTCAGCCGCGAAGACTGGATTCGCGCGCTGGATGCCTGCATGCTCACTCCGATAGAGCTCATCCGATTGACGCTGGACGGCATGATCGCGCGCCGGTTCGGCCGCGTGGTCAACATCACGTCCTACTCGGTCAAGATGCCGATCGACGTGCTGTGCCTGTCCAACGGCGCACGCGGCGGGCTCACCGGCTACATCGCCGGGCTCGCTCGCGCCGCGGCGCCGCACGGCGTGACGATCAACAACCTGCTGCCGGGGGTGTTCAACACTTCACGCCAACTGGCCACGGTCGCAGCGGCGGCGAAACTGCGCGGCATCAGCATGGAAGAAATGCGACGGCGCAAGATCGCCGGCATCCCTGCGCAGCGCATGGGTGAACCAGCGGAGTTCGGTGCAGCCTGCGCGTTCCTTTGCAGCGCTCAGGCGGCCTACATCACCGGGCAGAACTTGTTGCTCGACGGTGGGCTCTACCCCGGAACGTTCTGACATCCGCAGCGAGCGAGCGACGATGAGCGGAGCCCACGACCATGCCTCGCACCGCAATGCCGTCGACGTCCACGCCCATTGGTATCCCCAGCGGTTCCTCGACCTGCTCAGCGCCAAGGGGCCGGCCCAGGGCCTGGAATGGCGCGACACGCCGAAAGGGCCGCAGTTCGGCCTGCGCGGGGTCGTGACCGCCGCGGCGGGCCCGCGATTCGTCGATCTCGATGCGCGCCTCCAGGCGATGGACGAGCAGCATGTCCGGGTGCAGGCGCTGTCTCTGAGCCAGCCAATGACCTACTGGGCCGGACGGGATCTCGGCCTGGAACTGTGCGTCGTGTTCAACGACGAGCTGGCGCGCGCGCATGAAGCGTCGCCGGGGCGATTCGTCGGCCTTGCTGCGCTGCCGATGCATGAGCCGGAGCTGGCCAGGCGCGAGGCCGAGCGCGCGGCGAAGCTGTCCGGCATCCGCGGGGTGTACGTCGCAACTGCCGTGCTGGATCGGGAGCTGTCGGACCCGGCTTTCTTTCCGGTCTACGAAGCGCTGGAGGGACTTGGCTTGCCGATGTTCCTTCATCCGGTGTTCGTCATCGGCGAGCAGCGCCTGAAGGCGTACTACCTGAGCAATCTGCTGGGCAACCCCTTCGAAAGCGCGATCGCCGCTGCGCACCTGATCTTCGGCGGCGTGATGGACCGCTACCCCAGGCTCCAGGTCGTACTGCCTCACGCCGGGGGAGCGTTTCCCTGGCTGGTGGGGCGATTGAACCGTGGCTGGGAGAAGCGGTCCGACCTGCAGCACATCGAGCAGAGCCCGATCGAGTATCTGAAGCGGTTCTGGTACGACACCATCGGCTACTCGGATCACGTCACGGATTACCTCTGTCGAGTGATCGGGCCGGATCGCGTGCTGATGGGCAGCGACTACTGCTTTCCGATCGCCGACGAGCAGCCGGTACGAACCGTCATCGCCAATCCTCTCCTCAGTGACAAGGACAAGAAGGCAATCATCGAAGACAACCCGAAGCGCCTGCTGAAACTATGAACCGATCTCACCCAATCTGAATTGGGTGAGATCGGCGGCGAGATGCGGAGATACACTCGACCGATGAACAAGCACTGGACCGAATTCGGATTGCGCCGCTTGCCGCCCAGGTCGGCACGTACGCCGCTCACGGACGTCCCGCCGATGCTGCAGCCGGTCCTCGCCGATGCCCACCAGGCACTCGCGCAGCCGCTGATCGGGGTCTCCACGGACGGTCATCCGCGGAAGGATCTGTTCCCGCTGCACGCGACCGGCGTGGCGACCACGCCGATCGTCGACGCCGCCCGCGCGTTCCTCGCGACGCTCGACGCGGCGCAGCGCACCAAGGTGCTGCTGGACACCGAGGCGCAGGAGCGCCGGATGTGGTTCAACATCCATCCGAACGTATTCCGCCACGGCCTGATGCTCGAGGAGCTCGGTGCGCGCCAGCGCGGCGCCGCGCTGCGCCTGATGGAGGCTACGCTTTCGGCGCGCGGCTTCGAGCAGGCGCGCGACATCATGCGGCTGAACGCCCTGCTCGTGGAGATCACGACACGCCCGGAGGAGTACGGGGAATGGCCGTACTTCGTCACGCTATTCGGCATGCCGTCCGCGGATCTGCCATGGGGATGGCAGATCGACGGCCATCACCTCAACCTCAACTTCTTCGTTCTGGGCGACCAGCTCGTCTTCACGCCGAGCTTCATGGGTTCGGAGCCGTGCAGCGTTGCGCATGGCCCGCTTGCCGGTACCGCGGTGTTCGCCCCGGAAGCGCGCACCGGCCTGGCGCTGGTTCAGTCGCTCGATCCGGGCCAGAAGGCCAGGGCGATCCTGCGCGACTCGATCATGCCGCATGCGCTGCCGCCCGAGCTGAACCATTTCATCGATGGCCGCATGCAAGCCGGGGCGTTCAAGGACAACGCCGTGATTCCGTACGCGGGCGTGCGGGCGAGCGACCTCTCCGACACGCAGCGCCACCTGTTGCGCGACCTGTTGCGCACCTATGTCGGCTGGGCGCGCGACGATCATGCGGCGGTGAAGATGTCGGAAGTCGAGCTGCACCTCGACGAGACCTGGTTTGCCTGGATGGGCGCGAGCGACGGTGAGGGACCGTTCTACTACCGGGTGCAGAGCCCGGTCATCCTGATCGAGTTCGACCACCACCCCGGCATCGTGTTCGACAACCAGGCGCCCTCGCACCATCACATCCACACCATCATGCGCACGCCGAACGGCGGCGACTACGGCACCGACCTGCTGCGCCAGCACCACGAACGCTACGATCATTCGACCGGGCGGCACATCGAGCGCCGCTAGCGAGACCGAGGAACCGATGAGCATTCTCAGCACCGACGAAGTCGACCTGTACTACGAGCTGCACGGCGACGGGCCGCCGCTGGTATTCCTCCATGGCGCAAGCGGCACGCACATGTCGTTCTGGCAGCAGGTCGCAGAGCTGCGATATCACTTCTCCTGTCTCATCTATGACCTGCGCGGCTTCGGGCGATCGCGACCGAAGAAGAACTACGATCCGGGCGACGGGCACGCGCTGCTGCGCGACCTCGAGGCACTGATCGAGCATGCCGGCTTCGGCGGGCAGAAGGTGAGCCTGCTGGGCTCGTCGCTGGGCACCGGGCCGGCAATGCATTTCGCCGTCGAGCATCCCGAGCGGGTGGAGAAGCTGATCCTCGTTTGCGGCACCGGCGGCGCTACCACGCCGCGCATCGCCGCAGCCTCGGAGGATCGCAGGAAGCGCATGCACGAGCGGCAGCGCCAGCTGCAGGAGCGCTTCCAGTCCGAAGAGCCGGCGATCTCGATGCGCGGCGTGCCGCCGGTGCGCAGCCCCGGCGAGAAGGAACGCTTCGCCGTCGCCTACCACCCGTACGGGCCGGTCGGCGAGGCGATGCACCTCGACTTCCCGGCGCTCACCTTCCTCTACGCGGAGATCATGGCCTCGTCGGATGGGCCGCCCACGGCGAAGACGATGACGGTGTTCGATGCGCGCCCGGTGACGGCGCAGGAAGCAGCGAAGCTCGATTTCCCGGTGCTGGTGCTCGGCGGCACGGAAGACCCCCTGTTCGGCGCAGCCGAGCTCGAGGACGTGGCGAAGATGTTCCCGAAGGGGCAGTGCAATCTGTTCAAAGGCGCAGGGCACCTCGCTTACTTCGAGCGCCCGCGGCGCTTCAACGACGCGGTTCTCGCTTTCCTGCGTGGAGCCTAGACCCTTAGTCGCCGAAGACGGCGTTCCTCAGCGCGAGGATGTGCTTGCGCATGCTCGCTTCGGCACGCACCGCGTCGCGCTCGCAGATCGCCTTGACCACCGCGGCATGATCACGGGAAGCCATGCCCATGCCCTTGAAAGGTCGTTCCAGCGTGCGGAAGACCTCTCGATTCCGGCAGGCCTGCAAGGTATCGAACATCGCCACCAGAAGCGCGTTGCCCGACGCCTTGGCGATCGCGCGGTGCAACCGGCCGTCCCACGACGCCCAGGCCGGCCAGCCGGGCGCGCTCGACATCTTGTCCAGGCAAAGCTGCATTTCCTGCTGATCGGCAATGGTGGCGTTGAAAACCGCAAGGCGCGCGAGCAGCGGCTCGAAGTAGAGCCGCGCATCGATGACCTCGCGCGGGTTGGTGAGCACCATACCCGCACCGGTGTTGCCGTCGTCCTGGGGGGCTTCGAACGGCCGACGGCCGATGAACGTGCCTTTGCCGACATGGCGCCAGATCTCGCCTTGCGCCGCCATGCGGCGCAGCACGCCGCGCAGCTGGTTGCGCGTGACGCCGAGCTTTTCGGCGAGCTCGCGCTCGGGCGGCAATCGTGCGTGCTCCGAAAAGGGGCTCTGCTGCAGGTACTCGCGCAGCCGCACCGAAAGTTCCAACTGGTCCGAGGTCATCGGCCCAATTTTCACCCATTGTGGCGCGGGAGACAAATGGGTGGAGTTCATACATGACCTAGCGTAACGATCCGACTATCGACCGGCAACGTGGAGGAGACACCATCATGCGATTGAAGACGCTGGCCCTGGGCCTTTTTTTCGCAGCTGCCGCTCCGGCGCAGGCTGCGGATTTCACGATGAAGATCGCCTTCGGCACCGCCAACGACATCCAGCACTTCTGGGCGGACACCTACAAGGAGGAGGTCGAGAAGCGCAGCAACGGCCGCATCGAGGTGAAGATCTTCCCGCGCGCGATGCTCGGCACCGGGCCATCCATGACGCAGGGCACGCAGGTCGGCACCATCGAGGCCTACACCTCGCCCGCCGACTTCTTCGCCGGCATCGATCCCCGCTTCGGCGTGTTCGCGGTCCCCTTCATGTTCAAGGGCCAGGAGCATGCGAGCAAGGTCATCAACGACCCGGAGATGAACAAGGAAATCCTCGCGCTCGGCCGCGACAAGGGCCTGCGGGCGGTCTCGGTCTACACCTACTCGCCGTCGCATTATTTCGCCCAGCCGCCGCTGCGCTCGCTCAACGACTTCAAGGGCAAGAAGCTGCGCGTGAACGCCACCCCGGCCGAGCGCGAGCGGATGCGCCTGCTCGGCGCTTCAGCGGTGCCGATGGATCTGGCGGAAGTGGTTCCCGGCATCCGTCAGGGCACGATCGACGGCACCATGAGCGGCACCGCGGTCTACGTGAACTTCAAGTTCACCGACCTCGGCAAGGTGATCACGCAGACCAACGACACGATGATCGTGTCGGTCGGCTTCTTGAGCAACGTGTGGCTCGAGAAACTGCCGCCCGACCTGCGACAGATGGTCATTCAGGTCGGCGAGGAGATGCAGCCGCGCCTGGCCAGGCGCGCCAAGGAGATCGAAGACCAGATGATCGGGCGGTGGAAGAGCGCGGGCGGCGAGATCGTGCAGTTTCCGGAGGCGGAGCTCGATCGCCTGCGCAAGACGGTCGAGTCCGTGGGCGAGACGGTGACACGCGACAATCCGGCGGTCCATGCCTTCTACCGCAAGATAAAAGCCATCGGGGAGAAGCATTAACCCCGCGACGGAGCGTTCCGTGCGTCCTGCCGCCGACACGCTGCTCGATCGCTGGCCGACGCAGATCCTCGGCTGGTTCATGCTCGCCGCCGTGGCATTGAACTTCGCGAACATCGTCGGCCGCTACGTGCTCGGCTGGTCCATCGTCTGGACGGAGGTGGTCCTCTCGGTCTGGCTCCTCTGGAGCGTGTTCATCGGGGTGGCAGTGGTGACTTACCGCGGCCACCATCTCGCCATGGACCTGGTCTCGGCCAACCTGCAGGGGCGCCTGCGCACTGCCAACAACGCACTGATGTTCGCGACGTTCGCCGGCTGCCTCGCCTACGCGGCCTTGCAATCGTCGAAAGTGGTGCTGCTCATGGTGAAGACCGGACAGGCACACCCGAGCATCGGCATTCCTCTCTGGGTGCCGAACCTGGCGATTCTCGTCGGCCTCGTGCTCTCCCTGTGCGCGCTGCTCTTGCGCGCCAGAGCCTATCTCGCCGGGAGACCCTGATCCATGCTGGGATTGCAGTGGACGCTCGTCGTGCTCCCGGTCGCGCTCCTGGTGCTCGGGTACCCTTTTTTCCTCATCCTGCTGGCGGCCGCCAGCGCTGCTCTGCTCTTCTCCTTCGGACTTCCTGCCGAGCTGATCCATCAGCAGATCTTCGCCTCGCTCGACAAGTACGCGCTGATCGCCATCCCGTTCTTCGTCTTCGCCGGCGACCTGATGGCTCGCGGCGGGATCTCGGACCGGCTGGTGCGGTGGGTGGCTTCCATGATCGGCGGCGTGCGCGGCCATCTGCCGCAGACGGCGCTCGGCACGACGGTGGTTTTCAGTGCCATCTCCGGCTCCACCACGGCCGCGGTCGCGGCCGTGGGAAGCATGACGTACGGCAAGCTGCGCGAGGCCGGCTACAGCGAGCGATATGCTTCCGGCCTGATCGTTTCGGCGGCCGCCATCGACAACCTGATCCCGCCTTCCGTCGGGTTCATTCTGTACAGCGTGGCTTCGGATACCTCGCTGTTGCGCCTGTTCACGGCCGGCATCGTGCCGGGCATCCTGCTCGGGGGCGCGTTCGCGATCTACATCTATCTGCACGCCGTCGCGCGCGGCGAGTCGTCGCAGCGCCGCTTTCGGCTCGCCGACTTCATCGCCGTCACTCGCGCCGGAGTATGGTCCATCGCCGCGCCGATCGTCGTGCTGGGGGGGCTCTACGCGGGGGTCTTTTCGCCGACCGAGGCTGCCGGTATCGCATGCGTCTACGCATTGCTTGTCGTAGGGCTGGTGTATCGGCAGATGAGCCTGCGCCAGATCGTCGAGTCGGCTGCGCGGACCGCGCTTCTCACCGGACAGGTCTTCATCGTCGTCGCCATGGCCGGGGTCTACTCGTGGCTGCTGACGGTGAGCGGCGCCTCCGAGGCGGTGGGGAAGCTCATCAGCGAACTGAACGCGCCACCCTACGCCATTCTCGCCGCCATCAACGTCTTCCTGCTGCTTATCGGCACCTGCGTCGACACGGCCTCCGCCATTTTGGTGCTGACCCCGCTGCTGCTGCCGATCGCGATCGGGATCGGCGTCGATCCCATCCACTTCGGCGTCATCCTGGTGATGAACCTGAGCCTCGGTACGTTCACGCCGCCTTTCGGGCTGAATCTCTTCGTCGCGCAGGCGATGCTCCAGGTCAACCTGCGCGAGATGTACCTGGGCGTCATTCCGTTCTTCCTCGTCGCCCTGATCGCCCTGCAGATCGTGACCTATGTTCCGGCATTTTCCCTCTGGGCCTTCCGATGAGCGCCATGACCGACGCCAACCGAGACCAAGCCGCCGACACCCTCCTGCTCGCCGATAAGGAACGCATCGCTGTCGCGGTACTCATGCGTCGAATCTCCCGCATTGCGGCCTGGTCATGAAGCGTTCCAATCCGGCCACACTGCACGTTCCCACTGGCTACACCCATGTCGTGGAAGCGATTCCACGACGCACCATCTACGTCTCGGGACAGGTCGCCTTCGACCACGCAGGTACCTTGGTCGGCCCGGGGGACCTGCGTGCGCAGACCGACCAGGTGTTCACGAACCTGAGGACGGCGCTCGAGTCGTGCAGCGCCACGTTGGAGAACGTGGCGAAGATCACCGTCTTCATGCTCGATGCAACGCAGATTCAGACCTATCGCGAGGTGCGCGACCGGTATTTCACACGCGGCCTGCCGGCGAGTACGCTCGTGCAGGTGAGCCGGCTGGCAAGACCGGAGTGGATGATCGAGATCGAGGCGATCGCCGTGATCGAGTAGGATCGAGTCGCAGTGCCGGCGTGCGAAGTCGAGCGAGTCGTGCACGTCGGCCGAAGTGCGGACAGGAGATCTACACGACGCGATGGAACTGGGGTCCGCCGTTCAAGACCTGCCACAGCTGACGCGCCGTTGTCAGAGAGCTGTTGATCTGAGTTTCGCGGGTGCCGCCGCCGGCGTGCGGCGTGGCCACGACGTTCGGTAGCGCGAGCAGTGGATTCCCAGGCCTGGGCGGCTCGCCTTCCTCGAACGCATCGAGGCCGGCGCCGAACAGCCGGCCAGCCTCGAGCGCTTCGTACAGTGCCTGCTCGTCGATCAGCCCGCCCCGCGACACGTTGACCACGATCGCGCTCTCCTTCAAGCTCGCGATCGCCTTTGCATCGACGATGTTCCGTGTTTCGTCGGTCAGCGGGACATGCAAGGTCAGCACATCGACCTGGTGCCACATCTGCTGCACGTCGGGCACGCGCACATGCGGCAGGTCCGGCCAATGGCCGGTGGGTACGTAGGGATCGTAGGCCAGGATCCGGCAGTCGAAAGCCGCCTTGAACATCTGCGCGGCACGCTTGCCGATGTTCCCCATGCCCACGATTCCGACCGTCTTGCCGAGCAGCTCGACCCCGAGGAAGTTCGGCCGGATGATCGCCTCGCCGGCGCGCACGCGACGGTCGAACTCCGGAATCCGGCGGGCCACCGCGAGCGTCAGACCGAAAGCCAGCTCGGCCACGGCATGGCTGTTGACCCCCGGCGTAGTGCAAACGACCACGCCACTGGCTTTCGCGGCGGACAGGTCTATGTTGTCGATGCCGACGCCCTGCTTGGCCACGACCTTGAGCTTCTTCGCCTTCGCGAAATCCTCAGCGGTCAGCCTGGTCCCGCGAATCATCAGCCCATCGGCATCTTCGTGCCAGCGGGCGCCGCGAGGATCGCCGTAGAGAACGGTGTCCGGGGCCACCTCGGCGATGTACCGGACCCCGCTGGGCTCGAACGCGTCGAGAACATAGATCTTCATCGCCGGCAACCTACTTCTCGTAGAGCCGCAAGCCGGGGCGCGGCCAATCGATCTCGACGAGCCGACCCGCGTATGACTGCGTGACGTAGGCCTTTCGCAGATCCTCGCCGCCGAAGCAGAGATTCGTGACGTGAGTATCTCCGGGGACCGCTATGTAATCCGCCTTTCCGCTGGCGGGTTCGCACACGGTGATGCCGCCCTTGTCCAACGTCGCCACGCAGATATTGCCGTTTGCTTCCATGGCAAGCGAATCGAAGCGCTGGTAGTCGGAGGACTGCCATACGAGCCGGCTGCCATGGGGCGACTGCGGAGATACGGTTGCCGGCTTCGCGAGCTGTCCCGGGGACTTCAGCTCCCACGCCCATAGCCGCGATGACTCCGTCTCGGCAACGTACAGCGTATTTCCGTCCGGCGACAGGCCGACACCGTTCGGCTTGTGGATCGGGAAGATCATCTCCTCGATGTGGGAGCCGTCGACCTTGGCATAGCAGACGCTGCCCCGGTCCCAGTCGCGATGACGAGTCTTGCCGGGATCCGTGAACCAGAAGCCGCCGTGCTGGTCGAACGCGAGGTCGTTCGGGCCTCGGATGTTCCGCGAACCGATCTTGTCGTACAGGACGCTGAACTCTCCGGTGTCGATATTCACGCGCTCGATGCGCCCGGTCCGGTAGTCCTGCGGAGTGCCATTGGTGATCCACCGTCCGTCCGCCCGCTGGGTAAAGCTGAAGCCCCCGTTGTTGGTGACGTAGCAGTAGCCGTCCGGCCCGATGGCAGCTCCGTTGGGCCCGCCGCCCAGCTCCGCGACGACTTCCTTTCGCCCGTTCAGCCAGATCCGGGTCAACGTCTTGCGCCGGATCTCGACCACCAGCAGGCTGCCATCACCGACCCAAACCGGGCCCTCGGGAAACCACAAGTCTTCTGCAATGACTCTCATGCTCGTTGTCCAGGGTTGCTGCAAAGTCAGCCGGATCCCGGGATGCCCGGTCAGTCATCCTGGCCGGATCCGGCGGCGCGATTCAGATGGAACGCTATGACGATTGGAGGCCGCGAAGGAATCGTGCGCGCTCCCGAGCGGCTCCGATCAGCAAGCTCCGTTCATTGGCAGCAGTCATGAACTGCACGCCGATCCGGACGTAGGCTTCCACCAGCTGCGGATTGCCGGACAAGCCGCCGATCCCGGCGATCTTGCCGTGCTTGCTGCAGCCACTCAGCGGCGCTCATCGACAATCCTCAATCGATCTTGGCGCCGGAGACCCGGATGATCTCGGCCGATCTGCTGACTTCCGAACGCAAGAGCTCCTGGAACTCCTCGGGCGACGTGCCCCGGATTTCGTAGTCACCCAGGCTGGCTAGGACAGATGGCTCCTTGAGCGCAGCCAGGATCGCGCTGTTCAGGCGATCGATGATCGGACGCGGCGTGGCTGCCGGTGCCACGATGCCGAACCAGGATCCCATCGCGTAGTCCTGATAGCCCTGCTCCGCGAACGTCGGTACGTCGGGCATGCTCTTCGATCGCTCCTTGGTCGTCACCGCGATCGGACGCACTTTCCCGCTGGCGATGTGGGGAACGATGTACGGTGCGGCCGCGAACATCGAAACCGTCTGACCGCTCAGAAGGTCTGGCAGCGCCGCGCCGGCGCTGTTGTACGGAACATGGACGAGTTCGATCTGCGCCAGCATCTTCAGCATCTCGCCGGCCAGGTGGTTGACCGACCCGCTGCCAGCCGTGGAGAACGTGATCCGTCCGGGTGCCGCCTTGGCCGCGGCAATGTACTCGCTCAGGTTCTTCGCCTTGACTCCGGCGTTGACCACCAGCACATGGGCAACGCTCCCGAGGCCGGCGACTGGCGCGATGTCCTTCAAGGTGTCGAAACTCAGCTTCCCGGCGTACAAGGACACGTTGGTCGCAAGATTGTTGGTCTGGAGCAGGATCGTGTAGCCGTCGGGAGCCGCCCGCGCAAGCGTCTCGGTGGCGATCAAGGTATTGCCGCCAGGCTTGTTCTCGACGAACACGGGCACGCCGAGCTTGTCGCTCATCCCCTTGGCGAGAACCCGGGCCAGTATGTCCGTGCCACCGCCAGCCGCGAACGGCGTCATCAGGCGTATCGGCTTGGCTGGATACGTCTGGGCGATTGCCGGCGCGGCCAGCCCCAGGGCCAGGGCCAGGGCCAACGCACGGGTGAGGATCTTCATCATGCCATTGCTCCTTCTTGTTGTGATGCGAAAGCCTGCAACGGCGCACCCTTCAACATGATCCGGTACAGAAAACGATTGTCTGCCGGATCGACGTCCGCGTTGGCTTGATGCATGACGCTGCGGTTGTCCCAGACGACGACGTCGCCGTCCTGCCAGCGGTGTCGATACTCGTAGCGCTGCTGGGTCGCGTGCGCATAGAGATCGTTGATCAGTGCGTAGGCTTCTTCATCCTCCATGCCCACGATACCCTCCATGCGACCCGTGTTCAGGTAAAGCGCCGCGCGCCCCGTTTCTCCGTGGCGGATCACCAGAGGTTGCGCAACCCCCGTCGGCACGGCAGCCTGCTCTGCCGCCGACAATGCGACCATCTTCCGCGGACTCCTGCTGCTCTCGAAGATGTGGAGAGAGAACAGCGGCAGAATCCGGGCTCGCGTCACTTCGGGCAGTTCGTCGAAGGCGCGCCTGACATCGACGAACTGCGTGTCGCCACCCGACCTCGGAAGCGTGACGGCATGCAGCATCGTCGCCTTCGGAGGTGCCTCGAAGTTCGAATGATCGGTGTGGAAGTTCTCACCGCGCACGTGGACCTTGCCAGCCGTCATCGGCAGATCGCGGTTGGAGAGCGTTCCCACCAGCGGATGCCCGCTGACGGTGAGCTTCTTCACCTGCTGCTCCATCGGCTCGCCGAGCTGACGCGAGAACGCCTCGAATTCTGCCGGGGTCAATCTCTGCCCGCGAATCACCAGGACGGCGGCCTCGAGCCACAGGTCGTGGAGCGACTGTCTGACGGCCGGATCGAGAGGCTTGGTCAGATCAAGGCCTCTGAGTTCATAGCCTAGCGTCGGCGTCAGTGGGCGCGCGTCCAGCTTCATGATTCGTCTCGGTATCGTTCGATGCGATTACGATCCTACTCGGCAATGCACCAGCCCTTTGCATCATATTTCTTCGGCGAGCCCATAACTTGAAGTGATAGAGTAGTCGGCAAGACTCCGCGTCTGCCATCGCCCGCTCGTTGCGCTGCAACGCTCCTCATCCGAAGTCCCGTCCATGACCCTGCGTCAGTTGGAAACGATCTACGCAATTCTGCGTACCGGCTCGATCACCGCGGCGGACCTGCGCCGCGAGTCGGTCATCTCGACCGGCTACGGAACCCGCCTGGGCATGCTCATCGAGGAAGGCTGTCTTCTGCACGGACACGAACCACCGGCGATCAGCATCGAAGCGAGCACGTCGATGGCCGCGTGCCAGATGGTCTACTGCGGCGCGGGTTTGGCGCTGGTCGATCGTACGAGCGAACGAAACAACGGCTACGGGGACCTGGTCTTCAGACGCTTCAGCCCCCGGGGTGGCAGTGCAGCGCCCGGCCCGAGACGCGCCTGCGGCGGCCCGGGGCGACGACCGGCCCGCTTCGCTGCCGCCCGTCAGGAATCGGCCGGGAAGATCCGGCCGGGGCTCAGGATCCCTTTCGGGTCGAGGCAGTGCTTGAGTTGCCGCATCACGGCAATCTCCTGCGGCGTGCGGGTGTTGCCCAGCCATTGCCGCTTCTGGAACCCGATCCCGTGTTCGGCCGAGACCGATCCCCGCACCGCGCGGGTGGCATCGTAGACGATCGAGTCCACCCGATGGCGCGGCGTATCCCGCCCGCCCCCGTCGGTGACGATGTGGATGTTTCCATCGCCGATATGGCCGAAGACGCCCGTGCGCGCGCTCGGGAACTGCGTGGCGATCGCCCCGATCACGGCTCGGCCGAAGTCGTCCATCGACGATTGCGGCATGCTGACGTCGTATGACAGGAACGGATCCAGCGCCAGCACGGCTTCCGACACCGCATCACGCACCGCCCACAGTTCCTGGATCTCGCGTTGGGAGGTCGCGACGACCGCGTCCTCGACCAGTCCGCGCTCGATCGCCTGCCCGAGCGACCGCTCGAACGCGGCGCTGTCGCTCTCCGGATCCGCGCCGAGGCTCTCGACCAGCAGGTAGAACGGCCTGCCCGGCGGCAGTGGCGGGCGCACCCGGGGCACCTTGTCGATGATCAGCGCGTACGCGTTCGCCCATAGCGCCTCGAAGGCGGACAGGCGCCCGCCGAGTGCGCCGCGCAGGAATCCCAGCAGCGAGAGCGCCGCGCCGAAATCCGGCAGCGCGCAGAATGCGACCGCCTGGCTGGCCGGCCTGGGATGCAGCTTCAGCACCGCGCGGGTGATCACGCCGAGCGTGCCTTCGCTGCCGATGAACAGCTGCTTGAGGTCGTAGCCGGCATTGTTCTTCGTCATCTTGTGCATGCCGTCGAGCACCGTGCCATCGGCCAGCACCGCCTCGAGGCCCAGCACCAGATCGCGGGCCATCCCGTAGCGAAGCACCCGGTTGCCGCCTGCGTTGGTCGCCAGATTCCCGCCCACGGTGCAGCTGCCACGCGAGCCGATGTCGAGCGGATAGAAAAAGCCCGCCGCATCCGCGGCTTCCTGGACCGATTGCAGCGGCGTGCCGGCCTGCGCGATGAGCGTGGCGCTCGCGCCGTCGATCTCCTCGATCGCCGTCATGCGCCGAAGGGACAACACCACCTCGCCGTCCGCCGGCGTGCCCGCGGACACGAGCCCGGTCATGCCGCCCTGCGGCACGGTCGGCTGGCCGGCCTCGTGCAGCAGCCGCAGGCAGCGGGATACCTGCGCCGTGTCCGCCGGCCGCAGCACCAGCCAGGGCCGGCCGGTGCGCTCGTGGCCGATGTCCTCGTGGAACGCGGCACCGATCGCATCGCCTTCCAGCAATCCCGCCGGCCCCACGACACCGAGCAGCGCGTCGCGGAGGCCGGTGCGGCCCATCAGCGATCCCCCGTCCAGGCCTGTACCTCGATCTCCACCTTCGCGCCGAAGGCCAGCCCGGCCTGTACCGTGCTGCGGGTGGGATAGCCGCCGGCGAAGTATTCCTTGTAGACCGCATTGAAGGCGGCGAAGTCGTCGAGGTCCGCGAGCCAGACCGTGGCGCGGATCACGTCCTCGAATCCGGCACCGTGCTCGGCGAGCGCCTTGCCGATGCCACGCAGCACCGCATGCGTCTGGGTGGCGATATCGCCGCTCAGCGGCCTGCCCTGGTCGTCCATCGCGATCTGGCCCGAGAGGAACAGGAAGCCGCCGGCACGCACTGCCTTGGAGAACGGCAGCGGCAGGTCCGAGGGAAAACGTTCGATCGCGCGGCTCATGACTCTTTCCTCCGTGTAGTCGGTTCGGGCAGTGTCCCGGTACGCAGCGACGGCCGCGACGGGCTCATGTCTTCTGCCTGCACGCCGTGCGCCCGCAGCGTCGGGTCGGGCTCGCCGCGCAGTGCCAATGCCGCCGCCAGCGCCGAGGCCGCCGCTGCGGTCTGGATACCGTAGCCGCCCTGCCCAGCAACCCAGAGCAGCCCCGCGACGGCCGGATCCCAGCCGATCACCAGATCGCCGTCGGCGACGAACGAGCGCAGCCCCGCCCACGTACGGCGCGGCCGGCGGATCCGCATCGCGCTGACCTGCTCGATCCGCCAGATGCCGGTCGCGATGTCGAGCTCCTCCGGGACCACGTCGTGCGGCACGGTCGGATCGGCGTTCGCCGGCGAGCCCAGGAGCTGCCCGGCATCGGGCTTGAAGTACCAGTCCTCGGCGACACCGCAGACCACCGGCCAGCGCATGAAGTCCTGCCCGGCCGGTCCCTCGAAGGTGAAGGCGGCGCGGCGCCGCGGCTCCAGGCCGACCGGCGCGGCGCCGAGCAGGGCGCCGACCTGGTCGGCCCAGGCGCCAGCCGCGTTGACGACCGCGCCGGCGGCGAGCGAGCTGCCATCGGCCAGGGTCAGCGTCCAGGCGCTGCCCTGCCGGCGTGCACCGACGAGCTCCGCGCCGGTACGCAGCACGCCACCCGCGCGCCGCAGCCCGCGCAGGAAGCCCTGGTGCAACGCATGGACGTCGATGTCCTGCGCATCCACCTCCAGCAGCCCGGCCGCGAGCTTCGACGGCTCCATCACCGGCACGGCCGCGAGCACCGCCTTCGCATCGAGCAGCTCGATGGCCGTGCCGGTGCCTGCCAGCGCGGCGCGGGTGCTCTCGAGCAGCGGCTCCTGCCCCGGCTCGGCGTGGTAGATCACCCCGCGCGGCGACAGGATCGGCACCTCGGTGAAGCCGACGGGCGGCGACTCGAGGAAAGCGCGGCTCGCCCGGGTCAACGCCC
>JBFWQR010000012.1:0-74559 GCA_050249335.1 Lautropia sp.
ACACCTGTTCCCCTCCGGAAGTTGATGGCGTCACGCTCCGCTACGACCTGCGCGAACCCCACGCCCAGCCCGAACCTTACGGTAATCTTCTGCGGATGTCCAGTATAATCGGATGTCCGGACAACTAAGATTTAACGTCTCCAGGAGGATGCATGTCAGTCGTATTGGGAACCGGTGAACACCGCTACCGAGTGATCGAAGACTGGGTGAAGCTGCCCGAGGATTGGGAGCTCAAGGACGTCGCGGCGGTAGCGGTCGACAGCAAGGACCGCGTATATCTGTTCAACCGCGGAGATCATCCGATGATCATCTGCGATTCGGACGGCAATTTCCTGTCATCCTGGGGGGAAGGCGCCTTCATCAAGCCGCACGGCCTGCACATCGACCGGGACGATTGCCTCTACTGCACGGACGACGGCGGTCACTTCGTTCGCAAGTACCGCGCCGACGGAAAGCTGCTGCTGGAAATCGGAACGGTGGGCAAACCGACGCCGTACATGAGCGGCCTGCCGTTTCACCGGTGTACGCATACCGCCCTCTCCCCTTCGGGCGACATCTACGTCAGCGACGGATACGGCAACGCACGGATCCACAAATTCTCCCCTGATGGAAAACTGATTCATTCATGGGGTGAGCCCGGCACGGATCCGGGACAGTTCAATATCGCTCACAATGTCGTGACCGACGAAGACGGCTGGGTCTACGTGGCAGACCGGGAGAACCATCGCGTCCAGGTATTCGATTCGCGCGGGAAATTCGAGACTCAGTGGGTCAATCTCTTTCGTCCGTGCGGGCTGTACTACTGCCGGTGTGGCGGTGCGCCTCGCTTCATCGTGGGGGAGCTCAGCCCCATGCTGCCGATCCACAGACATCATCCGAACATCGGCCCGCGACTCACCATTCTCGATGGGAACGGCGAGCTGCTGACGCACCTCGGCGGCGAGAACGGGCCGGGCCTCGAAGCGGGAAAGTTCGTGGCGCCACACGGTCTCGCCGTCGATTCCCGCGGCGACATCTATGTGGGCGAGGTCAGTTACGCTCAGTTTTCGCGCCTGTTTCCCGGCCAGACGATGCCATGGAGAATGCGCTCGGTTCAGAAGCTTCAGAAAATCGATTGAAGCGTGCGGCTTCCTCCGAGGTGCAAGACTGCCGATGGTCCGACGCACCGGAGCGGCTGCCGGCTTGCCGCCGAACCGGGGCGGTGGCGGGCTGAGCAATGCAACCGTGCTAAGCTATCGAAGCGCTTCATATGATTGAGATGAGCCACACCGACGCCACGTTTCAATCGACTCCGTTCGAGACCGACAAGCCCCGCTATCTGGCTGTAGCCGAGACGCTGGCTCAAGCGATCCGCCGCGGCGAGTACGTCGTCGGCGACCTGTTGCCGACCGAGCAGGCACTCTGCCAGCAATTCTCGGCGAGCCGGCATACGATTCGCGAAGCCTTGAAGAAGCTCAGCGAGATCGGATTGGTCAGTCGCTATCAAGGTGTCGGCACGCGAGTCAAGAGCATCGAGGTGCCGGGGCGATACGTCGCCTACCTGAACTCGATTCAAGACATGTGGCGACATGTCGAGCAGACGCGATCGAAGGTTCTTTCCAAGACGATCGAGAATCGGGAGCAAGCCCTGTTCACGCTCCCCCGGTTCGAGGGTGACGAGGTCTGGCATCGCCTGGACGTGCTGAGAAGCGGTCAGTTCGACGACACCTGGCTGCCGCTGTCGATGACTCACGTTTATATCAACGACTCCTTCCGGGGGATCGTCGATATGGTCGACTCGGCAACCGTTCCGATCTTCTCCCTGATCGAACGGCGCTATGGCCAGAGGGTCGTCCGGGTCAAACAGGAGATTTCGGGCACGTTGCTCGATGTGGAGACCGCCAAGGTATTGCAGGTAAAGCCCGGCACCCCTGGGCTCAGCATCATTCGCGTCTATATGGGACCGCGGGACGTCGTCTTTCAGGCGGCGCAGTCGATCTACCCGGCGGACCGCTTCAAGTTCGAGTTGGATCTGCGACTGGAACTCGGCCGCGAATAGTTTCGCCGGCTGCGCTGCCCCGCAAAAAAAATCGCGCCCTTGCGGGCGCGAACCTGGCTGGTTTCGGCCGTCGCGCGTGACGCGACGGCATCCTTATTGTTGTTATCCGATCGCCGTAGCGGCGCCGGCCGTTACGGCCGGTTGCCGGTCGGGAACGGCCATGCGGCCGCCGGGGTCACCGCCGGAGCGGCAGCGGCCGGCTTGGCCGCGGCTGCTTTCGCAGCCGGTTTCTTAGCCGCTTTCTTGGCCGGTTTCTTGGCCTTCTTCGCAGCTTTTTTCGCAGGCTTTTTAGCCGCTTTCTTCGCAGGCTTCTTCGCGGCCTTCTTCGCAGGCTTCTTGGCAGCTTTCTTTGCCGCAGGCTTCTTCGCCGCTTTCTTGGCCGCAGGCTTCTTGGCAGCCTTCTTCGCCGCAGGCTTCTTCGCCGCTTTCTTCGCCGCGGGCTTCTTGACGGCCTTCTTGGCAGCCGGCTTCTTGGCAGCGGCTTTCTTGGCCACCGGCTTCTTCACGGCTTTCTTGGCGGCCGGCTTCTTGGCGGCAGCTTTCTTGGCCGCGGGTTTCTTCGGTGCTGCTTTCTTGGTCGTTGCCATCTGAGAACTCCTTGAATGGAAGGTTTGCTTCAAAGGAGCCCGTGACAAGGAAGCCCCCGATCGCATGGATCAGATGCTCGCTTGTCGCGCGGGCTATTCATCGGCGCAGGCCGGGCGGCTGCCCGCTCTGCGCTAATGAATTGGGTTGCACCCCGTCGTTCGCCGGTGGTCATCCGACGCAGTCTGAACGCAAGGGGCAAGTGGCTCGTCCAACCGGTCGCCGAATGCGAGCTGACGGCAGACGAAAGGAGGGAAAACGTGTCGATACCGCGACGCGACGCACCGATGGCCGCGCCGCCTGGCTCTACTCGTCGTCCCCGCAACTCTGTCAAATCGATTCCTGATCCAGCGGCAAACCGCGTTTCTCGATGCTCAATCCCAGGCCAGCGCGCCGCCGGTCTGGTAGTCGGTGACCCGGGTCTCGAAGAAATTCTTCTCTTTCTTCAAATCGATCATCTCGCTCATCCACGGGAACGGGTTTTCCTCGTTCGGGAACAGCGGGTCGAGACCGATCTGCTGCGCTCTGCGGTTGGCGATGAAGCGCAGATAGCCCTTGAACATGGCGGCATTGAGGCCGAGCACGCCGCGCGGCATCGTGTCCTCGGCGTACGCGTACTCGAGCTCGACCGCGCGCATGAACAGGCTCTTGATCTCGTCGCGGAACTGCGGCGTCCACAGGTGGGGGTTCTCGAGCTTGATCTGGTTGATCAGGTCGATGCCGAAGTTGCAGTGCATCGACTCGTCGCGCAGGATGTACTGGTACTGCTCGGCCGCGCCGGTCATCTTGTTCTGACGGCCGAGCGCCAGGATCTGGACGAAGCCGACGTAGAAGAACAGCCCTTCCATCAGGCAGGCGAACACGATCAGCGAGCGCAGCAGCTTCTGATCGTTCTCCGGCGTACCGGTCTTGAAGTGCGGGTTGGTCAGCGTATCGATGAACGGGATCAGGAACTCGTCCTTGTCGCGGATCGACTTGATCTCGTGATAGGCGTTGAAGATCTCGGCTTCATCGAGCCCGAGCGACTCGGTGATGTACTGGTAGGCGTGCGTGTGGATCGCTTCCTCGAACGCCTGGCGCAGCAGGAACTGCCGGCACTCGGGCGCCGTGATGTGGCGATAGGTGCCGAGCACGATGTTGTTGGCGGCCAGCGAATCGGCGGTGACGAAGAAGCCGAGGTTGCGGCTGACCAGCCGCCGCTCGTCTTCGGTCAGCCCGTTCGGCGACTTCCAGAGCGCGATGTCGCGGCTCATGTTCACTTCCTGCGGCATCCAGTGGTTGGCGCAGGTGGCGAGGTACTTGTCCCACGCCCATTTGTACTTGAACGGAACCAGCTGGTTGACGTCGGACGCACCGTTGATGATGAACTTGTCCTCGACCCGGACGCGCCGGTGCGACGCGGCGACCTGCGAACCATCGGCCGGCGCGCTCGCGACGCCGTTGGCGGCGGCACCGGCAGCGGCGATCGCGGCGATCGCGTCGGCCGGTTTCGCAGTGGGCCGTGCGACCGGTTTCGAAGTGGTCACGCCGGCAGGCGCGGAGCGGATCGCCGTCGACACTTCGGCGCGCACGCGATCAAGCGGTGGCAGCACCACGTCATCGCTTCGGCTCGGCAACCTGTCGGCAGGTCTAACGGAAATCGGTTCGTCCCAGGACAGCATCTAATCTCTCGCTTTAGCTTAAGGAGTCAACTGCTATGACTAACTACTTGTACTAACGCGAGATTCATCAGTTATGCACTGAGCGAATCATACGTGAGCTGTATAGCAGTTGCAATGGATTTCGGAAAATTCAACTTGACTTCATGCGCTTCGAGCAGCGCTGAGCAACAGCTGTGCTGCCATCGGCGGACGACTGCGCGCAGCCGCTGCGCACGCGTTCGGCGCGCGGCTGCATTGCACGAGCGCGCGCATCGCGGGCAGCGGCATCGAACGCGCGCACGTCACGCGCGACGAAGCCGAACGTCGTCACGCGCGCGCATTGCGCGACCGTCACGATGGTTCGCTTCGTCGTCTTCATCGGGCATCGCTACCGGGATCACTGAGGTCTTGCGCTCACTGAGGTCTCGCGCTCACTGGCACGCTTCGCAATCGGGGTCGGCAAGCAGGCAGGCCTTCACCGCTGCATCGCTCCCGGCAGTCTTCGTACCCGTGCCGTTGCCGACCGCGAAGTCGCTCGCAGTCGACGCAGCCGCTGCCGACGCGAGCGATTTGCCGCCGCCCTCGCCGCGCGCCGGCGCGCCGTACGAGAAGCCGGCATCGCCGCCGTTGGCCGACACCGCCTGCAGCTGGCCGAGCCGGTCCGAGGTCGATTTCTCGGCGTGGGTCGCGCCGATCGTGCGCAGGTAGTAGGTGGTCTTCAGCCCGCGCTGCCACGCCAGCATGTAGGTGTCGTGCAGCTTGCGGCCCGACGCGCCGGCCATGTAGATGTTCAGCGACTGCGACTGGTCGATCCACTTCTGCCGCCGTGCCGCGCATTCGACCAGCCAGCGCGGATCGACCTCGAACGCGGTCGCGTAGATCCGGCGCAGCGCCGACGGGATCCGGTCGATCTTGGCGACGCTGCCGTCGAAGAACTTCAGGTCGGCGACCATCACCTCGTCCCACAGGCCGGCGGCCTTCAGGTCGCGGACCAGGTAATCGTTGACGACTGTGAACTCGCCCGACAGGTTCGACTTGACGTACAGGTTCTGGAAGGTCGGCTCGATGCAGGCGGCGACCCCGATGATGTTCGAGATCGTCGCGGTCGGCGCGATCGCGACGCAATTGGAGTTGCGCATGCCGTGGACCGAGATCCGGTCGCGCAGCGCCGCCCAGTCCATCGATTCGGACTGGTCGACGTCGACGTAGCCGCCGCGCTGCTCGTGCAACAGCTTGAGCGTGTCCTGCGGCAGGATGCCGCGGTCCCACAGCGAGCCGCGGTAGCTGGCGTAGCGGCCGCGCTCGGAGGCCAGCTCGGTCGACGCCCAGTAGGCGTAGTAGCACACGGCTTCCATCGAGCGGTCGGCGAACGTGACCGCCTCGTCGCTCGCGTACGGCGTGCGCAGCAGGTGCAGGCAATCCTGGAAGCCCATGATGCCGAGCCCGACCGGCCGGTGCTTCAGGTTGCTGTTGCGCGCCTTGCCGACCGCGTAGTAGTTGATGTCGATGACGTTGTCGAGCATCCGCATCGCGGTCGCGACGGTGCGCTTCAGCTTGGCGTGGTCGAGCTCGAACACCGGCGCACCGTCGCCGGACCCGCCGGCTGCACCGGTGGCCGCCCCGCCGGCCGCGCCCGTGCCCACCGGCGCCTCGACGCGCCGCATGTGCGCGACCAGGTTGACCGAGCCGAGGTTGCAGACCGCGATCTCGTGCGGACCGGTATTCAGCGTGATCTCGGTGCACAGGTTCGAGCTGTGGACCACGCCGACGTGCTGCTGCGGGCTGCGGATGTTGCACGGATCCTTGAAGGTGATCCACGGATGCCCGGTCTCGAACAGCATCGACAGCATCTTGCGCCACAGCGACAGCGCCTGGACCCGGCGGAACAGCTTGAGCTCTCCGGTCCGGGTCTTCTGCTCGTAGGCGGTGTAGGCCTGCTCGAACGCCTGGCCGACCTTGTCGTGCAGGTCCGGCACGTCCGACGGCGAGAACAGCGTCCACTCGCCGTCCTCGGCGACCCGCTTCATGAACAGGTCCGGAATCCAGTTCGCGGTGTTCATGTCGTGGGTGCGGCGCCGGTCGTCGCCGGTGTTCTTGCGCAGATCGAGGAACTCCTCGATGTCCATGTGCCAGGTCTCGAGGTAGGCGCAGACCGCCCCCTTGCGCTTGCCGCCCTGGTTGACCGCGACCGCGGTGTCGTTGACGACCTTCAGGAACGGCACGACCCCCTGGCTCTTGCCGTTGGTGCCCTTGATGTGGCTGCCGAGCGCACGGACCTGGGTCCAGTCGTTGCCGAGGCCGCCGGCGTACTTGGCGAGCAGCGCGTTTTCCTTGATCGCCTCGTAGATGCCGTCGAGATCGTCGGCGACCGTGGTCAGGTAGCACGACGACAGCTGCGAGCGCTGGGTACCGGCGTTGAACAGCGTCGGCGTCGAGCTCATGAAGTCGAACGACGACAGCAGCTGGTAGAACTCGATCGCGCGCGCCTCGCGGTCGATCTCGTTCAGCGCGAGCCCCATCGCGACCCGCATGAAGAACGCCTGCGGCAGCTCGATCCGGCGCTCGTCGACGTGCAGGAAGTAGCGGTCGTAGAGCGTCTGCAGGCCGAGGTAGGTGAACTGCGCGTCGCGGGTGTGGTCGAGCGCGGCGCCGAGCCGTTCCAGGTCGAACTGGGCGAGCCGCGGGTCGAGCAGGCCGGCGGCGATGCCCTGGTCGATGAACTGCGGGAAGTACTCGGCGTAGCGTTCGGCCATCTGCGGCTGGGTGACCTCCTCGCCGAGCACCTCGCGGCGGACCGTGTGCAGCAGCAGCCGCGCAGTGACCTGGCTGTAGGCCGGATCCTTCTCGATGTGCGCGCGCGACGACAGGATCGCCGATTTGTAGACCTCGTCGAGCGGCACGCCGTCGTAGAGGTTCTTCATCGTCTCGTCGATGATCGCGGTCGCCGAGACCGCCTCGCCGAGCCCTTCGCAGGCGGTGTCGACCAGCGCGCGCAGCGCCGCCTCGTCGAGCGGCCGGGTGACGTCGCCGTCGGTGACGTTCAGCCGGTGCGCCGGCTCGGCCTGCTGCGCCCGCTTGGCGGCACGCTCCTGCGCCCGCTTCTCGCGATACAGCACGTAGGCGCGCGCGACGTCGTGCTCGCCCGAGCGCATCAGCGCCAGCTCGACCTGATCCTGGATGTCCTCGATATGGAAGGTGCCGCCGGACGGCTTGTTGCGGACCAGCGCCGCGGTGACGCCGTCGGTCAGGCTGCGGACCAGCTCGCGGATCCGCGCCGAGGCAGCGCCCTGGCCGCCGTTGACCGCGAGGAACGCCTTGGTCATCGCGATCGAGACCTTCTCGGGCTGGAACTCGACGACCGCGCCGTTGCGCCGGATCACCTTGAAGTCCTCGAAGCGCCGTTCCGGCGCGACACCGTCGTCGCCCATCGGCACCTGCCTGATTCCCCGTACCGACGCGGACTCCCGTGCCGATTCACCGATCCATTGCATGCTCGACCCTCGCTTGGCATCCGCGCAATGCGCAGATGTGAACCTCCGGAACGCCGCCGGCGATTGCCGCGACGACCGGATTCCGATTGATTGATGCCGACCGTCGCCGGGGCGACCGGGCGGCGTGATGCCGGGCGCCACTCCGGACCGGTTGCCAACCGGCCGGGGACGCCGGCAGGCCGTCAACGACGACTTGTTCGACCCGAATTCGGTCGATCCGGACCCTGATCCGAAGCTCGCTCCGGAAGGTCGGTCGGGCGATGCTGCACCGCGGAATCGAGATTCCGTCTGCTGGTTCCCATGGCTTCTCGTCCGGCCTCTGGCGGGCCTGGTTGTCGTTGCAGGTGGCCGAACGCCGAAAGCGTCGCCGGCTGCCGATCTCGGCAACCGAGCACCCTGAAACACTACGGGTAGTGTTCATTTGCGGCAAGAGGACTAATTGTAGTGCAGTCGCCGAGCCACCGCAAGGCCGGAACATGTTACGGAACAGTCGCTTGCGACGGCTTCCTCGGAAGCCGCTCCATTGCTGTCACAGCGGTGTCATCCGACCATATGCGGTCGATTGCGGACGATTTCGCGTCCTGGCCCGCATCGTTCGGAGATCCGGAGGCTCGATCTCAGGCACGATGCGGCCTGCGGGTCAAAACGGCCGGGAAATGCCGATGGCACGGAGGGTCGGACCGAGCCGTCGCCAGTCGAACCGGGGCCCTGGATCGAATTTTCGACCCGGTGCGACGTCGTCGTGGCCGGCGATGTAACGAAGCGGAAACAGATCGGCGAGCTGCCGCAGCAGCCGATCGAGCCGGCGGTACTGCGTAGCGGTGAACGGCCGCAGCGCGCTGCCCTCGAGCTCGATGCCGATCGAGAAGTCGTTGCAGCGTTCGCGCTCGAGCAGCCGCGAGCTGCCGGCATGCCAGGCACGCGCGCGGCACGGCACGAACTGCAGCAGTTCGCCGCGCCGGCGCAGGAACACATGGGCCGAGACCCGCACCCCGGCGAGATCGGCGAAGTACGGATGCGCGGCCGGGTCGAGCCGGTTGGTGAACAGCCGCTCGACGGCGTCACCGGAAAATCGTTCCGGCGGCAGGCTGATGTAATGGACGATCACCGTGTCGATCACGGATCCGGCCGGCCGCGCATCGAAATTCGGGCTGGCGATGCGCCGCGCGCCCGGCAGCCAGTCGGTGTCGCCGGATCGGCTGCGGCCGGTCACCGGATCTGCAGCCGCTGCATCCGGTAGCGCAGCGCCCGGAACGTGATACCGAGCAGCCGCGCCGCGGCGGTCCGGTTCTGCCGGGTCTGCTCGAGCGCACGCCGGATCGCTTCGCGTTCGACCCGATCGAGATAGTCGGGCAATGAATGCGGCACGCCGTCGGCATCGAGCCCGGCGTCGGTGCCGGTATCGTCTCCGGCGTGCGGATCGCCGCCGTCACCACCATCACTACCACCCCTGCCTTCACCGCCATCCCTGCCTTCACCACCATCACTGCCGTCACGGCCATCCCTGCCGTCACCGCCAGCGATACCGTCGCTGCCGGCGACGTTGCCGGCGACGTCACGGCCAAGGCGACCGCCCGGCCGGGCATCGCGCGGCTCGCCGACGGCCCGCTCGCGCTCGCTGTCGTCGGTCACGATCGGCCGCAGGCCGAGGTCCTCGACGTTGATGACGCGACCGTCGGAGAATGCCAGCGCCCGTTCCAGGATGTTCTCGAGCTCGCGGACGTTGCCGGGAAAGCGGTAGCTCTCGAGGAAGCGCTGCGTCACCGACGACAGCCGTGGCGTCTGCGGCAGACCGCTGCGCCGCGCCAGCCGCTGCAGCACCGATTCGGCGAGCGCGCCGATGTCCTCGCGCCGCTCGCGCAGCGGCGGCAGCCGCAGCTCGATGACGTTGAGCCGGTAATAGAGATCCTGCCGGAATCGGCCGTCGGCGACGCACTGCGCCAGGTCCTGATGGGTCGCGCTGATGATCCGGACGTCGACCGGCTCTTCGGTCACCGACCCGACCTTGCGGATCCGCTTCTCCTGGATCGCGCGCAGCAGCTTGACCTGCATCGCCAGCGGCAGGTCGGCGACCTCGTCGAGAAACAGCGTGCCGCCGCTGGCGGCGGCGAAGAAACCGGCCCGGTCGCTGTCGGCACCGGTGAACGCGCCCTTGCGATAGCCGAAGAACTCCGACTCCATCAGGTTCTCCGGGATCGCGCCGCAGTTGACCGCAACGAACGGTCCGCCGGCGCGCGAACCGGACTGATGGATCAGCCGCGCCGCCAGTTCCTTGCCGGAACCCGATTCGCCGGTGATCGCGACCGGCGCCATGCTGCGCGCCATCCGCGCGATGCTGCTGCGGACCTCGGCGATCGCCGACGAGACGCCGAGCAGCGTAGCGCCGTCGCCGGTGGCCGTGCCCGTGGCACTCGCCGCGGCGGCCGCTCCGGGCACACCCGGCATGCCGGACGTTGCGGACGCCGCGGCATTGCCGGCGGCTCCGGCGGCACCGCTGCCGGCATCGGCGGCGCCGGCACCGCCAGCACCGGTCGCGCCGCCGGTGAGATTCGGCGGACGCAGCGCCGAGCGGACCAGCGCGCGCAGTGCCTCGAGCCCGACCGGCTTGGCCAGATAGTCGAAGGCGCCGGCCTTCAACGCCGCGACCGCATTCTCGGCGCTGCCGTAGGCGGTGATCACCGCGACCGGCGTGTCGGGGCTGCGCTGCGCCAACAGGCCGACCAGCTCGAGTCCGTTGCCGTCGGGCAGCCGCATGTCGGTCAGGCACAGCGCATAGCGCTGCTCGGCGACCAGCCGGCGCGCGTCGGCCAGCGTCGCCGCGACGTCGACGTCCAGCCCCATGCCGACCAGCGTCAGTTCGAGCAGTTCGCGCAGGCTCGCCTCGTCGTCGACCACCAGCACGCGCGCGACCCGCACGCCGCGAGCCAATGATCTCAAGCCGTCTGCTGATCTCAAGCCGTCTGCTTCTGCTGCCATCGCCCTTCCTGGGACGCCGGGTTCGCCTTCGACGGAACGGCCTCCGACGGAACCGTCCCCGACGATACCGGAGCCGGCGCTCCGGATGCCGCTCGGGCCGACGGCCGGCGCACCGCGAGCTCGGGTTCGATGACGAAAGCGCCGCGGTAGCGGCCGCCGTCGGCCGGCGCCGCCTGGTAGCGCAGCCGCGCGCCGTTGGCGACGCAGAGCTCCTGCGCCATGTGCAGCCCGAGGCCGGTGCCGCGCGTCTCGGTGGTATGGAACGGTTCGAACAGATTGATCCGGAAGTCGGCCGGGATGCCCGGTCCGTCGTCCTGCACCGTCAGCATCGCCTGCTGCGCGCCGGCCGCACGCCAGGCGATCACGATCGCCGCCGGCGAATCCGACGCGTAGCGCAACGCGTTCGACAGCAGATTGACCAGCACCTGGCGCAGATGGTTCGGATCGAACAGCGGCTGCTCGTCGCTTTCGAGCACGACCGCGATCCGCTCCCAGCTGGTCTCGGACTGGGCGACGAAGTCGGGCAGGAACCCGCTGAGGAATTCGGCCGGCACGATCGGCTCGCGCGCGGCCGAGCGGCGCGCCAGCGACAGCACGTCCTCGACGATCCGGTCGATGCGCAGCGAGCTCTCCTCGATGATCGCCGTCAGCCGCGACAGCCGGGTCAGCTGCGCCTCGGCGACGCCTTCGGCCAGCAGGTTGCCGGCATGGCGGATCGCGCCGAGCGGATTGCGGATCTCGTGCGCGATCGACGCCGACAGCCGGCCCATCGACGCCAGCTTCAACTGCTGCGCCCGTGCCTCGAGCTGCTCGAGATCCTCGAGCAGCACCACCCAGTCGAGCAGCGCGGCCGCCGATTCATGATCGCCGGCCGCGGTCAGCACGCGGGCGTGGGCCCGGGTCTGGCCAGCGCCGGCGACGCCGAAGGTCAGCTCGGCACGGGTCCGGCCGCTCGCGATCAGCGCGCGCAGCGTCGCCCCGGTCGCCGCGTCGATCGCGTCGAGCGCGACGCCGTCGGGCAGCCCGCAGAGCCGCCGCGCCTTCGGATTCATCGCCTTCGGCAGCCCGTGACGGTCGAGCACGACGACTCCCTGGTCGAGCTCGGCGATCACCAGCGCATTGACCGCGAGCTGGTTGCGCAGGTCTTCGCCGCGCCGCGCCGCGAGCCGCTCCTGCGCCGCCAGCCGGTGCGCCAGCCGGTTGACCACCAGCGCGATGCAGAACAGCACCGCGCTGATCACTGCGGCGATCGCCAGATTGCCGCCGATCGCGCCGCCGGCGTCGTCGGCCAACGCATGACCGACGCTCTCGCCGAGCAGCACCAACGTCGCGATCGCGGCGACGAACATCGACAGCAGCGGCGTCGTCAGGATCGCGGCGCCGGCGATCGGCGTGATCATCAGCACGCCGAGGCCGCTGCGGGCGCCGCCGGCGGCGAACACGATCGCGCCGATCACCGCGATGTCGACCAGCACCGAAGCCAGCAGCTGCAGATGGAAACCGCGCGGCACCAGCCGGACGGTGCATGCGGCGATCACCGAGAACACCAGATAGGCGGCAGCGAATTGCCCGAACAGCGGCCGGTCGAACGCCGGGTCGAGCGTCGTCTGGCGGCCGATCAGCGGCACGTACGCGAGCAGCACCGCGGCGACGATCAGTCGGGCATCGCCGAGGTAGCGCAGCGATTTCCAGTACGACGGCGTCGGTTCCGCCAGATAGCGCGGGGACCGGTTCATTCGCGGCGATCCTGATCGCGGTGCTCGGCGCTGCAGTAGACGCGCCCGCGGGCGAACAGCGCGTCCGAACCCGGCAGGTGCACGCCGCAGACCGCGCACGACAGCATCAGCTCGCCGGCCGGCTGGGCCGGCCGCTCGCGATCGTCGCTGCGGTCGCCGGCGTCGCGGCCGCCAGCCGGCGAGCGGCCGGCGGCGCTGCCGGCATCGCCGCCGCGCTGCGGCCGGCGCTTCGCGCTGCCGAACAGCCGGAACAACAGCAGCGCGGCCAGTGCCAGCAGGATCCAGATCGCCAGTTTTCCCATGGTCCGTTCGCAGCCATCCCGTTCGCAGCTTGCCGGGTTGCCGGAGCCCGGAGGACTGCTGCCGGGCGCCGTCGCCGAAGTTCAGATCCGCTTCAGGATCACTTCCAATACGAAGCGGCTGCCGACGTACGACAGCAGCAGCAGCACGAAGCCGCCGAGCGTCAGCCGGATCGCGATCCGGCCGCGCCAGCCCCACAGCCAGCGCCCGGCCAGCAGCAATCCGAAGAATACGGTCGCGATCAGCGAAAACACCGTCTTGTGATTCAGCGGCAACGGCCGGCCGAAGGTTTCCTCGGCGAATACGATGCCGGTCAGCGTGGTGGCGAGCAGCAGCACGAAACCGACGCTGATCACGCGGAACAGGATCCGTTCCAGCACCATCAGCGGCGGCAACGTCACCGTGCCGCCGGCGAGCAGCGCGGTCAGGAGCCCCGGCCGCTCGACACGGCGCGGGTGCAGCCGGTGCTCGGCCGCCGCCATCATCAGCGCCTGCATCGCCGCGAGGAACATCACGCCGTAGGCGAGCGTGCCGATGATCAGGTGCGGCACGAACAGCGGCGGCTGGTCGGCGAGCTCGAAGCGGGCGCCGGGAAAGAAGTACGGCAGCAGCACCAGCACCACCGCCAGCGGCGACAGCAGCAGCGTCAGCCGGCCGACCTCGACACGCAGGCTCTCGAGCCAGACCAGCAGCACGCCGATCCAGACCGTCGCGGACAACAGCTTGGCGAAGCCGTAGTCGAAGCGGCCGGGCACGAACGGCCAGAAGAACGTCACCGCATGCGCCAGCAGCGCGACCGCGAGCAGCGTACCGATGACAGCCGGCCGGGCGCCGCGCGATGCTCCGAACCACACGGCGCCGTAGAGGCAGGCCGGCAGCAGAAAGAGAATCAGTACAATGCCCACGCGCGCAGTGTACCCTGCCCGTTCGCAGAGCACCCTGCCCGTTCCTCCGACCGAGCCCGCCATGCTGGACAGCCTCTCCCAGCGCCTGTCGCGCATCGTCAAGACGATGCGCGGCGAAGCGCGCCTCACCGAAGCCAACACCCAGGAGATGCTGCGCGAGATCCGGATCGCGCTGCTCGAGGCCGACGTCGCGCTGCCGGTGGTGCGCAACTTCGTCGCCACCGTCAAGGAGCGCGCGCTCGGCCAGGAGGTGCTGCAGTCGCTGACGCCGGGCCAGGCGCTGGTCGGCGTCGTCCACAAGGCGCTGGCCGAACTGATCGGCGGCGACACCGCGGAGCTCGATCTCGCGACCACGCCGCCGGCGATCGTGCTGATGGCCGGCCTGCAGGGCGCCGGCAAGACCACCACGGTCGGCAAGCTGGCGCGCTGGTTGCGCGAGAACAAGAAGAAGAAGGTGCTGACGGTCTCGTGCGACGTCTACCGGCCGGCCGCGATCGAGCAGCTGAAGACGGTCGCCGGGCAGGCCGGCGTCGATTTCTTCCCGTCGCAGCCCGACCAGAAGCCGGTCGACATCGCGCGCGCCGCGGTCGCCTGGGCGCGCAATCACTATCACGACGTGCTGCTGGTCGACACCGCCGGCCGGCTCGGCATCGATCAGGCGATGATGGACGAGATCCGCCAGCTGCATGCCGCGCTGGCGCCGATCGAAACGCTGTTCGTCGTCGACGCGATGCAGGGCCAGGACGCGGTCAACACCGCGCGCGCGTTCAGCGAGGCGCTGCCGCTGACCGGCGTCGTGCTGACCAAGCTCGACGGCGATTCACGCGGCGGTGCGGCGCTGTCGGTCAAGGCGATCACCGGCCGCCCGATCAAGTTCGTCGGCACCGGCGAGAAGCTCGACGGGCTCGACGTCTTCCACCCCGACCGGATGGCCAACCGGATCCTCGGCATGGGCGACATCGTCGCGCTGGTCGAGCAGGCGCAGGCGTCGGTCGACCAGGAAGCGGCGCGCGGCCTCGCCGAGAAGCTGAAGGGCGGCGCGCGCTTCGACCTGAACGACTTCCTGTCGCAGATCTCGCAGATGAAGAAGATGGGCGGCCTGTCGTCGCTGCTGGACAAGCTGCCGGCCGAGCTGCAGGGCAAGGCCGGAGCCGGCGACATGGACCGGGCCGAGCGCGACATCCGCCGGATGCAGGGCATCATCCATTCGATGACGCCGGCCGAGCGCGCCAAGCCGGAGCTGATCAAGGCCAACCGCAAGCGCCGGATCGCGACCGGCGCCGGCGTGCCGGTGCAGGAGGTCAACCGGCTGCTGAACCAGTTCTCGCAGATGCAGGCCGTGATGAAGAAGATGCAGAAAGGCGGCCTCGCCAAGATGATGCGCTCGATGAAGGGCATGATGGGCGGTGGCGGCGGGCTCGGCGGCTTCGGCGGCATGCGCTGAAAGAGCGGGAACGCCGATTGCGGTGAACGGCGAATGCCCTGAAGGAGTCCGCCGATGATCCATGCGCACCGCCCGCCCGAGCCCGACGATCCCGAACCCGGCCGCAGCGATCGGCCGAACGACTGGCCCGACCGCGAGCCGCACGAACCCGACGAGGTCCGCGAGCCGCCACGGCCGCGCCGCAGCCCGATCGAGGAGCCTCGCACACCGGCGTCCTGAGCGGAGGCGCCGATCGCCGCCGGCTAGCGCTGGCGCCGATCGCCGCGGGCTGGCTGGATTGACGGGCTGGCTGGATTGACGGGCTGGCTGGATTGACGGGCTGGCTGGATTGACGGGCCGGCTGGATTGACGGGCTGGCTGGATTGACGGGCTGGCTGGTTGATAGGCCGGCTGGCTGGTTGGCGAGCCGGCCAGCTGGCTGGCTGGCGCCGGCGCTGATCGGCCGACCGAGCGCCGCTGACGGGCCGCTGGTTGCGTCAACGCTGCTTCCCGGACGGTCTCTCCCGACCTGCCGCCGCGCCGCCGCCGCGGCGCGCTCGCTCGATCGAATCGACGCAGACGTCGCCGCGCTCCTTGCCGAAATCCATCAGCGGCAGGATCGCCGCGATCGGCGCGACCGTCGCCAGCGCCAGGCTGGCGAGCGCCTTCAACGCCAGCGGTCGCGCGTCGATGCCGATGTCCGGCGCGCCGAACGTGCCGCCGACGGTGACCGGCGAACGCAGCGACAGCGGGCTCCAGTCCTTCGGCGCGGCGACCAGCCGCAGCTGCAGCGACTCGTCGTCGAGACCGATCGTGCCGTCGGCGAAGATGGTCGTGTCGACCGTATCGATGATGCCGGCCCGCGACCGCAACCGGCCGTCGCGCGCCGCGAAGTCGACCAGTGCACACCGTACGTCGAGCAGATCGTCGCCGCGGACCGTGACTCCGAGCGCCTGCGCCGCGTCGAGCCCGATCAGTTCGATCAGCTGGTGCGACAGCCGCCCATCGCGGATCGCGCCGCGGATCTCGCCATCGAGCGAGGCCAGCATCGCGGCAGTCGATGCGCCGCGGCCGGCCAGCTTCAGCATGCCGTCGAACCGGCCGACGACGAAGCGGCGCTGCGGTGTCTGCCGCAGCCACTCGGCGAGATCGATCGACCACCAGCGCAGGTCGGCATTCCAGTCGGCGACCTTCTCCGCGCCGGTCGGCGCGATCCGCAGGCCGCCGGCGATTCGGCCACCGGCGACTCGGGTGTCGAGATCGCGGATCTCGAGCACACCGCCCTGCAGCACGATGCGTCCACGCAGGTTGGTCATCGCGCTGATCGCCGCGGTGCCGGGGTCGAAGCGCGCCAGCGCGACCGTCACGTCGGCATCCATCTGCTTCATCGACGGCAGGTCGAGCGGCCGCTGCGGCAGCACCCGCGCACGCGCGTCCTCCCGCGCGTCCTCCTCTTTCGCGCGCGCGCCCTCCTTCGTCCGCGCTCCGGCGTCCTTCTTCACGTCCCCGCTGGCGCCTGCCGCTTGCCCGCCGGCCTTGGTCGCCTTCGGATCGGCCTTGGTCGCTTTCGCCCTGGTCGCTTTCGGGTCGGCCTTGGTCGCCTTCGCGCCGCCGTTCGGGTCGCCACGCTTGCCGTGGCCACCGGCGTCGGCGCCGACCGCCGGCCCGAGGTCCTGCAACTGAAGCTTGCTGCCGGTCAATCGGCCGGACAGTCGCGGCGGCGTCGTGGTCGGATCGAACGCGAACTCGCCGGCGAGCCGGCTGTCGCCGACCGCAGCCGCCTTGACGCGCAGTTCGATCCGGTCGGCGCCGCGCGCCAGCCAGCCTTCGATCGAGTACGGTTCGGTCGCCGGCAACGTCACGCCCGGCAGCTCGCCGAGCTCGGCGAGCGACGGGCCGGCAAGCTCGAAGTTGCCGGCGACGTCGAGCAGACGCACCGGCTGGCCGATCCGGCCGTCGAAGCGCAGCCGCGTCTCGCCGATTCGCGCCCGCCCCGACAGCCGTTCGAGCGCGCCGCCGCTCGCGAGCGGCAGCAGCCCCGGCGCGGTCGCCGCGATCTCGATCGGCTGCCCGCGATAACGGCCACGGGCGTCGATCGCAACGCCGGCGTCGGCGACCGCGGCGCCTTCGCGCAACGTCGCGGTCGCGTCGAGCTCCAGCGGCAGCAGCTCATCGTGGACGACGATGCGGCCGTCGCTCAGCTCGAGCCGGCCGATCGCGGGCAATACCGGCGTCGTACCGGCATCCGCCGGCCGGGCCTCGTGGTCGCCGAATTGCCACGAAGCTCGGCCATCGGCTCGACGCTCGATCCGGATGTCGAGCCGCTGCACCGACAATGCGACCACCGGCAGCGGCGCCGCCGGCTCGCGGCGCCAGCCGAGCAGATCGCGCCAGCGGACCGCCGCCGCCAGCGGTCCGCTGGCGGCAAAATGCGGCTCGCTGCTCCACTGCGGCGCGGCGAGCCGGAAGCCGCCGACCGCGAGGGTCGGCTCGGCGCGCAGCAGATGCAGCCGCAGCGGCGCATCGATCGTCACCGCACGGCCGGCGAAGTGGCCGGCGACCGATTGCAGCGGCCCGCGCAGATAGCGCCAGCCGGCGAGGTCCGACGCGATCACGAACGCGATCGGCAGCGCCAGCGCTGCGACCGCCCACGGCCAGCGGCGCCGCCGTGACGGCCGTGCGGCTGGCGCCGACGCCGCGGCTGCCGGGCCCGGCGGGGACGGTATCCGATTCGGCAACGCGGTCTCCTAGGCGGGGCCGCTGCCTCGCAACCGCCGTGCCCGGACCCGGCCCGCGCCGTGTCGGCGACTGTCGGCCGAGCGTCGGCGCTGCCGGCGCCGTCGGAACTGCCGGCGCCGTCGGAACTGCCGGCGCTGTCGAAACTGCTGGCGCTGTCGAAACTGCTGGCGCTGTCGAAACTTCCGGCGCTGTCGAAACTTCCGGCGCCTCAGGCAGAGATGCCGACCTCCAGTGTCGCGACATAACCGTCGCTGACATTGCCAGTGACGGTGGCGAGCTGCAGCGTGACGCCGTCGCTGAAGACGTTGTCGCTCGCGAAACTGATCCTCGCGAAGTTGGACACGCTGGCTTCGTAGCCGGCGGTCGCGTAGACCGCGCTGGCGATCTCGTTCGGGAACGCGAGCTGCGAAGTCTTGATCTTGCTCGCCGACGACGTCGCGCTGGCGAGGCTCGGATAGACCTCGAAATGGACATGCGGCATCCGGCCGTCGTAGCAGCCCGGAAAGATCGTGATGAACTCGGCGATGCCGTCGCTATCGGTCGCCTGCACGCCGCGCAGGAAATTCTGGTCGGTGACGCCGGTCGAGTACATCGAGTAGCCGCCGTCACGGGTACAGTGCCAAAGGTAGATCGCACGGCCGGCGAGCGCGCTGCAGCTCGATGCGGTACCGACCAGCTGCAGCCGGATCCGCAGCGGGACGCCGGCCGCGGTGCCGCTGGCACCGGCGATGCTCGAGCGGATGTCGCTGCGGACGATGCCGGACAAGGCCAGCGCGTTGGCGATACTGCCGTCGGCGCCGCGGTTCGAGCCGTCGCCCGGGTATGGGCCCGCGGTTTCTTCGGGGATCACCGCGCAGCTGCCGGCCGGGGTCGGCGCCGTCGCTGGGGTCGGTGCCGTGGTCGGCGTCGGCGCAGCGGTCGGCGTCGGCGCAGCAGCCGGTGTCGGGCCGGCCGCAACCGGGTTGTCCGCGACCGCATCGTCGTCGCTGCCACCGCCACAGCCGAGGCCGGTCAGCGCCAGTCCACCAGCGCTGAACCAGCGCAGCATCCGGCGGCGGTCGGGTGCCAGCGCGATCAGCCGCGCGAGATCGGCGGCGAATCCGGCGTCATGCGCATCGCCGGCAGCCGCGTCGGCAGTCGGCACTCGGGTGGCATGCGGATGGCTCGGTGAAGCAGGCGGACGGGTCATGGCGATCCTCTGTCGATATCAGACGTGCAGCGGATCGTAGGAGGCACCGGTTTCACTCCGGTTTCGCGCCTGTTACCGGATGTAGCCCAGGGCTCGGCCGCGGAAACTGCGCGCCAGTTCGGCGGCATCGCTCGGTGACGGTCGCCGTCGCTTACCGCATAGAGAAACTGGCCAGCCCTGCCTGGATGGCGTTTACCGAAGGTCGCAGCTCAGCAATCGATCAGAAACAGACCCATGCGAGGATCCGTCCGTCACCTGATCCGGGCTGGGCACCATGCACACGATCTTTCAGACCCGACCGATCCGCCTGCGCGAAGATACCTACGGCACGATCTACGAGTGCATCGAGCGCCGTGAAATTCTGATCGATGACAACGGGGAGCGAACGCTGGTTCGCAGGGTCGTCGTCGCACCTCCCAGCACGACCGCCTTCACCGAGACCCGGGATGGAAAGTTTCGGGACGACGACTCGAAGAACCGGTTCTTCACCGAAGTCGGCGGCTGACCGTTGCCCCATGGCATGTCGTCCGCACCTTCCTGCAGTCGCGACGCGGGCACGGCCGAGCCTGCGCGCGAGGGCGAGCTGCCGGTGGTCGAGTTGAGGCGCTTTCGAGTCGAATTGCGGGAAAGAACCCGGCAGCGGATCGGCAGCTCCGCATCCCTGATCGACGGAAGGTCGTTCCTGTTCCGATACGGCTTCGAGTATTCCGAATCCGATGCCTGCCCTGGCGAGATCGCGTGGCAGCCGTGGGACGAGTCGTATCCGCCAGACGCGGTGCCGTTGATCGCCAGCGGCGACCTTCGCTTCGAGCGCATTGTCTTCGTCCGCAGTTATTACCCCGGGGGAAGATGCCCGTGGGGCAAGCGGAGATGATGCCCTTGGCCGTCAGTCGCCGCCGTATCTGGCTCCATCGCATCGGTGCGCAAAACGAAGTGGTCGAGGGCATCGAGGAACTGATCTCCGAGCAGGATAACGACGGAATTTTCGAGCGGTCACGCATTTATCTTTCGGCGGAAGGACCGTCCCTCGAACCGCTGGGCAACGGGCGGTTCCGTTCCGCCACCGGCATCTTCCGGATCGTCGAACCGCCGGGCTATCGGGATTGAGTTCCGATCGCTGGATTGACTTGGTCGCCGGATTGACTCGGTCGCTGGCCAGCAGGTCTCGCTGTCCGACGAGGGCTCTACGACCCGGTCGGGCGGGTCAATCCGACAGCTGACAGACGAACACGGAGCCGTGCGGCTGGTTCGGCTCGCAATGCGCGTTGCCGCCGTGCAGCCGCGCGATCTGCCGGACCAGCGCCAGGCCGAGCCCGACGCCGCCACGATCCTCGGAAGCGCCCCGGCGCCGATAGAACGGCTCGAAGATCCGCTCGCGCTCGCCTTCGGGCACCCCGAGGCCGAGATCGGCGACTCGCAACTCCACCCCGCCGCCGTCGCGCGTCAACATGACCGTGACCGGCTGCCCATCGCCGTACTTCACCGCGTTCTCGAGCAGGTTGCGGACCACCCGGCGAAACAGCACCGGATCGACCGCGGCGGCGATCGCCGAGCCCGACGGCCCCGCCGGCCCCGCGGGCCCCGCCGGCAGCAGGGTTGCGAGCCGGGGCGCCGCATGCGCGATCTCCTGCTCGACGATCGGCGCCAATGCGACCGGTTCGGCGGCGCGATGGATGGTCGCGGTCGCTTGCAGCTGGCTCGAGATCAGCAGCTCGTCGATGATCTGGTCGATCTCGGTCAGGCTGCGGCGGATCTCGCGGTAGGCCGTATCGCTCTCGACCCCCGCATGCCGTTCGCCGAGCAGCTCCAGCGCCAGCCGCATCCGCGTCAGCGGCGAGCGCAGCTCGTGCGACGAGTTCGCCAGCAGGCTCTGGTTGGCCGACATCAGCCGCGCGATCCGCTCGGCCGAGCGATTGAAGCTGCGCGCCAGCTCGCCGATCTCGTCGTCGCCGTCGACATCGACCCGCGCCTCGAAGTCGCCCTCGCCGAGCGAGCGGACCCGGTCGCGCAGTGCTTCGAGCCGGCGTGTCAGCCGGCGCACCAGCAGGTACGTCAACGCGCTCATCGCCAGCACCATCAGCGCGACCGGTAGCCAAGTGCCGAGCGCGCGGTTCGACGGCGGCGGCGGCCGGCCATCGCCGAAACGCGGCGGTGGCGGGCGCGGGCCGGCGTCGCGCGGTGGCAGGCGCGGGCCGTCACGCGGCGGCTCGCGGACCGCACCGGGTGATGCGTCCCGAGGCGCCGACTCGGGCGGTCGCTGGCCATCACCTGGCAGAGGACCATCTCCGGGTCGCTGGCCGTCACCGGGTCGCGGACCATCTCCGGGCCGCGGGCCATCTCCGGGCCGCGGACCATCTCCAGATCGCAGACCATCTCCGAGCCGCGGGCCGCCGGACCGCGGGCTGTTGTCGACTGGCGGCAGGCTACCCGGCCTCGAGCCGAGCGACCGCGTCCGGTCCGGCGGCGGCTCCCCGACCCAGTCGGCGACCCACCAGCCGGCGACCAGGCCGAGCAGGCCGCAGCCGAGCACGGCAGCCCAGAGCTTCAGGTATAGCGGTCGCATCGGCGGGCCGGCGGCGTCACGTGCGTTCGCCCGGCGGCGTCGCGGCCGTTGGCGCAGCAGTCACGGTTGTTCGCGCAGCATCATGTAGCCGCCGCCGCGCACCGTGCGGATCCGCTGCGGCTCGGTCGGATCGTCCTCGATCGCGGCGCGGATCCGCGCGATATGGATGTCGATCGCCCGGCTGCCGCTCTCGTTCGCCGACAGCGCCGCGGTCGCGGCGGCCAGCGCGTCGCGCGAAACGACCCGGCCGGCGCGCTCGGCGAGCGTCAGCAGCACCGTGTACTGATGCGCGGTGAGCGGGCAGACGACGCCGTCGCGGCGGACCTCGCGGGTGTCGCGGTCGATCGTCAGCGAGCCGAACCGCAACGAGGCGGTCACGGCTGCGCCGTCCGGAACCGGCAGCGGCGGCCGACGCAGCAGCGCATTGATCCGCGCCAGCAGCTCGCGCGGCTCGAACGGCTTCGGCAGGTAGTCGTCGGCGCCGAGTTCGAGGCCGATGATCCGGTCGATGGTGTCGCCGCGCGCGGTCAGCATCAGCACCGGTGTCGAGCGGCGCGTGTCGTCGCGGCTGCGCAGCCGGCGGCAGACCTCGAGGCCGTCGAGATCCGGCAGCATCAGGTCGAGCGTCACCAGGTCGAACGGCTGCGCGTCGAGCCGCTGCAATGCCTCGGCGCCGGTCGCCGCCAGCGTGACCTGGAAGCCGTGACGGGTCAGATAGTCGAGCGCGAGCGTGGTCAGCCGGCGGTCGTCGTCGACCACCAGCAGCTGGCGAGGCGGCGCGGAGGTCGCGGGCGAGGCGGGTGTCGGGGGCGGCACGGCGTTCGAGATCGGATAGCGGGACGATCGGCTCGGAACGGCGATCCAACCCGCAGTGTAAGCGGCGGGCGCCGACGGCGTTGGGGCGGCGTTGCCGACCGGCACCCGCAACTGCGACAATCGCGCGCTCGCCCCGCCTCATACGACCGGAGACATCGATGCTGTTCCCCACCACGATCGTCGGCAGCTACCCGCAGCCCGACTGGCTGATCGACCGCGCCAAGCTCGCCGGCCGCTTCCCACCGCGAGTGCGCGCCCGCGAGCTGTGGCGGATCCCCTCGCAGTACCTCGAAGAGGCGCAGAACGACGCGACGCTGATCGCGATCCGGGCCCAGGAAGCCGCCGGCCTCGACATCGTGTCGGACGGCGAGATCCGGCGCGAGAGCTATTCGAACCGTTTCGCGACCGCCCTCGACGGCGTCGATCTCGACAACCCGGGCAGCGCGCTCGACCGCTCCGGCCATCCGAACCCGGTGCCGCGGATCACCGGCCCGATCCGGCGCCGCCATGCGGTCGAGATCGACGACGTCCGCTTCCTGCGCGCCAACACCACGCGCAAGATCAAGATCACGGTGCCGGGCCCGTTCACCATGTCGCAGCAGGCGCAGAACGACTTCTATCCGACGCTCGAAGCGGCGGCGATGGACTATGCGGTCGCGGTCAACGCCGAGATCCGCGACCTGTTCGCCGCCGGCGCCGATATCGTCCAGATCGACGAGCCATACATGCAGGCGCGGCCGGACGCCGCCCGCGCCTACGGCCTGAAAGCGCTGCAGCAGGCGCTCGACGGCATCACCGGCACCACCGCGGTCCATATCTGCTTCGGCTACGCGGCGATCATCCACGAGCGGCCGTCCGGCTATTCGTTCCTGCCCGAGCTCGCCCAGTGCAGCTGCCGGCAGATCTCGCTCGAGACCGCGCAATCGCAGCTCGACTGCTCGATCCTGCAGCAGCTCGACGGCAAACAGCTGATGGTCGGCTGCATCGATCTTGCCGACCCTGAAGTCGAAACGCCCGACGTCGTCGTCGCGCGGATCGAACGCGCGCTCGAATACGTCGAGCCGGAGAACGTGATCCTGGCGCCCGACTGCGGTATGAAGTATCTGCCGCGCGCGACCGCCGACGGCAAGCTGCGCGCGATGGTGGAGGCGGCCAAGGTGCTGCGCGGCCGCTACGCGGACCGCGCGGCCGGCTGACCCGGCGACATCCGGCCAGCCGGTCAGGCCGCCGCGGCCGCTGTCGCTGATCGTCCGGCGGACCGCGCCGGCGACAGCGGCCGCAGCGGCAGCGACCAGTACTGTCCGACCAGGTCGTGGCCGAAGCTGTGGTGCGCCTGCTCGCGCACCAGCCGGAAACCATGGGCGACATAGATCGCCCGCGCCGCATGCAGACAGTCGTTGGTCCATAGCGTCAGCTTGCGATAGCCGCGCTCGGTCGCGAACGCGATCGCCGCAGCGACCAGCCGCCGGCCGATGCCGAGCCCGCGCACACTCGGCTCGACCAGCACCAGCCGCAGCTTCGCGGTCGTCGCCGACTGCCGGACGATGAAGGCACAGCCGACCCGCTCGACGCTGCCTTCGCCGCATGCTCGCTCGACGATCCAGCCACGCTCCGACGCCGGATCGAAGCGCCGCAGGAACTTCGCGCCGATCTCCGCGACCAGTGCTTCGAACTCGCCGTCGAAGCCGTATTCGGCGTGATAACGTGCGCCATGCCGCTCGATCACCCAGCCGATGTCGCCGGGCCGGTGCGGCCGCAGCGTCAATCCATCGGCCGCGGACAGCTCGGACGGCGCGGACAGCGCGGCCGACGCCGACGAGGCCATGCCCGCCGTCGCGCGCCCGTCCGCGGTCGCCGCCCGGCCCAGCAGCTGCCGCACCGTCGTCATCGCGGCGAGCAGCCGCGCCTGGTCGTGCGCGCCGAGCGGCGCGACCAGCGCCGAGACGTGCGATTCGGCCGCGTCGAAATAGGGCTTGAAGGCACGATGGCCGGCGGCGGTCAGGCGCAGCGGCTTGGCGCGTCCGTCGTGCGCCGCGGGAACCCGCCGGATCCAGCGCTGCCGCTCGAAGCCGCGCAGCAGCCGGCTCAGGTAGCCGGGGTCGAGCGCCAGCTCCTCGGCAAGCACACTGGCGGTCAGCCCCGGCCGCTGCGCCAGTTCATAGAGCAGCCGCACCTGCGTCAGGGTCAGCCGGGCCGCCGCCGGTGCGCCCTGGCGCTCGTCGAGCACGCCGATCAGCCGGGTATAGAAGCGGTTGAAGTCGCGGACCGCCGCGACGGTCGCGCGGGTCGCGCCGGCGGCCCGGGCGGTAGTGCCGGTGGAATTCATGATCGCGTCCAATCAGTTGCCTCAGGCAACTATATCGTCCGGCGACGGGGTCGCGCAAACGCGGCGGGGCTCGGGCCCGCCGCCGTACAATCGCCCGATGATTGCGACCCGCGCCGAGATCCTCGCCAATGCCGCGGCGATCCGGCCGTACCTGCGGCGCACGCCGCTGCTGCGGATCGACGGCGCCGATGTCGGCCGCCCCGGTATCGAGGTCGTGCTGAAGCTCGAATACCTGCAGCACGCCGGCTCGTTCAAGAGCCGCGGTGCGATCACGCATCTGCTGGCCCGGCCGATCGCCCCGGCCGGCGTGGTTGCGGCGTCGGGCGGCAATCACGGGGTCGCGGTCGCCGCCGCGGCACAACGGCTAGGGCGTCGCGCCACCATCTTCGTTCCCGGCATCTCGGCGCCGGCCAAGCAGGCGGCGATCCGCGCGACCGGCGCTGAACTGCAGCTGGTCGGGGAGCGCTACGCCGACGCGCTCGCCGCCAGCATCGCGTTCGCCGAACGGACCGGCGCGACGCCGATCCACGCCTACGACGATCCCTGGACGCTGCTCGGACAGGCCAGCGTCGCGGTCGAGTTCGAGGAGGACGCGCCCGATCTCGATGCGCTGCTGGTCGCGGTCGGCGGCGGCGGCCTGCTCGGCGGCATCGCCGCATGGTACGGAGACCGGGTCGCGCTGGTCGGAATCGAGCCGGAAACGGCGCCGACGCTGACTCATGCGCTCGCCGCCGGCGAACCGGTCGACGCGCCGGCGGGCGGCATCGCCGCCGACTCGCTGGCACCACGCCGCGTCGGCTCGCTGATGTTCCCGCTCGCGCAGCGCCATCTGCGCGCTACCGCTCTGGTCGGCGACGACGCGATCGTCGCGGCGCAGCGGATGCTCTGGGAGCGGCTGCGGATCGTCGTCGAACCCGGCGGTGCCGCCGCCTTCGCCGCGCTCGCCGACGGCGTCTGGCAGGCCGCACCGGGCAGCACGGTCGGCGTCCTGCTCTGCGGCGCCAATACCGACGCGGTCCGGTTCGCCGGCTGAGATCGCCGGCAGCGAGCCCATGAACGACACGATGCCCCGGGATCGACCAGGAGACGCGATGGATCCACTGAGACGCATCCGTTCTTTCCCGCTGCCGTTCGCCGAACTGATCGGCGTGCAGTTCGTCACTGCCGAAGCCGACCGGGTGGTCGCCACCATGCGCGTCCGCGACGATCTCTGCACCGTCGCGCACAATGTCCACGGCGGCGCGCTGATGGCATTCGCCGACAGCGTCGGCGCGGCGGCGACCGTCGTCAATCTGCCGCCCGACGCCAAGGGGACGACGACGATCGAAAGCAAGACCAACTTCGTCGGCCGCGCCGTCGCCGGCACCCTGCTGACCGCGGTCGCGACCCCGGTGCACCGCGGCCGCCGCACCCAGGTCTGGCAGACCCGCATCGAATCCGACGACGGCGCGCTGGTCGCGCTGGTAACGCAGACCCAGCTGGTGCTCTGAACGATGCGCATCGGGGCGACGGCACCCACCGCAGGAGGCCCGGCGATGAGCCGTTTCGTCCACCACTATGCCCGGCTCGACGGCCTGGTCATGCACTACGTCGCCGCCGGCACCGGCTTTCCGGTGGTACTGCTGCACGGCTGGCCGCAGACCTGGTTCGCCTGGCGCCACGTGATCGAGCGGCTGGCGCCGACCTGGCGGGTCATCGCGCCGGATCTGCGCGGCCTCGGCGACAGCTCGCGGCCGGCCGACGGCTACGACTCGGAGACGCTGGCGGCCGACCTGCGGCAACTGCTCGAGCAGCACCTGGGTATCCGCGACTTCCACCTGGTCGGACACGACTGGGGCGGCCCGACCGCGTTCGCGCTGGCGGCGGCGGAACCGCAGGCGGTCAGGACGCTGACCGTCCTCGACGTGACGCTGCCCGGGCTCGGCAGCGACTTCTCGCAGGGCGGCAGGCGTTGGCATCACGCGTTCCACATGACCGACGACCTGCCGGAGGCGCTGGTCACCGGTCGCGAGCGGGCCTACCTCGGCTGGTTCTACCGCGAGTATGCGTGGCGGCCCGACGCGATCGGCCCCGAGGACATCGACGAGTATCTGCGCACCTACGTCCAGCCCGGTGCGTTGCGCGCCGGCTTCTCGCTCTATCGCAACCTGCCGAAGAACGCCGCCCGCAACCAGGCGCTGCGCGATGCCGGCTTCCGGCTGCCGATGCCGGTGCTGGCACTCGGCGGTGCGCGCACCGAGTCACGCGGCCGCGGCACCGAACCGGAAGCGTCACTGCGTTGCATCGCCGCCGACGTCACTGGCGGCACGATCGCCAATGCCGGACACTTCATTCCCGAAGAGCAACCGCAGGCACTGGTCGAGCGGCTGATCGCGTTCTGGAACCGCTGAGCGACGCGCGCGCCGGGTGATCCGGCGCCGACAGGTATGGGCCGGCGGCCGCGGCTGCCGGCATCCCGCTTCTGCCGCCGCCCGTCGGTCGCTGGTTGTCGGTGAACGCGACAGCGTTGCATCCGTCACGGCGCCGGCGCGAAGCTGACGGCAAGCTAGGGAAAACGAAGCCCCGCTCACTGCGCGATGCAAAGTCTTGCAGATCAACGGTTTGAATCGGATCGCCGGCTCGACCGAAACCTCCGGATACAAAGCCGGTCGACCGGCAAGACAGTGCTCATGCCGAGGCAACGCGTCCGACCTACGCTTTGAACCGTACCCCGCTTCGATCCGACTCATGCACATCGAAGATCGGCGCGGGCCGGAATTGAAAGGAATCGAGACATGTCTGCATTGAATTGGGAATTGGTGCGCAGCACGGTGTCCTACTGGCTCGGGGCGCTCAGCGAACCGGTGTCGATGGTGTCGGTAGCGCAGATGCAAGAGGCTGCCGCCGCCGGTGCGATCGTCTGGGACGTTCGTGATCCGGACCGCTACAAACAGGGGCATCTGCCCGGCGCGCTGTCGCTCGGCACGGTCGACTGGCTGCTCGCCGACAGCTTCGGCGGCAATCTGATCCCGGCCAAGGTCATCGAGGGGATCCTCGGCAACGCCGGCATCGGCCCCGGCCGCCGGGTCGTGATCTACTCGGCCGGCCGTGCGGTCGACGCGTTCGTCGCGCTGCGGGCATTGCGCAGCATCGGCATCGACGATGCCCAGGTCTGCCTCGGCGACGTCGAGGCGGAGGCGGCACCGGTCGCCGCGGCGCTACCGCTGAGCGCGGTTGCCGGCTGACACGGTTGCCGGCTGACACGGTTCCGGCTGAGGCGGCTCCGGCCGACACGGTTGCCGGTTGAGCGCGGCGGTAGCGCCGCGGCGGTCTACCGGCACGGCATAGCCGGCGTGACAGCGCCCCGCGGCGCGCGACAATAACGGTCCCGGCGCACCCGCGCCTGCCCCCGAGGGACCAGCATGACGACAGCGAACGTGAACGACCCGGCCGCCGCGGCGGCTTTGCGCTACGGCCGGCCGATCGCGCTCGCCGGCTGGCTGGAACGCCACGCCGAGCGGCTCAGGCCGCCGGTCGGCAATCAGCAGATCTGGCCGGACTCCGACCTGATCTGTACCGTCGTCGGCGGCCCGAACCAGCGGACCGATTTCCACGACGATCCGTACGAGGAATACTTCCACCAGTTCCGCGGCAACGCGCACCTGCTGATCCATGACCGCGGCCGCTTCGAACGGGTCGATCTGCGCGAAGGCGACGTGTTCCTGCTGCCGCCGCATGTCCGGCATTCGCCGCAACGCCCCGAACCCGGCAGTCTCTGCACGGTGATCGAGCGGGCACGGCCTGCTGGCCAGGTCGACGGCTTCGAGTGGTACTGCGCGCACTGCGCGGCGCTGGTCCAGCGCCGCGAGATCCAGCTCGCCAGCATCGTCAGTGACCTGCCGAAGGTATTCGCCGCGTTCTACGACGCGCCCGTCGAAGAGCGTCGTTGCCGACACTGCGGCGAACTCCATGCCGGCCGCGACTGGGCGCGCTGGCATGCCCGCCGGGAGGCCGCCGGCAGCAGCTGACCGGCGGGAATCTGCCGCGTTGCAGCAGCCGGCCGCCGGCGATCGATCCACAGTGGAAGTAGAGCAACCCCTCGATATTCATCGAGAACGGATGTTGCATTGCACCACCGGTTGCGGTACTATCGTTTTTGTCTCCTCCACCTCCTCCTTTGGTGGATTAGCCCGCGCCTCGTGCGCGGGCTTTTTTATGGGCGAACGCTTCGCGAAGTCACTGCCCGGGCCAGGGGCCACGTGATCCGCTCGGAGTCTGTCGGAGCACGGGACAGGGCTGCAAGGCCCAACCCAGCGGTCGTCATGGCCTTCCAAGCACCGACGAACACAATGTGTCACATTTGAACATGTAATGGCGCGTGGTTCGGCGCGCGCGGACGGTCGCGGTGACCCGAGGCAGCAATGAAAACCAACGACGGCGGTGGCTGCAGCTTGCCACGCTGGGCGTATCGATGGGAACCGGCCCCGGCGGAGGCCGGGCGGCGATGATGCCCGATTCCGCCGAGCCGCTGATGGAGACCCGTCCGATCCCGTCGTCCGGCGAACGCCTGCCGGTCATCGGATGCGGGACTTATGTCGGCTTCGACGTCGACCGCGATCCCGCGACGCTGCGGGAGCTCGGCGGCGTGCTGCAGGCGCTGTTCGATGCCGGCGGCTCGGTAATCGATTCGTCGCCGATGTACGGCCGCGCCGAAGCCGTCGTCGGCGATCTGCTCGGCGCTGCCGACAGCCGCAGCCGGGCGTTCATCGCGACCAAGGTCTGGACCAGCGCCCGCGAACAGGGCATCGTCCAGATGGAGCGCTCGATGCAACGGCTCAGGGCCGAGCCGCTGGACCTGATGCAAATCCACAATCTGGTCGACTGGCGGGCGCACCTGCCGACGCTGCAGGATTGGAAGCGCGCCGGGCGGATCCGCTACCTCGGCATCACGCACTACCAGGAACGGGCATTCGGCGACCTCGAACGGGTCATGCGCGAACACGCGATCGACACGGTGCAGATCAACTACTCGGTCGACGACCGCGCCGCCGAGCAGCGGTTGCTGCCGCTCGCCGCCGATCTGGGCATTGCGGTGATCGTCAACCTGCCGTTCGGCGGCGGCGGCGCGCTGCGCCGGCTGCGCGACCGGCCGCTGCCGGGGTGGGCCGGCGAGATCGGCTGTACCAGCTGGGCACAGGCCCTGTTGAAGTTCGTGCTCGGTCATCCGGCGGTGACCTGTGTGATCCCCGGCACCGGCCGTGCCTTGCACATGCGCGAGAATGCCGCCGCCGGCAGCGGCGCCTGGCCGGACAACGCGCTGCGCGCCCGCATCGTCGCCGATGCGAATTGAGCCCAGGAGGCTGCGCAGCCTCCCGGGGGTGTGACTTGCGCTCCCGCCGCTGAACCGCGGCCCGGCCGCCGCCGGGTCCCGGGCCCGCCGCCGGGCCGCCGGGCCCCCGGCAGAATAGCGCCGCTTTGGATAGACTTGATGTCGGGACCGGTCCGGTCTGCTGCACCAAACCTCCACTCCAAAGAGAAACCGATGAAGACGTTCGCCCTGACCCGATTGCTGTCGCTGGCCGCTGCGTCCGCGCTGCTGCTCGTGGGGCTGCAGGCCCACGCCCAGGAGAAGAAACCGGCGTTGGACCCGAAGGCGGTGATGCCGGCCAAACCCGCGGTGCCAGCCGTGCCGGCCAAACCGGCCGTGCCAGCCAGCGCCGGAGCGGCCGTGTCGGCGAAACCGACGGTGCCGGCCAGTGCCGGAGCGGCGGCCACCGCCGCCGGAGCTACGGCGGGCGCGGCCGCGTCCGGTGCCGCCGCTGCCAAGACGATGGCCACCGCCAAACCGATGGCCGCTGCCGACCGGATGGACATCAACAGCGCGTCGGCCGACCAGCTGAAGACGCTGCCCGGCATCGGTGATGCGCGCGCCAAGGCGATCGTCGACGGCCGCCCGTACTCCGGCAAGGACGACCTGGTCAAGAAGAAGGTGCTGCCGGAGGGCGTCTACGACAAGATCAAGGACGTCATCATCGCGCGCCAGAAATGACGGCACCGCGGACGGCGCCGCGGCCCGCCGACCCCACCGTCGCGGCGCTGCGCGAGCACCGCATCGCGACGGCGGTGCTGTCGGACACGCTCGACGGCCTCGGCTGGCGTGCGCAGGCGATGGTGCCCGGCATCCGGCCGCTCGACGGCGCGCTCGACCTGGTCGGCCGCGCCCGCACCGGCCTCTACATGCCGGTCTATCACGTCGAGCCCGGCATCAATCCGTACGAGCTCGAGATCCGGCTGATCGACGATCTGAAGCCGGACCAGGTGGTCGTGCTCGCCTGCGGCGATTCCGGCCGCGACACGCAACGGATCGCGCCGTGGGGCGAACTGCTGTCGACCGCGTGTCTCGCGCGCGGCGCCACCGGCTGCGTCACCGACGGCCTGGTCCGCGACGTCCGCCAGATCGCCGAGCTGCGCTTCCCGGTGTTCCACGGCGGCATCGGTCCGCTCGATTCGAAGGGGCGTGGCCGCGTGATGGCGATCGACGTACCGATCGTTTGTGGCGGCGTCCGGATCCGGCCGAACGACGTCGTCGTCGGCGACGCCGACGGCGTCGTCGTGATTCCGGTCGAGGTCGAGGCCGACGTGCTGCGGCTCGCGATCGAGAAGGTCAGCGGCGAGAACGCGACCCGCGACGCCTTGCGCGCCGGCGAACCGTTGGCGCAGGTGTTCGCGCGGCTCGGGATCCTCTAGCGAGGTCGCCGGCAGTCAGCATTCGTCGGCGATCGGATTGCGCAGCACACCGATGCCGGGCACTGCCACTTCGACGACGTCGCCGGGTGCCAGGAACCGCGGCGGGTCGAAGCGGGCGCCGGCGCCGGTCGGCGTGCCGGTCGAGATGATGTCGCCCGGCACCAGCGTCGTCCAGGTCGAGATGTAGTGGATCAGCCGGGCGAACGGGAACATCAGCCGCTCGGTAGTGTCGTGCTGGCGGACCTCGCCGTTGACCCGCGTGGTGACCGCCAGGCGCGTCAGGTCGGCGAACTCGTCGGCCGTCGCGAGCCACGGCCCGATCGAGCCGCTGGCGTCCCAGTTCTTGCCCTGCGTGACGTTGAACTTGCCGTGGCGGACCCAGTCGCGGATCGTCCCTTCGTTCAGGCACGTCAGCCCGGCGACATGAGCGAGCGCCTGCGCCTGCGGGATCCGCCGGCCCTCCTTGCCGATCACGATCGCGATCTCGCCTTCGTAATCGAGCTGTGGCGACTCGGGTGGCCGGATCAGCGGCTGGCCGTGACCGGTGAACGAACGGGCGAAGCGCGGGAACACGCTCGGGTACGCCGGCGCCGCGCTGCCGTCCTTGTACTCCTCGTTGCGCTCGGCATAGTTGACGCCGACGCAGATGATCTTGTCGGGCTGGCGGATCGGCATGTCGAAGCGCAGGTCGGCGAGCGCCAGGTCCGGGCTGCGGCCGGCGTGCTCGGCGAGTCGCGCCAGCGATCCGGCTTCGAGTACCAGCCGCAGGTCGCCGGTTTCGCGCAGCCGGCCGCCGAGCCGCGCCGAGACGTCGACGACGCCGGTCTCGCCGGCCGTGACGATGCCGAAGCCGGGGCTGGCGTCGGCACGCTGGAACGAGATCAGTTTCATCGCGAGGCTCCGGTTGCGGCGGTCCGGTCGCCGGGCGTCGAAGCCGAACAGATCGGGCGTCGACGCCGGACAGCACGCCCGGATTGTCGACCAGAATACGCCGGCGCAGCGCCGGATCGCTGTCGCCGAGCGGCGGCATCGATCCGTCGCCGTTCAGCGCGTTCACCTTTTTCTCGACCAAGCCGCCGATGGCCGGCATCAGCGTCGGACATGAGGGCACTGCACTTAAGGACATCGCACGCAAGGACACCACCAACACGATGACGACATCGCCCTCCCCCGCCGCCGACCTGCTGCGCCTGCTCGCCCCGGCCGCGCGGATCGCCGTGCTGACCGGCGCCGGCATGTCGGCCGAGAGCGGCATCCCGACCTTCCGCGGCGCACGCAACGGCCTGTGGGCCCGGTTCGACCCGCAGACGCTGGCGACGCCGGAGGCATATCGCGACGACCGGGCGCTGGTCTGGGGCTGGTACTGCTGGCGGACCGCGCTGGTCGAGCAGGCCCGGCCGCATGCCGGCCACCGTGCGCTGGCCGCGCTCGAGCAGTCGCGGCCCGGCGTCGTCGTCGTCACGCAGAACGTCGACGACCTGCACGAGCGCGCCGGCAGCCGCGACGTCGTGCATCTGCACGGCAGCCTGTTCGCGCCGCGCTGCTTCGACTGCGGGCGGCCGCATCCGCATGCAGCGGCGCTACCGGACGCAGCGCAGGCGCCGGCGCTGCGGGTCGCGCCGCCAGCCTGCACGCACTGCGGCGGGCCGATCCGCCCGGGCGTCGTCTGGTTCGGCGAGGCGCTGCCGCAGGCGGCCTGGCGGCGCGCCGAGGCCGCGCTCGAAACCTGCGACGCGTTGCTGGTCGTCGGCACCTCGGGCGTCGTCCATCCGGCGGCGGGCCTGCCCGAGCTCGCCCGGCGCCACGGCAAGCCGGTCGTCGAGATCAATCCGCAGCCGAGCGCGCTGACGCCGGACGTGGATGCGTGGTGGCAGACGACGGCAGCCGAAGGGCTGCCGGAACTCGTCGCAGGACTTGCCGGGCTGCGCGATTGAGCGCGAGCGCCCCGGGCGGCCGATGCGGGCCGGTGCCGTGAACAATTGACATATTGATGCATGCTGAATATGCTTTGATGCATGCGCACGACCGTCCGTCTCGACGATGACCTGCTCGCGCAGGCCAAACAGGTCGCGGCAGCGTCCGGCAAGACGCTGACCGCGGTCCTGGAAGACGCGCTGCGGGAATCGTTCGCCCGGCGCGACCGGGTCGCGCGGCGGCGGCGGGTACGGCTGCCGACCTTCGAGGGCGGCGGTACCTGCTCCGGCGTCGACCTCGACGATGCCTCGTCGCTGCTGGATCTCATGGAATCCTGAGCGATGCTGCTGTGTGACGTGAACGTCCTCGTCTACGCGCATCGGAAAGACACGCCGCAACACGTCGCCTGCCGCGAATGGCTGGAGTCGACGATCAACGGTGACGACGCCTATGGCGTATCCGACCTGGTTCTGAGCGGCTTCATCCGCGTGGTCACCCATCCGAAGGTGTTCGTGAAGCCGACCCCGCTCGCCGATGCTCTGGCGTTCACCGCCCAGCTGCGCGAACAGCCCAACGCAGTCCCGGTCGCACCCGGCCCCCGTCACTGGGAGGTCTTCCAGCGACTTTGCACGGCGTCCGAAGTTCGCGGCAATCTCGTGCCGGACGCTTACCTGGCCGCACTGGCGATCGAGTCCGGCTGCGAATGGGTGACGACGGACCGCGACTTCGCCCGCTTCGACGGGCTGCGAACGCGCGCTCCCGCCGTCTGATCCGCCGTGTACCCGGGTGATCTCACGGCCGGGCGCGGCCGGCGTCCACGCGACGGTTGAACCGCCGGTGCGCCCGCGCCGACCAACTCGATGTCGGTGGTCTGTCCGGCGGTGTCCCCGGCTGGATACACGGCGCCCCGACCCGCGCGCGGCGACACTACACTGGAGGCCCGCGCCGGAACATCCGCCGCAGGAGTCCTCCGAATCATGTGCCGCTGGGTCGCCTACACCGGGTCGCCGGTCCGCCTCGAGAACATCGTCACCAAGCCCGCGCGCTCGCTGGTGCACCAGTCGCTGCACGCCGCGCAGTGCAAGACGGTGACCAACGGCGATGGCTTCGGCATCGGCTGGTACGGTGACCGCGAGGTGCCGGGCCTGTACCGCGAGATCTCTCCGGCCTGGTCCGACGAGAACCTGCTGTCGCTGTGCGCCCAGCTGTCGGCGCAGACCTTCTTCGCCCATATCCGCGCCTCGACCGGCGCCGCCACCGCGCGCGCCAACTGCCATCCGTTCAGCGTCGGCCGCTACCTGTTCATGCACAACGGTCAGATCGGCGGCTTCTGCACGCTGCGCCGGCGGATCGAGAACATGATCCCGGACCGGCTGTACGGCCAGCGCCGCGGCGGCACCGATTCCGAGGCGATCTTCCTGGTCGCGCTCGGCGACGTCGACAACGAGGGCCCGGTCGAAGCGATCCGGCTCGCGCTGACGCGGATCGTCGGCGAGATGGATGCTGCCGGCATCCGCGAGCCGCTGCGCTTCGCCGCCGCGCTGACCGACGGCGCGACGCTGACCGCGTTCCGCTGGTCGAGCGACCCGCAGGCGCCGTCGGTCTACTACCGCCGCAGCGCCGACGCGCTGACCGTCGTCAGCGAACCGATCGACGACCATGCCGCCGGCTGGAGCGACCTGCCGGCCAACCATGTGCTGATCGCGCGTTGCGGCGCGACCGCCGGGCCCCCGGCGATCCAGCGGTTCGACGTCGCGGCGGCGCCGGCTTCGCCGCCGGCCCGGCTCGCGGCCTGAAACGGCGGCGCCGAGGCGCCGAGGCTTCAGATCCCGCTGCGAGCGACGGCGAAGTCGGGCACGCCGATCGGCGAAATCGTCACCGGCGTCTGGCGTCCTTCGGTCAGGTCGTGGACGCGTTCGGACACGTAGAAGTCGAGCGCCTTGTAGGTCACGACGCCGCTGTTGCGGAAATCGGCCTGGCCGTTCAGGCCGTCGATGACCGCGCGCGTGAAGGCGCCGTTGCCCCAGGCATCGTTCTCCTCGGACAACTGCCGGCCGGTGCTCGATGCGAACACGATCACGCCGTTCTCCGACGACGCCAGATCGTTGGCCAGGCGCCCGAGGTTGCGGTTGGCAGAGCGGAAGGTGCCGACCGCGCCGCCGGCGTAGCAGGTATCGACGAAGAACAGCACCTTGCCGCGGATCCGCGCGAGCGCGCCGCGGATCGTGGTCTCCGGCACCGCGGTGCCGGCGAGCGCGTTCGCGTCGCCATCCCAGGGCAGGAAGTAGTAGCCGGCGTCGCCGGTGTCGATGCCGTGGCCGGCGAGAAAGACGATCGCGACGTCGGCGGGGCCGACCTCGGTCCGCAGCCAGTCGAACGCCTCGCGGATCCGGTCCTGCGTGGCGTCCGCATCGGTCAGCAGCCGCGTCGTGACCTTCGGATAGAGGCGGCCCTGCTGAGTGGTCAGCGCCGCGACGAAGTCGCGGGCATCCTTGGCGGGCAGGCCGAGTCGATACGCCGGATCGCGGTAGGCGCCGACGCCGACCGCGAGCGCGAACAGCCGCGCCGGCGCGGCGGCGGGTACCGCGCGGGCCGGCGAGTCGATCGCGGAGTCGAGCGTCGAGCCGGTCGCCGGGCTGGTCGCCGGACCGGTCGTCGTACCGGTCGTCGAGCCGACCGTCGGGCCGGCCGCCGGCGCTTCCGGTTCCGCCGGCAGCGGCTCCAGCGTCACCGGCGACGCGGGCGACGTGGGCGCGGCGGGGCTCGCCAGCCGCACGCCGAGCGGCTCGGACACGCCGCCGGCATCGCTCGCCAGGATCTGGACGGTGGAGGCGCCGGCCGGCGGCTCGACCAGTGCGACGCCTGCCGGGCTCGCGGCATCCAGCGTGATGCGTGCGTCCGGCGCGGGCCGTCCGTCGATGCGGACCTCGACCTGCGGATCGGCACCGGCGCGCAGCCGGAACGGCAGCCGGACCGCGCCGCTGCCGGCGTCGACGGTCGCTGCACCGTCGGCGTCGACGATCGGCGGCAGCCGGTTCGGCGGCCCCGGCGTATCGTTCGAAGACAGGACGCGAGCAGTCGGTGATGGTAGGCCGGCGCCGAGCACCTCGTCGATCCGGTCGGGACGATGGAACCGCTCGCGGAAGCGGTTCAGCGACACGAAGTCGGCGAGCGGCGTGTCGTCGCGGTTCACCGCCCAGCCCGCGAGCCGGTCGGCGCCGACGCCGGCGTCGTAGCGGCCGTCCGGCGTCCAGACGATCCAGCGGCGGTCGGCGAGCATCAGCAGGCTCGCGAGCGGCGTGCCGTCGGCGCTGCGCCACCACCGGATCGTGCCGTCGGCGAGCGCGCCGACCGCGGTCGCGCCGTCCGCCGTCAGGTTGATCGCGACGACCTCGGCCGGGACGTCGCGCGCCCAGGCGACGCGGCCGTCGGCGGCGAGCTGCAGCAAGCGTCGGCTGGTCCCGAGCATCGCCAGCGCGCCGCTGCGATCGAACACCAGCGTACGCGCGATCTCGTCCGCCGCGAGCGGGATCGGCCGGCCGGCGAGCCGCGGCGCGCGGACGTTCTCCCAGAGCGTGTCACGCCGGTCGCGGGCGGCGAGCCGCGGCGGGTGCAGGTCGGCCGGTGCCGGCCCGTCGGTGACCAGTCGGCGATCGAGGTCGAACCACTGCGGGGCCGCATCGAGCCGCGTCAGGACCGCGACCCGACGTCCGTCGTCGCTGATGCGCAGGCGGTCGGGGCGGCGCATGTCCGCGAGCAGCGCCGCACCGGTCTCGACCTGCAGCGCCGGACTCGCCGTGCCCCAGCGGCCGTCGAACGTGCTGAAGAGCAGCGTGCCGTCGGCCGCGACGATGCCGTCGGTGATCGTGTTGGCCGCCGCCTCGGCCTCGGCGCGTACGGTCGCGCGCCCCAGGTCGTACAGCAGCAGCGGGTGGCGGCCGGGTGCGCGATAGCCCGAGCCGGCCGCGAACAGCGTGTCGCCGTCGCGGCCGAATGCGACGGCAGCGAGATTGCCGGCGGCGAACGGCGGCCTCGGCAACTGCGCGAGCAGCGCGCCGCTGCCCGCATCGTGCACGGTCGGCGCGCCGAGCCGGCCGTCGTCGCCGCGATAGCCGATCGCGAGACGGCGTCCGTCCGGCGACAGCGCGACGCCGCGCGGGGCCGGCGTCGGCGTCGCGATCCGGCCGAGCGCCGCGATCGCGCCGTCGCGGTAGCGGAACCGGTAGACGTGGCCGTCGTACGAGCTGGCCGCGATCAGGCCGTCGGCGCTCACCGCGAGGCCGTAGCTCGGCCCGGAAAAGCGCTGCTCGAACAGCAGTGTGCCGTTGCGGGCGAACGCGCGCACTGCCCCGCCGCGATAGACCGCGAGCAGCACGCGGCCGTCGGTGGTCCACTGCAGGCGAGTGACGTCGTCGGCACGCGCATCGATCGCGCCGGCGAACCGGCCCGAGCCGATCTCGAACAGCAGGATCCGGTGCGGCCCGCCGGCTGCCGCCGCGGTCGTGCCGCCGACTGCGACCAGGTCGTCCTGCGGATGCGCGGCGACGCCGTACAGGCGGCCGACCGCATCGTCGCCGACCGCCGGGCGCAACACCTGGCGCAGCGTGCCCGGCCGGAGGCGGCCGTCGCTGCCGCGCGCGAGGTTCCAGACGCGCGCGGTCTTGTCATCCGACACGGTGACCGCGTAGCGCTGGTCCGCGCTGATCGCGATGCCGCGGACCGGGCCGGCATGTGCGCCGAGCTCGATCCTGAGCTGGTACGGCGCGAGCGGCGTCGAAGCGGCGGCGGCAACCGCTGCCGCCGGCAGCAGGACGGCGGTCGGAAGCAGGATCGCGGCCGAGCGCAGGACGATGGCGGCGAGCGCGGCGGCGCGGCCGCGGACGCCGGGCGCCGGCAACGCGCCGGTACCGGGACCTGCGCGACGGGTCGTCGGCCACGGTGCCATCGCTACGCCTGTCGTCAGTCGGCCACGACGGTCCGCTCGATCGAACCGAGCGGCGGGCCACCGACCTGCGCCTGTGCGGACACCGTGACCAGCGTCTGGTACGGCCCCTGGAACTGCGGATCGCTGCTGATGGACTGGGCCTCGGTCGACGTGAACGTGACCGTCCAGCGACCAGACGCCGGCACCGACGGCACGGTCTTGGTGAAGACCAGGTTCGCGCGCGACCAGCGGACCAGGACGAGCGAGCCGGCCGGCGCAGTGCCGGCCATCGGCACCGAGCTGCGCTGCTCGACCGCGGTGACACGGTCGTCGCCGGTCACCGGATCGAGCGTGACGACGGGTGCTTCCTCTGCGTCGATACGCACGGTCCGCGTCGCCGGGGCACTGCTGCCGCCGGCGTTGCTCGCGGTCGCGCGCACCGTCGTCGTGCCGGGCGATGGCACCTCGTCGTTCGCATAGAAGACGCTCCAGTCGCCTCTCGCGTTGGCGGTCGCGGTCTTGCCGCGGCCCTGCCAGTCGACCGTCACGGTATCGCCACCCGTGGCGGTGCCGCGGATCGCGACGCCGGCCTTCGCTTCGGACGGCGTCACCACGTCGTCGTCGGCGACCACCGCGATGGTCGGCGTGGCTGGCACCACGGGTGCCGGCAGCACCTGGACGGTCCGCGTCGCCGGAGTGCTGCTGCCGCCGGCATTGCTCGCGGTCGCGCGCACCGTCGTCGCGCCGGCGGCGGGCACCTCGTTGGCCGCATAGAAGACATTCCAGGCGCCACCCGTGCCGGCCGTCGCGGTCTTGCCGCGGCCCTGCCAGTCGACCGCCACCGCGGCGCCGCCCGCGGCGGTGCCGCTGATGGTGACACCGCCGCTCGCCTCGGCCGACGTCACGACGTCGTCACCGGCGACGACGGCGATGACCGGCGTGCCGGGCGCCGCCGGCTGCACGCGGACCGTCCGCGTGACCGACCCGCCGGGGCCGTTCTCGTTGGCGGCGACCGCGGTGACCTGCGATTCGCCGGGCGCCGGGATCTCGGCCGCGGCGAAGCCGACCGACCAGCCCCCGCCGGCACCGACGCTCGCCGTGCGCGAACGGCCGTTCCAGCTCACGGTGACCGTGGTGCCGGCCTGGCCGGTGCCGGCGATCGTGACGCTGCCGGCCGCTTCGGCGGAGCTGTCGACATCGTCGCCGGCGATCGGCGCGATCGTCGGCGCTGCCGCGGTCGACAGCACGACGCGCAGCGTCCGGCTGGTGACCGGGCTCCCGCCGTACGGATTGCTGGCCTTGACCGTGACCGGGTAGGTGCCGTCCTGATTGGGCAGGTCGTTCGCGCCGAACACGACCTGCCAGGCGGAGCGGCCGTCGGCGGTGGTCCGGCGGGCGACCCCGGCGAGGGTCACGTCGACGGTGCTGCCGGCCTGCGCCGCGCCGGTCAGCGTCAGATCGCGTTGCGCCTCGGCCCGCGTCAGCAGGTCATCGCCGGTGATCGGCGCGAGGTCGGGCGCGAGCGGCGGCTGGTCGGCGCGTTCCTGCGGCACGCCATCGAGCGGCAGCGTCTTCGGCCGGCCGTCCAGATCGTAGGCCCGGCCGTTGACGCCGATGAACACCGTGTCGAGCCGGCTGTCGTCGGCCGTGGTCAGCCGGCGGTTCGCGCGCGTCCGCCAGACCGGTGCCGGAATCGGCAACGGTCGTGCGCCGGTGATCGGCCCGACGCCGGCCGTGGTGCCGTCCGGGTTCAGGTACTCACGGTACTCGAGCACGAGCGCGGTGCCGTCGCAGGCGACCACGAATGGCGCGCGCAGCCAGCAGATCCGCGGCAGATCGAGCGGCTTCGGCCCGGCGCCGGCGGCGACCAGCTGACGCGTTGCCCCGCCGCCGGGTTCCGTGACGTCGTTGCCGCCGGCATCGACGAAGCGGACCGCATGGTCGGCGTCGAGCTGCAGCACGCTGCCGTCGGCGCGCAGCGCGAGCACGATGCGCTCGTTGCCGCTGATCTGCACGACGCGGTCGAGCGCGAACGCGACGCCGGTCGCCGGGCCCGGCCGCCAGCGCAGCGCCTTGCCGCCGGCCGCGGGCCCGTAGCACAGCGTGCCGGCGGTGCCGCCCTGCGCGGCGTCGTCGGCTGCGCCCAGTGCGCCCGGGATTTCGCTGCGGCAGGTCGCGTTCAGCACGCCGGGCGGCACCGCTTCGGGCACCAGGCTGCTGCCCTGCAGCCGCATCAGCCGGCCGTCGGACAGCCGCAGCACCGGATAGCCGGCATCGAACATCTCGACGATCCGCGTTCCGGTCGGCGCCGCGACCTCGACACTGAGCGCGCTGTCCCACGAGATCGGAAACACCAGCACGCCGAGGCCGTCGCTGCGCAGCGCGACCACCGGCTCGGTGCCGAAGCGATAGAGCTGCGAGAAGCGCAGCGCCTCGGCCGGCTTGGTGGCAACCCCGCCGCCCGCGTCGGGATCGCGGTTGGCCACCAGGACACCGTTCGAGCCGAGGATGAATTCGAGGTCCGCCGGCGTGCCACCGGTGGTCGCTGCATCGGCCTTGCTGCGCACGTAGCCGATCGGCACCACGTCGGTCTTCAGATTGCCCGCACCGGCGCGCGCGGCGATCGCGCCGGTGCCGACGGTCAATTGCGACCAGAGCGTCTCGAACGAGTACGGCACCCGTGTCGGCGATCCGATCGCTGCTCCGTCGGTGCCGGTCAGGTCGAAGCGGCCGTCGGCGAGATCCGCGATCAGCGCGTCCGCGAGCTCGAGCGCGGAGCCGCCCTCGGCCGGCAGCGCGGTCGCGGCGAACTGCGCGAAGCCCCCGATCAGCGCACCGTACACGCCGTTCGGATTCGGTGTCAGCGGGGTCGAGCCGTCCTGATCGTTGCTGGCGTTGAGCATCACCGGCAGCCGGGTCAGGTCGGTCGGCCGATAGATGCCGGGCAGCTGCTCGTTGATCGCCGCGAGGATCTCGGCGTGCGCCTGGTCGACCACCGACGGATCTTTCCAGCCTTCCTCGAGCCCGCGCATCCGGCCGATCGCCATCGCCCGCTCGTAGAGCGCGTGGGTCAGCGGCGTGACGCCGGCATTGCCGTCGTGGCGCGAGATCAGGCCGATGCGCTGCCGGCCGGCGAACGGCTGGTCGCGGCGAATGCCTTCGTCGTAGTAGGTCGCATCATCGGCGCGGCCGCTGAACGTGACCTTGGCAGGCAACGGGAAATTGCAGTGCACGAAGGTGACCATGCCCTGCAGGTCATCGACCGGCCAGGGCCCGAAGCGGCTGCCGTTGACGGTTTCGATCGTGACATGGACCCGGCGATACTGACCGTCGTCACCGCCGATACCGTTGCCCTCACCGCCGCCGACCGAGCCGTCGCCGCCGCCGGTGCCGCCGTCGCCTTCACCGACCGTCATTCCGGGCTGCAGCGGCACCGAAGCCAGCGGCGTATCACCGATCGCACCGGCGAAACCGGTGATCAGTCCGGGCCGGCAGTTGGCCGAGACGATGGGGCCGTCGGTGCCGCCGCCACCGCCGCAGGCCGCGAGCAGCGCTGCGAGACCTGTCGCCAGCCATTTAACGGCGCCCAGCGCCCACCGTCGCCCCCCATTGCCGCCATCGGCCTGGTTCAAGGACATGCCCGACCCCCCTGGATGCAGTCGTTTATGGATTCAAGTTAAACGGCCCGGCGCCAATCGCGCAAGCACGCGAATGTGTCGGGACCGCCGAGCCGGAGGTTCATGCCGGCCTGCGTCGCGGCCGACTGCATGCGGCCGGCAGGAGTGTTGCAGCCGAGCGTCAGGGCGCGGCCGAAGCGTCCGTCAGTTCACGAGCGCACGGCCGCCGGCCGCGACGCGCCGCCCGCCGATCAGCACGTGGCGGGCGTTGGCGGCGGATTCGAGATTCTCGAGCTGTTGCGTCAGGTCGCCATCGCAGACCACGACATCGGCGAGCTTGCCGGCTGCGAGCGTTCCGAGGCGATCGTCGACCGCGAGCAGCCGTGCGGTGCTCAGCGTCGCGACGAAGATCGCCTGCTCGACGGTCAGTCCGCAACGCACCAGTTGCACGACCTCGCGGCCGGCCGAGCCGTGCGGCGTCAGCATCGATCCGGCATCGGTGCCGCTGGCGATGTTGGCGCCGAGGTCGAACGCGTACTTGACGTACTCGCGATGCTTGGCGGTGCGTTCGCGAACGTTGTCGATCGTCGATTGCGGCACGCCGTTCTCGGCTCCGAGCTTCAGGATACGGTCCATCACCGTCAGCGTCGGCACCAGCCAGGCGCCGTGCTCGCGTGCGACCCGGGCGCATTCCTGATCGAAATGCATGCCGTGCTCGATCGAGCGACAGCCGGCACGGATGCTGTGCAGGATCGCGACCTTGTTGTGGGCGTGCACGGCAACCGGCACGCCGGCGAGCTTGGCGGTCTCGAACGCGGCGTCGAATTCGCTCGGCGAGAACTCCTCGGCGTCGATGCGGCCGTGCGGGTCGATGACGCCGCCGGTCTGGAACAGCTTGATCCAGCTCGCGCCGGCCTTGACCTGGCGGCGAACCGCCGCGCGCACCGCGTCCACGCCGTCGACCGTCTCGGACACGTCGCCGTGGCTCTGGCAGAGCCAGCACGGCATCAGGTCGCCGTGGCCGCCGGTCGTCGTCAGGCCTTTGCCGCACGGATGCATCCGCGGGCCGACCATGACGCCGCGGTCGATCGAGTCGCGCGCGGCGATGTCCAGATGCGCGAGATCGCTGACCGTGCGGATCGTCGTCGTCCCTGCGGCCACCGTGTCGCGCAGATTCCGCGTGATCTCGAACGCGACCCGCCCGAGCGGCCGCGACAGCAGTTCCTGGTGGATGTTGGCCGGCCCGTTCAGCGAAATGTGGACGTGCACGTCCATCAGCCCCGGCAGCACCGTCGCGCCGCCGGCGTCGATGATGGTTGCGCCGGACGGGATCGCCTGGCCGCGCTTGGTGCCGGCATAACGGATCCGGTCGTCCTCGATCAGCACCAGGCCGTCGGCGATCGGCGCGTTGCCGGTGCCGTCGATGATCAGGCCATCGACGATGGCGGTCGCTCCTTTGCGGCTCATGTCAGACTTCCCGCGGATCGAGGCCGATGTGGATCAGGGTTTCGCCGCTCGCCATCACCGGGCCGGGATGGATCGCGAGCACGATGCCGGGTTCGGGCGCCAGCGCCTCGCCGGCCGGATGTCCGTGCAGGTCGAAATAGTGGCCGATGACGCTGCCCTTCTCGACCCGCTCGCCGCACCGGACCGAGCGCTGGAACAGGCCGCCGCGGGTCGAATGCACCCAGGCGAAGTTCGAGAAGTGCCACTGCTTGCCGTAGTCGGTGACCGGCCCGTCCAGCATCGCCAGGTGCCGCAGCACGTTGCGCAGGCGCTCGGCGGTCTCGCGGACGGTCTCGTCCGAGAACGCCGGCCCCTTGCCGCCGGCTTCGACGATGAAGGCGGGAATGCCGTCCCTGGCCGCGGCCATCATCGCCGAGCCGGCCAGGATGTCCGGCGGCGCCGGCAGCGTGCTGCGCAAGCCGAAGGCGCGGGCGATGCCCTCGCCTTTCTGCCCGACCTCGCCGGGCAGGTTGGCGAACAGCGCCCAGCGAACGTCGTCGGTCAGCGCGGTATGGAAGTCGATCACGACGTTCGCATGCCGGCGCAGTTCGGTATAGATCGCATGCGCCATCTGCTGCGTCAGGGTGCCGCCGGCGCTGCCGGGAAAGGCACGGTTCAGGTCGCCGCCGTTGTAGCCCTCGAACGGGCTCATCCGCTGGTTCTTCTGGAACGCCGTGATGTTCAGGATCGGCAGCGCGACGACGGTGCCCGCCAGCGTCTCGGGCGCCAGCGACCGCAGCAGTTCGTGGATCACGAACGTGCCGCAGTACTCGTTGCCGTGCACGCAGCCGTGCAGCCACAGCACCGGCCCGCCGGCGGCGCCGCGGACGATGATCACCGGAATCCGGATCGGCTGGCCGTCGGGCAGCTCACCGATCTTCAACTGGCCTTTCGCAACGCCCGGTCCGCTGGACCGGGCCGAGCCGATCGCAATCGTTTCCATCGCTGGTTCTCCGTCGGCGGCCGGTCAGGCCGGTTGCGGGTCGAGACCCACGTGGATCAGGATCTCCCCGGCGGGCATCACCGGACCGCCGGCGATCGCCAGCACGATGCCGGAGAACGGCGATTTCGCCTCCTCCGCCAGATCGCCGTAGACGTCGTAGTAGCGGCCGACGATCTGCCCCTCGGCGACCCGCTCGCCGCACTTGATCGCCGGCCGGAACAGGCCGCCGCGTGTTGCGTTGACCCACGCGAAGTTGGAGAACAGCGTGAGCCGGCCGTGCTCGACCACCTTGCCGGACAGCAGCCCGAGATGGCGCAGCACGTTGCGGAAGCGCTCAGCCGAATCGGCGACGGTCTCCGGCGAGAATGCCGGACCGATGCCGCCGGCTTCGACGATCAGTCCGGGAATGCCGGCCTTGGCTGCCTCGGTCATCGCCGAGCCGGTCAGCGTGTCGAGCGGCGTCGGCAGCGTGTGCTGGAAGCCGAACGCCTGGGCCATGCCGAGCGCGACGGCGCCCTGCTCGCCCGACGGCGGCGAACACAGCGCCCAGCGGGTGTCGGCCGAGAACGCGGTGTGCACGTCGACGAAGTGGGTCGCGTACCGGCGCAGCGGCTGGTAGATGTGCCAGGCCATCTGCTCGGTCAGCGTGCCGCCCGGCTTGCCGGGAAAGCAGCGGTTCAGGTCGCCGCCGTTGTAGCCTTCGAACGGACTCATCCGCTGGCCGCGCTGGAAGCCGGTGAGGTTCAGCGCCGGCAGCGCAACCACGGCGCCGCGCACCAGTTCGAGCCCGCGCAGCAGCGTATGCAGGCTGAAGGTGCTGCAGTATTCGTTGCCGTGCACACAGCCGTGCATCCATACGACCGGCCCGGGCTCGCGACCGCGGACGATCACGACCGGGATCTCCATCGGCGCGCCGTCCGGCAACCAGCCGACCCGCAACATGCCGTCGACCCGGCCGGGGGCCTCGGAGACGGCGTTGCCGACCTCGATTCGCTGCAGTTCACGTGGCGGTGATGTCATTTGATTCCTTCGCTCCTTCAAAGACGCATGATCCGGCGCATCCCCACCAGCCGCTCCACCATCAGGCCGAGCGCGAGGATGAGCAGGATCTGCAACGTCGTGATCGCCGCGATCACCGGCGTGCTTTCCCACTGGATGAACGAGAAGATCTCGATCGGCAACGTCGTCATGCCGGGGCCCGACAGGAACAGCGCGATGTAGACATCGCCGAAGGAAATGATGAACGAGAAGATCAGCGCCGACAGGATGCCCGGCGCGGTCAGCGGCAGCACGATCTCCCACAGCACCCGCAGCCGCGACGCGCCGAGCGTCAGCGCCGCGGTCTCGATCTGCGGATCGACGCCGTCCAGGCTGGCGGTGACGCCGGCGATCGCGAACGGCAGGCAGAGCAGCACGTGGCCCGCGAGCAGCGCCCAGAAGCCGGGGATCGGCACGAAGTTCAGCGCGAGCAGCAGCGACATGCTGATCAGGATGTGCGGCACCATCGCCGGCAACAGCGCCAGCGACTGCACCAGCACGCGCTTGCGGCCGGCGAAGCGGATGATCGCGTAGGCGCTGAGAAAGCCGATCAGCGCCGAGATCGGCGCGCACAGGCTCGCCAGCTTGATGCTGAACCAGAACGCGTCGGTGAAGCTGGCGTTGCGGAAGAACTCGCCGTACCAGCGCAGCGAGAACCCGGTCGGCGGAAACGCCGTCGAGCTGGTCGCGGTGAACGAGGTCAGCACGATGATCAGGATCGGGCCGAGCAGAAAGACGTAGATCAGGCACACGCTCGCGAGCAGCGCGGCATGGCCGATGCGGTTGCGGCCATGCATCGCTTCAGCCATGGGCCACCACTCGCCGGCCGCCGCGGAAGTACAGAAAAACGATGATGAACTGCAGCAGCACCAGGATCGAAGCCAGCGCCGAACCGAGCGGCCAGTTGAGCGTATGCAGCACCAGCTCGTAGATCGACTGGCCCATCATCTGCACGTTCTTGCCGCCGAGCAGCGCGGGCGTGACGACCGAACCGGCGCTGAGCGTGAACACCAGCACCGAACCCATCAGGATGCCGGGCCTGGACAGCGGCAGCGTGACCTCGAAGAAGATTCGCGCGCGCCCCGCGCCGAGCGTGCTGGCCGCGCGCTGCAGCGCCGGGTCCTGCCCGGCCAGCGACGAGAACAGCGGGAACACCATGTACGGCAGCAGGATGTGGACCAGCGCTACCACCACCGCGGTCTGGGTGTTGAGGATCGAGAGCGGCGCGGCCGTGATCCCGGTCCACAGCAGCACGCGGTTGATCAGCCCTTCGGCGCCGAACAGCACGATCCAGCCGTAGGTGCGCACGATCACGCCGGTGGTCAGCGGCGCCACCACCAGGAACATCAGCACGCCGCGCCACGCCGATCGGGTGCGCGACAGGAAATAGGCGAGCGGATACGCGACCAGCAGGCTGCAGGCGGTCGTCAGCGCCGCCAGCTTCAGCGTCAGCGCGATGATCGCGCGGTAGTACGGGTCGGACACCAGCCGCTGGAAGTTCTCGCCGGTCAGCCGCGGCAGGTACAGCGCGAACGCGTCGTAGCGCAGCACCCCCATCACCAGGAAGAACGCGAGCGGCAGCACCAGAAACGCCAGGTACAGCAGCGTGATCGGCGCGCCGAGCGCGATGCCGAAGCGGCCCGCGGTCATTCGGGGGGCGTCCTAACAATCATCGGCGGTGACCTTCAACGCGCGGCATTCGGTCGGATGCAGCCAAACCGGGTCCCCCGGCGCGAGCTGCCGGAAGCGTGGCAGGCTCGGCTTGCTGCAGTTCAGCACGATGCCGCCGGCGGTCTCGAGCTCGAGCTTCAGCTGCTCGCCGGAGAAGACCCGATTGCGGACCTTGACCGCGAGATCGTCGCCGGTTGCCGGCGCCTGCGTCGCCAGTTCGATCCGCTCCGGCCGCAGCACCAGGCACGCCGGATCGCCGACGCTCAGGCTGCCCGGCTCCGCTGTCGCCGCCAGGTCCCAGCCGCCCGGTACCCGCACCCGCACCTCGCCCGCATCCTGCACCGCGACCACCCGGCCTTCGAGCAGGTTCGGGTCGCCGATGAACTGGGCGACGAAGCGGGTGGCGGGCGCGTCGTACAGCTGCTCCGGGCTGCCGATCTGCTCGATCCGCCCCTTGTTGAGCAGGGCGACCCGATCCGACATCTCGAAGGCTTCGTCCTGGTCGTGGGTGACGAAGATCGTGGTGATGCCCAGGCGCCGCTGCAGGTCGCGGATCTCGTGGCGCATCCGTTTGCGCAGCACCGCGTCCAGATTCGACAGCGGCTCGTCCAGCAGCAGCACCTTCGGCTCGATCACCAGCGCCCGCGCCAGCGCGACCCGCTGCCGTTGCCCGCCCGACAGCTGCTCGGGCATCCGCTGCTCGACGCCGGGCAGGCCCACGGTCTGCAGCATCCGCGACACCCGCTCGCGGATCTGCGGCCGCGGCAGCCGGCGCATGCGCAGGCCGAACGCGACGTTGTCGAACACCGTCTTGTGCGGAAACAGCGCGTAGTTCTGGAACACCACGCCCATGTCGCGGCCCGACGGCGCGACGTCGGTCAGGTCGCGCCCGTCGAGCCGGACCCGCCCCGCCGTCGCGACCAGCAGCCCGGCGATCAGCTGCAGCGTCGTGGTCTTGCCGCAGCCGGAGGGACCGAGCAGGGTCAGAAACTCTCCGTGCCGCACGTCGAGGTCGATCGGCCCGACCGCGGTGGTCGCGCCGTAGCGCTTGACGATGCCTTCGAGGCTGAGCAGCGATGCGGGCGGCGCGGCGGCCGGCCGGGCATCAGCCACCCAGCACCTCCTTGTTCCAGCGCTCGCGGTTGCGGTCGCGGAAAGCGAACTGCGCCATGTAGTCGAAGCGGCGGCCGAGCTTGCCGAGGGTCTCCAGATCGCTGGCGCTGAACTCCAGCCGCTTCAGGTCCGGTGGCAGGTTGCGCATCGCCTCCATGTTGGTCGGCGGGTAGCCGCACAGCCGGCTGAACGCGATCTGCTTCTCGGGATCCAGCGTGTCGTTGGCGAAGGCTTCGGCCAGTTCGATGCTTTCCGCCGGCCGGTTGGCGATGATCGCCGTGTTGTAGATCCAGGACATGCCGCCTTCCTTGGGCAGCACGAATTCGACCGGCGCACCGGCGGCCTTCGCCTGCTCGGTGCGGGCGCCGAAGTACGGACAGATCCAGACCTCCTCGGAAACCAGCAGCTGCTTGGTGTGCTCGACGTTGTTGATCGTCTGCGCCTTGCTGGTCTTGTACAGCGCCTTCATCTTCTCGATGCCGGGATCGATGTTCTCGGAATCGCCGCCGACCATCAGATTGATCGCATGGAATACCTGCTCGCCGGACCAGACCCAGTCCGGAAACGCGACCTTGCCGGCGAATGCGGGATCCCACAGATCGAACCACGAGGTGATCGGCTTCGTGATCCGCTTGGTATTGACCGCGATGCCGTACGGCGTGTGGACCAGCCCGGCCAGATGCGAGTAGCGGAACGATGGATGGATCTGCTTCAGGTTCGGGATCCGGCTTTCCTTCCACTCGACGACCGAGTTCAGCGCGGCCTGCTGGCTCGAGGTGTTCTGATCGAGCTGCCCGATGTCCCACTGCGGCCGGGCCCGCTGCGCGATCAGCAGCGGCTCGTAGCCCAGGCCCAGCTTCCAGATCGGCTTGACGCCGTGCTTCTGCGCGAACGGGGTCACGAAGGTCTGGTCGAACCAGTCTTTCCAGGTGCCGCCGGGAAACAGGATCCGCAGCTCGGTCGCCTTGGCCGCGGCGATCCGCGGCACGGCGCCGAGTGCCGCCGATCCCAGTCCCGCGCCGACCGTGCCGGACAGGAACCGGCGCCGGCCGGGTTTGCGATCCGATGACGTCGTCATGGCCTTCTCCTGAGTTGATGCGGGCGTTTCAGGCCCGGGCGGTCCGGGCTCGCCTCGCCGCGGTTTTCGACACCAGTTCGGTGGGCGATGCCCTGGCGCCGGCCCATAGCGGGTCGGCGGTCGCAGCGGCCACCTTGCGGGCGGCCTCGACCACCCGCAGCGCGATCGCCCGGCGCGCTGCCTGATCGACGGCGGCGCCGGGAAAGGACAGCGAGAAGCCGACGGCCTGCTGATCGTCGCAGCTGCCGACCGCCGCGCCGATCGCGCACATGCCGGGATAGACCGAGTCTCCGAAGGCCCAGCGCTGCCGGCGCACCTGCTCGAGCTCCGTCAGCAGACCGGCCGCCGCGCTCCGGCCGCCGGCGGCCCGGCCGCCGGCGTTCCGTCCGACCGGCGTGGCGGACAGCAACACACGCAGCTCGTCATCGCCCGAGCGGGCGAGCAGCGCCTTGCCGAAGGCGGTGTTCGCGGCGTCCAGCCGGGTGCCGGCATCGAGCACCATCTGCACCGGATAGCGGCCGAGCTGCTTGCGCAGGATCACGATATCCGACCCGTTGAGCACGCCGATGTAGCCGGTGAAACCGGTCTCGTCGACCAGGGCTTCCACCTCGGCCTCGACCAGGTCGACCACCCGGACATGCGCGTAGTAGAGCTGCCCGAGCCGGAACGGCAGCAGCCCGACGCGGTAGCGGCGTGTCGCTGCATCCTGTTCGACCAGGCCCAGCTCCGCCATCGTCTGCAGCAGGCGGGAAGCCGTGCTCTTCGGCATCGCCAGCCGGCTGGCCACCTCGGTCACGGCCAGCTCCGACAGATCCGGAGAGAAGCACTTGAGGATCGAGACGGCAGATTCGAGGGAGCTCATTGACGTCCCGCGGGCTGAGACCGAGTTTCAACCGAAGGATCAATCTAGCACCGGCAATCCGGCGTCGTCAACGCGGCCCGATCACGGACTGCTGTCGATTCCCGGCTCGGCGAGCTTGGATTCCTCTGCCGGGGCCTGCTGCCGCAGGTCGGCCTGCCGCAGCGGCGCGGTCAGACGATGGCCATCGCGTTCGCCGGCGAGCCCACCCCACCCGTCAGATTCAGCGGCTTGCAGCTCACCATGCATTCGTAGATGCCGGTGGCCGCGCAGTCGCGGGCCAGCGCCTCCAGGTCCCACAGCTCTCCCAGGCACAAGCCGAGCAATCCGATGATGGTGGGATGCATCATCGCCGCATGGCCGCTGAAACAGCCGCAGGCCATGTCGCGCCTGGACAGCAGAGGCGATCGCTCCGGCAACGGAAAGGCCTCGATTCCGACGTTGTCGGATGCGATCACCGATACCTGCCGATCCCACAGCCAGCGCACGCTGGCCTGCTCCTGCAGCAGGCCCGGGCTGCACAGGTTGGCCGGCAACGAGGCGCGCTCGGCATCGGTCAGCACGTTGAAGTAGTGCGCCATCCAGCCGGTGCGCACCATCACGATGTCGCCGCTGTGGAACGCCACGCCCTGCGCATCGGCTACCTCGTCGAGCAGCGCGGCCCTGAACGGCTCGCCCGCGCGATGGTCCAGCGCGCGGCCTTGCCTCGCAAGATACCGCTCCAGGTCCAGCAATACGCCGCGCCCCACGATGCCGTGCTCCGCGTAACGGTTGATGCCGAGCGTCGGCTTGCCTGCCACGATGTCCGAATCGGGGTGGCCGTTGTAGAAACCGTAGTCCCCGTGGCGGAAGTGGCGCAGCGAATCGATCTGCGACGACCCCTGCAGGTACAGGCCATCGACATAGTCGTCGCGATGGTCCGTGCTGTTGCTGACGATGCGGTGCACCGGGTTGCGCCGGTGGCTGGCCAGCGGCGGCGTGAAGGCGTCCAGCGCCTTGTCGAGGTTGAAGCGGTCGCCGCGCCGGATGAGTGACGCCGCGTGGCGCACGCGCTCGGGCGTGATGAAGTTGAGCGTGCCCAGCTCGTCGTCCCTGCCGAAAATGCCCCAGCTGGAGCCGGCCGGTGCGTCGGTGCGCGCGAGCAACCCGGCATAGTCCGGCACGTCCATGCGGACAGCGATCGGGGCTGTCATGCCGCCACATCCGGCCCGGTCAGCATGCGCATGCCGGTGCGCTCCGCCACGGCCCGGGCCTTGCGCATCATCCGCGCTGCAAGCTCCTTGAGGCGGCGACCGCTCAGCTGTTCGCGAACGCCCACCGCAGTGATGCAGCCGTATATCTGGCCGGGCGCGGACAATAGCGGCACCGACACCACGACCACGCCAGCCGTGGCGTTGCCGTCGTCGATGGCAAAGCCCTGTCGCCGCGTTTCGGCGACATCGGCCAGCCACTGCTTCTGCCCGGGAGCGCTCTGCCACTTGATGCCCTTGAAGCGACGCGAGGACTCGGCATCGCTCCAGTCGCTGCTGGCGGCAACGCAGCGTCCCGCCGCGCCGAGCATCATCGGGAACGACGAGCCGACGACGATGCGCATACTGGCGAAATCGGTTCCGCCCACGGCCGCGACCACGGTGAAGTGATCGTTGCGCACGAGTTCCGTCGCGCACGTGGTCACGCCGAACTCGCCCGCGATGTCCTGGAGCGCCGGCTTGGCCGCCCGGCCGAAGTCGTCCTTGTCGAGGAAGTCCTTGGCCAGTACCAGAAGGCCCGTGCCCAGCGTGTAGCGGCGCGTGCCGCGGTGCGTCGACACGAGGTCGTCCTCCACCAGCGCGCGAAGGATGTGCAGGCAGGTGCTCGGCACCAGCTCGAGTGCGGCGGAGATCTCGCTGACGGTGAGAGGTTCGGGGGACTTCTCCAGCAGCCTGAGGATTCGGATGGCGCGCGTGACCGCGGGCACGGCGCGGATGACGGGATCTTTCATGAGTCCTGGCTTGTTCGTGATTTTGTTGCCAGCGCTCCCGAAGGAGGCGCGAGTTTCCGAAAGTGCGGAGTATGGCGCCGTATCGGACTGCCTTCGCATCGCAGCGAAATTCGTGGTTGCATTTTTTGTATCTATACAATATCGTAAGCGTATTGACAATGAAATCCAAGCCCTCAAGAATCGGCCATCACGTCCGACGCAGCGCGCTGCAGAGCGCTGCCCGTACCTGACAGCCGCGGCGCCCACGTGCCGCTTTTCTTTAGGCATCCGAGGAGAATCACCATGTCAGCCGTACTCAACACCCCCCCGAAGCCCGTGATCCCGCCGCAGGAAGAGATGCTGCCCCACGTCGTCTCGCACCCGCGCGAAGAGGACTTCAAGGCAGGCGGCCTGCGCGACTTCTTCGTCTACCGCGACCTGGGCATCACCGGCGTCACCGGCGGCAAGCACGGCGCGTACGTCGCCCGTGCGGTGCGCGAGATGAAGTTCGAGCAGGGTCGGCACGTACACATCACCGACTTCCAGTTCATCTACATCCTCAAGGGCATGGTGAAGTTCTGGTACGACGGCATCGGCGAGGTCGACTGCCCGCCCGGCACCTCGGTGTTCGAGGCTCCCGGCCGCGCACACGAATTGACCTATGCGTCCGAAGGCTGCGAGATCCTGCAGATCAGCTCGCCCGCCGACTACGAAACCGTCGCCCTCGGCCTGGCGCCGTAGCGGCTCCCTGCCCGCGCTTCGCCGGAGCGCGCGCCGCCGCCGGCCCCGGTCGGCGGATTTCCCGGTTCCCCATAACGACAGGAGACACGCATGTTCAAAGCTCCACTCAACCGCCGCGAGGCCCTGGCCCGGCTGGCCGCTTTCACGCTGACAGGTACCTGTCCCGCGGCGTTCGCCCAGCAGGAGCCCATCCGCATCGGCTTCCTCGCCGCGCTATCCGGCCCGCAGGCCGTCGGCGGCATCAAGGAGCGCGAAGCGGCGGAGTTCGGGATCGACGAGCTCAACAAGGCAGGCGGCATCAACGGCCGGCAGGTCAAGTTGTATATCGAGGATAACCAGACCAGCGCGCAGGTCGGGCTCACGCGGCTGAACAAGCTGATCCACGAAGACAAGGTCTCGCTCATCATGGGCGACACCGGCAGCGCCGTCATGGCGTACTCGCCCATCCTCGCCCGCGTGGGCGTGCCGTTCATTTTCAACGGCGGCACGTTGCCGGTGACCGAGCACGGCAACAAGTGGCTGTTCCGCACCGTGCCGAGCGATCGCTACGTCACATCGGCCATCCTCACCTATCTGAGGGTGTCGGGCCAGGGCAAGCGCGTCGCCCTGCTCACCGAGACCTCGGCTTACGGCGAAGGCGCCCGCCAGCTGATCGAGGAACGCATCAAGAAAGGCGACCTGGGCATGAGCATCGTGGCGAGCGAGGCCTTCCAGATCAACGACGTGGATCTCACCGCGCAGGTCACCAAGATCAAGGCATCCAACCCCGACGCGATCATCCTCTGGGGCGCATCGGCCGCCAGCGCCATCGCGCTGCGCAACGCCAGCAACATCGGCATGAAGGTGCCGACCTTCGGCTCGCTCGCCATCGTGCAGCCCGGCATGCTGGATGCCGCCGGCCCGGGCCGTGAAGGCCTGATCGCCGCGTCGGTGGGCCTCGTACCCGGCGAGAACGCTGCCAACGTCAAATCGGCCCCGCCGATCCTGCAGCACTTTGCCAAGGGCTTCAGCGCGAAGTACCCGAACCGGGAAATCTCCTTCTGGGAGCTCATGGCCTACGACGGCGTGCTGGTGGCGGCCGACGCGCTCCGCCGCGCCGGCTCCGACGACCGCGCCAAGATCCGCGACGCGCTGGACGGCGTGAGCAACCTGTCCGGCACCCTGGGCAAGTACACCTACTCCCCGTCCAACCGCGACGGCGCCAAGGAAGACTCCGTGGTGCTGATGCAGTACCGGGCCGGCAAGTGGTCGCGCCTCTGGCCGTCCTGATCCCTGGCGCCTCCTGACCCGGCCGGGCGCCGCCCGGCCTGCCTGCCACGCCCTCAAGCGCGCGACCGAATGGACATCTCCAACTTTCTCCAGCTCCTTTTCGGGGGCCTCACGCTCGGCAGTGTCTATGCACTGATCGCGCTGGGGTTGACGATGATCCTCAACTCCACCGACGTGATCAACGTCGCACAGGGCGAGATCGTCATGATCGGCGGCGTGGTGGCCGTGGTGCTCGTGCGCCAGGCGGGTCTGCCGATGCCGCTGGCCATCGTGCTCACGGTGTTGCTGGCCGCCGCGCTGGGAGGCATCATCTACGCGGCGACCATCGACCCGGTGAAGGACGCGCCGGCCATGACGCTGGTGATGATCACGCTGGCCGGCTCGATGATCCTGTCGGCCGCGGCCGGCCTGCTGGTAGGCTACGACCCGATGATCACGCCGGCTTCCGCCAGCGACCAGCCCGTGCACTTCATGGGTGCGGCCATCGCGCCCCAGGCGATCTGGATTCTTGCCGTTGCCGCGGCCTCCATGGTGGCGCTGCACCAGTTCTACAACCGCACGCGCATCGGCCAGGCGATGCTCGCCTGCAACGTGGACCGGCAACTGGCAACCCTGATGGGCATCAATGCCCGCGCCATGGTGCTCGGCTCGTTCGTGGTAGGCGCAGGCTTCGCCGGGCTGGCCGGCGCGCTGATCGTGCCACTCACTTCCGTCAACGTGCTGGTCGGCCTCACCTACACGCTCAAGGGCTTTGCCGCGGCGGTGCTCGGCGGCCTTGGCAACAGCATGGGCGCGGTGATCGGTGGCCTGGCGCTGGGCATGCTGGAAGCTTTTGGCGGCGGCGTGCTGTCCACCGGCTACCGCGACTTCATCACGCTGACCATCATCCTGCTGCTGCTGATCGTGCGGCCGCAAGGCATCCTGGGGTCCCGGCTGTGACGGCGCCCGGATCGGAAAGCGCTGCGAGCGTGCCAAGCTCCGCCGCCGCCGGCACGCGTGACGTCATGCACAGGCTGGAGCTCGGCCTGTTCGCCGTGCTGGCGGTGGGCGTCGCCATCGTGCCGATGTTCACCAGCAACCAGTTCTACCTCAACATCCTGATCTTCATCGGCATCTATTCACTGCTGATCATCGGGCTGAGCCTGCTGTTCGGCTTCGCGGGGCAGATTTCAGTGGCGCAGGCCGCGTTCTACGGGCTGGGCGCCTACACGTCGGCCATCCTCACCCTGCGCTACCAATGGCCGACCGCGCTGGCCGCGGTGTGCGCCATGGCCGGGCCGATGGCCATCGCCTGGATCATCGGCCGGCCGATCATGAAGCTCAAGCATTTCTACCTTGCCATGGCGACACTGGCACTGGGGAACATGTTCGCCGTGCTCTTCGCCGAGCAACGCGGCCTGACTGGCGGCTTCCAGGGGCTGGCGGGCATTCCACCGCCGTCGATCCTCGGCTACTCGGTGGAAACGCTGAGCGGCTACTACTACCTGGTGTGGATCCTCGTGGGCCTGGTGTTCCTCTTCTCGTTCAACATTCTCCGCTCGCGCATCGGCCGCGCGCTGCGCGCCATCCACGGCAGCGAGACGGCCGCCGCTGCGATGGGCGTGGACGTGGCCGGCTACAAGACCTGGATGTTCGTGCTGAGCGCCGGCTACGCGGGCCTGGCGGGCAGCGTGTACGCCCACTACGTGAGCTTCATCAGCCCCGAGGCCTTCCAGCCACATCTGTCCATCCTGCTCATTGTCATGCTGTACATCGGCGGCCTGCGCTCGCTGTGGGGCAGCCTGCTGGGCGCAACCTTCGCCATCGTCATCCCCGAGCTGCTGAGCCGCTACAAGGGGCTGGACGTGCTGGCCTACGGCGCGGTGCTGCTGATCGTGATGATGCTGTTGCCCGGCGGCCTGGCCAGCCTGGTCCAGCGGGGAGCCGAAGCGGTGCTGCGGCGCGGCCGCGCCACGGCGGCGGCTCCCGCGGCGGCGGCTCCCGTGGCGGAAGAGGCCGGCGTGACCAAACCCGCGGTGACACCCAGGGAGGCCACGCCATGACCGCCCTCGCCGTCGAGAACCTCGGCCGTCGCTTCGGCGGCTTGCAGGCCGTGGCCGATCTGTCCTTCACGGTGTCCGAGGGCAGCATCACCGCGCTGATCGGCCCCAACGGGGCCGGCAAGACCACCACCTTCAACATGGTGTCGGGCCTGATCCGCCCCGATACCGGCCGCGTGACCTTTGGCGACCGGGACATCACCGGCCTGCCGCCCGAGAAGATCGCGGCAGCCGGCATCGGCCGCACCTTCCAGAACCTGCAACTCTTCGGCGAGATGACCGTGCTGGAGAACGTGATGGTCGGCATGCATACGCGGCTGCGCGCCAACATCCTGTGGGCCGGCCTGCGGCCCGGCTTCGTGCGCAATGAGGAGAAGCAGGCACGCGACCAGGCGCACGAACTGCTGGCCCGGTACGGTCTCTCGCAACATGCCGAGCAGGAAGCGCGCAGCCTGCCCTTCGGCATGCAGCGGCTGCTGGAGCTCGCGCGCGCGCTGGCCTTCAGACCGCGCCTCCTGCTGCTCGACGAGCCTGCTGCCGGCCTCAATTCCGGCGAGGCCATGGGTCTGGGCCGCATGATCCGCAAGATCCGGGACGGCGGCGTCACGGTACTGCTCGTGGAGCACAACATGCGCCTCGTAATGGAAGTGTCCGACCAGGTGTCGGTGATGAACTTCGGCCGCAAGATCTTCGAGGGCTCGCCAGCCGAAGTGCAGGGAAGCCCCGCCGTGATCGAAGCCTACCTCGGAAAGTCCCGCCGCCATGTTGCTTGAAGTCCGCGACCTCACCGTCGCCTACGGCGCGATCAAGGCGCTGCGCGGTATCAGCCTCACCGTGGGCGGAGGCGAATTCGTCACGCTCATCGGCTCCAACGGCGCCGGCAAGTCCACCCTGCTGCGGACCATCTCGGGCCTGCACCGACCTTCGGGGGGCAGCATCCGGTTCAACGGGCAGGACCTCGCGTCGATGGGCGCCCATCGCGTCGTATCGGCGGGCGTGGGGCACGTAGCCGAGGGCGGCCGCTCCTTCGGCCCGCTTACCGTGCGCGAGAACCTGCGGCTGGGCGCGTTCGCGCGCAAGCTGTCGCCGGCCGAGATGGAATCCGAGCTGGAACGGGTCTACGCGCTCTTTCCCATCCTGAAGGACCGGCGCGACCAAGCGGCGTCAACCCTGTCGGGCGGGCAGCGGCAGATGCTGGCCATCGCCCGCGGGCTCATGACCAAGCCGCGCCTGTTGCTGCTGGACGAGCCGTCACAGGGCCTGGCGCCGCTGGTGATCGACTCCATCCTCGAAGTGCTGCAGGAACTGCACCGTGGCGGCTTGAGCATTCTGCTGGTGGAACAGAACGCCTTCATCGCGCTGGAGGTGGCGCAGCGCGCATACATCCTCGAAGTCGGCGAGGTCGTGGCCGAGGGTTCGGCCGCGACACTGCGCGCCGACCGCAAGGTGATCGACCTCTACCTGGGTGGCGAAAGCCATCACGTGGCCACCGCCACATGAGCCTCTCCACACTCACTACACGAAACTCAGCGGAACTTCTCCCATGGGCAAGCTGGATGGCAAGGTCGCTTTCATTTCGGGCGCGGGCTCCGGCATCGGCCGCTGCGCCGCAATCCTGTTCGCGCGCGAGGGCGCGAAGGTCACGGTGGCCGAACTCAACGAAGATGCCGGCAAGGAAACCATCCGCCAGGTCGAGGCCGCCGGCGGCAAGGCGCTCTTCGTCAAGACTGACGTGACCGACGAGAACAGCGTGAAGCAAGCGGTGCAGAACACCGTGGAGACCTTCGGCGCGCTGCACCTGCTCTACAACAACGCAGGCGGCTCCACCATGCGCGACGGCCCGGTCACCACGGTGCCGCTGGATGAGTTCTGGCGTGTGATGAAGCTCGACGTGCTGGGCACCGTGCTGTGCAGCCGCCACGCGGTGCCACAGATGGAGAAAGCCGGTGGAGGCGCCATCGTCAACGCGTCGTCCATCGTGGGTCTGATGGGCCTGGGCGGCCGGGATTCGTACACGGCAGCCAAGGGGGCCATCGCCGCCCTCACCCGCTCCATGGCGGTGGAGTTCGCGCCGATGAAAATCCGCGTCAACGCCATCGCGCCGTCGGTCACCAAGACCGACCGGGCGCTCAAACTCATGGACGACGATCCGGCGCTCAGGGAAAAGATCGAGAAGCAGCACCTCGTCGGCGTGGGCGAGCCGATCGATGTGGCCAACGCGGCGCTGTATCTGCTGTCGAACGATTCGCGCGTGGTCACAGGCGTGGTGCTGCCGGTGGACAGCGGCATCACGATCTCGTGAGCGCAGACATCCCGCGCTCGGCGCTTCCATGACCGCACCGTCCACACTCCCACGCGTCGGCTACGCCGGACTGGGCCTCATGGGCTCGACCATGCCGCCGCGTCTGCTGTCCGCGGGCTACGGCGTCACGGTATGGAATCGCGACCGCGCCAAGTGCGAGCCGAGCCGGGCTTTGGGGGCAAGGGTGGCGGACACGCCGGCCGCGCTTGCGCGCAGCAGCGACGTAATCCAGCTGTGTCTCACCGACACGGCGGCGGTGGCGGCCGTGGTCTTCGGGCCGGACGGCATCGCGCAAGGCATTGGCAAGGATGGTGGCGCGGGCAAGCTGCTCGTGGACCACTCCACCATCCCGCCCCAGGCCACTCGCGACCTTGCCGAACGCCTGCTGCGCGAAACCGGCGCACGCTGGGTCGACGCGCCCGTCAGCGGCGGCGCCAACGGCGGCCGCGCCGGCACGCTGGTGGTGTTTGCCGGCGGCACCGAGGAAGACGTGGCTACCCTCCAACCCCTCATGGCCCATCTGTCGCGCCGCATGACGCGGATGGGCGACGTGGGTGCCGGGCAGGCAGCGAAGTCCGTCAACCAGCTGGGCGCGAGCGCGCAGTTCGTGATCATCGCCGAGATGATCGCCCTGGCCCGCGCCACCGGCGTGGACGCGGCCCGGATCCCGGCCGCGCTCGAAGGTGGTTTTGGCGACTCGCGGTTGCTGCAGGCCTATGGGCCAAAGATGCTGGCGGAGGACTTCGCGCCCGTCGGCCGTGTGTCCACAATCGCCAAGGACCTCAAAGCCATCGAGCAGGCGGCATGCGAGCAGGAGCTGCCTCTGCCGTTGACATCGCTCGTGACGCAACTGGTCCGGCTGCACATGCAGGGCGGCCATGCGGAAGAAGACATCGCCACGCTGGTGAAGATGTACCAGCGGCCTTGATTTGCCCGCGGCCTCGAAGCGCCACGGGGTATTTGCAGTCCCGGGCCGTGTGACTCAAACTTTCGAACTCGTCCACGACGTCCGCCGCGCCGAGCAGATGACCCCGATCGACCTGCGTTCCGACACCGTGACCCGCCCGACCGCCGGCATGCGCGCCGCGATCGCGGCGGCCGAGGTCGGCGACATCCAGTACGACGACGACCCGTCGGTCAACCGGCTCGAGGCGCGGGTCGCCGAGCTGCTCGGCAAGGAGGCGGCGCTGTGGCTGCCGTCGGGCACGCAGGCCAATCAGGTCGCGCTGCTCGTTCTGACCCGCCGCGGCGACGACGTGATCGTTGCGCGCGAGGCGCATTCGGTCTGGCACGAGACCGGCGGCTCCGGCGGCATCGCCGGCGTCCAGCTGACCGAGATCGGCGACCGCGGCGTCTTCACCGCCGACGAGTTCCGCCGCGCGATCAAGCCGCGGAACCACCCGATCTATCCGCCGACGACGCTGGTCGAAATCGAGAACACCCACAACCGGATGGGCGGCGTGATCTTTCCGCAGCCGGACGCGATCGCGATCTGCGCCGCCGCGCGCGAGCACGGCATCGCCAGCTATCTCGACGGCGCGCGGCTGTGGAACGTCGCGGTCGCGACCGGCACGCCGGTCGCCGAGCTGGCGGCGCCGTTCGACCTGGCGATGGTGTCGATGTCCAAGGGCCTCGGCGCGCCGGGCGGCTCGCTGCTCGCCGGCTCGCGCGACCTGATCGGTGCGGCGGTCCGCTACCGCCGGATGCTCGGCGGCGCGATGCGCCAGGTCGGGCTGTTCGCCGCGGCGGCGAGCTATGCGCTCGATCATCACGTGGCGCGGCTCGCCGAGGATCATGACCACGCGCAGCGCCTCGCACGGCTGCTGGCCCGGTCGCCGCGAATCCGCATCGACGCCGACGCGATCCAGACCAACGTGCTGGTGTTCGATCTGGAGCCGGCCGCGACGGCGGCGTCCGCCGCCGTGCCGGACGCGCATGCGCTGGTCGCGCGCGCCCGCGAGCGCGGCGTGCTGATCAACGCGCTGAGCGCGACGCGACTGCGGGCGCTGACCCACCTCGACACGCCGTGGCCGGCGTGCGAAACCGCCGGCCGGGCCCTCGTCGAGATCCTGGACGGCGCAGCCGGCTGACGACGCGACTGGCCTGTCGCGGGCCGACGGCGCGGCTGGCTAGCGCGGAATGATGCTGACCACCTTGTGCATCTGCGCGATGTCGGCGAGCGCGAGCAGCAGCGTCCGGTGCGCGTCGTTGAACGGCGCCAGCGTGGCCTCGCCGTCGCGGACGTAGAGCAGCGTCCTGACGGTCCGGCGGCCGTCCTTGCGGATCACGACCGTGATGTCGCCGGACTGCGGCGGCGTGTTCGGCTCGACGACGAGGTGGTCGCCGGACATGATCCGGCTCGCCATCGCGTCGCCGCGCACGCGCAGCACGTAGGCATCGGCATCCTTGCCGTGGTACGGCACGGCGTTCTCTCCGGCCGGGGCGGCAAACCCCTCGAGGTAGCCGTCGTCGCCGCCCTGGATCAGGCCGGCGACCGGCAGCATCGCCGGCGGCGAGAGGCGTCCGGCCGCGACCGCGCCCCCGGCCATGCCGGCACTGCCCGGCTCCGACGGATACGGTGCCGGCGGCGGCGCACCCGCCTTCAGCAGGCCCCGCTCCCGGGCGATCTGCGCCGCCAGCGCTTCGTTGTAGAACGCATCGACCGAGACCCGGAAGAAGCGCGCGAACGGTGCCAGCGTCGCCCGCCGCGGCTCGCGCGATTCGCCGGACAGGTACCGATGCAGCTGCGGCTGACTGCCCTTCGCCTGAGTGGCGACCGAGTTCGGCGTCAGACCTGCGGAAGAGATCAGTACGGCCATCAAGTCCCTTCCCTTCATGCGGCCGACTATGCATCAGCGAATAATGCGTCAGTGCATTGCCTATCTCATGCGATTACGCATAGCATTACTGCATGGACCGGCATCGTAGCTCCCAGCGATACCAGACGATCGCTTGGCGGCGCCGACGCGTCCGCGAGGCCGTCGGGTGCCTCGCGGCATGACGCAGTCCCCGGGGCCGCGCGGATGAGCGAGCTGCATCGGAACTGGCGCTGCCTGTCACTGTTGCTGGTTCTGCTGCTGGCCGGCTGCTTCGACATCGACGGCAGCGGCCTGCACGCCGAGCAGTCGGCAGTCCCCGATCGCCTGCTGGGCCGCTGGGTGACGCCAGACGGTACCGCGCTGATCGAGTTCTCGCGCTACGCCGACGATAAACGGATGGCCCGGATCCGCGAGTTCACTCTGAAGAACGACGCGGTCGATCTCGAGACGACGCTGGCCATCGTCACCGCGCTCGGCCGGGATCGCTATGCGATCCAGACCCTCGATCACGGGTCGCTCAGACCATCGATCTACTTGCTGCATCTGTCTGGCGACGCGATCCGGCCGGCAAGCATCGAATGGCGCTTCGTCGAAGCGATCCGCAGGGAGGTTCCCCGCATCTGGAACATGCAGATGGACGATCAGCGGACACTCTCGACCCGCGCGTCGACCGGCGGAGCGGCGGTGGCGGAGATGCTCGCGCTGCTTTCCGCCGACGCGCGGATCGAAGAGCTCGACGAGCCGGCCTATCTGCGGGCACCGCTGCCGCGTCATTTCGACCCGCGGCGCCTCGACGCGCTGGCGCGCGCATTCGATCGCGATGCCAGCGTCACGATCGAGCGCGTCGACCAGGCGATGCGCGCCCACGAACGCATCGTCGCGCCGGTGAGCGAAGCGCATCTGCACGGATACCCGCGCTCGGCGGCCTGGATCCGATACCTCCGGAACGCGCAGCACGGGTCGGCGGCGGGGCTGTCGCCGCACGACGACCCGGAGCTCGCCTACGCCTCCGAACTGCCGGAGGCGCTGTTCGCGACCGCCTCCTTCGGCGACCCCGAAGGCATGCGGATGCTGAGCGAGTACTACGCCCGGCGGCGGGTGCCGGGGGTCACGCCGGCCAGGGCATTCCAGCTCTCGCTCTACTGGTCGCAGCGGAGCAGGCTCGCGCTCGACCGACGATCGGGAGTGCGGTAGCTTAGGCAGGTACGGCGGAAGGACAGCGCCGGGGGCCGGCCATTGCGCGGTGAGGCGGCACGGGAACGCCGCTTGCCGGCGACGCCGGGCCGGCGCCGCTTGCTGACGACCCGAGGCCGGACTTGCCGGCGACCCGCGCTGCCAAGCGACCCGAACCCGAGGCGACACGATGATCACGGAGCAGTCTCCGGTCCGCTGGCTGTCGGTCGCCGGCGCGCTCGGCACGCTGGCATTGACGCTGTTCCTGCTCGACTGGCTCGAGCCGGTGCTGGTGCCGCTCGCGCTGGCGCTGCTGTTCTCGTTCATCCTGTCCGGCGCGGTCCGCTGGCTGGAACGCCGCGGCATTCGCCGCTCGATCGGGGCGACCGTGCTGGCGCTCGTGGTCGTCACGTCGGTCGGCGGTCTCGGCTGGATCGTGGTCCGTCAGACCAATGCGATCGTCGAGGACTTTCCGCTCTACGAGTCACGGATCGTCGAGCGGCTCAGCGTGCTGCGCGCCGACAACGGCAGGCTGATCGAGCGGCTGCGCGATATCGGCCGCAGGCTCGAACCGGCAGCGACGGTCTCGATCGAGTCGCGGCCGCCGCGCGGCGGCGCGCCGCGTGAACCGGCGATCGGACGCGATCAGGCGACCGAGCGCGAGCAGACGATCGGCCGTGAGCCGGGCCCGGCCGCGGCGCCGGCCACGGCAGCGGCACCGGCCGCGCCGCTGTCCCCGAGTGCACCGGACCAGCCGGTCAAGGTCGAAGTCGTCGCCGACTCCTCGGTCGCGACGTTTTCGCTGACGATGGCGCTGCTGCAGTCGATCGCCGTCCCGATCGGCACGGCCGGCCTCGCGCTGGTGCTGACGATCTTCATGCTGATCCATCGCGAAGAGCTCCGCGACCGGCTGATCGCCGTGCTGTCCCGCCGCCGGCTGACGCTGACGACGCGCGCGCTCGACGATATCGGCCAGCGGATCGCACGCCACCTGGCACGGCAGTTCCTGATCAACGTCGCGTTCGGCCTGGTGTTCTGGCTCGGCATGGTCTGGGTCGGCGTGCCGTACGCTGCGCTGTGGGGCGTGCTCGCCGCGCTGCTGCGCTACGTTCCGCTGATCGGCCCGTGGATCGCGCTGGCCTTCCCGCTGCTGATGAGCCTGCTGCTGCTCGACGGCTGGACCGGCCCGACGCTGCTGGTCGGCTGGTTCGTCATCATCGAGATCGTGTTCGGTGCAGTGCTCGAGCCGAGCGTATTCGGCCGCGGCGTCGGCATCTCGTCGACCGCGACGCTGATCGCGATCGCATTCTGGAGCTGGCTGTGGGGGCCGATCGGCCTGCTGCTGGCAACGCCTCTGACCGCCTGCGTCGTCGTCGTCGCGCAATTCGTGCCGTCGTTGCAGTTCGTCGCGACGCTGCTCGGCGACCGACCCGGCCTGCCGCCGCCGATGCGGCTCTATCAGCGGCTGCTCGCGCGCGACGAGGTCGAGGCTGCCGATCTGCTGCGCGCGACGCTGCACGAGCAGGGGTTCGTCGAGACGGTCGACCGGACGCTGGTGCCGGCGATGACGCTGGCGAGTGCCGAGGATGCGGCGCTGCTGCCGGGCGAGGCCGAAGCGATCTGGCAAGGCTTCGACGATGCGGTCACCGCGCTCGAGCGCCAGTCGCTGCCAGGCGCGCCCGGGTCGCCACCGCGCAAGCTGATCGCGGTTGCCGCGCCCGGTGCCGAGAACGAGCTCGCGGTACGGCTGCTGCGTCATCATCTCGGTCCGGGTCAGGTCGACGCGACGGCCGGATCGGTGCTGCTGTCGAACCCGACTGCAGTACAGATCGCCGAAGCCGCGCCCGATGCGGTCTTCATCGCCTGCCTGCCGTCCACCCCGCTGGCCCGGATCCGGTTGCTGACCCGGCGGCTGCAGGAGCACGCGCCGCACTCGCCGGTGCTGATCGGCCGGTGGGGCGACGAGGACAACAACGGCGCGCCGCCGCCGGCCGACGAAGTCGGCTATCGCAGCACCAGCCTGCGCGATACGCTGAACTACCTGCGCCAGCTCGGGTTCGCGACGCCGATGCTGCGGCCGGCCGCCGGCACGCAGCCCGGCGCGGCGGCTGGCCCGATGGCCGGCGCGGCCGCCGGCACGTCAGCGGGTACGGCGGCCGGCACGTCGGCGGGTACGGCGGCCGGCACGTCAGCGGGTACCGCGGCCGGCACATCGGCTGGTACGGCGCCGGGTACGGCGGCCGACGCGGCAACGCTCGCCGGCACCGCCGCCGGTGCGTCGACTGTTGCTGGTGCAACCGCGGCGACCGCCGCTACGCAATCGAAACCGTCTTCCGGTTGACGAACTCGAGCATGCCGTCGCGCGATAGCTCGCGACCGTAGCCGGATGCCTTGACGCCGCCGAACGGCAGCCGCGGATCCGACGCGACGATCGAGTTGACGAACGTGCAGCCGGCGTCGAGCCGCTCGACCGCGGCGCGGATCTCGCCATCATCGCGCGACCACAGCGACGAACCGAGGCCGAAGCGGGTATCGTTGGCGAGCGCGATCGCGACGTCGAAGTCGTCGGCACGGAACAGCTGCGCGACCGGCCCGAACAGTTCCTCGTCGAACGCCGGACTGTCGCGCGGGATGTCGGCGAGCACGCCCGGCCGATAGAAGTTGCCGATGCCGTCGATCCGCTGCGCGCCGCAGAGCCGCCGGGCACCACGAGCGATGCTGGCGTCGACCTGGCGGACCAGGTCGTCGCGGATCTGCGGCGTCGCCAGCGGCCCGACGTCGGTATCGGCGGCCATCGGGTCGCCGACCTTCAGCCGCTCGAACGCGGCGACGAAGGCGTCGCGGAAATCGTCATAGACGGCGGTGTGGACGATGAAGCGCTTGGCCGCGATGCACGACTGCCCGTTGTTGATGATCCGCGCGCCGACCGCCGCCTTGACCGCAGCGTCGAGATCGGCCGACGGCAGCACGATGAACGGATCGCTGCCGCCCAGCTCGAGCACGGTCTTCTTCAGATGCCGGCCGGCGGCGGCAGCGACTGCGGCGCCGGCCCCTTCCGAGCCGGTGACGGTGGCCGCGCGCACCCGCGGATCGGCGAGCACGCGTTCGACCCCCGACGACGGGATCAGCAGCGTCTGGAACACCCCTTCCTCGAAGCCGCCGAGGCGAAAGATCTCCTCGATCGCCAGCGCCGCGCCCGGTACGTTCGACGCATGCTTGAGCAGCGCGACGTTGCCGGCCATCAACGCCGGCGCGGCGAAGCGGAAGACCTGCCAGAACGGGAAGTTCCACGGCATCACCGCCAGCACCGGCCCGATGGGCAGGTGGCGCACATAGCTGCGCGCGGCGCTGCTCGTCATCGGCTCGTCGGCCAGATAGGTCTCGGTGTGCGCCGCATAGTGGCGGCAGGTGACCGCGCATTTCTCGACCTCGGCGAGCGCGGCCGCGAGTGTCTTGCCCATCTCCGCGGTCAGCAGCTCGGCCCATTTGCGCTTGCCTCCGTCGAGCACGTCGGCGACCGCGGTCATCCGTGCGGCACGCTCGGCGATCGGCACCTGGCGAAAATGCTGGAACGCCAGCACCCCCCGCGCGATCGCCGAATCGACCGCCGCGTCGGGCATCGGCTCATGGCTGCCGAAGGTTTCGCCGCTGGCCGGGTTGACGCTGTGGAAGGTCATCGGATTCTCCGTTGCGATCGCCGGGGTCGGATCAGCGCCGGGCTGCGCAGGTTCCATGCCCAGTGCCGCCCCGAGCGCTTCTCACCCCGCAGGACCGGCGTGCCGTCGAAGCGTTCGATCAGCCGCCGATCGCGACGGTCGGCCGGAACGGCCGCACCACGTCATGGACAAACTGGATCTTGCGCAGCGCCAGGTAGGACAGCGCGAACGGATAGGCGTCGCCATGGCCGAGGCTGCGGTTCAGGCTGTTGGCCAGCAGCGTCAGCGGGATCCACTCGCGGACCATCGCGACGAACTCGTCCGACAGCTGCACTTCGCCGGGAATCTGCTCGACGATCAGCCGGTCCTCGAAACCCTCGATCTTCAGCTGCCAGCCGCGCCCGGTGTCGAGCAGGTCGACCAGGTGCAGGTAGTGGGCCCAGGTCTCGGCCCAGTCCTCCCACGGATGCATGGTCGCGTAGCCGCTGACGAAGCCGTTCTGCCAGTCCGGCCGCGGCCCTTCGGCATAGTGACGCTTCAGGGCACCCCCGTAGTCCTCGCGTTCGTCGCCGAACAGCGTGCGGAACGGCTCGACGAACGCGGTGTCGCGGATCAGCTGGTCCCAGTAGTAGTGGCCCGATTCGTGCCGGAAGTGGCCGAGCAGCGTCCGGTACGGTTCGTGCAGTTCATGACGGCTGCGCTCGCGCTGCACCGGATCGGATTCGAGCGCATTGATCGTGATGTCGCCCGAGTCGTGGCCGGTCAGCACCGGCTTCCTGGCGTCGATCTGCCGCAGGAAATGGAACGCCATCCCACGCACCGGATCCTCGATCCGCGAGCGCGCCGGCAAGTGCAGCTCCAGGATCGAATACAGCCAGGCGCGCTTGGCCGACTCCAGCTGCAGCCATGCGGTCTGATTTTCCGGCAGCCGCTGATCGGGGATGGTCGCGGTCAGCCGGCACGACCGGCACAGCGGGTTCGGGTCGCTGGTCTCGACCATCCAGTTGCACAGGCAGGCGCTCGGATAGTTGCTGCACGGCCGCCAGTAGCGCGGGCTGTCGCGATAGCGCAGATGGCTGCCGTCGGGCGCGATCGAGAACGCCGCCAGTTGCCGCTCGTCCGGAATGAAGCCGAGCCGCGCGCCGCAATTGCCGCAGACGTCGTTGTGGAAGTACACCGCATGGTTGCAGTGCTCGCAGCGGAACTGCCGCATGCCGCATAGCCTGGCTGTTCGGGAAACCGGATTGTGCGCCGGATTGGCGCATGGCAGGCGCAGCCGCAATCGCCGTACCCGGCAGACCGCCGGTCAACGGCTGCCGGTCAACCGCCGGTCAGCTGCCGGATCGGCGCCGCAGCAGATCGTCGGCGATCCGGCGGGTCAATGGATCCTGGGGATCGTCGAGCGCCATCATGATCGAGAAGTGGTCGTGCCCGGCGGCGATCTCGGCCGATGCGACCGTGCCCCAGCTCGCCGCCAGATCGCGGCTCTGCCGTTCGTATTCGGGCCCTTCCTTGCCGCCGACGATCGCGATCCAGGCACCGGCGGCCGGCGGCGGCAGCCGGACCGGGCTGTTGTCGGCGACTTCGCGCTCGGTCAGCTGCAGGTTCTGCTGCAGATAGCAGCGGCAGATCGGCACCAGGTCGTGCAGGCCGCTGAGCGCGTAGCCGGCGATCGGCCGCAGCGTGACCGGCGCGGCGACGCGCGGCGCGGTGAAGCGGGCCCAGTCGGTGGCGCCGACCATCGCGGTCAGGTGGCCGCCGGCCGAATGGCCCGAGACCGCCACCCGCGCCGGATCGCCGCCGAACGTCGCGGCGTTGGCGAGGGTCCAGGCGGTCGCCTGCCGGCACTGCCGGACCAGCTCGTCCATCCGGACGCTCGGGATCAGCGCATAGTTGACGATGACGGTGGTGATGCCGTGCGGCGCGAAGCCGTTGGCGACGAAGCTGAAATCCTGCTTGTCGAGCATCAGCCAGTAGCCGCCGTGGAGGAACACCAGGACCGGCGCCGGCCGGCCATCGGCCGCCGGCGGCGCCGGAAAGATGTCGACCCGCTCGATCGGCGTCTCGCCGACGGCGACATCGAGCCGGGCGGTCGTGGCGAACCGTTCGCGGGCCGCCGCGCTGCGGCTGCGGAAGCGCTCGAGATAAGCCGGGAACTCCGGCACCTTGGCGCGGTTGTCGTACTGCGCATCGAGCGCGGCCTGGTCATAGTCACGGAAGATCGTCGGGGCCATCGAGCGTCCTCTGGTCGCGGCTGCCGCCGGGCAGCCGATTCGTCGCCGGTCGGGTTCGTTACCGTCCGCCATGTCGCCGGTTCGGCATGTCGCCGATTCTTACACTTCGCCGCTGCCCTGGCGGTCGGGCCGGTCGTCACTGCCCGCAAATTACTACGAATCGCCGGCCACCGCCGTCCGGCGCATCGGACCTCGCGCCCATCGGCGCCGCGCCGCCGCCGGCACCGGCCGCCCCTACACTCGCGCTGGCCCACCGCCGGCCCCTTGCCGGCCCACTGCTGGAAGTTTTCCCCCGTTGTCTGCAGCATCTCCGAGTTCGAACGTCGATTCCGCGGCGTCGGCGGCGCGGCCCGAGCCTCACTGGTGGGGTCGCCTGGCTGGTTGGGCACTGACCGCGATCGTGCTCGTCTATGCGATCTGGTTCTTCGGGTTCGCGACCCGCCAGGACGATCCGGTCGCCGCGTTGCCCCTGCATGCGCTGCGCTCGGACGCGCCGTTCACCACCCGCCCGGACGTCCGCGCCGCGATGATCGACCGCCTGAACGGGGAACCGGCCCGAACCTCGCTGCGGACCGGGCTCGATGAGCCGGTGCTCTGGCTGCTGGTCTCGATTCCGGCCGGAGCCGGCGACCGGACGCTGCATCTGCCCGAGAAGAACGTCCGCCGCGCCGACGCGGTCCTGCTCGACGACGGCCGGATCATCCAGCGCGCGCACTTCGGGATCGGGCTCGACCCGGTCGGCGCACGCCGCGCCCTGCCCGGCTACGCGATCGACGTGCCGCAGCAGGTCGACGGCGAACGGATCGAGGGCCCGCTGACGCTGCTGATGCGGCTCGAGCCGCATGGCCTGACCCAGACGATCGCGATCCACGCCTGGACGGCCGCCGACTTCGTCGATCGGCAGATCCGCAGCCAGCAGCGCAGCACGATGCTGGTCGGCGCCTTGCTGCTGCTGGCGATCTATGCGGTCGCGGCGGCCCAGGCCGGCCGGGTCGCCTACCTGCTGGCATTCGCGTTCTGGCTGGTCGCCCGCTGCGGCTACGTGATGGGCGTGAGCGGCTTCTTTCACGCGACCATCGGCGCGCCGCTCGGCAGCCCGCTCGGCGCCGCGCTGTTCAAGTCGGCGATGCTGTCGTTCGCCTGCGCGGCGGCGATCCTGACCTGGTCGCTGACGCGCGACGAACTGCGCGGCACTGCGGCGCACCAGGCGCTGCGCCGGGTGATGATCGGCAGCTGCTGGCTGACCGGGCTGGTCGCGCTGGCGCCGCTGCCGGTCTATCACGTGGCGCTCTGGCTGGTCTCCGGCGCGGTGATCGTCGCCGCGGTCGCGCTGATCCTGACCCAGTTCCACCGGCTGACCTCGGCCGCGACCCGGATCTTCCTGGCGGTGACGCTGGTCGACGCGGCAGCCGCGACCAACGAACTGCTGCATGCGATGGCGCTGATCCAGTCGCCGCTGCCGTGGTTCACGCTGCAGGAGATCTCGCCGCTGTCGGCGCTGCTGGTCGGCGTCGCGGTCGGCAGCAACGTCGCGCGCGAACGCGCCCGGCGGCTGGAGGTGCAGTCGGCCGCGATCACCGCGCTCGGCAAGTACGAGTCGGTATACCGGACCGTGCCGATCGGGCTGATCTCGATCGGCAGCGGCGATCGCGTCGAACGCTACAACGCCGGCTTTGCCCGGCTGTTCGGCCTGCCCGCGGCCGCCGAAGAAGCCGGCCCGGCGCTCGACCGCTGCTTTCCGGCCGCGCTGCGCGAGCGGATCCGCGGTGCGCTCGCGGTCGAAGGCGAATGCGACTTCCCGTTCCAGCTGCACGGCGGCGCGCCGCGCTGGTTGCGGATCATGGCACGCGGAACGCCGGCCGCCTTCGAGGCGAGCGTCACCGACATCACCGAGCACAAGAACGTCGAACGCCGGCTCGCGCAGGCAGCCGAGCACGACACGCTGACCGGCGCGCTGAACCGCCGTGGCCTGTCGCGCCGGATCGAGCGGCTGCTCGCCGGTGCCCACGACCCGACGCGGCTGTCGATCGGCTACATCGACCTCGACCGCTTCAAGCTGCTCAACGACCTCTACGGCCACGCGGCCGGCGACCTGGTGCTGCGCGACGTCGTCGTCCGGCTGCAGCAGGCGCTCGGGCCGCGGGTAGCGATCGCCCGGCTCGGCGGCGACGAGTTCGCGCTGCTGTTCCCGGAGTCGGTCACCTCGACGGCCTCGACCACGACGGCCGACGGCCTGCCGGACCACGAGGCGCTGGCCCGCCGCGCGCTCGACGCGATCGCCGGCTGCCCGTTCGAGATCCCGCCGCAGAGCTTCGCGGTGACCGCCAGCGTCGGGCTGTTCCGGGTCGCCGCCGGCCTGAGTCACGAAGACCTGATCAACGGCGCCGACCGCGCCTGCCGCGAAGCCAAGCGCAAGGGACGCAACCAGGTGGTGATGCTCGACGATTCGGCCGTCGCGCTGCAGCGCCAGCAGGCCGAGCTGGCGGTGCTGTCGCGGCTGCGCGACCGGCGCGAGTTCGAGGACCTGGCGCTGGCGGTGCAGCCGATCCTCTCGCTCGACGACTCGAGCCGGCTCGGCGGCGAAGTGCTGCTGCGGCGCCGCGGCGACGACGGCCGGCTGCTGCCGCCCGGCGGGCTGCTGGAGGCCGCCGAGCGACGCGGCGAGATCACCCAGATCGACCGCTGGGTGGTGCAGAGCGCGCTCGAGTGGCTCGACCAACACGCGATCCGGCTCGGCCGGCTCGAGTTCCTGTCCTTGAACCTGTCGGCCAACTCGCTGAACGACGAGCTGTTCAAGACCTTCGTCGTCGCGACGCTGCGCAAGTTCCACGCGGTCGCGCCGCTGGTCCTGATCGAGATCAAGGAGTCGGTCGCGATGCAGGACGTCTTCATGATGGAGAAGTTCATCAGCGCGGTGCGCGAGACCGGCGCGCGGATCGCGCTCGACGATTTCGGCAGCGGCTACAGCAACTTCGCGTCGCTGTCGGACGTCGGCGCCAGCTATCTGAAGATCGACGGCTCGTTCGTCAAGCGCCTGACCGAGCACGAGTCGGGCACCGCGATCATCCGCACCATGACCGTGCTGGCGCACGAGCTCGGCATGGAGTGCGTCGCCGGCTGGGTCGAGGACACTGCGACGCTGGCGCTGCTCAAGCAGCTCGGCGTCGACTACGGTCAGGGCATCGCGCTGTCGCCGCCGCTGCCGGTCGGCGAGTTCGAGGCGCTCTGCGAGCACGGCGAAGCGGCGCTGCAGCCGGAACTGCGCCGCGTGCTCGGACTGTCGAAGGCGGCTACCGCGGCCGACCTCCGGCGCCAGCTGGCGCGGATTGCGCCGCTGGTCTGAACTTCCAGCGGTTCCACGCGGCCAGCACCGCGTTCGGATAGGCGTCGCGGCCACGGCTGCCGTTGTAGCGGCCGAGCGCGAGGAACAGGTCGCCGCGCTCGAGGTCGAGGTAGTGGCGCAGGATCACGCAGCCGTAGCGGATGTTGGTCCGCATGTCGAACAGCGCGTTGACGTTGCCGTCGCCGATCACGTCGGTCCAGAACGGCATCACCTGCATGTAGCCGCGGGCGCCGGCGCTCGAGATCGCATGGCGCCGGAAGCCGCTCTCGACCTGGATCAGCCCGAGCACCAGCTCCGGATCGAGCCCGGCGCGCTGCGCCTCGTAGCGGACCGTATGCAGGAACTCGCGCCGCTCGAGGTAGCTCGGCTTGTGCCGCGTCGGCAGCCGGTCCGACATCGCGGTCAGCCAGGCGACCTTGTGCGCCAGCGAATCCCACAGCGGCTCGACCTCGCGGCGATCGGCGATCGCGGCCGACAGCGCGGTGCGCACCGCCGCCGACAGCTCCTCGTACTGCTGCGCGCCGGCCCGTGCCGGCGCCGGGGTCAGCGCGATCGTCAGTGCCAGTGCCGATGCCAGGGCCGATGCCCGCGCCAGTGTCGACGCCCGCGCCAGGATCATTCGCGTCAGGATCACTCGCGCCAGCGGTGGTGCCGGCATGCAGCGCAGCGGCCGCCGCAGGGCCCCGGCCCGGCCAGCCGGCTGCGCTGCCGGCACGTCAGAGCGCGCCGAGCCGCTCGACGATCGCGGCGGCCGCGTCGGCGACGGCGACCTTGTCGGTGACCAGACCGCGGCGCACCGTCAACTCGATGACGCCGTCCTTGAGCCCGCGGTCGCCGACGGTCACGCGCAGCGGCACCCCGATCAACTCCCAGTCGGCGAACATCGCGCCGGGGCGCTCGCCGCGATCGTCGACGATCAGATCGATGCCGGCGGCGGCGAGCTGTGCCGCCAGCGCGTCGACGGTCGAGCGGACCGCCTCGGAACGATCCATGCCCATCGGGCAGATCACGACTTCGAACGGCGCGATGCCGCGCGGCCAGATGATGCCGCGCTCGTCGTGATTCTGCTCGATCGCCGCGCCGAGCAGCCGGGTCACGCCGATGCCGTAACAGCCCATCTCGATCGGCTTGGCCTTGCCGTCCTCGTCGATGAAATTGGCGTTCATCGCGGCCGAGTACTTGGTGCCGAGATAGAACACGTGGCCGACCTCGATGCCGCGCTGGATCGCCAGCGGGCCTGAGCCGTCGGGCGCCGGATCGCCGGCGACGACGTCGCGGATGTCGGCGGTCATCACGACGCCGTCCTCGCCCTCGGCGGCCGGCAGCGGCAGGTCGCGGCCCCAGTTGACGCCGGTCAGGTGGTAGTCGACCTCGTTGGCGCCGCAGATGAAGTCACTCATCATCGCGACGGTCCGGTCGACGACGATGCGCACCGGCTTGCGCAGCCCGATCGGGCCGAGGTAGCCGGGCGGGCAGCCGAAATGCTCGGCGATCTCGGCCTCGGTCGCGAAGCGGAAGCCCTTGAGGCCCGGAAGCTTGGCGGCCTTGATCTCGTTCAGCGAATGGTCGCCGCGGACCAGCAGCAGCCAGATCGTCGCCGGCGCGGCGGTGCCGTTCGCGGTCAGCGCATCGGTGGCCAGCACCAGCGACTTGATGGTCCGGGCGAGCGGCACGCCGAGCAGCTCGGCGACGTCCTCGCAGCGCGCCTTGCCCGGCGTCGGCGTCCTGGTCATCGGCTCGGCCGGCGCGGCCCGGGCGGCGATCAGCGGCAGCGCCTCCGCCAGCTCGACATTGGCCGCGTAGTCCGACGCCGGACTGTAGGCGAGCGCATCCTCGCCGGTATCGGCGATCACCTGGAACTCGTGGCTCGCCGAGCCGCCGATCGCGCCGGTGTCGGCGGCGACGGCGCGGAACCTGAGGCCGAGCCGCTCGAAGATCCGGACGTAGGCGTCGTACATCTTCCGGTAGCTGACCAGCGCCGCCGCGTGGTCACGATCGAACGAATAGGCATCCTTCATCGTGAACTCGCGGCCGCGCATCACGCCGAAGCGCGGCCGGCGTTCGTCCCGGAACTTGGTCTGGATGTGATAGAGATTGCGCGGCATCTGCCGGTAGCTCTTGATATCCTGCCGCGCGACGTCGGTGATCACCTCTTCCGAGGTCGGCTGGATGATGAAGTCGCGGTCATGCCGGTCCTTGACCCGCAGCAGCTCGGGGCCGTACTGCTCCCAGCGACCCGACTCCATCCAGAGCTCGGCCGGCTGCACCACCGGCATCAGCAGCTCGATCGCACCGGCGCGGTTCATCTCCTCGCGGATGATCGCCTCGATCCGCCGGATCACCCTGAGACCGAGCGGCATATACGTGTAGATGCCGCCCGCCAGCTTCTTGATCATGCCGGCGCGCGTCATCAGCCGATGACTGATGATCTCGGCGTCGGCCGGCGCTTCCTTGAGCGTGACCAGATGGAAGGCGGTGGCTTTCATCGTGAGGCGGTTGGGATGGAGGAAGCGGGGTCGCGCAACGGATCGCCGGGATCAGCCGCACGGCGCGGGACCGATATAATGAATTCAATTCTAGAGTATCGAGGCCGCATAGCCATGTTGGATCGGAACGGCTATCGCCCGAACGTCGGCATCATCCTGGTCAACCGTCGCAACGAGGTGTTCTGGGGCAAGCGAATCCGGGAGCATTCCTGGCAGTTTCCGCAAGGTGGCATCAAGCGCGGCGAAACGCCCGAGCAGGCCATGTACCGGGAGCTCAACGAGGAGACCGGTCTCCATCCGGAGCACGTCAGGATCATCGGGCGCACCCGCAACTGGCTGCGCTATGAGGTTCCCGAGCGGTGGGTCAGGCGCGAGTGGCGCGGGCACTATCGTGGGCAGAAGCAGATCTGGTTCCTGTTGC